>JACCQO010000010.1 GCA_015709205.1 Desulfovibrionaceae bacterium
CCCGGGCCCCCCTCCACCCCACCTCTCCCCCAAAAACTGCTGGTTGGATGAGGAAAGGGGTGACTGTCGAGACCGCGTGGATGCCGGACGGGAGGAGCGGGCGCGGGAGGAGCGGGAAAGATGGTGGGCGGTGCGGCGCGCCGGGCGGTGCGGCGGCATTGCTGCGCCGCGGGGCGGTTCACGGGGGCGGGCTTTTGGCCTATCGTCGAGCCGCCCGGTATGCGCCCGAAACGAAACGCACGCCGGGCACAGGAGCCCGCCCATGCCCACGCGCCCTTCCGACCAAACCCGTCGGACAAATCCCGACCACGGGACGCGCCGCGCACCCGGCCAGGGCACGCCCGATTTCGACGTGCTCGTGCTCGGCGCGGGCCTCGCCGGAATGCGCGCGGCCATCGCTGCGCTGGAGTGCGCGGCCGGACTCCCGGCCCATGGCGACCCGGCCTCTTCGGCCCCTCCGGACGCCCGGACCTGGCCCGACAACTCCGGACCGGCCCCCTCGGGCATCCCCCCGGCCGCACGAACCGGCCCCGATCACCCCGGCGCGGGCCCGGCCCGCGCAGACGCCGCAACGCCGCCGCCATGCGGCCGCACCCTGCGAGTGGCCGTGCTCGCGGCGCACGCCGGTCCGACCGGGTCGTCCTTCGCCAACCGCAACGGGGTGCTCGGCATCCAGGCCCCAGACGACTCCTCGGGCAGTTCACCGGACGTCGCTCCAGACGCAGCCGCGAAAACCACCCCGAGCACCCCCCCGGACGCCGCCCCGAGCGGCTCCCCGAACGCCCTCTCCGGCGGCGACCACTTCGGCTCCCAGGCCAGGGCGCTCGCTGCGCGCGCCCTGGAGATCGGCGCACCGGGCGTGGTGCGCCCGGAGCTGGTGCGCGTCCTCTTTGCCGAGGCGCGCGGGAGCGTGGCCGAGCTGGAGGAATGGGGAGCGCGACTGCGGCGCGCGGCTGCGGGCGAGCTCCTGCGCGTGCCCGGGTGCTTCGCCCCGGCCGTAGCCTCGGGCGTGCTCTGCGACGACCTGCCCGGCCTCTTCGCGCTGCTCGCGCGTAGGTTCCGGACCCTGGGCGGCGTGTTCCTGGAGCCGGGCGCGGTCTTCGACCTCGCCCCGGCCGGTGACGGCACGTGGCGGGTGCTGCTGGCGGCGGACGGCGCGGCGCGCACCGTGACGGCGCGGTGCGTGGTCGCGGCCCTGGGCGGCCCGGCCCCGCTCTTTGCGCGCACCCTGGCCGGGCCGGAAAATCCGGGCGTCGCCCACGCCCTGCTCGCCCGGGCGGGCGCGCGGCTGGCCAACACGGGCTTCGTGCAGTTCGCCTGGCACGACGCCGCCACGCACGAATACTTCCCCCTGCAGCGGGCCGCGCGCGAGGGCTGGGAGGTCGCGCCCGGCGGCGCGGCCGAAACCGGACGCGACGTTGCCGGACGCGACGTTGCCGGACGCGACGAAGCCGGACGCGACGTTGCCGGAAAAGCCGGACCGGATATGGCCGACAACGCTGCATCGGACGGCGCGCCCCGACCCGCCCCTTGCGGGGCGGACGCCGCCGCGCCGCCCGCCGGCGCCCCCGACCGGCCATGCTCCGCCGCCACTCCCGTCCAGGCCGACATGCGATCCGATCCCGCCGCGTCCTTCGTCCCCGGCCTCGGCCATCTGGCGCACCTAGCCGCATCGCGTTCCGCGCATGTGCCCATGGCCAACGAGGCCGAAACCGCACAGCCCAACTTCCACCTGGAAGACGCAGCCTTGGACGTCTTCCTCCTGGCCCATGCCGCGCCCTGGCGGCCGGACGCCCCACCGAGCGCCGAACCCGTCGGCGGTGCCGGGCTGGTGCGCGTGCGCCCGCCGGGCGGGGAGTGGCGCGCCGTGGCGCTCTTTGCCCAGGCGGGCAACGGCGGCGCGCTCATCGACGCCCACGGCCGCACCTCCGCGCCCGGGCTCTACGCCTGCGGCGAATGCGCCACGGGCATGCACGGGGCCAACCGGCTGGGCGGGGCCATGGCCGCCGCCGCCCTGGTCTTCGGCCGCCGCGCCGGACGCGCCGCCGCGCTGCTCGCCCTGGGACAAGAAGAGGAATGGAGCGGCCCCGCCGAAGCCATTCCGGCCGATCCCCGCACGGACTTGGCCGCCGTGCCGAGCGCCCGGCCGATCGTCGTGCCGAATGCCGCGCCGAATGCCGCGCCGAACGTCGTGCCGAACGTCGTGCCGAACGCCATCGGGAATTCCATCACCGCCCTCAACGCGACTACGACAGCCCGGCCCGTAGCAGCGGTGGTGCCCCAAAACGACCCACGGGGAAAAAACATCGCTTCCGAAGTACCGCCCGCGGCCCCGCTCGAAGATGCCGCGCCAAACTTCGCCCCCACGCCTTTCGCCGCACGCCTCGCGGCCCTGCTCTCCGGTTGCGCCGGGCAGCCCCGCACCCTGCTGGCCCGCGCCCTGGAGGAATTCGCCCAGAAGGAGTTCGCCCGCCGCAACGCGCCCACCGCCCTCGCCGACCAACTACGGCTGGAAGCCGCCCTGCTCCTGGCCAGGCCAGACCCGGACCACGCTGAAGGACCACACTGACCCGGACCAGACCAGATCTCCCGCCCGGCGGCCGGTGTCCGCTCCGCGACCGGCCACCGGCCGCGCGGCGCGCCTAGCGCAACGCGGTGCGCACCTCTTCGATGTTCATGCCCGCGCGCAGGGTCGGGCCGTAGAGGATGCGCAGGGCGTCGGCGTCCAGGTCCGGCAGCGGCCCGATTGCGGCGCGCTTGCCCGACGCGCCGGTCGCCACCGGCGCGAGCACCGTGCCCGGCAACTTGGCGTCCTCGCCCGGCAGCCCCAGGACGCGCAAAAACTCGCGCACCACCACCTTTTCCGTGAGCAGGTCCTGGTAGAGCACGATCTCGGCGCCCGTGATGCGCGCGCCGTCGTGGCGCAGGGTGGAATAGGCCTCGACGTCCCGCGAGGGCGCGCGCGGGAACACGTACACGGCCACGTTGCCGCCCTGCTCCGCCATGCGCGCGCGCACGCCGCCGTTGATCGGCAGCGCGCCGTCCACGCGGCGCACGGCCGCGCGCACCAGGGCCAGCGCCTCGGGCGCCGCGTCGCCCGCCACGCGCACGATCACGTCCCCCTCCCAGCGCGTGAGCACGCGCGGCGCGGGCTCCCCGGGCAGGCCGCGGCCGCGGTGGAACTCCTGTTCGTCGCGGTCGTACATGGCCACGCGCAGGAAATGCTCCACCTGCGGATCCGAAAGACCGGCCTCGCCGGTGCGGCTCGCGTCGCCGCGCGGCGCGAGCATGGTCACGGTGGCCTCGGTCTGCGCGGACACGGACGCGGGCTGTTCGGCCGTGGCGCGCACGGCCTGCGAGGGCACGGCCTCCACGTACGGCCGCACGGGCTCGATCGTTGCCTCGGCGTCCCGTTTCGCTGTGGCCCTCGTCGCCGGGACGGCCGTCGCCGGAGCGGCCGCGCCCGTCGGGGCGATCTCGCCCCATCCCTCCTCGGCCAACGCCTTTTCCGCAACGGCCGGGCGGGCGGGCGACGCCCCCACGGCGCGACTAGACACGGCAGGCGCGACCTGCGCGGCAGGCGCGGCCTGTGCGGCAGGCGCGGCCTGTGCGGCAGGCGCGGCCTGTGCGTCAGGCGCGGCGGTCTGCACGCGCGCGGCCGGGAGCGCGGGGCTTGCCGCCGCTTCGTTCGGGGCCTCGGTCCCGGCGGCCGTGGCGGCAAGGGCCGCCTGGGTCGCCGAAGCCGCCGCGGTGGGGGCGGGCGGCGCGGGCCGGGGCGCGGGAACGGCGGGGGATGCCGGTTTGCGCGGCGACGTCGGTGGGGACGGCAGGGGCGGCAAGGGCTCGGGCACGGCCGTGGAGCGCTGCGGCGCGGCCCCGAGCCGGACGAAATCCGCGCCCCCGGTCGTGCCCCAAGTCGTGCCCCCAGTCGTGCCCCCAGCCGCACCCGCAATCGCGGCCTCGGTCGTGGCCCGCGCCGGGGCGGAGACCGCCGGAACGCCGGAAACAGGTGCGCCCGAACGAGAGGTTACGGCTTGCCCAGCGCCTGCGCCCCGGGCGAAAGACGTTTCGGACGCGCCATCAGGCGTGGGTCTGGGCGTGCTCCCGGGCGCGGCCCGCATCGTCCTCTCCCGCCCGGCGTCGGCCTGCGGCGCGGCCGCCGATTCCGCATCCGGGTGGCGCACCCAGGACAGGGGCTTGGGCACCGCGCCCACGGCCCCCGCCGAGGCCCGCCCCGCTTGCGGGGCAACGCCCTGCTGGCCGCCACTCGCGGCCCCTGCGCCCCCCGCGCCCCCCGCGCCCAAAGCATCCGGAACGCCCGAAGCGCCGGAGGCGTCCCGGTCCAGCGTGGCCAGCCGGTCGGCCATGGTCCGCGCCGCGGGCGTCTGCGCCGTGGCGTTGCGCTGCTGCCCGGCGCGGTCCCGGTCCCACCGGCCCCAGTCCCAACCCCGGGCGAGCCCCCCCTGGGGCGCGGCGCAAAGCGCCGCCACAGCCATGACCATCGCCACCGTTGCCAGCCGTACTTTTTTCATGATTCCACGCGGGTTGAACGGATTCGCACCGGACGGTGCACGGAACTCCCCGGACCTGGGTAAAACGGGGCGCGCGCAAAAGCAAGCCGTTCGCCGCGCTCCGCCGCTTCTTCTTCCGCCTGCCGCCGCTTCCCCCCTTTCTCCGGCCTCCCTACCTCCCTCATCCACCGGTTTCCGCCCCGTCCGGCCTGGGCCGCCGCCGCGCCGTCCGGCCCGCCGCCCAGCCGGTCGGGCCGCCGCGCGGGCGTGGCCTTTGGGCCCGGTTTCTGGTACACCCGCACAAACCAGGGGTGAACGCACGCATGAACCAGTTCCGCGCCGACCTGCACATCCATTCCCGCTTTTCCCGGGCCACCAGCAAGGACCTCACCACGCGCCAGCTCACGGCCTGGGCGCGCGCCAAGGGCATCGACGTGCTCGGCACCGGCGACTTCACCCACCCGGCCTGGCTCGCCGAGCTCAAGGAGACCCTGGAGGAGGACCCGCGCTCGGGCCTGTTCACCATGGCTTCGGGCATGGGCGTCGCGCGCGAGCTGCCCTGGCTCGAAGGCTTCCGCATGCCCGGCCGCACGCACTTCATGCTCCAGGCCGAGATCAGCTGCATCTATAAGAAGAACGGCAAGGTGCGCAAAAACCACAACGTGGTGATCATGCCCTCCTTCGAAGCCGCCGAGCGCTTCAACAAGCGCCTGGCCCAGGTCGGCAACCTGGAGTCCGACGGCCGCCCCATCCTCGGCCTGGACGCGCGCAACCTGCTGGAGATGGTCCTGGAGACCGACGCCCTGGCCTTTCTCGTGCCCGCGCACGTCTGGACCCCGTGGTTCTCCCTCTTCGGCTCCAAGTCCGGCTTCGACTCCATCCAGGAATGCTTCGGCGACCTGACCCCGCACATCTTCGCTCTGGAGACCGGCCTGTCCTCGGACCCGGAGATGAACTGGATGTGGTCCGCGCTGGACTCCTTCCGGATGATCTCCAACTCCGACGCCCACTCCGGGGCCAAGCTCGCGCGCGAGTGCAACCTCTTTTCCGGCGACGTGTCCTACGAGGGCATCTTCCGCAGCCTGCGCGGCGAGGCACTGGGCCACAAGTTCCTGGGCACCGTGGAGTTCTTCCCCGAGGAGGGCAAGTACCACCTGGACGGGCACCGCAAGTGCGGCGTGGTCCTGGAGCCGCGCGAGACCCTGGCCAAGGGCGGCATCTGCCCGGTCTGCGGCAAGCCGCTCACCGTGGGCGTGCTCAACCGCGTCACCGAGCTGGCCGACCGCGACGCCCCGCGCCAGCCCGCGGGCCAGCCCGGCTTCGTCTCGCTCGTGCCCCTGCCGGAGATCGTCGGCGAGGTGCTCGGCAAGGGCCCGGCCACCAAGGCCGTGACCGCGTTCTACGCCAAGCTCCTGATGCGCTTCGGCCCGGAGCTGACCATTCTCCAGGACACGCCCCTGGAGGACATCGCCAAGCTCTCCGCCCCTCTGGCCGAGGGCATCGGCCGCATGCGCCGGGGCGAGGTCATCCGCCAGCCCGGCTACGACGGCGAGTACGGCGTGATCACCGTGTTCACCGAGCGCGAGCGCAAGGAGATCCGCTCGGGCCGCATTCTGGGCGGCCTGGGCGGCCCAGGCGGTCCGGGGGGCCCGGACGCCGCGCCGCGCGTGCGGCGCAAGGCGGCGAGCGCGGGCGACGCCGACGCGGCCGACGCGACCGCCGATTCCGCTCCGGCCCGGGGCGCGGCGGCCGCAGCCCCGGCCACGCCCGGCGCCGTGTCCTACAACGAGCCGCAGCAGCGCGCCATCGAGGCCGGGCCCGGCCCGGTGCTCGTGGTCGCCGGACCCGGCACGGGCAAGACCCAGACGCTCATCGGCCGCGTGGCCGCCCTGCTCGACGCGGGCAAGAACCCGCGCCGCGTGCTCGCCGTGACCTTCACGCGCCGCGCCGCGCGCGAGATGGAGGAGCGTCTCGTGGCGCTTTTCGGCGAGAGCGTCTCCCTGCCGCGCGCCGACACCCTGCACAGCCTGGCCTTCGAGGTCTGGAAGAACGCCTGGGAGGACGCGCCCGTGCTGCTCTCCGAGGACGGCGCGCGCCGCGTCTTCGCCGAGGCCAACCCCGGCGCGGACGCGGCCACGCTCAAAACCGCCTGGGCCGCGCTGAACCTGGCGCGCGAGCGCAGAATGCCCGACGACCCGGCCCTGGCCGAGTTCGGCGAGCTGCACCACAACTACGTCAAGCTCAAGGAATCCTGGAACCTGGCGGACTACACGGACCTGCTCGAATTCTGGCTGGAGCAGATCGACAACGCCATCTACGCCTGCCCATACACCGACGTGCTCGTGGACGAGGCCCAGGACCTCTCGGCCCTGCAGCTCGCGCTCGTCCGGGGCCTGGTGGGGGCCGAGGGCGCGGGGCTCTTCGCCATCGGCGACCCGCGCCAGTCCATCTACGGCTTTCGCGGCGCGCACGGCCGGGTGCGCGAGGCCCTGGAGGCCTGCTGGCCCGACCTCACGGTCATCGAACTGACCGAGAACTACCGCTCGGCCCAGTCCCTGCTCGATTTCTCCGCGGGCCTGTTCCCCGGGAGCGGCCCGCTCGCGGCCCACGCGGCCCGGCCCGGGGCCGTGCGCCTGTTCGAGGCCCCCACGGGCCGCAGCGAGGCCGCCTGGATCGCCGAGCGCGTGCGCACCCTGCTCGGGGCCACGAGCCACTCCCTGGCCGACGCGGCCCGCGCCGCGCGCGCTGGCGCGCAGGCGGCGGGCACGGACGGCGACGAGCCCGCCGAGGCCGCCCTGGCCGGGTCCCTGGCCCCGGGCGACGTGGCCGTGCTCGTGCGCTTCAAGGCGCTCATCCCGCTGATCCGCGCCACCCTGGACCGCGCGGGCGTGCCCTGCTCCGCGCCCGAGGCCGAGGCCTTCTGGGCCGAGCCGCGCGTGGGCGCGATCCTGGCCGCGGCCGGACGCTTCCTGGGCATCGCCGGGCCCGCGGCGCGCGGCCCCGAACGCGCCGAAAACGCGGAGAACAACGACGCGGACGCGGACCCTCTGGAGTGCCCGGAGCGCGTCATCGCCCAGGGGCCCCTGGGCATCGCCGCCTACATGCAGGACGGCCACCGTTTCGACGCACTGTTCTGGAAGGGCCCGGAATTCAAGAAACTCGTGCGCGCCTTCGACGAACTCGGCGGCTGGACCGGGCTGCTCAACTGGGTCAACCTCCAGTCCGAGCTGGAGATGGTCCGCGCGCGCAGCGAAAAGGTCCAGGTCATGAGCCTGCACGCGGCCAAGGGGCTGGAGTTCGAGGCCGTGTTCCTGCCCGCGCTGGAGGACGGCATCCTGCCCTTCGCCGGGCCCGGGTTCTTTTCCGGCAAGGCCACGCGCAACGGCGACAGGCCCGACCAGGACGAGGAGCGCCGCCTGCTCTACGTGGGCCTGACGCGGGCCAAGTCCCTGCTCTACCTCTCGCACGCGGCCGCGCGCACGCTCTTCGGCCGCGAACTGCGCCTCACGCCCTCGCGCTTCTTCGCGGACCTGGACGACGCGGCCATGAAACGCTCCACCCTGGTGGCGCACACCCAGCGCAAGGAAAAGCAGCTCAACCTGCTCTAGTGTGGCCTCCGGCGGCCAGAGAACCCTTTGAAAAGGGTTCTCTGGACTCTCCCAAACTTTTTGGCGCGCCTGCGGCGAGAGGACACGGTCGCAACAAGCGGACCGCCGGCAACAGAGGATGCCATCGACTCGCGCCACCCTTCCGACCACCGGCCCGCAACCACCGCACCGCCATGCCCGACCGACTCCTGCTCTCCGCGCCCTCCTTCCTGGTGCCCGCCGCCGTGCCCGGCAACGTGCGCGCCCTGCTCGCGTTGCGCGCGGCGGCCGAGGCGGGGGAGTTCCCCGAGGTCCACGGAATGCGCGGAATCGACCCCAAATACGCCCCCGACCCGGCCGACGCGCTCCTGGCCGGAGCGCACGCGGCCGACGTGGGGCTGCTGCTCTTCGAGGCCGAAGCCTGCCTGGCCTACACGGACGCGGACCTGCCGGGCTGGCTGGCCGAAACGCCCTGGGCCTGGCACGCGCACCTGCCGCTCGCCCCGGGCTGGGAGCGCGGCGCGGCCAGCGCGGCCGAAACCGCCCTGCGGTTGGCCGAACGCACGGACTTCCTCGCGCCCTGGGGCTACGTGCTGCATCCGCCGCCGGACGGCCCGGGCTGCGTGGCGGCCCTGGAGGGCTTCGCCCGGACCTGGGCCGCGGCCGGGCGCGACGTCGCCGCCCTGCTGCTGGAAAACACGGCCGAAAACGGGCTGGCCGGTACGCTTTCCCTCGCCCTGGACATGGGCTATGGTCTGTGCCTGGATCTCGCGCACATGCAGGCGCACGACCAGGCGGCCCTGCTGGCCGCCGACGGCCCGGACGGGGGAAGATTGTCCGGCCGCGCGCGCTTGGCGCACCTTTCCGCCTGCGGGGGGAGCGGCAGCGACCGCCACCTGGGCCTGGACCGGCTGGACGGCCAGGGGCGCACGCTTGCCGCGCGCATTCTCCGAACCCTCGCCCCGGGCGCGCGCGTGCTGCCCGAGGTCTTCAATCTTTGCGCCTGGGCGCGCTCGGCGGCCGTGCTCGCGGGCATGGCCCGCGACGCGGGCCGCCCCCTGGCGCGCGCCGTCAATCCGCGGGGCCGCTGAAGCGCCGCCGCGCAGCGAAGCCGCTGCGGCGGCCCGGGCGCGAACCACGCACCGCGAACGCGACGAAAAAGAGGACGCATGATCAGACTGGTGCTCGGCGGTGACAAATCCGGCAAGTCCGACGTGGGGCTGGCGCACCTGCTCGCCGCCCCGGGCGAGCGGCTCTTCGTGGCCACGGGCAAGCCCGGGGACCTGGAGTTCCGCGCCCAGATCCTGGACCACCGCGCCGGCCGCCCGGCCCGCGTGCCCGTGGTCGAGGCCGACGCGGACCTGGCCGGGGTGCTGCGCGAGGCGGCCGCCCGCGCCGCCGCCGTGCTCGTGGACAGTCTGGACTTCTGGCTCTTCCTGGCCATGCAGGAGGCCGAAAACGGAGGGACGCGGGCCGCCGAGGCCCGGCTGGCGCGCCGAGTGGACGATTTCCTGGAAAGCCTTACCTTGTATCAAGGCGACGACGCGCCGGAACTGACCATCGTGTCCAGCGAGATCGGTCTGGGCCCGCTGGCGGCGAACGCCGCGACCCGCGCCTTCGTGCGCCGCCTGGGCGCGCTGCACAGAGACGTGGCCGCGCGCTGCTCGGCCGCGCATCTGGTGGTGGCGGGCCTGGTCGCGGACCTGCGCCCGGGCCCCACCGGGTAATCCTGCCCCGCGCCGGACCGGCGGAGCACGCCGCACCAAGGGGGATTGAATGGCCTATTTCCGCAAGCTGGGCACCAAGCTCGACACCCTGCTGGAACTGCTCTCCAGGGACGAGCGCTGGCTCATCCTCATCAACGCCGATCCCGACGCCATGGCCTCGGCCATGGCCCTGCGGCGCATCATGGCCAACCGGGTCCAGAGTTCGGAGATCGCGCGCGTCAACGAGATCACCCGCCCGGACAACCTGGCCATGATCCGCTACCTCGGCATTCCCATGCGCAAGCTGAGCAACAACCTGCTCGTGCAGTTCGACCGCTTCGCCCTGGTGGATTCGCAGCCCCACCACCACGCCGGGTTCAAGGACGTCTCCTTCTCCCTGGTCCTGGACCACCACCCCGTCAGCCAGGACGAACACCCCGTACTCGCGGACTTCAAGGACCTCAAGCCCGAGTACGGGGCCTGCTCCACCCTGCTCACGGAATACCTCTACAACCTCAAGATCCGGCCCGGAAAGCTGCTGGCCACGGCCCTGACCTTCGGGATCCGCTCGGACACCGCGGCCTTCACGCGCAACTTCTGCGACGTGGACGTGCGCGCCTTCCGCTACCTGAGCAAGTTCAACGAAGGCCCGCTGCTGCACAAGATCACGGCCAGCGAATTCAAGCTGGAATGGCTCGGCTACTTCACCAAGGCGTTCATGAACATGCGCCTGATCGGCCGGGGCATCTTCTCCTTCATCGACTCGGTGGAGAACCCCGACATTCTCGTCATCCTGGCGGATTTCTTCATGCGCGTGCACGAGGTGGCCTGGACGGCCATGGCCGGGGTGCACCGGGGCACGCTGGTGGTCATCCTGCGCGGCGACGGCATGACCCGGGACATGGGCCGCATGGCGGGCAGGCTCCTGGGCGGCGGCACGGGCGGCGGGCACAAGGCCATGGCCCGCGCGGAGATCCCCGTGGACGCCCTGTCCGGCAAGGATCCCTACGATTTCGTGCTCAAGCGCATCCAGCGCACGGTGCGCAAGAAGCGGCCCAAGCCCGCGCCCGAGACGGCCGAGGCAGTCAAGACGGCCGAGGCGGCCAAGGCGACGGAAGGGACCAGGGCGGCGGAATCGCCCGCGCCGAAAACGGCCGATCCGGCCGCGCCCGCCGCAAGCGATCCGAAACCCGAAACCGCCTGAGCCGCCCTCTCCGAGCCCGCGCCCCATGCAACGCAAAAGCCCCGGTCCCCCGGGGCTTTTGCGTCCGCGAACGCCGCGCATCCGCCGACGGCGCACCTAGCCCGGGCACATCCCGCCCAGGCCCGCGTCGCCCTCGGGCGGCCGGGCCAGCCCCATGTCCATGCACAGAATACGCCGGGCGTTCGGGCCGTCATAGAAACAGGAAAGCGTGGTGCACAGGTTGCCCGAGGCCAGGGAGACGTAGGGCTCGGTGACGAACCTGGGCAGCCCGGCGCGCAGGGGCAGGTAGTAGCGCTTGAGGGAATGGTCGTCCCCGTGGCGCGCGGGCTGGTAGAGAAAGCGCTTGTTCTCGGCCATGCGGTAGGGATTGCAGACCGTGTCGCCCACCTGCACGCCGTCCTCGTCGAGCACGTAGAAGCACTCCACCTCGGGGTAGCGGGAGATGCAGCCCGCCAGGGCCGCGGGCAGGTCCAGGTCGGGCACGGAGCGCAGCACGCCGACGACCTTGCCGAGCACGTGCTCCCAGGCGCGCAGCCGGGCCTCGCGCTCGCTCACGCGGCGCAGCACGTGCTCGCGGTAGCTGGCGGCCAGGTCGCGGATGCGCCCGGCCATGGCCTCGTCGGCCTCGCCCAGGGGCACGGGCGGCGAAAAATAGAACCCCTGGAGCACGTCCACGCCCAGCTCCAGCAGGGTGCGGGCCTCCTCGGCCGTCTCCACGCCCTCGCCCACGACCAGCGCCCCGAGCTTGCGGCCCATGGTCACCAGGGCGCGGGCCACCTCCAATTTGTGGAAATGGCTGTCGATATCCGAGATCAGGCCGCGGTCGATCTTGATCACGTCCGGGCGCATGTGCGCCACGCGGTCCAGGTTGGAGTGCCCGGCGCCCACGTCGTCCAGGGCGATGAGAAAGCCCTGGGAGCGGTAGTAGGCGATGAACTCGCCCAGGGCGGCCACGTCGCGCACGCGCGACTCCACCAGTTCGATGACCACGTTGTTGGGATTGATGCCGCGGCGCAGGACCTGACGCGCCAGATACTCCAGGCGCGCGGCGGGCGCGCCGATGAGCGCGGTCTCCACGTTCACGGAGAGCACCAGTTCGCGGTCCTCGGCGTGGCGCGCGGCAAAGCCCTCGAAGGCCCGCTCGCGCAGCAGCCGGTCCAGGGCCAGCCGCTTGTCCGCGGCGTCGGCCAGTTCGAAGAGCACGCCCGGAGACACCAGCCCGTGGTCCACGGTCAACCCGCGGCCCAGGGCCTCGTAGCCGAAGATGCGGCGCGTGCGCACGGCCACCAGGGGCTGGTACAGGGCCGTGACCGCGCCCGTGGCCAGTACGGTCTCTATGTCGATGGTGGTCTGGAGCATGGACGTACGGTGTTCTCCTGCGGCGCTCGGGGGTGCGGATTCCGGTCGCCCCGGCCTCACGTTTTCCGGGGAATCGCATCCCCGAAAAACGTGAGGCCGGACCCGGTTCCGGGAAGCCCGGGCCGGGTCCGGCCGTATTCGTTCAGTCGGTTGCGCTGCCGAGGGCGGGCTAGAGCCCCTCCTCGCCGGTGCGCACGCGCACCGCGCGACCCAGTTCGAGCACGAAGATCATGCCGTCGCCCTCGTTGCCCGTGCGGGCTGCGGAGCGGATGCATTCCACGACCTCGTCCTCCTTGCCGTCGGGCACGCCGATCTCCAGGCGCACCTTCTTCAGCAGGTTCACTTCCATGACCACGCCGCGGTAGGTCTCGGTGAAGCCCTTCTGCCGGCCGGAACCCAGGATGTTGGTGACCGACAGGGAGTAGTAGTTCTTGGAGTAGAGGGCCTGTTTCACCGGGCTCAACTGCTCGGGCCTGACGTATGCGATTATCAGCTTCATAACGCCTCCTGATATTCCTCTTGGTTATTCCACGGTGAAGATCTGGAAGCCGCTGTAGGACTCCATGCCGTGTTCGGTGATGTCCAGCCCCTTGAGTTCCTCTTCCCTGCTGGCGCGCACGCCCATGATCGCCTTGACCGCGGAGAAGACCACCCAGCCCGCGCCGAAGGCCCAGACAAAGACCACGCCCACGCCCAGGGCCTGCACCAGGAGCTGGCCCGCGCCGCCGCCGTAGAACAGGCCGGTGCTGTCGCCGAAGCCGGGGGCCGCGAACAGGCCGACGGCCAGGGTGCCCCACGCGCCGCACACGCCGTGCACGGAAGCCGCGCCGACCGGGTCGTCGATCTTCAGGACCTGGTCCAGGAACTCGACGGAGAAGACCACCAGGATGCCGGCGATCAGGCCGATGACCAGGGCGCCAAGGGGCGCGACCTCGTAGCAGCCCGCGGTAATGGCCACCAGGCCGGCCAGGGCGCCGTTGAGGGTCATGGAGGTGTCGGGCTTGCCGTGCTTCAGCCACACGGTGAACATGGCGCCGAGGATGCCCGTGGCGGCGGCCAGGGAGGTGTTCACGGCGATGTAGCCGATGGTGCCGTCGGCGGTGGTGGTGGAGCCGGGGTTGAATCCGAACCAGCCGAACCAGAGGATGAACACGCCCAGGGCCGCATAGGGGATGTTGTGGCCGGGAATGGCGCGGGCCTTGCCGTCGGCGGCGTACTTGCCGAGGCGCGGGCCGACGACCAGGGCGCCGGCCAGGCCGACCCAGCCGCCCACGGAGTGGACCACGGTGGAACCGGCGAAGTCGATGAAGCCGAAGCCTTCCAGCCAGCCGGCGCCGGCGTCGCCCAGCCACAGGCTGCCCCAGGCCCAGTGGCCGGAGATGGGGTAGATCAGGCCGGTGACCAGGACGGACACGATGATGTAGGAAGCGAACTTGGTGCGCTCGGCGATGGCGCCGGAGACGATGGTCGCCGAGGTGGCCGCGAACACGGACTGGAAGAACCAGAAGGTGAGGGTCCACTGTCCGTCGGGGTCGGCGCCGGTGACCCCGCCCAGGGAGAAGCCGGAAGAGCCGATGAAGCCGCCCACGTCGTTGCCGAACATCAGGGCGAAGCCGAACAGGAAGAACGCGACCGCGCCGGCGGCGAAGTCGAGGTAGTTCTTCATGAGGATGTTGCCGGCGTTCTTGGCGCGGGTGAAGCCGCACTCCACGCACGCGAATCCGGCCTGCATGAACATGACCAGCACGGCGGCGATGAGCGTCCAAAGAATGTTGGCGTTGGCCTGGGAGAGCATCTCAGGCGCGTCCTCCGCCAGGGCCACGCCGGGAACGGCGAGCAGGGCCACCAGCGCCAGTCCGCCCACCAGGGCGAGAACGGGGCGTTTTCCATTGACCAGTCGAGACAACATATACTTCCTCCTTGGGGTAAAATTTGCTTGGGTCGCGAGATTGCCCGGACAGGCGGCGATAGTGCACGAAGCGGACCAAAGAAATTATCATATTGTATTATAATATTATTTTACAAAATAGCTCGTTCTGCAGCCAGCAGACGCCATACTCATTAACAAATTTGAAGAAATCTGCGCGGATTTTTTTGGCGTTGCTACACAAATTTGTGAAGCATGGCCCGACAGGAGGGCCAAAGTGTCACGAAAAGCCACAAAAAAGAGCGCACAATTTCGTCATTTCAAGACACAGAGACAATCATGCCAACGGGTTGCGTGCGAATGCAGGCCAAAGGACCAAGGGGGGCGGGCACGCGAGACGGCCCGGGAACGCACGGGAGGGCCGAGGGGCGAGTGTCCTCGGGGCGCGTGGAAGGCGAGGACGGCGCGCGGAATGCGCTCGGCCATTGCGGTGCGGGAGCCGTTCGGGCCGCCCCCCCCGTGCCCTGCTGGGCGCCGCGCCCCGCTGCGCCCTCACCCGTTGGACGCCCCCGGAGGCCGGGCCGCGTGCGCGCCCGGCGGGGCCGCATCGGGGAGCACGCGCTCCCCGATGCGCACATATCCGACCGGAAACGCGAAAAAAGGGTTGACACCCCCTCGGCCGTGCCGTACACACCCTCGCATGAACTTCGAGCACACCGCCCTTACCGGGAACACCTTTTCCTTTTACTTTTGGTATTTCTGGTTTACCCGCGCCTGCGGCCAGGGTGAGGTGTAGCTTCGCGTTCGCAACGAACAAGACCTCGTAAACCAAGGGCCGCAGGCTTCAAGCCGGCGGCCCTTTTTCTTTGTCTGCGCATCATGGACCGCCGCCCCAGGCCACGGCCCGCATCCACAAGGAGAACGACATGCTGCTCGGCAAGAACGTCCGGTTGGAACGCATCTTCAACCGCAACACGGGGCGCACGATCATCGTGCCCATGGACCACGGCGTGACCGTGGGCCCCATCTACGGGCTCATCGACTTCAAGGGCACGGTCAACCGCGTGGCCGACGGCGGGGCCAACGCCGTGCTCATGCACAAGGGGCTGCCGCGCTGCACGCACCGCGGCTACGGCAAGGACATCGGCCTGATCCTGCACCTCTCCGCCTCCACCGCGCTCTCGCCCACGCCCAACGCCAAGCGCCTCGTGGGCTCGGTGGAGGACGCCATCCGCATGGGCGCCGACGGCGTGTCCGTGCACGTGAACCTGGGCGACGAGACCGAGGGCCACATGCTCGAAGACCTCGGCCGCATCTGCTCCGAGGCCAGCTACTGGGGCATTCCGGTCCTGGCCATGATGTATGCGCGCGGACCCAAGATCAAGGACCAGTACGACGAGGAGATCGTGCGCCACTGCGCCCGCGTGGGCCAGGAGCTCGGCGCGGACGTGATCAAGGTCAACTACACCGGGTCCATCGAGTCCTTCGCCCGCGTGGTGGAGGCCTGCTGCGTGCCCGTGGTCATCGCCGGCGGCGAGGTCATGGAGTCCACGCGCGACATCGTGCAGATGGTCCACGACAGCGTGCAGGCGGGCGGCGCGGGCCTTTCCGTGGGCCGCAACGTCTTCCAGCACAGGAACCCCGAGCTGCTGGTCAAGGCCCTGCACGGCGTGGTCCACGAGGACTGGGACGTGGAGCAGGCCATGGAGCTCATCGGCGAAGACGCCTAGCGCCGGGCCGCAAACCGCACACCACCGGAGACAATCATGCGCATCGGAAAAGCCATCAGACGCGAACGCCTCTTCGACCGCAACACCGGCCGCACGATCATCGTGCCCCTGGACCACGGCATGACCGTTGGCCCCATCGCCGGGCTCATCGACATGAAGGAGACCGTCAACCAGATCGCCGAGGGCGGGGCCAACGCCGTGCTCATGCACAAGGGCCTGGTGCGCTGCGGCCACCGCACGCGCGGCCGCGACATCGGCCTGATCCTGCACCTCTCCGCCTCCACCACCCTCTCCCCGCTGCCCAACGCCAAGACCCTGGTGGGCAGCGTGGAGGAGGCCCTCAAGCACGGCGCGGACGGCGTGTCCGTGCACATCAACCTGGGCGACGAGCTGGAGCGCGTGATGCTCAAGGAAGTGGGCGAGGCCGCGGAAAAGGCCTCGGACTGGGGCATGCCCTTCCTGACCATGGTCTACGCGCGCGGGCCCAAAATCGCCAACGAGTACGACCCGGACGTGGTCGCGCACTGCGCGCGCGTGGGCATGGAGCTCGGCGCGGACGTGGTCAAGGTCAACTACACCGGGTCCATCGAGTCCTTCGCCAGGGTCGTGGAATCCTGCTGCGTGCCCGTGGTCATCGCGGGCGGGCCCAAGCTGGAGAGCGACCGCGACCTGGTGCAGATGGTCGCCGATTCCATCGAGGCGGGCGGCTCCGGCCTTTCCATGGGCCGCAACATCTTCCAGCACGCCACCCCCGGCAAACTCGTGGCCGCCCTGCACGGCGTGGTCCACGAGGGCCACACCGTGGACCAGGCCATGCAGGCCCTGACCGCCTAGACGGGAGACCCCATGAAACAGGTTTGGATGCAGATCGTTCCCTTCGACAAGAAGCTGGTCACCCTGGCCCTGGAGTCCGGCGTGGACGGCGTGGTCGTGGAGGCCAAGGACGTGGACGCGGTCCGGAGCCTGGGCCGCTGCACCGTGAAGACCCCGGCCGACTTCGCCTTCGTGCCCATCGAGAAGAAGGCCGACGAAAAGGTCGCGGTGGACGCGCTCAAGGCCGGCAAGGCCGTGGTGCTCGCCCCGGGCTGGGAGATCATCCCGGTGGAAAACATCCTGGCCCAGGCCGACGGGCTCCTCGCGGCCGTGCGCTCCCTGGACGAGGCGCGCGTGGCCGCCGGGGTGCTGGAGCGCGGCGTGGACGGGGTGGTCATGCTCCCCGAGGGCGCGGCGGACCTGAAGCGCACCGTGGCCGAGCTCAAGCTCAGCCAGGGCACCCTGGAGCTCTCCCGCGCCGTGGTCACGTCCATCGAGACCGCCGGGCTCGGGCACCGCGTCTGCGTGGACACCATGTCCATGCTGACCACGGGCCAGGGCATGCTCGTGGGCAACTCCTCGGCCTTCACCTTCCTGGTCAACGCCGAGACCGAGGACAACCCCTACGTGGCCGCGCGCCCCTTCCGCATCAACGCGGGCGCTGTGCACGCCTACGCGGCCATGCCCGGCGACCGCACCAACTACCTGGAGGAGCTGCGCTCGGGCAGCCAGGTGCTCATCGTGGCCGCCGACGGCGCCACGACCCTGGCCACCGTGGGCCGGGTCAAGGTCGAGGTGCGGCCCATGCTGCTGATCAAGGCCCGCGTGGGCGACGAGGCGACCGGCGCGGAGGGCGCGGTGTTCCTGCAGAACGCCGAGACCATCCGCGTGGTCGGGGCGAACGGCAAACCCATCAGCGTGGTCGGCCTCAAGCCCGGCGACGAGATCCTCGTGCGCACGGATCAGGCGGGCCGCCATTTCGGCATGCGCATCGCCGAAGAGATCAAGGAAGGCTGAGCATGGGCGCGAACGCAACCGACGATCCCGGCAAACGTTTGCTGGCCATCCGCGACGCCATCGACGGCGTGGACCGCGACCTGGTCCGCCTGCTCGGCGAGCGCGCCGCCCTGTCCGCCGAGGTGGGGCGCATCAAGGCGGGCTCGCGCGACGTGATCTTCAAGCCCTTCCGTGAAAAGGAGGTCTTCGAAAAGCTCCTGGCCGCCAACGGGCCGGAGCTGCCCGCCGAGCACCTGCGCTCCATCTACCGCGAAATCTTCTCCTCCTCGCGCGCCCTGCAGCGCCCCCAGCGCATCGCCTACCTCGGGCCCGAGGGCACCTTCTCCTACTTCGCGGGCGTGCAGTTCTTCGGGCACATCGCGGACTACAAGCCCATGAACGACCTCCACGGCGTGTTCCAGGCCGTGTCCGCGCGCGAGGCGGATCTGGGCGTCATCCCGCTGGAGAACTCGCTCCAGGGCACGGTGGGCCAGTCCCTGGACCTCTTCCTGCGCTTCGACGTCTTCATCCAGTCCGAACTCTTTTTCCGCATCTCGCACTCGGCCATGGCCAACGTGGGCCGCCTCTCCGAGGTCAAGAAGGTCTACTCCCACCCGCAGCCCCTGGCCCAGTGCGGCGCGTGGCTGCGCGACAGGCTGCCCGCGGCCGCGATCATCCCCACGGAGTCCACGGCCGCCGCGGCGCGCCGCGTGGCCGAGGAGACCGAGGGCGCGGTGGCCATCGGCAACCAGCAGCTCGCGCCCATGCACGGGCTCACGGTGCTGGCGCGCGCCATCGAGGACCAGAAGGACAACTGGACGCGCTTCGTGGTCGTCGGCCCGGTGCCCGCGGACCAGCAGGCCCGGGACAAGACCTCGATCCTCTTCACCCTGCCGGACAAGCCCGGCTCGCTCTCGCGCGTGCTGGAGGTCTTCGCGGGCGAACACATCAACATGAAGAAGCTCGAATCGCGGCCCCTGCTGGGCGAAAAGTGGAAGTACGTCTTCTTCGTGGACCTGGAGTGCGACCTCAAGGAGGAGCGCTATTCCCGGGCCCTGCGGCGCATGGGCGAGGTCTGCCACACCCTGCGCATCCTGGGGTCCTATCCGGCCGGGCCGTCCCTGGACGCGACAGCGGCCGAAGAGTCGTGAAGATCGCGACAGCGGCCGAAGAGTCGTGAAGATCGCGACGGCGGCCGAGGAGTCGTGAGGGGCGCCACGACGACCGAAACCGAACAATCCCGCCGGGGATTGCCCAAAATGGAAAAATGTGGTCGGTAGCCGCATCCGCCACCCACAACACGCAGGACAGCACCATGACCCAACCCGTAGAGATCACCGCCCCGCCCTCCAAGTCCCTCTCGCACCGCGCGATCATGGCCGCGGCCATGGCCCTGGGCGATTCGCGCCTGACCGGCGTGCTGGAGAGCGAAGACACCGAGCGCACCATGGACATCCTCCGCAAGACCGGTGCGCGCATCGAGCGCACCGGCCCCGGGGCCTACACCGTGGGCGGCGTGCTCGGCGTGCCCTCGGGCGGGGCCACCGAGCCCATGGACCTGGACGTGGGCGAATCCGGCACCACCTGCCGCCTGATCACCCCGATCCTGGCCTGCGGCAACGGCGAGTTCCTGCTCCGCGGGCACGGGCGCATGCACGACCGGCCCATCGGCGAGCTCACCGACGTGCTCCGCTCGCTCTCCGTGGACATCGAGTTCGTGGACCGCGACGGCTACCCGCCCTTCATCCTGCGCGCCGCGGGCATCCCGGGCGGCACCGTGGCCATCTCCATGGACGAGTCCAGCCAGTACCTCTCCGGCCTGCTCCTGGCCGGGCCCATCGCGCGCAAGCCGCTGACCGTCGAGCTGACCGGGAAGCGGGCCGTGTCCTGGCCCTACGTCGGCCTGACCCTGCAGACCATGGAGGACTTCGGGGCCGCCTTCCGCGTGGACCAGAAGGACGAGAACGGGGAGTGGGAGGAGACCGACTGGCGCTCGCTGACGCGCGCCGAGCCGGGCCGCCTGCGCTTCCGGACCAAGCTGTCCATGTACATGGCCCGCGAGCTGCGCGTGGAGGGCGACTGGTCCAACGCGTCCTACTTCCTGGCCGCCGGGGCCGTGGGCCAGGCCCCGGTGCGCATCGAGGGGCTGCGCGCCGACTCGCTCCAGGGCGACCGGGCCATGCTCGCCATCCTCTATGACATGGGCGCGAGGATCGAGGTTTCGGGCGACGGCGTGACCGTGTTCCCGTCCCAGCTGCGCGGGGTCAACGCGGACCTCTCGGCCTGCCCGGACCTGGCCCCCACCGTGGCCGCCGTGGCCGCCTGCGCCAAGGGCGACACGATCATCCGCGGCGCGGCGCACCTGCGCATCAAGGAATGCGACCGCATCGCGGCCCCGGCCGCCGAGCTGGCCAAGGTCGGCGCGACGGTCGAGGAGCGCGCGGACGGCATGCGCATCGTTCCGCCCGAGCGGTTGGCCTCCGGGGCGAGCTTCGCCACGCACAACGACCACCGCATCGCCATGTCCCTGGCCGTGCTCCAGGCCGCCGGGGTGGACGCGACCTTCGACGTGCCCGAGGTGGTCAACAAGTCCTTCCCGTCCTTCTGGGACCAGTGGGCCAAGGTGGCCGGCGCATAGGCGCGGCCGCAATTTTCTTCAAACCCCGACCCGGGCCCTGCGCCACGGGTGGGAAACGCGACAAGGCAGCAGCATGACGCACCCCACGGAAACCACCGGAGCGACCGGCCGCAACGAAACGGCCGGAACGCGCTCCCCCATCGCCGGCGTGGCCATCGCCAGCGTGGCCATCATCGGCGCGCGCGGCCAGATGGGCTCGCTCTTCGCCGCGCGCTGCGAGGCGGCGTCCGTGCGCGTGCACCGGCTGGACCGGCCCATGGCCGACGCCGACGTGCGCGCGGCCCTGGCCGACGCGGACCTCTGCTTCGTGTCCGTGCCCGCCGCGGCCGTGGACGAGGTCCTCGGCCGCATCGCGCCGCACCTGGCCGCGCGCACCATCCTGGCGGACAACGTGTCCGTGAAGGTCCAGCCCATGGCGGCCATGCTCGCGGCCCACGCCGGTCCCGTGATCGGCACCCATCCGCTCTTTGGCCCGGTGCCGGACGAAACGCCCACCGTGGCCGTGGCCCCGGGCCCGCGCCCGGCGGACCTGGCCGCCGCCCCCCTGGTGGAGGCCTGGATCGAAGCCCTTGGCTTCGCCCACTTCCGGACCACGCCCGAGGAGCACGACCGGGCCATGGCCCTCATCCAGGGCCTGAATTTCGTCACCTCGGTGGCCTACCTGGCCGCCCTGGCCGACGACCCCGCGCTGGAGCGCTTCCTCACCCCCTCCTTCCGCCGCCGCCTGGACGCGGCGCAGAAAATGCTCACCGAGGACGCGCAGCTCTTCACCGGCCTCTTCGAGGCCAATCCCTTCGGACAGGATGCGGTGCGCCGCTACCGCAACTTCCTGCACGTCGCCGCGGGCGGCGACCTGGACATCCTGATCGACAGGGCCAACTGGTGGTGGCGCCGGAAGGATTGATTCCGGCGCGGGCCTGCCGTTTTGCACAACAGAATGGAGGCCGGGGACCCGCCGGAATCGGCAGTCCCTCCCCCCCTCACTCCCCCGGCCTCCGAAAGGAAACGCACATGAAACCCATCGTGCTCAGGCAAACCGGGAAGTGGATGGCGGCCGACGTGCAGACGCCGATCAGCCTCTTCCTCGGGCTCGTGGGCTCCAAGCAGGGCATCCTGCTGGAGAGCGCGGAAGTGGACGGCAAGCTCGGCCGCTATTCGATCATCGCCTGGAACTTCCGGCTGCGGCTCTCCTGCGCGGGCGGCAAGCTGGAGGTGGCCACGCGCGACAAGCGCTTCGACGCCTTCAAGGAACTGGACGGCATGGACTTCGTGCCCGGTGTGCGCGCGGCCATGGACGCGCTGGTCATCGAGCCGCCCAAGGGGTTCGAGGAGCTGCCGCCCATCGCGCGCAGCCTGGTGGGCTACTTCGGCTACGGCTGCGCCGGGCTCTTCGAGCCCAAGCTCGCCCCGGTGCTGCCGCCGGAAAACGCCGAGGCCTGCCTCGTGCTGCCCGGCCACGTGGCCATCTTCGACCACCTCTTCCACAAGCTCTGCCTGCTGGCCGTGGCCGACGGCGTGAAGGTGGAGATGAACAACGCCGCCGTGCACAAGCGGCTGCCCAAGATCGAGGTCGGCCCGGTCATGAACATGCCCGAGGAGGTGGCCTACAAGAAGGCCGTGTCCCGCGCCAAGGAGCTCATCACCCAGGGCGAATGCATCCAGACCGTGCTCTCCACCCGCTTCCAGGCCCCGTTCGAGGGCGAACCCTTCACCATCTACCGCAACCTGCGCCAGATCAATCCGTCGCCGTACATGTTCTTCCTGCGCCTGCCCAAGATCACGCTCCTGGGCTCGTCGCCGGAACTGCTGGTGCGCTGCAGCGACGGCAAGCTGGAGACCTGCCCCATCGCGGGCACGCGGCCGCGCGGCGCGGACCACGCCGAGGACGACCGGCTGGCCGAGGAACTGCTCGCCGACCCCAAGGAGCGCGCCGAGCACGTCATGCTCGTGGACCTGGGCCGCAACGACCTGGGGCGGCTCGCCGCGCCGGGCTCCGTGGAGGTCTCCAAGTTCATGCGCGTGGAAAAGTTCTCCCACGTCATGCACATGACCTCCTACGTGCAGGCCAGGCTGGCCGAGGGCAGGGACGCCCTGGACGTGATCGGCTCCACCTTCCCGGCGGGCACGCTCTCGGGCGCGCCCAAGGTGCGCGCCATGGAGATCATCGCCGAGCTCGAAGGCATCTCGCGCGGGCCCTACGGCGGCTCCATCGGTTGGATCGGCCTGGACAAGGGCCGCGTGGACCTGGACACCGGCATCACCATCCGCTCCCTGTGGGTGCGCGACGGCATGGTCCACTGGCAGGCGGGCGCGGGCATCGTCTTCGATTCCAACCCGGACAAGGAATGGCAGGAATGCCAGAACAAGGCCAAGGTCCTGCGCGTGGCCATCGACGGCAAGGGAGGCGGCGATGTTCTTGCTCATTGACAACTTCGACTCCTTCACCTTCAACTTGGTGCAGGCCTTCCAGATGCTCGGCAAACACCCGGAGGTGATCCGCAACGACCGGCCCGAACTGCTGGAGCTGGCCCAGAGCGGCAGGCTGGAGATGGTCTGCATCTCGCCCGGGCCCTCCAACCCGTCCAACGCGGGGCTGTGCCTGCGCTTCCTGGAGCTCCTGCCCAAGGACGTGCCCGTGCTCGGCGTGTGCCTGGGACACCAGATCCTGGGCCACTACGCGGGCGCGGCCGTGGAGGTGGCCGGGCGCATCATGCACGGCAAGACCTCGCCCGTGACCCACGACGGCAAGGGGCTCTTCACCGGGCTGCCCGACCCGTTGGAGGTCGGCCGCTACCACTCGCTCATCGTCCGCGCGGAGCAGGCCCCGGAGCTGCTCACGGTCACGGCGCGCACCACGGACGAGGACGAGGTCATGGGCATCCGCTACACGGACCGGCCCTGGGAGGGGGTGCAGTTCCACCCCGAATCCGTGCTCACCCCCGGCGGCATGGACCTGCTCGCCAACTTCCCCGACAAGCTCGTCGGCAAAAAGGGCTAGGAGGAGACCGCCATGCCCGCACCCTTTGCTGAAATTCTGGAAACCCTGGCCCAGGGCAAGGACCTGACCAGGGAACAGGCCCACGAGGCCTTCACCGTGCTGATGAGCGGAACGCTCACGCCCTGCCAGGCGGGCGCGTTCCTCATGGGCCTGCGCGCCAAGGGCGAAACCGCGACCGAGCTGGCCGCGGGCGTGCAGGCCATCCTGGCCCGCTCGGTGCTCGTGGACGGCGTGCCCGCGCCGAGCATCGACGTGGTCGGCACGGGCGGCGACGGCCGGGGCAGCTTCAACTGCTCCACGTCCGTGGCCATCACCCTGGCGGCCATGGGCCACACCGTGGCCAAGCACGGCAACCGCGCGGTCAGCTCCACCAGCGGCAGCGCGGACGTCGTCGAGGGCCTCGGCCTGGGGCTGGCCGACGGGCCGGAGAAGGTCCGCGCCCAGCTCGCGGCCACCAACTTCAGCTTCATGTTCGCGCCCTACTTCCATCCGGCGTTCAAGAACATCATGCCCGTGCGCATGGAGCTGGGCATCCGCACCCTGTTCAACCTCATGGGGCCGCTCCTGAACCCGGCCAGCCCGACCCACCAGCTCCTGGGCGTGGCCCGGCCGGAGATCCTGGAGCTCGTGGCCGAGGTCCTGGCGCTCAAGGGCATCCGCCGTGCGGCCGTGGTCTACGGCGCGGGCGGGTTCGACGAACTGACCACCTTCGGCCCGGCCAAGGTGGCCTGGGTGGAGAACGGCTCCGTGGCCATGACCGAGCTGGACCCGGCCGAGCTGGGCTTCGAGCCGCACGACCCGGCGGACGTGGTCGTCAAGGACAAGGCCCAGGCCGTGGAGATCGTGCGCGAACTGCTCGCGGGCAGGGGCCCGGCGGCCATGCGCGACATGCTGATCCTGAACCTGGCCATGGCCCTGCACCTGCTGGAGGACGGCCTCGGCCTGCCCCAGGCCGTGGAAAAGGCGCGCGACGCCGTGGCCGACGGCGTGGGCATGGCCGTGGTGAACAAGGCGAACGGGGCGTAGGAGGCGGAGCATGGCCCAGCGCACCAACATGCTCGAGCGCTTCCGCGCGGCCAAGCAGGCGGAGATCGCGGACCTGGCGCGCCTGGCCTCGGCCGGGCGCATGCCCGCGCCGCTGCCCGGCAAGCGGCCGTCCTTCTGCACCGCGCTGACCCGCGCCGAAGGCATCGCCGTGATCGCGGAATACAAGCGCGCCTCGCCCTCCAAGGGCGTGATCAACCTGGAACTGACTCCGGGCGACGTGGCCCGGGCCTACGCCCGCGCCGGGGCGGACTGCCTCTCGGTGCTCACCGAGGCCGACCACTTCCAGGGCGACCTGGAGTTCCTGGACAGGATGCGGCCCACGGGCCTGCCCATGCTGCGCAAGGACTTCCTCCTGGATCCGCTCCAGGTGCGGCGCACGGCGGCCACCCCGGCCTCGGCCCTGCTGCTCATCGCGCGCATGTTCGACGACGCCGACGGGCTGGCCACGCTCCTGGAGCTGGCCGCGTCCTTCGGCATCGAGTCCGTGGTCGAGATCTTCGACCGCCGCGACCTGACGCTGGCGCGCCGGGCCGGTGCGCGCATCATCCAGGTCAACAACCGCGACCTGGACACCCTGGAAACGAGCCTGGACGTGTCCCTCTCGCTCATCGTAGAACGGCGTCCGTCGGAACTGTGGATCAGCGCCAGCGGCGTGACCCGGCCCGAGGACCTCGTGCTGCTGCGCGAGGCGGGCTTCGGCGCGGCGCTGGTGGGCACCTTCCTCATGCAGGGCGGCGACCCCGAGGCCGCGCTCAAACACCTGCTCGGCGCGGTGCGCCCGCCGGCGGACACCATTCCCGGAGCGACACGATGACAGGCAACAACGACATCCTGGTCAAGGTCTGCGGCATCACCAGCCAGCGCGACGCGGACATCTGCCTCGAACAGGGCGTGGACCTGATCGGGTTCATCTTCCATCCCGACAGCCCGCGCTCCATGACCCCCGCGGCGGTCAAGGCCATCCATACCGGCGACCTGATGCGCGTGGGCGTGTTCGTCAACCAGACGCGCGAAGAGGTGGTGCGCATCCTGCGCGAGGCGGACCTGCATCTGGCCCAGCTGCACGGCGACCAGGACGAGTCGTTCTGCCACTACGTGGGCAAGCGGCGCGTGATGCGCGCCTTCTGGCCCGAACGCTACTCCTCCCTGAACGAGTTCCTGGACGACGCGGGCCGCTACGCGAGCTGCGCCCGCTTCTTCCTCTTCGACTCGGGCGCGGGCGGCGGCGGCCACGGCAAGCGCATCTCCTGCTCCTGCACCGTGGGCGACCAGGGCCAGAAGACCTGGTTCCTGGCCGGCGGCCTGGGACCGGACACCCTGGCCGACGCCCTGGAAGACTGCCGTCCCTGCGGGGTGGACCTCAATTCCGGCGTGGAAAGCGCGCCGGGCGTCAAGGACCGCGACAAGCTCGCGGCATGCATGAAGATCATCAACAGCGGCCGCTACTTCTAGGCCGATACGGATACCGACATGAAAAAAGGCTATTACGGAACCTTCGGCGGCCAGTTCGTGCCCGAGCTGCTCATGCCGCCGCTCATCGAACTGGAAAAGGCCTACCGGGACATCCTGCCCTCCAAACCCTTTCAGGACGAGCTGGGCGCGCTGCTGCGCGACTACGTGGGCCGCCCCAGCCCGCTCTACCGCTGCCCGAACCTCTCCAGGCGCCTCGGCTTCGACCTCTGGCTCAAGCGCGAGGATCTCAACCACTCGGGCGCGCACAAGATCAACAACACCATGGGCCAGGGCCTCCTGACCCGGCATATGGGCAAAAGGGTGCTCCTGGCCGAGACCGGCGCGGGCCAGCACGGCGTGGCCACGGCCACGGCCGCGGCCATGCTCGGCCTGGACTGCGTGGTCTACATGGGCGCGGTGGACGTGCACCGCCAGTCGCTCAACGTCAAGCGCATGGAGCTCATGGGCGCCACGGTGCACCCGGTCGAGTCCGGCACCAAGACCCTCAAGGACGCCACCAACGCGGCCCTGCGCCACTGGATCGCGGAGCAGCGCGACACGCACTACTGCATCGGCTCGGTGGTCGGGCCGCACCCCTTCCCGGCCCTGGTGCGCGACCTCCAGGCCGTGATCAGCAAGGAGGCCCGGGCCCAGTTCCTGGAGGCCACGGGCGCGCTGCCGGACTACGTGGTGGCCTGCTGCGGCGGCGGTTCCAACGCCATGGGCGCGTTCCACCACTTCATCCCCGACGCCTCGGTCAAGCTCGTGGCCGTGGAGGCGGGCGGCTCGGGCGAGCCCGGCTGCCACCACTCCGCGGCCATCGGCAAGGGCACGCCCGGCGTGCTGCACGGCATGCACACCGAGCTGATCCAGACCGCCGACGGCCAGATCGAGCCCTCGCACTCCATCGCCGCCGGACTGGACTACCCGGGCGTGGGCCCGGAGCACGCCTGGCTGGCGGAGTCCGGCCGCGCGCACTACGGCCTGGTCCACGACGCCGATGCCCTGGACGCCTTCAAGGTCCTGAGCCGCGAGGAGGGCATCATCCCGGCCCTGGAGAGTTCCCACGCCCTGGCCTGGGTGCTCAGGCACCACGACGAGATCCCGGCGGGCGCCACGGTGATGGTCTGCCTCTCGGGCCGCGGCGACAAGGACCTGGACATCATGCAGGAGATGGGCCTGCTCTAACCACGCACCAACGGCCCCGAGGGGGCCTTTGCATTCACGAGGCGACCAATGAACGAATCGAGACTGGAACAACGCATCCGCGCGGCCATGGCCAAGGGCCGCAAGGCGCTGATCCCCTTCCTGCCCGCCGGCTACCCGGACCTGGAACGGTTCTGGGACGAGCTGGCGGCGCTGGACGCGGGCGGCGCGGACATCATCGAGATCGGCGTGCCCTTCTCCGACCCCGTGGCCGACGGCCCGGTGGTGGAGCGGGCCTCCCTGCACTGCCTGGAACTGGGCGTGAGCCTGGCCTGGATCATCGCGGAGCTGAAGAAGCGCCGCGCGTCCATCGGCGCGGAAATCGTGCTCATGGGCTACATGAACCCCTTCCTGCAGTACGGATTCGAGCGACTGGCCGCGGACGCGGCCGACGCGGGCGTGGCCGGGCTGATCATCCCGGACCTGCCCTACGAGGAGGCCATGGACGTCAAGCGCACCCTGGGCGCGCGCGGCATCGACCTGGTCTACCTGGTGGGCCTGAACACCGAGGGCGAGCGGCTGGCCATGTACGCCGCCGACGCCGCGGGCTTCGCCTATTTCGTGTCCGTGCTGGGCACCACGGGCGTGCGCGAGACCCTGCCAGAGGAGATCACGGCCAAGCTGGCCGCGGCCAAGAAGACCTTCCGAGTGCCCCTGGCCCTGGGCTTCGGCATCAAAACCCCGGAACAGCTCGCGGCCTACGGCGACGACCTGGACGCCGTGGTCTTCGGCTCGGCCCTGATCCGGCACATCGAGGAGGGCGGCACGGCCGCCGAATTCATGCGGCGCTGGGCCTAGCCCGCGTCCGCCGCACGCAAGGGGCCGCGCGGACCACGAGGCCGGCGCGGCCTTTTTTGCGGCCCGAGGGCAGCCGGGGCCACCTTGGGCCGTCTCCCGGCGGCCCAAGGGGAACAAATCCTTCCCGTCCTGGAAGGATAAGGCTATGGATACGCCGCACGCAACGTGCTAGGCTTTCAAGATGGACAATTCCGACATGCGCATGCGCGCGCTCCGCTTCCGCACCCTTGCGGCGCTTCTGCCCGGCTTGGCCCTGATCCTGGTCCTGGCCCTGCCGTCCGCGGCGTTCCCGGCCGGGACGGCCCTGGCCGCCGATGCACCCGCCCCCGGCGCGGGGGGAGCGGCCCCGGGGCCGCAGGGGCTGCACATCGCCTGCGACATCTGGCCGCCCTACCAGTTTTCCGCGCAAGGGCGGCTCACCGGCTTCAGCACCGAGGTGGTCCGGGCCGTGCTCGCGCGCCTGCACGCGCCCATCGCCTCGCTGGAGTCCTTCCCCTGGCACCGCGCCCTGGACATGCTCCTGGAAGGCCGCACCGACGCCCTGTTCTCGGCCAACTGGACCCGCCGCCGGGCCGTGCTGGCCCATTATCCGGCCGAACCGCTGGTGAAGTCGCCCTGGGTGGTCTGGACACGCGCCGACGCGCACATCGCCTACAAGGAAATAAGCGACCTCGCGCCGCTGCGCGTGGGCGTGGTCAACGGCTACAGCTACACGTCGGAGCTGTGGGTCTTTTTGCAGCAGCACGGCAACTACGAGGCCGTGGCCGACGACGAGACCAACTTTCGCAAGCTGGCCATGGGACGCGTGGACGCCGTGGTGGCCGAGCTGCACAACGGCCGCCACCTGCTCGCGCAACTGGGCCTCACGGGCATCGAGCCGCGCGAGGACGCGCCCATCAAGACCGACGGGCTGTACATCCTCTTTGCCAAGAACCGTGTGCCCGAGGCCTTTGTGCGCCGCTTTTCCGAGGAACTGCGCCGGTTCCGCGCGAGCTCCGACTACTCGGCCCTGCGCAAGGCCTTTTTGACCCCGGCCCCGGCCCCGGCCCGGCCGGACGCGCCCGAGACCGCCGCGCCGGCCCGACAGCCCTGACCCGAAGGCCCGGGCCGTCCGCCGGGCCCGCCGTCCGTTCGCCGCACCCTCCCCTGTTCCGAAATCGCCGCAGGACCGCTCGCCCCGATGCGGCCGAAGGGCCGCGCCACGGGCCGGTGCGCAGGCGCGGGTTCGTGCTGGCTTTTGCGGCGGACCCGGTCTATGCGTGGCCCTGGCGGACACGAACTGCGGCCCCGGAACACCGCGGGCGCGCTGCGCGAGTCCGGAATGCCGCGGGGAAGCGGAAACGGAGGCGGTTGGGGATGTGGTTTCTCTTTGCCCTGGGCACGGCCTTTTTCCAGGCCGTCAAGGACGTGTTCATCAAGCGCAGCAATGGGCGCAGCAATGGGCGCGCCGGCGGAAGCGCCGGGGCACACGGCGCCAACGGCGCAGGCGCGGCGGCGGCGGTCCCTGGCCCGTCCGGCCTGGCCCTGTGCTGGGCCTTCACCTGGGCCACGTCGGCCCTGCTCTGGCTGGGCGTGGCGGCCACGGGCGCGCCGGAGATCGGGCCGGACTTCTGGCCCGCGCTGGCCGCGAGCACGGTGTTCAACTGCGTGGCCCTGGTGCTCTACTTCCAGGCCCTGTCGCGTTCGGACCTCTCCCTGACCGCGCCCATGCTCACCTTCACGCCCCTGTTCATGCTCCTGACCTCGCCGCTGATCCTGGGCGAGTACCCGCGCCCCCTGGGCCTGACGGGCATCGTCTGCATCGTGGCGGGCTCCTACGTCCTGAGCCTGGGCGCAGGCGGCGCACCGGGCGGGCCCAACGGCCGACGCCGGGGGCTGCTCGCGCCGCTCCGGGCCCTGCTGGCCGACCACGGCCCGCGGCGCATGCTCGCGGTGGCGGTCATCTGGTCGGTTTCCGCCAATTTCGACAAGATCGGGGTGCCCGCCTCCGGCCCCATCTTCTGGCCTGCGGCGCTGTTCACCAGCGTGGGGCTGGTGCTCGCGCCCGTGGCCCTGCTGCACGAGGGCGCGGCGCTGGGGCGCCTGCGCACGCACGGCGCGGCGGTGCTGGCCATGGGCGCGGCCGAGGCGGTCTCCGTGGTCCTGCAGATGCACGCCCTGACCCTGGCGCTGGCGCCCTACGTCATCGCGGTCAAGCGGCTCTCCGCCGTGTTCGGCGTGGCCTTCGGCGCACTGCTCCTGGGCGAGCGCAACCTCGGCCGTCGGCTCGCGGGCGCGCTGCTGATGGTCGCGGGCGTGGCCTGCATCACCCTGTGGGGCTGACGGCGCGGCCCCACGCCCGGAGCCGTTCCGGAGGCCGGAGGGTTGTGGATCGAGGCACCCTGTCCGGCGGACGAACCAGGGGGATGGGCGGCCCGCGAGGTGGGCAAGCCGCCGCGAACGAAAGGAATCGCGACGAGTGAGCGCGCGGCGCGGGCGCTCCGCGAGGAAGCGTTCGCGCATCTTCGGGCCCCGGCGGCGCCCGGCCGTGCGCACGCCGGGCGCGCGGCCCGTCTCCGACCGAAGCCCCACCGCAGCGCATCCGGCCCACCGGACCTCCCTGGCCTCGCCACCTCACCCGGCGCGCCTCCCGGCCTTTCGACCGCGCCCCCCGAAACCGCGCCCCGCGCGCGCAAAAAAAAAAGCGCCGGAATCGCTTCCGACGCTTTATGACCTTGTTGTCTTCGGGGAGGCTACTTGGAGATAGCCTCGGCGGGACAGGAGTCGATGGCTTCGTCAACGCAGTCCGCGGTGGCGTCCTCGTCCTTCACGTAGGCCTTCTCCTCGTCCTCGTTCATCCCGAAGACATCGGGACACAGCTCGGCGCAAGCGCCACAACCCATGCAAGCATCGGTGTCGATTTCGATAGCCATTGAAACGTCCTCCTTGAGAGAAATTTCGGAATTTTTCGGACCATACTCTGCACCGACCCATTTATCAACGGGAAAGGCATTTTTTTGGATTCCTCTGGCATGGCGAGCGGTTATAAATAAAAACTGAAAAAAGCGTCCTGGCGCGGCGCGGCAGGGCCGAATGTCCTTGACAAGAGCGGGTATTTTTCTCTACACGTGTTTTCCCGCTGCCGGGCGCGACCATCGCGCCGAGGTGGCGACTTCCATACGCGCGTCCCCATCGTCTAGCCTGGCCCAGGACACCGGCCTTTCACGCCGGCGACAGGGGTTCAAATCCCCTTGGGGACGCCACGAAAAATCGGACGGTTGGGTACTAATCCTAGCCGTCCTTTCTTTTGTCCCAGATTTTTCCACCCGCACTTCCACCCTACGGGATAAAAACCAGTAGGGGACTCCTTCTTCTCCAAAGAGCCCATCCCCGGCTTCCTGTGGCCCCTCCTTTCTCGTCGCTCAGGGCAACGCCCCTCCCAGGCGAGTGTTACCAGCCCGTCCTTCCATCTCCGGGCTGAAGGTAGCCCCTCGCCGGCCCCCCACCATCAGTTGCGGGGGTTGGCCAGGCGACATGCCAGGGCTACCTTGCTCTCCTCGTGGAGGACGATGAAAAAATCGTGCTCAGGAGTTCAGCCCGACTTCCGGAAAGGCTCGCCGGTTTGCCCGCACCGGGTTCCTCGGGAGTGAGGACTATGGGAGTTGGAGCCGTCTCCCAAGCTGCGATTGCCGGGCTTTTTCATGTCTTGCATCTGCCTGGCTACTCCCCCGAAAACACCTTCACCTTGCCCCCGCCTGCCCATCCGGGGCCGTGGCAGGGCCTCCAGGATTTCTGTCAAGCCCCCGGGCGTCTCGGATATGCCATCCAGGCTGCCAGACCGTGGCGTACGACACTCCCTCGCGCGTACTGTTTTCGTTTGGGAGCGGCGGCTTCATACGGTTCTGGACCGTCGGCCGCGGGAGGACGCACTGTCCTTGAGTTCCCCCCGGGGGGGAGAAATATGTTGTTCGAGTCTACGGGGTGGCCGCCGAGGGAGCCCCGTGGAGCTGTCGTGCCGGTTCGCCGGATGAGACGATGGCCTGCCCCTGACGTCAAGGTTAGACGGTCCCCGGCCGCCGGCCTGCGGTCTCTTGCGCCCCCCAGCGGACGGGTAAACCATACTTGTTGCCGTTGGCCAGAATCAGGCCGGCAAGCTTGACGAACGAAAAGGTTCGTTTTTGCAGCGGGCTTCTGGCGTATGATTTGCTTTCTCCACCGCAAAAGCAAAAAGGCTCACGGGTTACATCCCGCAAGCCCTTTTTCGACATTGAATCCAGGCAACATGATCATCTCATGGCCCCATAAGTGGGAAGGCCTTCGACCTTCACTCGTTGTCCTCCAACGTCTTTTTGCAGACCGGTTCACCATTCGCGTGAACGCATTGCATGTAGTTATACCAGCAAATTCAACATCATGAATATCAGTACCCGATAATTTGCGTGATCGGGATGGTCACGCCGTACCAGGATTCGAAATACTCCCTCCATGATCCGGCTGTTGCCTTGACGAGCGTCTTCATGCTGAAGGAGGTGGCAAAAAACATCACATCCTGCCCTGCGATGGTCGCCGTAACAAGATTGGCCTTTCCCATTCTACGAGCATCCTTCACTTGCTGCTCCGTCAGGGATTTTCTGATCAAATCGCCGATGGCGTCCTGATCGTCGGGACTGCCAAGAACGATGAACCGCTGGAGTCCCTTTGTCTTCTGCAACTCGTCAGGCGTAATATGCACGATCTTGACACCGTCGTTCGCCAGGTAGGCCCGCATCCCCGTGATCTGTTCGAAAATCGTATCGCGGGCCACGAAATACGCTACGTCGTCCTCAGCGTGCGCCAACATCGGCAACGCCGACAGGAAAGCGACGACGAACGCCATGGCGGCAGAGAGATAAATCCTCTTCATCTGGATGCTCCTTAGAAATCCGGGCTGGCCCCGGGAGGGGCCAGCCCGGAATAGAGGGATGTTACTTCACCGCCCCGGGGACATGGAAGTCGACATTGGCGGGCGGAATCACGGCGTAGGGCGTGCAGACACGCTTGATGGCCTTCATCTGCGGACAATAGTCATCCGCGTAGATCCGACTCCGCTGGCTGAAGCCCGGCATCACGTATTCCCACACGATCTCCCCACCTTCCGGATTGTTCGGGTCATGGGTCACTTCGAACAGGCGGCCGGCATTGTCTTCCGAGATGAAGGTGTTGCCGTTGGGCAGGCGGCTTTCCGAGCCCATCGTCTTGCTGAAGAAGTGCATGTTGGAATAGCCCTTGGTTTCATACATCCAGGCTATATCGCCGGAAACGGGGTTGAGCTCGACAATCGCGGTCTGGCCGACGCGATCGCGCGTCTTGGGAAACAGGCCATTGTCGAAGATCAGGATGTTGCCCGCGCCGGGCAGTCCCTTTTCCACCATCGTGGGCTCGTGGCAATGCTGCAGGCCGGTTTTGTAGCCATGGCCACCGGACCAGACCACCTTGCCTGTCTTCCGATCGATGATGTAGATTTCGTCCAAGTTTCTGGGGTTGATGAGCAGGTTGCCCGGGGCAAACCGTTTGTCACCGCCGTCGAACCACTTGTTCTCGGGCAGTTCCTGGATGCTGTTCATGTGCGTCCAGTCATTGATCGGGCACATCGGGGAAAACATGTTGACGTCAAGATGTTCCCAGGTTTTCCATTCGGAAACGGTCTTTCCCGTCTTCGGGTTGACTTCCATGACCACGTCGCCGCGCATATTCGTCTTGGAGCGCTTGAGCGACCCCCACCACGGGATTTCCACGTCCTTGATCTTCGCGAGATAGCTCTTGGGCAAGGTCGTGTAGGCCGGGAACATGATATTCCCGTTCTTCAACTTGATGACCTCGTTGTGCCAATCAAGGCCTTGCGGGACTTGGTATTCCCAGACCACTTTCCCCTCCCACGACAACTCCCGAATCGTCGTGGGGTGAGACTCGGTCAGCGCCTTTTTGGCCGCCATGTCAATATAGCTGGAAGCCAGCAGCAGATCGCCGTTTTCGAGCAGCCTGGCGCGCAGATTCGCGTGGTTCTTCTCCACCGGCCACCTGTTATATTCGTTGCCGTTCCTGTCCATCACCGCGACATGGTCGGGGTGCACGGCCAGAACGAACACATTGGCCTGCGCCAGCTCGGGTTTGAAGATCGTCGTCCCCGTAGGATATACGGTTGACCGCGCCAAGGCGCTTGAGCCGATAAGCAGACACATTGTCAGGGCAAGCAGGCCTGTCAGGACCTTGCTGCCCCCAATCGGATTTTTCACGAAAACGCAATTCATGTTTTTCCTCCGTCTACAGTTGTATTATCCTATACCGTGATGCAATAAATTTCGATTGCATCGCTCAAAAACATTGCTAGCACTTTGAAGGCGCAAGGGCTGGCACTGCATCTGGGTCATGCACTACATCACCATCCTTGAGGACCGGGTTCAGTTCTTCAAGATAATCATTCGTCATTCCCGGGACATTCAACAGAGCATCTGGTGTCTTGAAAGGACCGTGCTCGTCACGGTATTTGACGATGGACTTTGCCAACTCCATGGGGATTTCGACATCGTCCATCGTGGCGATTTGTTCCGCTGTTGCCTTGTTGAAACTTACTACACCACCATGAGCAAGACAGAATGAAATAAACATGCAGCATGCAATCGTAGCCATAATCAATATTTTAATCATATTTGCAATCATGTTCTCTCTCCTTTTATTATCTTGAATTAAGAGCCATATTTAATCCTGAATATCTCGTTATCTGGAGGTATTACAGGATTTTCTACAGGCTTTGCAATTTGTTGGACGTAATCATACGGAACTCTATAGGCACGGTAAACAAGGTTGTATTTTCCCCGTTTGTTGTAATAAGGACTGATATACTCCCAAACGATTTCATGATCCGGCGTAACTTCCTGAAATTGCCCGACAGCGCCGTTGGTGATAAGCGTATTTCCATTCGGTAGACGTTGCGCAGAACTCACATAGTCCGAGTAGAACTGGTACTTGTTGCGCATGCCCATTTCCTTTGCCGAATGCTCCCATACTATCTTCAAATTGCAGGGATTGATCTCAAGGACACGCGAGTAGTCGCGCCGGGCGTCGGACCATCCTTCATGGGCACCAGGGTTGCGGGGGCCGTACCCGGCGTAGCCGCCGTTATCGTAGATCAAAACGTTGCCCTCGCCAGGCAGGCCCTTGGGAATCATGTGGGTATGGTGCTGGCCGATGATCTGCCCCAGCTTTCGATATGCCCGGGAAAATTGTTCGCCAGCGAATTCCCACACGATTTCTGGATAATATAACGGACCGATGCGCCAGACTATTTTCCCCTCGACCTTGTCGATGATGAAGCTCGTGTTGGTTTGGCGGCACGAAACAATTATGTTCGCCGGGTTGAATGCCGCATATTTTTTGGGGTCCTGCTCGAACCACTTGTTCGGCCCAAGATAGGAAACCGCATTGGCATGTATCCAGTCGCCGCCCTTGACGCCTGCATTGCGGGTCATGGAGTAGGAAGGGTACTTCCGCATGGTCGCCAGCATTTCCGGCGTGAACCCCATTTCTTCCCAATGGTCGCTCCCCAGCCATGACCAGACGATGTTGTTCTTTGCGTCGAGTTCGTAGATCACGTCATCCAACAGATCCTTATCGGTGATTGCAGGCTTCTGGACGATCTTGTTGGAGAGGACGAGCATCGTACCCTTGAAGTTGTCCAGAGGCATGGCGGGCGCATGGTAGCCCACCGGGTTGCCTTGGAACTGGAAGTCGTGGTGCATGCCGGCCCGGGCGATATCCCGCACGACCCTGCCGTTGAAATCCACGACAGCCAAGTCGGAGGAGTCTTCCAACCCCCATATCCGCCCCTTCTTTTCCGGGCTGGGACGCATGGCGCCGGCTAGATAGCCACCCTTGAGGATCTTGTTGGGGTGGTCCATCTGCCCAATATGCTTCCATTGGTGGACCACGTTGCCGTTCATGTCGATAAGCACTGTGCCTTCGTCTTCCACCTCGGTGCCGAAGACCGTGAAGCCGCTCCAGCATTTTTCTGGCCGGTAGATCGTCGTGCCGTGCGGGAACACCGTGGGAAAGGCCAGCGCACCCAAGGGACGCAGCAGCCCTCCCAGCGCTCCGGTCGCGACACAGGCCAAAAATGCTCTTCTGTTCATTATCTTCCTCCAACGTCATGCAAAGTTGAGGCGCGTCGGCCGGCAGTCCCGGCACGCTTGCCGTGTGAATTACTTCGCAAGGATCATGCCGAAACCCGAGCCCGGGGGGCATATGCGCAACATTATGTAATATAAAGATTTTATTGCCAAGAAACCGCGCGGCGACTTGCGGCGGGAACACGGCTCTCCGCGCAGGCCGAAGAGTATGCGGAAAACCGCACACCTCGTGGCGGGAAAATGTACAGTCGTGACCTCGGAGAATGGGACGTCCCCGCCCAGACCGTGGCGGGACTCGAGAAAACCGGCCTAGTCCAGGCCGTATTGGGCCAGCTTGTCGTAGAGGGTGCGCCGGGCGATTCCCAGCTTCTTGGCCGCTGCGGAACGGTTGCCGCCGGTTTCCGTCAGGATGTCGAGGATGGCGCGCTTCTCGGCGCCCTCCACCACCTCCTTGAGCGACACCGCCCCGGCCCCGGCGAATTCGGTGGGCTGCGGCGGGCCTCCCATGCAGATGTCGCCCAGGGTGATGGTCTCGCCGTTGGAGAGCAGCACCGCCCGCTCGAGCACGTTTTCCAATTCACGGATGTTGCCGCGCCAGGGTGCGTCGAGCAGCCTGTTCATCACCTCTCTGTCGATGTGCGCAATGTTTTTCCTGTACTCCTGGTTGAGGCGGCGAATGAAATGGTCCACGAACAGGGGAAGATCCTCCCGGCGCTCGCGCAGCGGGGGCAGATACAGGGGGATCACCGCCAATCGGAAGTACAGGTCCCGGCGGAACCGGCCGTCGGTGATCTCCTGGCGCAAATCCCGGCTGGTGGCTGAAATGAACCGGACATCGATGGTGCTGGACTTGTTGCCCCCCACCGGCTTGATCTCCTGCTCCTGAATGGCGCGCAACAGCTTCACCTGCGTCCCGGGGGAAAGCTCGCCGATCTCGTCCAAAAAGATCGTGCCGCCCTGGGCTTCCTCCAGCAGCCCCCGCTTGGCGCTCACGGCGCCGGTGAAGGCGCCCTTGACGTGGCCGAAGAGTTCGCTTTCCAGAATCGTCTCCGCCAAGGCCGCACAGTCGATGGTCAGAAAGGGTTGTTCCCGACGTTCGCTCTGTTCGTGGAGCATGCGGGCGAACATGGATTTGCCCGTGCCGGTTTCTCCCATAATAAGGATGGGGGCATTGGACGCGGCCACCTTGGAGGCCATCTGCACCACGCCCTGGATGCTGCGGCTTTGGCCCAATATGAACCGTTCGGAGATGCCCCGAGAGGCCTCGCGCTCCAGACGGCGGTTGAGGGCCACATGCTCTGCCGCGCGGCAAACGAGGTTTTCCAGGTCCTTGGGGTTGAAGGGCTTGGCGATATAGTGGAAAGCGCCCTGCAGGATGCTTTCCACCGCGTTTTCAATGGTGCCCACCCCGGTCATGACGATGACCGGAAGGGCGCGATCCACCTTCTTTATCTCCTGCAGCAAATCAAGGCCGCTGGCCTCGGGCATGGCCATATCCGTAACCACCACGTCGAACGGGGTCTGATCCAGCAGGTGGAGCGCCCTTTCACAGGAGATCGCGGTCTGGACCTCGTATTGGCCGAACGAGAAATAGCTCTTCAGGACATGAAGGAAGTCCTTTTCGTCATCCACGATCAAGAGCTTCGTCTTCATGCGCCCTCCCCATCGATACCCGGGCTCCCACACGGCACGGAATGCCCGGACGTCGGTTCGTCGGGCGTCGGCAATTCAATGATCATCCTGGTTTCGGCCCCCACCTCGGATTCCACGTACATGACGCCGTTGTGGTTTTCCACGATGCGCCGGGAAATGAACAGACCGAGGCCGAACCGTTCGGGGCTGCCCGTCGTGAAGAAAGGATCGAACACGGCGTTGAGGTGGTCGCGAAGAATGCCCCGGCCGTTGTCCACCACCAGCATGCGGACGCTGCCGTCGCGCGGCTGGCAGTAGTGCACCCTGATCATGGGGGCGGCCCGCCCGGCCAGAGCCGCCTTGGCGTTGAGCAGCACGTTGAGGAGCACCTGCTGCAGCAGGTGTGCGTCGGCCCACACGGTGACGGCGTACGAGGGCTTCCGGTGCACGACGTCGATGCCTTTCAACTGGGGCGCCACCATGGCCAGGATGGCCTGCACGAAATCGTACAGCTCCAACGCGGCCATCTGCGGGGCCTTGGGCTTGGCGGTGGCCAAAAGATCCCGAGTGATGTTGCCGGCGCGCACGGTATTGCGCCGGATGGCCTCCAGCGATTCCCGCCGGGCCGCCGCATCGAGGTCGCGGGCGAGCAGCAGTTCCACGTTGGCCTGGATGATGCCCAGGGGATTGTTGATCTCGTGCGCCACGCCCGCCGCCATCTTGCCGATGGTCGCCAGCCTGTCGGCCTGGATGAGCTCCTGCTCCATGCGCGTGCGTTCGGTCATGTCCCTGGCGAAGCAGCAGGCGAGCTGTGCGCCTGTCTCCTGATCCGAAACCCGCGTGGCGGCGACGTCGATCTCCCGTTCCCCGTACTGCTCCACCTGAAGGCGGAAGTGTTGGGACCCCTGGCCGGTGGCAAAGACCGAGGCGAGAAATTCATCCCATCGCCCGCGTTCCTCGGCCGGGAAATTTTGGGCCAGAGTCGCGGGCAGGGTCCGCGATCGCCCCCCCAACACGCTGATCGCGCTGGGATTGCACCGATGGATGCGGCCATCGGAGTCAACGACCACGATCATGTCCGGCGACGAATCGATGACGTCGCGAAAATTTCTCTCCGAGGCCTGCAGGCCACGGGTCATCACCATGACTTTCCGCTTGAGCTGTCGGTTCCAGACCGTGATGCCCAGCACGACGAGGCCAAGGAAGCACGCGACGCCGATGATCTGAATTTTATATTTTTCCCAAGGCGGTGCGGTAAAATCGACTCCGAACCATTTTTCCCTGATCTTCTCGAGCGCGCCCGAGGCCCGGATTTTCTCCATGGCCTCCACCACGGCCGCCCCCAGTTCCTGGTCGTCCTGCCGAAGGATGAAATAGAGCGGCAACTGCTCCAGCACGACGCCCACCTTGCGGATGTTCTGCAGCCCTTCGCGCAGGATCAGCGCCTCGGCCGCCTCCTCGGAAGGCGCTACGAACACGTCGGCCTGGCCGGCAGCCAGCAGGCGCAACGCCTGCAAGGTGCTCGACACCGCGGTGAGCGAGTGGGGGGCGGGATGGTCGGGCTCACGCCATGGATTGTCGCCGGCCAGCAGAACGACGTGCTTGGCGCCGAGATCCTTGAGGCAGATCACGTCACGGCATTGGGACGTGACGAACAGGCGCCGCTTTTGGGAAAGGCCGGTCGGCACGAGCAGGAACGACCCCTCGGGCATCATGCCCGGAGTGGCGGAAATGAGCATGTCCACGCGGCGCGCGGCGAGCGTGTCCAGGCTGTCGGGCAGGGCGCCGTGGTAAAACTCCACTTGGCGGTTCAATATCTTCCCCAACAGCCGGGCCACGTCCACATCCAGCCCCCGCACCGTGGAGGGAGTACGGGTGGTGTCCAGGAAGGCGAACGGGGGCGCCTGGGTATTGAGACCGATCCGCAACGGCGCGGCGGCGGCGGCGCACGCCGCACCACCCCACGATGCCAGCAGCCACGCCACGACCGCCATCACGAGTACTTGCCTTTTCATGACCCCAGCCTTGTCCAGGAGAGCAGCCCGGAGGATACACCTGCCGGGACCTGTGGACAAGGCAATGCAAAAAGGCGACCACATTGAAATAATTGACTTTTTTTGCTGATAGTGTGCGGATTCCCGCACACCCTGTGCGTGCATCCTCCCAAACGACGGGGCGTGGAGGGGGTACTTTTATATGAAAATTTTATATTTCAACAAGATAGGGCTATGGTACGTTTCTTGATTACCGGACGGCAGACATCAATCGCCGGTTCCCGCCGGATACAGGAGTCACAGGGAAAAACACCATGCGCAATCGTTTCATCCTTTGGTCCATATTGTTCCTGCTCCTCATGGGCCTGCCCATCGGCGTTCCAGCCGCAGCGGCAGGCCATGACGTCCATGGTCTGCCCCCTGCCGACGACATGGTCTTCCTTCCCCATCTGCCCGGGCTGCGGAACAAGGCGCTCCGCAACGACAACGGCCAAAAAAGGATGCTGTCCGAGGCGGTCGCGCTCCGCGGCAGTTCCGTCCAGGACGGCAAGGCCTCGGTGCCGCCGGGCGGCTTCTTCTATCTTTCCGAGGTCTCGGGAGATGCGGCCCCGTTTGCGGGCGATCCGTTCCTGCTGTTGGGGGAACAGGCCTATCTCGTGGATCTCGAAACCGGCAGCCACGAGACCAAGGGGCTCTCCGTCAAGCTGCGGCAGAAGGCCCCCGTGGACGATACGGGATATCGGGTCTGGTTCGACTACGCCACGGATCATTATGAAAAGCCCTACGGAGAGATCGCCCTCATCGCGCCATCCGGCGGTTGGCCTCTGGAGATGCCCGTATCGAGCGCCTTCGAAGGCCGCGACCAGGCGCGCGCCCTGCAGGTCGGTGAAGGTTTCGTCCCGCAGATCAAGCACTTCTTCCTGGATCGCGAGTACCTCTACGGCGCCACCAGGGTGGTCACCAGGCACCTGGACTTCGACCGTGTCGACTTCGAGTCCATCCGCTTTCCCGTGATCCGCTCCGCCACGTTTTCCATGACCCGCCCCGTGATTCTGGACATCCGCCAGGAAGACTATCGCTACTATTTCAACAAGCGCATCTACGCCTTCCGCAGGCCGGACGGGTTCCTCGTGCGGGTCACGGACTTCTTCGGCGACGTGGTGCTGGCGGAAAAGCTCGTCCGCCCGGCGACGGCCCAGGGTTACAAGACCATGGCGAGCGAAAGGGACCAGTACCAGCTCACCATTCCCGAACTGGACATGCGCATCGAGATCAAGATCGAACCCGCCCTCGCCCGGAACTCCGACTTCGCCCCATGGGCCGCCAGCAAGGCCCACGGCTTCGGCGAGGGGACCCTGCGGCTGGTGGTCTGGCGCAATCTCGTCACCGTTCGCCAGGGCGAGCCGTGGCCCCTGGATCCGCGCTACGTCGTGGGCCTGGAGCCCAACCTCATGACCGGCATGCTGCAACGCCTGGTCCTGGAGAACGCCGAGCCCTTCAGCCTGGACAACGAGACCGGCAGCATCGCCGGGCCGGTGAAGTGGTCGGACTGGTGGTTCAACCGGCCTGCCTTCACGCTGACGGCGGGGGACCTGGACGGCCCGGCGTGCCACAACCTCTATCTCCGCGACTATTATCTCGTCCGTACCGACAACATGGTCTTCTGGCCCAAGGAGGGGCGCAGGAACATCGATTTCTTCGTGGGCCTGTCCCCCGTGCTGGAGCCCATTCTGGAGAGCACCTTCCTCTCCCGACTGGCCGATCCGAGTTTCGGCACCGTGGTGGAGGGCTCCCATTTCTCGTCCTATCCCAAGGCGATCTCGGACGGCTCGTTCTACGAGCCGGACCATTCCGCCCCGTTCGTTCCGCGCTTTCCGGGGCTCAAGCGCAAGATCTACCGCAACGGTAAAGGCGAACGGCTGTTGGCGGCGGAAAGCGTGTTCATCCGCGGCAGCTACGTGGACTACCGCAATGGCCGCATCGTGATCCCCCCGGCCGGGCTCTGCTACTCCTCCCGCAACGCACGCAACGTCCGGCCCCTGGCCGAGGAGTCCTTCCACCTCCTGGGGAAAAGGGCCTATCTGGTCGGGTTCGATTCCTCCACGTTCGTGCGCAAGAACTTCCAGCTGGATTTCTGGAAAAACCAGCCCATGGGCGACGACAACCTCATGTACTGGCAGGACCAGCTTCTGGGCGTGCGCAACAAGGCCCTGCGCTTCACGGGCCACCACTATCTGGACGATCGCCCCGAGGCGGAGCTGTCGCTCATGAAATATTCGGGCAACCGCTGGGGCTCCCACTTCTTCATGGCCCAGGGGTTGGCGCCGGACGCGGGCAACCGCTACCGGATGCCCGAGGTCTTTGCAGAGGGCGCCACGTGGATCGTTCCCGAATTCATCGGCACGCAATTCGTGCGCATCAAGGAATTCGGCACGCCGACCATCAATTCCATCAGCTTCACCTACGACAAGCCCGCGGACTGCGCCATGGCCGCGGGCGAGGAGGTGCCGCTGGGCGGATACGTCGTGCGTTGCGAGCGTACCGAGGCGGCGGCCGGGGCCGTCACCCTCTCCCTGCTGGACCGGGAGGGGAAGGTGCTGGCCTCGAAAGAGCTGGCCCTCACCCCGGAACGCGCCCGGCTGCTGCCGCAGGATCGCGATGCGGTGCGGGCCCTGCAGCTCGCGTACGCCGACGTGGTCGTGGAGCTCGATCCCCGGCAGCCCTTCAGCGCGGGCAAGGCCAACCTGCATGCCTACACCGGGGTGCAACTGCTGGAACGCGATACGCCGTTCGAGTTCGATCCCCGCTTCATGGTCCGGCCCGATGTCTGCGGCCACTGCTACCAGTTCAACGAACTGCTTCTGGACAACCCCGAGGCCATCGTGCTGGACAGGGCCCACCCCACCTACGACGGCCCCAAGGGCGAGGATGGGCAACCCCTCTTCCGCATCGTCATCGACTCGTTCGACGGGGAGATGATCCATGCCTGGCACATGGAGACCACGGAGGACGGCGAGACCCGGCGCTCCGAAAACCTGGCCTTCCAGCCCCGCGACAATCTGGACGTGCTGCTCGGCGTAACCGGCACCACCGAAGGCTTCCTGCGTCTTTCCATGCTCCCGCGCCTCGCCTTCATGGAGCAGTGGCGCACGTGGTCCCGGGGCGGCTACGCCAAGCTCTCCGGCGCGGTAAACACCGGCGGTTCCGCCCATATCCGTCGCTGAAACAGACAATCATGCCGCAACATCAAGGAACAGCCGATATGACTCCGCACGACGTCTCCGCCTACGGGCGGACCAGAAAATCCATCCTCAGCTCCCTGTACGGCTACGGGGAAATCCTGCCTGGGCTGTTGGCCATGCTCTTCATTGGCATTTTCGCCAACAACCTCCCGGGGGTACCCAACCCGTTCACCCTGGAAAACCTCTTCGCCTGGCTGGACGGCGTGGTGGGCCCGCTCCACCACACTCCGCTGTTTCAGATCCTCAACAGCAACTTCGTGTGGAATCCCCTGCTACTGGGCCTGCTGGTGGGCAACGTCTTCGGCGTGCCCGACAGCTGGAAACGCGGTCTTTCCCTCATCCACATGCTCATGCCCCTGGGCATCATCCTGCTGGCGCCCCATTTCCCGATCGGCCACGCCTTCAAGCTGGGCCTCGTGCCCATGCTGCTCTGCGTCGCCGCGCTGCTGGGCACGGCCGGTCTGACGCTGCTCCTCGCCCGCCTCTGCAAGGTGGACGACCGGCACGGCGCGGTCATTGCCGGGGGACTGTGCACCGGCGATCCCCACGCCTGCGCCATCCTCATGCCGCTCATCAAGGCAAAGGGAGGGCAGGTGGTCAACGCCGCGGCGGGTCTCGTCGTCTTCGGGCTGGTGGCCATGGCCGCCATGCCCGTGCTGGCGGGCTGGCTCGGCCTCCCGGAACAGGCCTTCGGCCTCGCGGCGGTGCTGGGCGTGGGCAACGGGGCCCAGGCCACGTCCGCGGCCTTTGCCTACGGCTACGAGGCGGGACGCTACGCGGGCTGGTTCGACGTGGGGCGTCTCGTCATCATGCCCGCGGGCTTCCTTTCCGTCTTCAGCGTCATGTTCGTCCGCAAATTGCGCCACCAAGCCGACCCCGACGTTCGGGCCACCCGGGGCATTGATCGCTTTCCGGTCTGGCTCGGCGTGTTCGTCGTCTGCTGGCTGCTGGCCTGCCTGCACCTGTTTCACGAACCGGCCCGCCACGCCATGTTCGTCATGGTCAAGTGGACGTTCTCTCTCGCCGCCGCCTCCCTGGGGCTCAGCCTTTCCTGGCGCGACGTCCTGGCGCCCGGCCCCAGGGGACTGGCCGTCATCGCCATGGCCGGCATCATCCGCATGGCGGCGGTCCTGGCCATGGTGGCCATCTGCATCAAGACGGGGCTGCTGCCCCAATAGGAGAACGGTGATGCACCGCACCACAACGCACACCACCACCGAGGACGGCTTCGACTACATGGCCAACACCGGCCAGGCAGAAAAGGACAGGGACGCGTGCGGCATGCTGCTGGCCGTGGCCATCATCGCGGCGCTGACCTTCTTCCAATATCTCGGCCTGTATTGAGAGAGGCACCGTATGTTCATGGACATCGTTTTTTCGCTCTTGGCCGCGCTGCTGGTCTCCGCCACGACGATGGCCTTGTATCTCGGGTTGTTCCGATGCGGCCGCAGTGAGATCGGACCGGGGCGGAAGGCGCTTTGCGGCGCACTCTCCGGCTCCCTCGCGCTGCTGACGTGGGGACTGTTGTACACGCAAACATATCTCGGTTGGTAACAGGAGCCTGCATCATGAAGAACTGGTTGGCGACACTCCTCGTCCTGGTCACGCTCGCAACGGCCGGCATCGCCTTTGCCCAGGACGACACGGGAAAAATGAACCTGAACACCGTCACGCAGGAACAGCTCGTCGGCAAGCTGGGCCTGGCTCCGGACCTGGCCAGGCAGATCATCGAGCAGCGGGAAAAGAACGGCGAATTCGTGGACATGGACGAATTGCTGGATGTGCAGGGCATCGACCCCGACCTGCTGCGCAAGCTCAAAGAGAAGCTGTATGTCAAGCCGGCGTCCAACTGCAATTGCTAGGCGGCTAACCCTGCGCCCGGCCCTGGCATGCTGTGCGGCTGTCCTGCTTACGCTCGGGTCGACGCCGGCAACGGCGCGGGCCGAGCTGTTCGGCGACTACGTGGGCTACACGGCGTGCGCCCCATGCCACCAGAAGCAGGCGCAGGGCTGGAAGGCCACCCGCCACGGCGACGCCTTCGCCGATCTCGCGACGCAGGGTGAGGAGAAGCAGTCCATTCCGGGGTGCTTCCGCTGCCATGTGGTGGGCTACGGCAAGGATGGCGGCTACATGGACCAGGAACTGACGCCCGAATTGGCCGACGTGCAGTGCGAGGCCTGCCACGGCCCCGGCCGCGCCCATGTGGAGGCCGGAGGCGATCCGTCCCTCATCGTGGCCGCTCCCGGGGAGGACGTGTGCCGCCTCTGCCATACCACGGGCCAGGACGCGAACTTCGATTACGCAAACAAAAAGCACGGCCTGCACGGCCCGGAAAAATAAGTCGGGAGACGATCCGTCATGCGCACCCATACGATAGCCGCCGTTCTCTGCCTGGTGCTCCTGTGCGGAAGCCAGGCCCTGGCGGCCGGCAAGCTCATTGTGGACCAGGACCATCTGGTTTTCGGCACCATCACCGAGGGGATCGTGGCCCGCAAGCACGTCACCCTGCACAACGCCGGGGACGAGCCGGTGACCATCGCCAACGTCTCCACAAGCTGTTCCTGCACGACGACCAGACTGGAACGAACGGTTCTTGCCCCAGGAACTTCGGCCGATCTGGAGATCGTATACAATACCTTGAAGTTCCCGGGTAAATTCGAAAAGTACGTGTACCTCCAGTGGGGAGCGGAAAAGGAGAAGGCGCTGACGATCACCCTGCTGGGCGACGTGACCCCCATTCCCATGGGCGTGCTCACGGCCACGCCACGCAAGGTGGTTGTCGAGGGCATGCGCGTCGGGGAGCCCAAGGAGGTGTTCCTGACCATCCAAAACACCGGTGACGCCGAGATGCGGGTCACCAGGATCGTCGGCAGGAAGTCCGGGGTGGTCTTCCTGGACGCCGCCGACAAAGGGCCGCTCCTGCTCAAGCCCGGCCAGCGCGTTCTGGTGCCGGTAACCCTCACGGCCGACGCGGCGGGCAATTACGTCGAGTACATCATTTTCCACTCGGACGCCCGGAACGTCACCCGGGACGGCTACAAGGTCGTTCTCGTGGGCGAGGCCAAGTGACTTTCCACTAAACCGATCAACGTCGGCACGCTGGTCGCCTCCTCCGGCACGCGCCGCCGCCTGCGCCTCACGGCAATGGCGGCGGCGTCACGCTTATTGCCCTGCAGGCCCACGTCGAGGATGGGTCTTGAGAGGCCACCAAAGGAGGCGATGCAATGCGGCTCCATGCCCAAAAGGCCCTGGCGTGGCCGACGGAAAACGTGTTCTGGCGGAAGCGGCGCCCTGAGTAGATGATCCTCCGGCAGCGCGCCCTGAAGATGGAATTCCGTTGCCTGACTGACGGTGGTGCTGCTACGCCACGGCTTTAAGCGTCGCCACCGGTGGAAATATCCATGAAGTAGCTCTTTCATCTTTTGGCGGTGCCCCGCCGTGTTACTGATGAAAAGAGGCTACGTGTCCCCTCCTGGAGGTCATCAACGACAAAGTTGAGTGGTACAACAAGGCGATAAGCCTTATGGGTCCAGGCTTGGGGGGATTTCTGGGAGAGGGGACAGCACGTGAGCGTTGTCCCCTAGGTGTCCCCCAGATGTCCCCTTACTGGCGATGAGGGTCGGAAGAGGGGCGCGAGTAGCGAGGAGCCAGTTCACTCCCGCGTGCGATGCCGCGCTATGTTCGTTTCTTGATGTTGGAGTTCCAAGGCTCGTACGGCCAAAGTGTCTTGGCTATCTCCCGGTGTGACTTCTTGCCCACTCCATCCCTAGGGAAAGTCCATTCATAGGCATTGCGGGCCTGAACGTCGGTAAATGTCCGCTTCCTCCGGGAACCCTTCCCGGTAGACTCCGCTTCGCCAGATTGACTCTCAATGCTTTTATCTGTGTCAGCCTCCGTGGCGGCCAATGCTGGTTCGGCGGGGGCGCTATCCTGTTCCTCGGTACAGGTGGCTGCGCGTAGCAGCCCACTCTTTTCAAGGAGCACGACTTGTTCCGAATCAGAAACGGTTATTAGCCTTTCAATTGAAATGCCTCCAGGCATCCCATTCCCATATTCAATATATGACGGGAGTTCTGTTTGCGGGAACAAGAGATCCTTTCTTTCAAGGTCGGTCAGATCCTCTTCCGTCAGCCCATACTTGAGGCAAAGGAAACTGCGGGAAACAGTCGCCATTGCAAGGCCCTTTCTTGCCCCTGGTGATGTACCCGCCCCAGGCCGCCAGGGTTGCGGCTCTTCAACTCCGGGGATCAGTCGGGGTCTAGGGGCAGGGAAGACCATATCACGTGACTCGTTCACGACATACGCCTTGGGCCGTCCCCATGTCCGCCCCTTCGGGCGGCTTCATGCCAGCAACGGCACAAGGCCTTCATACTGTGGTCTCTTCGTGGCCGGCTGCATCCAAGTCCAGATGAGGCGCAGATGCCAGCAGGCAGCTACACGGTGCCTACTTCTTGAGCCGCACCACGTTGTTCGCGCCGTTCACGGCTACCGCGCTCCGGACTGCGGCATCCTCGGCAGCTTCGTTGAACAAGTCCCCGGCGACGTCCGCAGCCCGCTTCAGGGCTTCGTCCCGCAAATGCGCGTACCGTTGCGTCATGGCCGGGCTCTTGTGGGTCAGAAGCTTTTGCAGGGTATAGAGGTCCACCTTGCCCGAGGAGGCCAGCATGGAGGCGTACACGTGCCGCAGACCGTGCAGGCAACGGAAGTCCTTGGGCAGGCCGGCCCGGTCTCGGATACGGTGCAGGCTCGGCTGGATGTTCTGGAGCCTTCCGCCGCCCCGGCCCGGAAACACGTAGGGGCTCTCCGTGAGGGGTTGGACCTCCAGATGGGCGCGGGCAGCGTCGTTCATGGGTATGGAGGACGCCTTGCCGCCCTTCGACTCCCGGATGCGGATATCCCTGGGCAAAGTCCAGGTCATCCCACTGGAGATTGAAAATCTCCCCACGCCGCATGCCCGTGTAGAGGGCCATCTTCATCACGCCGGCCGCGATTCGGTTGGAATCGGCGTCAATGGCGGTCAACAGGCTTGCCAACTCTTCGGCGTCCAGGTCCTCGGTGCGCTTGTTGTCCACCCGAGGCATTTCGATTGAAAGTCGGCGGGGGTCCGGGGCCGAACAGAGCCCCTTCCTCACGCCGAACAGGATAATCCGCTTGAGGAGGGCCAGGGCGTGCTTGACGGTTTGCGGAGCCAGCTTCCTTAGGAGCCGGGACGCGCAGGCGGTCCGTGTCCGAGGTCAGGGCTTCTTCCGGGGTCTTCTCCCCGAGCACCGGGGCCAGGTGCAGCTTGAAACGGTTGTCATCCGTCGCCAAGGCCTTGTTCATGGGCCGCTGCCGCCTGTACTCCTCCCATAGGCGGGAAAAGGTCCAGCGGTTCGCCTCGGCCTGACGCCTCTCCTCTGCCTCCTGGCGGAGTTCCAACCGCGATTTGCGCTTGCCCTCGATGCGCTCCGCACGGACGGCCGCAGCCTTGGCCGGGGTCATGTTGTCCGCGTACTGACGGCCGGCTTTCTCTTCCACCTTCCGGCCATCCTGCTTGAAGGTGATGTAGAAGACCTTTTCCACCCCGGAGCCGCCGATGCGCCGGGCCTCGCGGTAGTAGACACCTGGCTATTTCGTGGGAGTACGCTTGGGCATGGAGGCCTCCTGGATAGGGCGGGTGGAACTCTTCCACCCCTATTTCCACCCCACGGCCTCACATTGGGTAAAAGGCAGTAAAAGCCAACCGTGGGAGTATCAGAATAATATCAAGTAATAACAGTCGATATTCTGTTTATTCGTCACACTGGTTGTTACAGGTTCTTGCTATATCAATGGCCTCTCACGCCGGTAACAGGGGTTCAAACCTCCTTGGGGACGCCAAATGATTCTAAGTAGTTGCATGTCAGGTGACTCCACTCAGTCTTAGTGGGTACTAGTTTTGGGTACCAATTAGATGGCCAGCGTGGCACCGCTGGCCATCTTCTTTTTTTCTTCGCCCCCGGGCGCATGCCACCTCCCTGCTGCCCCCGCTGCCCCAGCTGCCAGGCCGGTGCGGAGCACCGGAGAGGTTATGCCCCCTGCGGCGGCATCTCCACGTGCTCCCCACCCTGCGCGCCCGGCGCCTCGCTCGCGGCGGATTCGTGCGGCGCCACGCCGCACGGCGCGGGCCGCGCGGCCGCGGCGAAGGGCAGCAGGGCCTTCCACCAGCCCGCATGGCCGCGGCCGTGCACCGGATAGACCAGCGCGCCGACCAGGGCCGTGAACGGGGCCACGGTGACCACCCCGAAACTGCCCACCAGGGTCCGCTCCACCTCGGCGGCCACGTAGACCAGGTTCAACAGGTTGGCCACGGGCACGCCCTGGGCCATGAAGGCCATCAGCAGCGTGACGTAGCCCCCGGAATAGGCCAGGAGCAGGGTCGTGGTCATGGTGCCCACCACGGCGCGGCCCACGCGCAGGCCCGAGCCCAGCAGCGCCAGCCGCGACATGTCCGGCCGCTGCCGGGCCAGTTCCTCCTGGGCCGCGGCCACGTCCATGGACAGATCCATGACCGCGCCCGAGGCTGCGAGGAACACCGCGGCCTGGAAGATCTCGGTCAAGTTCAGGTAGCCGAACCCGGCGTAGAGCAGCGTCTGAGCGAAGGGCATCACCGCGCCGTTCACGTGCAGGCGCGGCGTGAAGTACAGGGCCAGGGCGCAGCTGGCGAGCACGCCCAGCAGGGCCCCGCAGCAGGAAACGACCCCCTTGCGCGTGAGCCCGGCCACCAGCAGGGTGATGGCCGCCGTGAGCAGGGCCGTCACCCCCAGGGTCAGCAGGATGGGGTCGTAGCCGCGCAACAGGCCCGGGACCAGCACCTTCCACAGGCACAAGGCCGCGAAGACGAAGGACAGCAGGGCCTTGGCCCCGGTCCAGCCGCCGTAGGCCAGCAGCAGCAGGACGAACATCCCGACCAGGGTCCCTTCCAGGCCCAGCCGGTAGTGCGCCTGGGGCAGCGCGACCATGATCTCGCCGCCGTCCCCCTCCCGGGTGGTGACCACGGCCAGGGCCCGGTCGCCGGGGCGGAAGACCTTGTCCCGGTCCATCATGCCCAGGAGCCGGTTCTCGCCCGTGACCACCCGGCCCTTGAACGGGCCGTCCAGCAGCCGCATGGTCACGTCCTGCGAGCCCTTGCGGACCATGCCGTACTGCTGGATGTCGTCCTCGACGTGCAGGACCAGGGCCTCGCAGCGCGTGGAACGGGGATTGATGCGCTCCTCGAAGCCCGTGGGCAGGAGGTAGAGCACGACGGAAGCCACGACGAAAACGACGCACAGCACGGCGTCGCGGGAGAGGAAACGCGGCATGGCGGGACTCCGATCCCTCCGTCCGGGGCGCGGCGCGCGGGCCGCGCCCCGGACGGGCCGGGAAGCAGGGAGGTGGGGGGACGCGGCGGGCCTACCTGGCGGCGAGCCGCCCGTCGGTCCTGGTTTCGGCCTGCAGGTGGTACACCTTGGGCTGCACGCCCATGGCCTCCATGACCTTGAAGGCCACGTCCGTGTTGTCGTAGAAGCCGTTGAACAGCTCGGCCCGCACGCCCATGGCCGAGGTGGCCACGGGCACGGCGGTGTGCTGGTACGAGGTCCAGCCCAGGCCGGCCTTCTGGTTCAGCAGGTGGGTGACGGTCACGGTCAGCGGATCGTAGCCGCCGTAGAGCAGGACCGCCTGCGGATCCTTGGTGTCCACGCCGTCCATGGTCCGGCCGTAGGCTTCCTGGAGCATCTGCACCTCGTAGGGGTGCAGGACCAGCAGATCCGCCTTGGCGTCGCCCTCGAACTTCAGGCCGAAGTGCCTGGTGATCATCGGCCGGACCGCGTCAAAGGAGCAGTTGGTGCCGCAGGCCTTCTTGTAGCCGCCCACGATCTCGTCGCTGAACTTCTGGAACGAGACGTTCTGCCCGCCCAGCAGGTCGAAGTAGGACTCGTACTTGGTGCCCGCGAAGCCCAGGGTCAGGCCGCCGCACTCGTGGTCGCCGGTGACCACGATGAGGGTCTCGGCCGGGTGCGTTTCGGCAAAGGCCACGGCCTCCTTGACCGCGTCGTCGAAGGCCATGGTGTCGCGCAGGGCCGCGGCCGCGTCGTTGGCGTGGCAGGCCCAGTCGATCTTGCCACCCTCGACCATCAGGAAGAAGCCCTTGGGGTTGTCCAGCAGCTCGATGCCCTTTTTGGTGAACTCGGCCAGGGAGATGTCCTGCGTGCGGCGGTCCATGGCGTAGGGCAGGGCCTCGTCGTCCTGGAGCCAGTCGTTCCAGGCCAGGATCTTCTGCCCGGGCTTGAGCTTCAGGAACTCGGCCTTGTCCGTGACCAGCCGGTAGCCCTTGGACTTGGCGAACTCCAGGGAACTGCCCTGGGGATTCTTGGACTTCTTGCCCATGGGATCCTTGAAGCCGCCGCCACCGAAGTAGTCGAAGCCGGACGCGGCCAGGTCGCGCTCGATTTCATAATACATCTTGCGGGTCTTGACGTGGGCGTAGAACCCGGCCGGGGTGGCGTGGTCGATGCTCACGCTGGAGACGATCCCCACCTTCCAGCCCTTGTCCCTGGCCATCTCGGCCACGCTCTTCACGGGCCTGTAGTCGGGATCGACGCCGATGTAGTTGATGTTGGTCTTCTGGCCGCAGGCCAGGGCCGTGGCCGCGGCGGCCGAACCGGTGATGAAGCGGTCGTTGGCGCGGGTGGTGGTCATGCCCTGGGCCGGGAAGGAGTCCATGGTCAGACGCCGCCCGCCGAAGGCCTCGGTGGCGGTGCGCTGAGGAATGCCCATGCCGTCGCCGATGAAGTAGAAGACGTACTTGGCGGCCTGGGCTGCCGAAACCGGGGCCGGGGCCATGGCCGACAGACAGAACGCCACAAGGATCCACAGCGCCGCGCGCCGCAGGGTCCGCCTGCAATGCTCTCCCATATCCTTCCTCCATCCGTAGAAAGCAGGTTTGCGCCGCCGGGATGACGGCAGAAAAAATCTATCCGCCCCCGTGTTACGAATGGTGACGGAACGGCGTCGATTGGATGAAAGAATGTCGGTGGTGGGATTCCTTCGGGACCCGCCGGACAAAAGAAAAGGGCTGCGGCGCAGGCCGCAGCCCTTTTTTGTGCCTCCGGGCGGAGGCGGGACGGATGGTGCAAAATGACCGGTGGTCTTTGATCCCGTTGCAATCCGCGCCCCCGTGCGGGGGCGGGACACGGCGCCGATGCCGTGTTCGGTGCCGCGGTCACGGTTTCAATCCGCGCCCCCGTGCGGGGGCGGGACGAGTACACGCCGTCCGGATGGTCGGCCTTGTGCATGTTTCAATCCGCGCCCCCGTGCGGGGGCGGGACCCACAGCGAGGGGAAGTGACATGACCGCATATCTGTTTCAATCCGCGCCCCCGTGCGGGGGCGGGACAAGGTCCTGAGAAGGTGGTCTGGTCGGGCGATCCTGAGTTTCAATCCGCGCCCCCGTGCGGGGGCGGGACGACCACGGAACGCCAGTAGTGGTTCATGCTCGGCGGTTTCAATCCGCGCCCCCGTGCGGGGGCGGGACCAAGGGGTTCGCGGCCGTCGAAATCATGTGGGATCGTTTCAATCCGCGCCCCCGTGCGGGGGCGGGACGGGCACAAAAGATGAACCGAAGTTCCCCTCCCCTGTTTCAATCCGCGCCCCCGTGCGGGGGCGGGACGCGATGACGGGTGGGGTCGGGAGCGTCGTTCCGGTTTCAATCCGCGCCCCCGTGCGGGGGCGGGACTCGGCGTGGGGATGGGGCTGTGAGCGGCCACTGGTTTCAATCCGCGCCCCCGTGCGGGGGCGGGACGTCCACGTCGCCAGCCTCCGCGCTCACGGTGGTGGTTTCAATCCGCGCCCCCGTGCGGGGGCGGGACACCCGACCTGCCCATTTTGCGGGGGGAAAACCAGGTTTCAATCCGCGCCCCCGTGCGGGGGCGGGACGCAGCGGTTCTGCGTGGTCGGCGCGCACCAGTGGAACGTTTCAATCCGCGCCCCCGTGCGGGGGCGGGACGGGGTCGAAACCACTTTTTGGCGATGAGCGACATGTTTCAATCCGCGCCCCCGTGCGGGGGCGGGACTGGCCGTGCGCTCGGGCTCCTCCGGCGTCGGCGGGTTTCAATCCGCGCCCCCGTGCGGGGGCGGGACTGGCGGCCCAGCGCAAGGCCGATGAGGCCGAGCAGTTTCAATCCGCGCCCCCGTGCGGGGGCGGGACCTTTGCGTATGCCCATCGGGGCAGGTCGATCGCCTGTTTCAATCCGCGCCCCCGTGCGGGGGCGGGACCCGCGGCCGTGCAGCACGCCACCGGCGCGGACATGTTTCAATCCGCGCCCCCGTGCGGGGGCGGGACACGCATGGTGTTGTCCTTTATCCTGAAATAGAGTTGGTTTCAATCCGCGCCCCCGTGCGGGGGCGGGACCGGACACCTCGGCCACGGCCACGTCCGCCGCGCGGTTTCAATCCGCGCCCCCGTGCGGGGGCGGGACTGGCGTCGAATTGTTTGACCCAACAGCGGCCGAGGTTTCAATCCGCGCCCCCGTGCGGGGGCGGAACGAACCGACCAGGGAAACGACGCAGAGGGAGATGCAGTTTCAATCCGCGCCCCCGTGCGGGGGCGGGACCGTCGCCGTCCAGATTGTCCAGCGACAGGGCGGCGTTTCAATCCGCGCCCCCGTGCGGGGGCGGGACGGGCACGTCCCAGTCCAAGCGCAAGCTGGTCACCGTTTCAATCCGCGCCCCCGTGCGGGGGCGGGACATGCGGATCACTTCGCCCCGGGCGTTGAGCTGCGGTTTCAATCCGCGCCCCCGTGCGGGGGCGGGACCGTAGTAATCGCCCATGATCTCCCGGAGCGTCCTGTTTCAATCCGCGCCCCCGTGCGGGGGCGGGACTCCGCAGGCCGTGAAACGAGGAGGAGAGAAAAATGTTTCAATCCGCGCCCCCGTGCGGGGGCGGGACCGTCCTGTCTCGTGCATGAGATATCGTCCACCTCGTTTCAATCCGCGCCCCCGTGCGGGGGCGGGACGTGGACGTGGCGCAGGCCGACGGACCGGAGCGGGCGGTTTCAATCCGCGCCCCCGTGCGGGGGCGGGACTTTGCGTATACGTTTGACTACTATTTAAAAAGCAAGTTTCAATCCGCGCCCCCGTGCGGGGGCGGGACGTGGGCGACTGCTTCAAGGGCGCGGCCTTGGCCTGTTTCAATCCGCGCCCCCGTGCAGGGGCGGGACTGGCCCGGGACGGCCTATCCGCGTACATCTCGAAGTTTCAATCCGCGCCCCCGTGCAGGGGCGGGACCCGTTCTGGTGCAGGGGACGCGGCCCGGGACGTGGTTTCAATCCGCGCCCCCGTGCAGGGGCGGGACCCCGGCGACAATGAGGGGATGCCTATTTTCTCCTGTTTCAATCCGCGCCCCCGTGCAGGGGCGGGACGCCTCGCGAAATGCCAGCACGTTGGCGGTCTCAAGTTTCAATCCGCGCCCCCGTGCAGGGGCGGGACCCGCCCCGTTGGCCGTGGGCGTGCGCGGGGCAATGTTTCAATCCGCGCCCCCGTGCAGGGGCGGGACGGGTCCTCGTCCGGCTCCAGGGACGTGAAATTGATGTTTCAATCCGCGCCCCCGTGCGGGGGCGGGACCCGTGGATCGGCAGATCCGCGCCGTGCTGACCAAGTTTCAATCCGCGCCCCCGTGCGGGGGCGGGACCCCAGCGTCATGGTCAGGCCCGGATATCGGACGAAGTTTCAATCCGCGCCCCCGTGCGGGGGCGGGACGCACGGCCTGCAGGTGGTCCGTGCCGTCCACCTTGTTTCAATCCGCGCCCCCGTGCGGGGGCGGGACCTGGGCGTGGTCCTGGACGACGCGGAGCGCGGCAAGTTTCAATCCGCGCCCCCGTGCGGGGGCGGGACAGCAAAACCAGTATGTTGTGAACATTCTGCAAAAGTTTCAATCCGCGCCCCCGTGCGGGGGCGGGACTGCATCCTCAGTGAGGACCAAGACTGTCTTGTCGTGGTTTCAATCCGCGCCCCCGTGCGGGGGCGGGACAGGAAAGGGACGGAGCTTACCCAATCACTGAAGGGTTTCAATCCGCGCCCCCGTGCGGGGGCGGGACACTGCTTGTGCCTCAAACCAAAAATTTTGATCCTCTGTTTCAATCCGCACCCCCGTGCGGGGGCGGGACGTCCAAGTATCACGCATAAATGCATGTATCAAAGGTTTCAATCCGCGCCCCCGTGCGGGGGCGGGACTTACCGATCTGCTTGGCGCTGTGTCTGCACATTTCGTTTCAATCCGCGCCCCCGTGCGGGGGCGGGACGACCGAGTCCTACGTCGTCAGCAAGGACGCCGAAGTTTCAATCCGCGCCCCCGTGCGGGGGCGGGACCGACGAGATGGCGCGGGCCCAGGAACGCCTCTTTGTTTCAATCCGCGCCCCCGCACGGGGGCGGGACCGCACCTTGGGACCCGCCCGGCCCGGCGAGCAAAGTTTCAATCCGCGCCCCCGCACGGGGGCGGGACGCGAGAATCGCAAAAAAAGTCTAATTAATCTAGTGTTTCAATCCGCGCCCCCGCACGGGGGCGGGACGCCCCGGAGGAGCAATCTCCAGGGCCCATCTACGGGTTTCAATCCGCGCCCCCGCACGGGGGCGGGACCGACACCATCCTCGCCCGATCCGCCCTGCTCAAGGTTTCAATCCGCGCCCCCGCACGGGGGCGGGACTGGTTGCTGTGCGTCCCTATGAGCGCGGTCTTCCGTTTCAATCCGCGCCCCCGCACGGGGGCGGGACCCTCGCGAAATGCCAGCACGTTGGCGGTCTCAAGGTTTCAATCCGCGCCCCCGCACGGGGGCGGGACAGGGGTCACGGTTCGTACTCCATCACTGCTTGAATGTTTCAATCCGCGCCCCCGTGCGGGGCGGGACGCCCATGTGTTCGGTCACGAGTTCGTCGATCCAGTTTCAATCCGCGCCCCCGTGCGGGGCGGGACCCCCGGTGGCGGTCTTTGCGGCGCAGGTCCACCAAGTTTCAATCCGCGCCCCCGTGCGGGGCGGGACGCGGGTGCCGTCGGCCACGGGCAGGCCGGAGTGGTTTCAATCCGCGCCCCCGTGCGGGGCGGGACGTTCGACGGCCGCGGCCCCGGCAAGGTCATTGAAATGTTTCAATCCGCGCCCCCGTGCGGGGCGGGACACCAGCGTAACCACGTTCGGCAGCGGGCCCGCGGCGTTTCAATCCGCGCCCCCGTGCGGGGCGGGACCCGCGCAAAACTTGGGCAGGTCCTCGTAGCTGGGGTTTCAATCCGCGCCCCCGTGCGGGGCGGGACGCGCAGAAATTCGCCGCGCAGGTCCGGCAGTTGGTTTCAATCCGCGCCCCCGTGCGGGGCGGGACGTCCGCGCGGCATCGCGGTCATCCCCACGGTCATGTTTCAATCCGCGCCCCCGTGCGGGGCGGGACTCAAACAACACTACGCCAACATCTAGGAGAGAACATGTTTCAATCCGCGCCCCCGTGCGGGGCGGGACGTCACGTTGGTGGACCATCTGCCGCCCCTGGCGGTGTTTCAATCCGCGCCCCCGTGCGGGGCGGGACGTCCGCGCGGCATCGCGGTCATCCCCACGGTCATGTTTCAATCCGCGCCCCCGTGCGGGGCGGGACTCAAACAACACTACGCCAACATCTAGGAGAGAACATGTTTCAATCCGCGCCCCCGTGCGGGGCGGGACGTCACGTTGGTGGACCATCTGCCGCCCCTGGCGGTGTTTCAATCCGCGCCCCCGTGCGGGGCGGGACGCGCTCGAAGGGCTGCGCACCGAGATCCGCGACGTGTTTCAATCCGCGCCCCCGTGCGGGGCGGGACCCGGGGACGCCACGGCATACCCGCCCACGGAAGACGTTTCAATCCGCGCCCCCGTGCGGGGCGGGACGGCATGTTTCCGTCGGTTTCGAAATTCATGAGCTGTTTCAATCCGCGCCCCCGTGCGGGGCGGGACACCTGGTAGGCGACGCGGAAGTCATCGTGGGCAGGTTTCAATCCGCGCCCCCGTGCGGGGCGGGACTGACCTGGACGCGGGCCTGGTCGTGGCGGGACGTGTTTCAATCCGCGCCCCCGTGCGGGGCGGGACATGTGTGCGGCCTTGAGCATTTCGGCGTAACTTGGGTTTCAATCCGCGCCCCCGTGCGGGGCGGGACGCATGGACCCGGACGAGGTTTTGCGCTACGAGCAGTTTCAATCCGCGCCCCCGTGCGGGGCGGGACGCGAATAACCGCAAGGAGACAGACAGATGAAACCGTTTCAATCCGCGCCCCCGTGCGGGGCGGGACATGCTGGCCCAGGGGAAATTCCCCGGGGCCAGGAGTTTCAATCCGCGCCCCCGTGCGGGGCGGGACACCATGGCGCCGACGATGACCGCGTCCTGGAAATGTTTCAATCCGCGCCCCCGTGCGGGGCGGGACTCGACGATCTCCACCGGCTCCTCGAAGCGAATGGGTTTCAATCCGCGCCCCCGTGCGGGGCGGGACTTCGGTTGACGAACGCGCCCTGGGCATCGACGGGGTTTCAATCCGCGCCCCCGTGCGGGGCGGGACCGCCCCCCAGGCCCAGCTTGTCCGCGACCCACGAGTTTCAATCCGCGCCCCCGTGCGGGGCGGGACCGGTGCCGTATTCAACGGTCGTCGCCGTGAGGTAGTTTCAATCCGCGCCCCCGTGCGGGGCGGGACTGCTGCAATACGTGCAAACCAAAAAGCGTACCTTGTTTCAATCCGCGCCCCCGTGCGGGGCGGGACGAGCCGGATGCCAAGGCCTCGGGCACCAAGACCAAGTTTCAATCCGCGCCCCCGTGCGGGGCGGGACTCCATCTCCGCGGTGGCCAACCCCATCGTGGCGGTTTCAATCCGCGCCCCCGTGCGGGGCGGGACAAAAGCATTTGCACCACTTTGCAGTGCTGTTGCAAAGTTTCAATCCGCGCCCCCGTGCGGGGCGGGACGGAGAGCGCGGCGCGGAAACACGAGCTTGGACGGACGTTTCAATCCGCGCCCCCGTGCGGGGCGGGACGTCTCCGGCCGGGTTGATGGACGCGCCGGAAAGGTTTCAATCCGCGCCCCCGTGCGGGGCGGGACCTGCGGGCCATGGGCGGCGAGGAGGACTAACATGTTTCAATCCGCGCCCCCGTGCGGGGCGGGACCTTTGCATGCGTCCGCGCGCTGCGGCGGGACGCGGTTTCAATCCGCGCCCCCGTGCGGGGCGGGACTACGCCCCAACTTCGCGACCCCAAAAAAGCCCGGTTTCAATCCGCGCCCCCGTGCGGGGCGGGACTGCATACCGGCCAACGATTGGAGGAAAAACTCGATGTTTCAATCCGCGCCCCCGTGCGGGGCGGGACCATCTACTCCATCTCCGGGGCCCAGAACCGCGAGTTTCAATCCGCGCCCCCGTGCGGGGCGGGACGGGTACCGCATCGAGCCGAGCATGAGCGTGGCGGTTTCAATCCGCGCCCCCGTGCGGGGCGGGACGGGCGAGGCGTCGTTCGGGCCGAGGGCGTGGCCGTTGTTTCAATCCGCGCCCCCGTGCGGGGCGGGACCGCCGTGCTGACCAAGAATCTCCTGCACGAGCTGTTTCAATCCGCGCCCCCGTGCGGGGCGGGACTGACCACGGCGCCGATGACCGTCTTGCTGGAAAGGTTTCAATCCGCGCCCCCGTGCGGGGCGGGACCGCTGGACACGCTGAATTTCAAGTGGACAAAGCTGTTTCAATCCGCGCCCCCGTGCGGGGCGGGACTCTCGCGCCGGGAAGGCGCGAGAGTCGGGTGGTGCGCGGGGCGTTTCCGCGAACCTGATGGCGATTCTCGAAGAACTCTATTGTGTTGTCAAGGATCGCAAACACAACACATTGAAATAGCTTACGATAAATCAACCGCGAAACCCCCGCGAAAAACCGGACGCTCCGGGTTCGCGCGGCAGCCGTCAGACGATCAGCGGGCCCTCCTGGTCCACCCCGGGCTTGGCGCCCACGTGCTCCACGCGCCGCCGCCAGTTGGAACCCAGATAATAGAACCGCAGGCTGTCGCGCTCCGCGTCGATCTCCTGCACCAGCCGCGCGCGCAAATGCTCCCACTGGCCCGGGTCCACCAGGCACTCGAACACCGAATACTGCACGCGCTGCCCCCAATCGCAACACGCCCGGGCCACGCGCCGCAGCCGCCGCGCCCCGCCCCGGTCCCGCGTGTCCACGTCGTAGCTCACCAGCACCAGCATCACGACCTCCACACGAACGGCGGATACCCGTCCAGGTCGCCGCGCACGAACCGCGCGAACAACTGCGCCTGCACGTGCACCGCCAGCCCGATCTCCATGCGCTCGCCCAGGAACGGATGCTCGACCTCCTCCTGCTTGCGCTTCTGATAGGCCACGAGCACCGCCTTGCGCGTCTCGTCGTCCATGCGCACCGCGCCCGACGCCGTGGTCTCGAAGCCCCCGGCGTTCACCTGCCGCCGGTTGACGAGCGTGAGCGCCAGCCGGTCCGCCAGCGTGCGCCACTCCTCCATCATGTCCAGGGCCAATCCCATGCGCCCCGGCCGGTCGCGGTGCAGAAACCCCACGGCCGGATCCAGCCCCGTGGTCTCCAGCGCACTGCGCACGTCGTGCATCAGCAGCGTGTACAGGAACGAAAGCAGGCAGTTGATGTTGTCCAGGGGCGGCCTGCGGTTGCGCCCGCGAAACGCGAAGGCCTCTCCCGCCACGCGCACGAGCCCGTCGAAGACCCCGAAATACGCGTTGGCCGCCGCGCCCTCCAGCCCGCGCAGCACCTCCATGTCGCCCTCGCCCTCCAGACGCCGCAGCGCGCCGTCGATGACCGCCAGCGCCCCCTCCACGGCCGCCCGGTCCATCTCCGCGCCGTGGTCGCGCAGGCCCCGGCGCAGCACGGACCGCTCGTTGGCCAGCTTGCCCGTCAGCACGCAGCGCGTGACCAGCGCGCACGCCGCCGGGTCGTCGGCCATGCGGTACTGGGCGCGCCGCAGCAGCACGTTGCCGCTCGCCTCGCCCACCACCCGGGCCAGGAACCGGCCGTTCTCGCTCAGAAAACTCATGCCGATGTCGTTTTCCGCGCAGTGCGCCATGAGCTGCGGGCTGGCCGACACCTGCCCGAAGCAGACCACGCCGCCCAGGGTGTGCGCCGGAACGCGCAGCCGCGTCTCGCCGTCGTTGCGAACCACGACCGCCTCGCCCTCCTTGGCCAGGTACGTCCCCTGGCTGGTCACGTAGAGCGTGTTGAGCAGATGCTTCACGGCCCCTCCACGATGGCTTGCAGGTATCCGCGCACGGACCGCGCCACGCCCTTGGGGCGGCACAGCTCCAGGAGCGAGCACGCCCGGCACTTGCCGCCGTAGACGGCGGGCGGGGTGCGGCCCGAGGCCACGATCTCGTGCACGCGTTCGGCCGCGGCGCGCGTGGCGGCGCGCAGCGGCGGGTCGAAAACCACCTCGACCCGCCGCCGCGCCTCGCCGTAATAGAGCGCCCCGGCCTCCAGACGCACGTCCAGCATCTCCTCCAGGCACACGGCCTGGGCGCAGAGCTGCACGCGGTCGCAGTCGCCGCCCTTGGCCCGCCCGCGCTTGTACTCCACGGGAAACGGCGTCTCGCCGCCCGGCCCGGCGTGGAACTCCACCACGTCGGCCACCCCGGAAACCCCGAGCGCAAAGGACACGAGGCGCACGCCGAACTCCGTGCGCACCCCGCGCCGCCGCTCGCCGCCGGGCGCGTGCACGCGGGCGTGCAGGATGCGCCCGGCGGCGGTCTGCCGGTTCTCGGCCCAGGCCCGCTCCACGTGGATCAGCGCACACTGGCGCTCGCAGTAGAGCACGTGCTGCAGGGCCGAGAGCGGCACCAGGTCGTCCTCGGCATACAGGGGCCCCTGGACCGCAACGGGAACGGCGGGCCCCGCGGGGGCGGCGGGCCCCGCGGGGGCGGCGGGCCCCGCGGGGGCAACGGGAGCGGACATGGCTAGATCAGCTCCAGCAACTCCACGCCCTCGGGCAGCCCGGCGCGGTCGATGCTCACCCCGTAGTCGCCGAACGAGCGCGCCGGGGTCGCCGTGTCCGTGAGGCGCTCGACGCCGATGCGCTCGAAGAGCCTGTGCGCGGGCGCGTTGCCCAGGGCCGTGGCGTGCCTGAACGCGTAGAGCCCGCGCGCCGCCATCATGCCGCGCGCCGCGGAGCGGTCGTGCTCGAACATGTTCTGCAGGGCCTGCCAGAGCGTTTCGAGGTCCGCCTCGTCGAACCCGGTCTGCCGGGCCAGGTGCGCGGAGACGAACCCCTCGCAGCGGTACAGGCCGTAGGGCAGGATGTACTTGCGGCCCATGGTGCGGTTGCCGCCCTCCTGCTTCTCGGCCTCGGCCTGGGTGGTCACGGCCATGCGCGTCACGGTCACCTCCTGGGGCACCACCGGCTCGATGGAGCGCGCAAAGGCCAGTTGCACGGGCCCGCGCACCTGGCCGCAGTTCACGCCCGTGGTCATGACCGCGCCGAAGGTGCGGACGTCGAAGAAGTTGTGGCACATCCAGTCGCGGACCTTCCTCTGGTCCTCCTCCTTCTTGGGCAGTTTCCTTTCCGCGGGCCGCTCCACGCCGGTGGCCGAATAGGCCAGGGCGTGCTGGTCGTTGAGCACGGCGCGCTCGCGCACGTAGATGTTGTAGCGGTCCTCGCCGTTGCGCACGAGGTCCACGAAATTGCGGATCTTGCGCTTGAGGCAGACGTCGGTGACCAAACCGTGGCCGGTCTCCTGGTCGGTGCGCGGCATGTTGTCGGTGTCGGGATCGCCGTTGGGGTTGCCGTTGACGACGTCGAACAGGTACACGAAATCATAGCGATTATTCAGGGCGGTCATGGTCGTTCTCCGTAGGGTGTCGGGGTTAGGAATCGTCGCGGCTTTCGGTCTTGTCCTTCTTCTCGGCAAGCTGCTGGTAATAGCCGACCAGGAACAGGCTGGCCTGGTCCGGGCTGAAGCGGTCGGGCAGCCCGGGAACCGGCGGCCGGAAGGCGTCCAGTCCGGCCATGATGTCCTCGATCTGGCGGCGGAACCAGTGGGCCAGGCCGCCGCCCTGCTCCCGCCCGATGATCTTCAGGTCGTTCTGCACCTTGCGCAGGAGCAGGTTGAAGATGGCGCGCGGCGAGTTGGACGCCGCGGACAGGTAGCGCTCGGCGAGCGTGGCGTTGACGCCGGGCCGCGCGGCCTGCTGCGTCTTTTCCAGCACGGCGAAGAGCCGCCCGAGCCGGTAGGCGATGTTGTCGGTCCCAGTGTTGACGGTCATGGTCAGCTCCATGCGGTCGGGGTGATCGGAACGGCGGCGGAACAGCCGCGCCATGAAGGCCTTGAGCAGCGCGGCGCGCAGGTAGCCCACGCGGCGTTCGGCGCGCACGCGCGCCAGCACCGCGCCCTGCAGCGCGCGCGGATAGTCGGCGCCGTCGAGCACCGCGCGCAGAAAGGCGTCGATGAGCGGCGCCTTGGCCGGTTCGGCGGAACCCGTGCGCCGGGTCGCGCCGAGCAGTTGCCAGAGCGTGGGGAACTCCGGTTCGTTGTCGAACCGGCGCGCGATGGCCAGGTCGTCGTAGTGCCGGCGCACGCGGTCGAAGACCTCGCCCGCCGTGGACGAGCGCCAGTAGCGCACGACCACGCGCGCGGCGTTGGGCCCCAGGCCGAGGATGTCGAAGGTCGCCTCCGGCGACCAGCCCTCCACGGGCGGCTGGCCGTTGCGCAGGTTCTCGAAGCTGTTGCGCAGCGCGGCCTCCTCCATGGCGGTGGAATCGACCATGACCGTGGCCCACAGGGTCTCGACCTGCCGGGCGCAGGGGCCGTCGGCCCAGAACACGTACATGTTCTCGCCCACGCGCATGCGGCGCGGGCTGTCCGCGGCGAGCAACCGGTTGAGCGCCGTGGCGTACTTGAAGGCCGCCAGCTCGCCGATGGGGGCGTTGAGCGCGTTGCCCGTCCTGCCGTGTTTGGCATAGGACTCGAAGGCGTCCGCGTTGAAGGACACGAGCGGAGCCCCGCCCGTCTGCCCGCCGATCAGCCCCTTGACCTTCTTGTGCAGCCGCACGGCCCGGGTCCGTCCGCCGGTGATCAGGCAATCGGCCCGCACGTCCCAGGCCTGCCTTTCCATGTAGTCCAGCCACGCCTCGCGCACGGCCGGGCGCTCGTGGATGTAGCGGCGCTCGCCCGCGAGGCGGAAGACGACGTTCAGCCCGGCCATGCGCTCCCAGTCCGGCAATTGCGGCGCGTCCTCCGGGTTCCAGCCGTCCAGGAAGCGCAGCAGCGCGCGCATGCCCGCGTCGTCGAGATCGCCGCCCACGTCGCGGCAGCGCTGCCTGAAGGCGGCGAAGCACTCCAGGGTGCGTTTCGGGCTCCCGCCCGCATCCGCACCGAGCACGTATTTGGTGTTGTCCCAGGCGAAATTGGCCTCGACGTTGGAGGAGCGCTCCACCGGGTCGGGCACCTTCAGCTCGACGGGCACGACCCTGCCCTTTTCCGGCTCGGCCAGGGTCGCGGGATCGCCGACCCGGTTCCCGGCCTCGTCGATGGTCATCGCGTAGTGGACCTTCTGCATGCCGAAGCCGAACTCCGGGGCCTCGCCCGCGGCGAGCATCCGGTCGTAGCAGCGGGTCAGTTCCTGGAGGATCATGACGCCACCTCCCCGGGCGCGCCCGCGCCGAACGGCGGTACGGCGATCACCCCGTCGACCATGGCGGCGCGGAAGAACCTCGCCTCCATGTCGCGGCCGTAGTCCAGGTCGTGCAGCATCCAGCCGAGGTCCCGCGAGCCCCGTAACGGCGAGGCGGGCGGCGCGTCGAGCAGCTCGAAGTGCGCCGGAAACTCGCGGCAGCCCAGATAGGGGCGATGGAAGCACTGCCCCTTGGCCGCGCGGCGGCAAAACATCTCCATGTGCTTCGCGAGGTTGTCGTCGGGCCCGGCGCGCGGGGTCGGCTCCATGCGCGCCTCGATCACGTAGGCCACGTCGCGCAGGATCAGGGACGCGCGCTGCTGGCGGTCGTCCTCGATGGCGATGCCCAGGGCCCTGCCGTCCCGCATGGCCGTCTTCGCGAGGTCGGTGGAGGCCTTGGAGGCCACCTCGTTGCGCCGGATGGAGGTGAAGCGCACGGGCCTGAGCACGTGCAGCCGCTCCACGACCCAGCGGATCGCCGGTTTCCAGTGAATCGCCTCGAGCACGGCCCGGGCGGCCGAGGGCGTGATCACGTCGTAGCTGACGCGCTCCACCTTCATCTCCGGGCGAGTGAAGCAGGCGAAATCACTCCACACCTTCAACACCACGTCGTTGTGCATAGGCCATCCTCCCATGGTGGCATGGGTTATATAGACGAGGCCTCAGGTGTCGCATGGAGCAGAAGAAAAACCAAGACAAAAGGCCGGAACGAAATGCGCTTTCCCGGTGTTCAAAAAGGCTGTCGGATTTTTCACGCGATAAGCCCGGACGGCTCCACGACTCCCAGCGACGCCGCGTCCAGGCCCACGTCGTCGGAGTAGCAGCCGTCCAGGGTGCGCAGCACCGCGTACTGGTCGTGGACCATCTCCACGTACCCGTCGCGCAGCCGGTCGAACAGGCGCGGGGAGACCTGCACGACGTAGGGCTGCAGCCGCCGCAGCACGGAGCCGGGGTGCTCGGCGCGGCGCAGGGCCTGGATCAGCTCGCGCGCCCGCCCGTCCCAGGGCGCGACGACCGGCTCGAGGGAGCTCTCGATGATCCGGAACCGTTCGGCCACAGCGGCGAACGGGAACTTCATGTCCAACCACGTGCGCTCCAGGTCGGGCAGGATGTTCTTCCTGTCCAGCCCCGGCCCGGCGCGCCAGAACAGCTCGCGGAAATACTCCGCCACCGTGGCCGGATCGAGCGGGTCGAAGCGCTCTCCGAGCGCGTGCAGGACGTGGTGCGTGGCGGCCACGGGCTGGGCCAGATAGTCGGGCGTGCGCCGATCCCTTGGCGCGAACACGTGCACCACGCCCGCGGCCCCCGCGCCTTCGCGGTTGCAACGCCCGGCGGCCTGGATGATCTGGTCCAGCCCGGCCATGGCGCGGAAGACCACGGGGAAGGAGATGTCCACCCCGGCCTCGATCAGGCTCGTGGAGACCACGAGACAGCGCCCCCCCTCCGCCAGCCGCGTCCTGACGAGCTCCAGCACCCGGGCCCGGTGCGCCGCGCACATGTTGCCGGAAAGATGAAACAGCCCCGAGCCGTCCCCGCCGCCGCCCGGGCGGTCCCGTAGCGCCGCGTACACGGCGCGCGCATGCGGCCGCGTGTTCACGACGCACAGGCCCCGGCCGCAGGCCGCGAGCCGTTCGGCCAGCTCCGCGTCGTCCAACGGCTCCGGCTCCATGACGAAGCGCGCGCGCCGGAACTCCGGGGCGAGCGCCAGGGCGCGCGCGTCCGGAATGATCTCGCGCACGCCCTCCAGCCCCTGCGCGAACTCCTCGGTGCGCTCCAGCGCGGGCTGCGTGGCCGTGCACAGCACCACGCTCGCGCCGTAGTGCGCGGTCAGTTCGCGCAGGGCCGCGAGGCACGGCTCCAGGTAGTCGCGCGGCAGGGTCTGGGCCTCGTCGAGCACGACGACCGCGCGCGCCAGGTTGTGCAGCTTGCGGCAGCGGCCCGCGCGGTTGGCGAAGAGCGATTCGAAAAACTGCACGGCCGTGGTGACCACGACCGGCGCGTCCCAGTTCTCGGTGGCCAGGCGGCCGCGCAGGTCGTGGTCCGCGGGATCGAAGGAGCTGTGATGTTCGAGCACCGCGTCGGCGTCCTGGCCCAGGAAATCGCGGAAGACCCGCGCATTCTGCTCGATGATCGCGGTGACGGGCATCACGTGCACGATGCGCGTCATGCCGTGGAGCACGGCGTGGTCGAGGGCGAAGGCCATGGACGAGAGGGTCTTGCCCCCGCCGGTGGGCACGGACAGGGAGAACAGGCCGGGCGGTGCGGACGCGGCCCGGCGGCAATGGCCGAGAATGGCGGCGCGGCGGGCGTTGAGCGGAGTCGGGGTGCCGCTCTTGGCCGCCAGGAACGGCCCCAATTCGCGGTCGAAACGCGCCTTGAGCGCCCCGAGGGGCGGATACGCGCCGCGCTCGTCCGCGCGGGCCGGGTCCATGAACCGCTCGGTGTCCAGGAAATCCGCGTCCACCAGACAGGAAAAGAGCATGCGGACGAAGAAGGCGGCGTGGAAGCCCGGCCCCCGGGCGGGCGGAGGAAACGGATAGGCGGGCGGCGACGCGCCGAGCAGCCCGGCCGGACAGGCCGACCAGTCCTCCACGTCCTTTTCCAGGCGCTTGGCGAGGCAGGCCGCGTTGCGGTCACCGACGTCGTGGTCCGCCAGCCCGGCATGGTGCCCGGCGATGGCGTAGGCCAGGGCCTTGCCCGCCGCGCCGCCCAGCGCCCCTACGGCGTGCTGCGCCCCGGCGGACGAGTGGTCCGTGCGCAGCCGCAGCGCCGCCTTCTCGTCCCCGGCCGCACTGCGGGCGAGATACTCCTGGAACCTGTCGGAATACTTGCCGAGGTCGTGCCAGAGCCCGGCCAGGCGACCCCACTCCCCGGCCCCGAAGGCGGCGGCGAAACGCCCTGCCCTTTCCGCCACGCCCGCCAGATGGTCGGCCAGAAGATGCTCCTTCCCGCCTTCCGCCTCCACCAGCAGATGCGCCAAGCGCTCCCCAGAGTGCATCGCTCCCCCTTGCGTCCGGTTCCATGCACGACAAGATAAATAACTCGAAAGCGCATATACCACGGCGGCATCCCCCTCCACAACCACACCCCCCGCACTCCGGGACCGGAACGCGCGATGGCAAGGCGGCGGGGCGCATCCCCGGGGGCCGTTCGGACAAAAAAAGCCGCGACTTGCGTCGCGGCCCTCTTTCTCGTTCCACCCTTGCGGCGGACGTCGTCCCCCGCCTCCCCCGCCTGCCCTGTGGTTCAGTACCGATTGATCACCAGCACCACCGAGGCCAGCATGCCCACCAGGGCCACGCCGACCAGGGTCAGGAGCGCGCCGGTGAAGCCGCCGGTCACGCTCATGGAAAAGCCGATCAGCACCGGCCCCAGGGAGGCGCACAAGAAGCTCGTGCCGTTCATGATCCCCGCGCCCATGGAGATGGCCCGGCCCGGCACCATCTCCTGGAGCATGGTGAAGGTCATGGGCGCGCCCAGGGTCAAGACGCCCATGCCGAAACAGATGAACCCGGCGGCCATCAGGTTGTCGCTCACCGTGGCCGCGCAGTACATGCCCGCGGCCGAACCCAGCGTGGCCAGCACGCAGAACGGCGCGCGGCGGCCCACCAGGTCCGAGGCCCAGCCGCCGATGAGCTTGCAGGCCACCGAGAGCACGAAGGGCAGCGAGGCCCAGAAGCCCATCTCGGACCAGGTGAAGCCCCGCTCGGCCTTGAGATAGGTCGGCAGCCAGGTGAGCAGCCCCCAGTAGACCAGGTTGTGCACGGAATAGTAGACCACCAGCAGCCAGAAGAGCGGCTTCCGGGCCACCAGCCGGAGATTCTCCCTGAGCATGCCGCGCACGTCGCCCCGCCCGGCCCCCTCGCTCTCGGCGGCCGTGGCCTCTCCGGCCTGGCCCTCCTCGATGTAGGCGATCTCCAGCGCGTTGGCCTTGCGGCTCTTGCGCGGCGTGTCCGCCGTGTGGAACCAGACCAGATACAGCGGGATGATTCCCAGGGCCGCGCAGAGGAAGAAATTCACGTGCCAGCTGGTGTGGATCAGCAGCCAGGCGAAGAAGGGCATGGCCACGGCCGGGGCCAGGGAGGTGCCGATGAACCAGCAGGCGTTGGCCTTGGCCCGCTCGCGCTTGGGGAACCAGGCCTTGACGTAGGTGCTCTGCATGGGGAAGTGAATGCCCTCGCCCAGGCCGAGCAGAAAGCGCGACAGAAGCACCGTGGCGAACAGCCCCGTGGCCCCGCCCAGGACCATGGAAAAGGTCCAGACCACGATGGAGATGGCCATGGCCTTGCGCGGCCCCAGGTAGTCGCCGATGGAGCTGAGGAAGAGGTTGCCGGTGCCGTAGGCCAGCAGGAAGACGGTCATGAGCAGGCCGATCTGGGAGGGATTCCCGGCGATGCCCATGCTCTCCAGAAAGTGCTCGTCGGCGATCAGGACGGAGATGTTCACCCGATCGAAGTACGCGACCATGATCGTGATGAGCAGGATCAGCAACAGCACGAGGCGTTGCCGCGTCGGCACGCCCTTGGGATCGATTTCTTCCACGCTGGTACGCATTGCACGCTCTCCGATTTCCGCAGCTACATCGTTGATGAGTATATGCGGCCTGCAATATTGGCTATCCGACCGCACGCGCGCGTATCCAGAAAGTGCTCATAGTCCCCGCGCGCCGTTCTGTCCAATGCCGCACCGCCGTTGCGGCGGCCTCTGCGTTCCTCCTGCCGCGCTCCATCTGCGCGTGGCCGTCCGCCTTCTTCCGGAAACGGTTCATGGCGGAACCCGCGTCCCGCCCGCCGAGGAGCCGCGCCCGCTCCGAATTCCGGCCGCCCGGGCCCGGGCGCGGTGCGCGCCCAAGGCCCGGGTCCGGCCCGCGTCATCCGAAGAATGACGCCACGACACGCGTCATTCGGGAAACGACGCCGAAGCCCGCGTCAGGAGATGACGCCGAGCATCCGCCAGTACGGCACGCTGATCATGTGCGCAAGCACGGCGATGACCACGTAGATCACGGCCAGCTTGATCTCGTGCCACTTGTGCAGCATCTCGCCGCTCGTCGCGTAGTAGGCGATGATGTAGGCGGAGTTCTGGTACTGCAGGAAGAACGCGCCCGCGGCGATGGTGAAGGTCAGGAAGACGATGAGCATGGGATGCAGGCCGTAGGCGGCCATGAGCGGCCCCACGATGAGGATGACCAGGGAACACGACGAGGCCATGGAGGTGATCAGGAAGCGCAGCACCAGGATGATGCCCGCCACGGCCAGGATGAAGAGGTAGGGGCTGCTCAGCACGCCGCCCATGTAGGGGGAGATGAGTGTGCCCACCCACTTGTCGATGGCCACGTGGCGGATGACCGAGGCCATGCCCACGATGGTGCCGATGTAGATCATGCTGCTCCAGGGCAGGGTGTTGAAGTCCTTGGTCGAAAGGATGCCGGTGACGATCAGGGCCAGCATGGCCAGCACCGCGACCACGCCCGCGCCCACGCCGTGCACCTTTTCCGTGGCCCAGGCCAGCAGGGTCAGCAGGATGATGATCGTGCAGATGACCTCCTCGCGCTTCATCCTGCCCAACCTGGCCAGCCGCTCCTCGATGAACTCCTTGGACATGGCGATCTTCTTCTCGGGGCGGAAGAAGACCTGCATGGCGATGCCGTAGGCGGCGATGACCATGACGCCCCAGGGCAGAAAGGCCTTGGCCCACCAGCCCCAGGTCACGACCTCCTGGCTCTCCTTGGGCAGCATGGCCACCAGGGCGTAGTTCGTGCCCGTGGAGCTGAGGAAGGCCAGACCTGCGATGGTGAAGCTGACGAACATGGCGCCGAACAGGCCGGCCATGCCGTTGCTCTTCTTGCCGAAGCCCAGGCTCTCGCCGATGTTCTGGGCGATGGGCGCGGCGATGGCGGCCTTGCCGTTGATGCTCGGAATCAGCGGGCTGATGATGAAGCCGGAGATGAGCAGGCCATAGATCTGGCCGCCGTAGGTCGGCTTCATGTACTTGAGGATGTACAGGGACAGCCGCTCGAGCAGGTTGCACTTCCTGGCCGCCGCGCCGATGGCGAAGGCGCCCACGATCATCCAGAAGGCCGAGCCCGCGAACACGGAATAGGCCTTGCCGAAGGGCACGTGGCAGAGCCCGACCCAGAGGCTGAGCATGCCCAGGCCCGTGACGTACTCGGGCAGGAAATCGACGATCCAGAAGCCCAGGGCGCAGATGAGCACGCCGAGCACGCGCATGGCCTCCGGGCTCAACCCCTCGAAGGGCGTGGCCATGAACATGACCGCGCCGAGCACGACCGAAACGATCGCGACGGCGGTCTTTCCGAAACCTTTTCCATTGCCGGGCATAGGGTTCCCTCCAATAAACGTTGCGGTGCGGGAGGAGGCTTCCGGAAGGAAGCCGGTCGGCCTGTCCGTGTCCCCACGACCGGGCGATGACCGACGGATCGAGCAGGCTGTTCGCGGGTTCCGGCAGGGCGATCACCCCGCGCCGGGCCCGTTGAGAGGGGGCCGTGAGCAAGAAAAATACCAAGGCGCGGGACGGCGGTGAGTGGGGAATGGCGGGCGCGGACGCGCGCAAGTTCCGGCTGCGCGGGGCCTGCGGGCCACGCAGGGGGCCACGGGTAAAGCCGTGCGCGCAGGCGCAGGCCAAGGGCGCGGCGCTGGGGGACGGGGCTGGTGGACGAGGACGGGGGACGGGCGCCGGAGACGAAGGACGGCGGGACGCGGGAGCGGATTCAGGCGGCCCATGGGGCTACGCGCCCGGCCGGAGGCGGACGCGGGCGGGCACGCGTCGGGCGGCCCGCCGCGGGTTCCGCAACATGCCGTCAAAACGGCAAAATCGAATCGCCGCCGGCACCGGTGCCCCGCGCAAAAGGAACGCCGACAAGGCCGCCGCGGGGGCGCGGCGGATTTTCCGAAAAAAAAGCGGGAAACGTTTCGCGGACGGGCGAGGTGAGAAAAACGGGGGGAGCGCCGGAACCACCTGGTTACGAGCTGGTTCCCAACTGGGTGCCCGCCGGGCAACCAGGTTGCGCACCGGCCCCCGGTTCCACGGCCCGGCCGATTCTTTTCCGCGCAAGCCGCAACGGAACGGCGGGAGCAGGAGTCCGTCGGGACGCGGGTGGCCCGAAAAGCAGGAAGACGGCGGCCCTCGGCAGCGCGCTGCTAGCCTTCCGCGCCGGCCGCGAGGTAGGCCTCGCCCGCCTCGGTGAGCACCGAGCCCCTGCCGTTGGCGGTCAGGATCAGCCCGTTGTCGCGCAGGATGTCCAGGCGCGTCTTGATCTGCTGGATGCTCATGGCCGCGCCGCGTTCGGCGAGGATGTCGCGGATGGTGAACCGCCCCAGCAACCTGCCGGAATCCCTGGCCTCGTGCATGACCTGCAGGATCTGCAGGATCTCCTCGCGCATCTCCGGCTTGCGGAAGAACAGCTCGCCGCCCCCGGCCGGGCCGCTCCCATCGCCCGCCTCTCCCCCGGGCGCGCCGTCCCGCGCGTCCAGACGCAGCAGGCGGCGGATGTCCGGGATCAGCGAGACGCAGGTGTCGTGGGTCGTGGCGATGTATTCGGCCACGTTCTTGAGTTCGCGGATGTTGCCGGGCCAGTCGTGGCCGTTCAGCAGGGCCGAGGCCTCCGGGGTGAGCACGTCGGCCGGCGTGCCGAAGGAGTCCAGGAAGTGGCGCAGCAGCAGGGCGACGTCGCCGCGGCGCTCGCGCAGCGGCGGCAGGTGGATGTTGATGACGTTGAGCCGGTAGTAGAGGTCCTCGCGGAACGCGCCGCGCCTCACCTGCTCCAGCAGGTCCTTGTTCGTGGCCGCGATGATGCGCACGTTGACCGGGATGGCCCGCCCGCTGCCGATGCGCATGATCTCGCGCTCCTGCAGCACGCGCAGCATCTTGATCTGCGTGGCCACGGGCGCGTCGCCCAGTTCGTCCAGGAACAGGGTTCCGCCCTCGGCCATCTCGAAGAGGCCCTTGCGCCCGCCCTTGCGTGCGCCGGTGAAGGCCCCGTCCTCGTAGCCGAAGAGTTCGCTCTCCAAAAGCGTTTCCGACAGGGCCGCGCAGTTCACGGCGATGAAGGGGCAGGACGCGCGCAGGGAGTCGTTGTGCATGGACTGGGCGAGCAGTTCCTTGCCCGTGCCGCTCTCGCCCGTGATCAGGATGGTGGCGTCCTTGCGCGCGAAACGCCGGGCCAGATCCACGGTCCGCGCCATGGCCGGGCTGCGGTGCACGATGTCCTCGAACCGGAACCTGGCCCCGTGCGCCGCACGCCTGCGGCCATTGGCGGGCCGCGCCTCCGGCGCCCCGGCATTCGCCGCCGGGACAGCCTGGGCTTCCCGGGCCTCCTTGAGGGTGATGATCCGGAAGCCCTCGCCGCCCCCCAGGTCGTAGGACGTGTCGCTGACGCGCACCAGGGTGTCGCGGATGTTGGCGAAGGCCGAGCCACCGGGCTTGGCCAGCAGTTCCTCCCTGACCAGGTCGCGGATGTCGCAGCCCACGACCTCGCGCTTGCCGAGCAGCTTCTCCGCCGCCGTGTTGCAGAAGGTCACCAGCCCGGACTCGTTGGTGATCAGCGTTCCGGCCTCGTAGTTCTGCAGCAGGACGTTCATCTGCCGCTGCAGGAGTATGTTCTTCTTGTACTTTCGCGAAAGGTTCGCGGAGAGCGTCATCATGTAACGGTTGTAGCGCTCGTGAAGAATGCTCTCAGGGATGTTCCCGTTGTTGTAGTGGAACAGGATCTGCGCGATGGACATGATGCTGATCAGTCGCGTGCCGATGTTGATGACGTTGGGAATCTCCTCAGGCACGAGGTCCATCTCGTTGGGCGTGATGGCGTACTTGAACGTTCTTTCGAGCGCGGCACCGGGTACGTGCGCCGTGTAGCGCAGGTGGGTCACACCCATAGCCTGCAGTTCCTCGATGACCTCAACGGCGTTCTTGTAGAGGTTGTTGACGACCAACACGTCGGACATGGGCGGGATGGAATAGACGCGGCCCAGGGACTTGGGATTGATGGTCCGCCGGGCCACGAAAAAGGTGCAGTCCGGGGGCAGGTGGTCGATGACCAGTTCCTTGATGGCCGGGGCCGTGAGCAGCACCGGAAGTTGGCCTGGCGCCTTGGCCTCCACGAATTCACGGCAACAATAGCTGGTTATGTCGAAGCTGTCGCCCAGCATCGAAACCAGTTGCCGGTTGCTTTCGGTCTTGGCCATGGCGTCGTAGGACACCGTGGAAAAGGCATGCTTCATCATCGCCGACAGCCTCCGCCCACCGCCGCCGCCCGGCGGCCGCATCCGTCCGCCGCGCTGCGGACATCCTCCGGGCGCACCGCCAAGCCGCCAGGAAGCGGTCCGGGCGCGCGCGTGGTTCGCCCGTCGAGGTTCTTTCGCTGTCCGGATGTCGTTCCCGCTACGGCCGGGAGGATGCGCCGCTGTGAAATGGCGCCTGGGTCGATGCGAGGAAGGAACTGTGGGAGCGTCCGAACCTGCCTCCACACAACCAGTCCATAACCTGGTTTGCAACAGGTCTGCAAGACGAGGGCCATCCCCCTGTTTCACCAGCCCATCCCGTCCCCATCCCGCCCCTGCCCATGATCGCGGATCGTCCGCCACCCCGCCCCGCTGGCATGCTCCTTGCCTCCGGCCCCCTTTGCGCGGCTCCGGCCGCCGCACCCGCACACCACCGGAAACAAGAGGTATCGATTCATGATCTATTCGGATTTCGAACATCTTCTGGAACAGGCCCGCGCCCGGACCGACGCCGAGCGCACCGTGGCCGTGGTCGCCGCCGAGGACGACCACACCCTGGAGGCCGTGATCCAGACCCGCGATCTCGGCTTCATCTCCTCCGTGCTCGTGGGCCGCGGCCCGCGTATCGAGGAGGAACTGAAGAAGCTCGGCCAGAACCCCGGAGACTTCCACATCGTGGACGCCGCGACCCCGGAGGAGGCCGTGTTCACGGCCGCGGACCTCGTCAACGCGGGCCGGGCCGATTTCCTGATGAAGGGCCTCATCGAGACGCCCATCCTGATGAAGACCCTGTTCAACGAGCGCTGCAACTTCCGCACGGGCGGGCTCATCTCCCACGTCTGCTTCGTGAAGATTCCCAGCTACCACAAGCTCGTGGCCATCACGGACATCGCCCTGAACATCGCCCCGGACCTGGAGCAGAAGCAGCTCATTTTGCAGAACGCGGTGGACGCCATGCTGCGCATGGGCTTCGACGAACCCCTGGCGGCCGTGCTCGCGGCCAACGAACGCGTCAGCCCCAAGATGGTCGAGACCGTGGACGCGGCCGAGCTCAAGCGCCGCAACCAGGAGGGGCTGATCAGGAACTGCGTGGTCGAGGGGCCCCTGTCCTACGACCTGGCCATCAGCGCCAAGGTCGCGTCCGTCAAGGGCTGCGACAGCCCGGTGCCCGGCAACGTGGACCTCATGCTCGCGCCGAACATCTCGGCGGGCAACATCCTGCTCAAGGCCCTGGTCTATTCCGCCGGAGCGCACCGCGCGGGCATCGTGGTCGGCGGCCGGGTGCCCATGGTCCTGCCCTCGCGCGCCGCGGTGGCCGAGGACAAGTTCCTGCCCATGGTCCTGGCCGCCGCCGCGGCCTGAACGACGCGCCACGCCGCAAGGAGATCCGCAATGACCGAAAGAAGCCACACCATCCTGGCCGTCAACCCCGGCTCCACGACCACGAAGATCGCGGTCTTCACCGACGAGGAGGAACTCTTCCGCGCGACCATCGAGCACGACGTGCGCGAGCTGGGCCGGTTCAGGACCATCGCCGAGCAACTGCCTCTGCGCAAGCGCAACATCGAGCAGCGCCTTGAGGAGATGGACATGCCCCTGTCCGCCCTGGACGCCGTGGCCGGGCGCGGCGGCGGCGGCCTGCCGCCGGTGAGGAAGGGAGCCTACCGCGTGGACGAGCGCATGGTCGACCAGCTCGTGCACCGCAACTTCTCCGAACACGCCTCCAACCTGGGCGCGCTCATCGCCCACGCCTTCGGCGCGGAGCTCGGCGTGCCCGCCTACATCTACGACTGCGTGGCCGTGGACGAACTCACGGACATCGCCCGCCTCTCCGGCCTGCCGGAGCTGGACCGCGTGGCCCGCTGCCACGTGCTGAACATGCGCGCCGTGGCCCTGGAGGTCGCAGCGCGCCGCAACGCGCGGCTGGAGGACATGAACGTCGTCGTCACCCACATGGGCGGCGGCGTGACCTCCTCGGTCATCAGCCGGGGCGACCTGGTCGACATCGTGGCCGACGACGAGGGCTCGTATTCGCCCGAGCGCGCGGGCCGCGTGCAGTGCCGCAAGCTCATCGACATGTGCTTCTCCGGCAAGTACGACCGTTTCTCGGCCACCCGCCGAGTCAAGGGCGAGGGCGGGTTCATGGCCTACCTGGGCACGGCCAGCGCCCTGGAGGTGGAGCGGCGCATCGCTGCGGGCGACGAGCGCGCCCGGCTGGTCTACGAGGGCATGGCCTACCAGGTGTCCAAGGACATCGGCGAGCTGGCCACCGTGGTCAAGGGCGAGGTGGACGCGATCATCCTCACCGGCGCGGTGGCCCATTCGGCCATGATGACCGGCTGGATCGCGGAGCGCGTCTCCTTCATCGCGCCCGTGGAAATCGTGCCCGGCGAGAACGAGCTCAAGGCCCTGGCGCGCGGCGCGTTGCGCGTGCTGCGCGGCGAAGAGCAGGCCCACGAATTCACGGAGGGGTAGGGACGCCCCTGCGTGACGCCCGGGCCGGGCCGCGCCGCCAGAACCTCCCCGGCGCGGTCCGGCCCGGCCGCTGCGATCGAGCGCCGGCGCACGGCCGACGCAGACGACAAGGCCCCGCCCTCCTCACGGAGGGCGGGGCCTTTGCGTCGCGGCCGCGGGCGGCCCGGTCGGCTACTTCCCGGCCCGCGCCTCGGGGTTGAGGCAGTTGGGCGGCACGCGGCCGTCCAGCGCCGCGAAGATCTTCTCGGCGCAGCTTGCGCCCATGCCCACGCGCGCCTCCATGGTGGCCGTGCCGTTGTGCGGGCACAGCAGCACGCGGTCCGAGGCCTTGAGCCCCTCGTGGACCTCGGGCTCGCGCTCGAACACGTCCAGACCGGCCCCGGCCAGCCGTCCCTCGGCCAGCGCGGCCACCAGGGCCCGCTCGTCCACCACCGGGCCGCGCGCCGTGTTCACCAGCACGGCCGAGGGCCGCATCATGGCCAGCTCCGCCGCGCCGATCCAGTGGCGGGTCTCCTCGGTCAGGGGCACGTGCAGGCTCACGAAGTCCGAGGTGCGCAGCAATTCCTCCTTGGCGGCGTACGTCGCGCCCGTGAGCCGCTCGAACTCCTCGTTGCGGCGGCGCGAGGTGTAGAGCAGGCGCATGGCGAAGCCGCGCGCGCGCAGGGCCAGGGCCGTGGCGATGCGCCCGCTGCCCACGATGCCCAGCGTCTTGCCGTAGACGCGCACGCCCGTGTACAGCGTGGGCCCCCAGCCGCCCCGGCCCGAGCGCACGAAACCGTCGGACTCGCGCAGCCGCCGGGCCACGCCCATGAGCAGGGCGAAGGCCAGGTCCGCCGTGTCCTCGGTGACGAAGCCGGGATTGTGCGTGACCCAGATCCCGTGGCGCGTGGCCGCGTCCACGTCCACGTGGTCGTAGCCCACGCCGTAGCAGGCGATGATCCGGCAGGTGGGGGCCATGGCCGCCACGATCTCGGCGTCGAGCTTGAGATAGCTGGCCAGGATGGCCTCGCGGCCGCGCACGGCCTCGAGGACCCCGGTCCGGTCCAGCCCGCCCTGGGGGGCCACGTCCACCCGGCAGCGGGTGCGCAGCTCGGCCAGGGCCTCGTCGATCAGCTTGCGCGTCACATACACGTTGCCCCTGTCCTCGTTCCTTCCGTGTTCCATTGCGTCCTCCGACGTGTTGCGCCTTCCGGGCGTGCGAATCGGCGTCCCGGCCGACCGCTCCGGCCGGGCGCGCCGCCACTCCCTGCAGCATCCGCGCTGGCGGCGCGACGCAGGGACGGACCCGGCGCAGGGGCCGCACGCCGCGCGGCGCGCGGTCCCGCTCCAGGCCTTGTGCCGCCATCCCGGACCAAAGGCAAGCGGAGCGCGGCCCGGCCCGACCGTGCCCCCTCCAGGTTGCAACCAGGTCGCACACAGGTCCGTATCCCACGCCGCGCCGCGCGCCCTGCACCGCCACAAGGAGCGCGCCCCCGGCCCGCTCCGGCCCCATCGACGACGAGGGACGCCGAAGGCCGCAAAAAGCACCGCCCCGCGCCCCGGGCCGCACCGTGCGCCCCGGGAGCTCGGCTCCGGGAACCGGCTCCGGGGTTCGGTCCCGGCGCCCCTCGGCCGGCCCGGCCGCTCGTTCAGGCATTCTTCTTGCTCATCCGCCCCGAACGTCCGCGCGAACGGCCGGGCCGGGGGCCCCCGGGCGCGGGCGCACAATGCCGAACAAGCGCATCCCGTGCGCCGGACGGCCCGCCGCGGCGGCCGCCCGCAAGCGATCAAGCAAGGAGACCTCAATGAACAGTGTCGGAACTCTCATGCAGGGCAACGAGGCGATAGCCAAGGGCGCGCTCTACGCCGGCGCGTCCTACTACGCGGGCTATCCCATCACGCCCTCCAGCGAAATCGCGGAAATCTGCTCGCGCGAGCTGCCCAAACGCGGCGGCGTGTTCATGCAGATGGAAGACGAGATCGCCAGCATGGCCGCTATCATCGGCGCGTCCGCCTCCGGGGCCAAGGCCTTCACGGCCACCAGCGGTCCCGGCTTTTCCCTGATGCAGGAACACATCTCCGCCGCGGTGATCATGGAGATGCCCGTGGTCGTGGTCAACGTGCAGCGCGAGGGCCCGTGCGTGGGGCTGGCCACCAAGCCCGCCCAGGCGGACATCATGCAGCTGCGCTGGGGCCGCCACGGCGACCAGGCCATCGTGGCCCTGATCCCGGCCACGGTGCGCGAATGCTTCGAACTCGCGGTCAAGGCCTTCAACATCGCGGAAAAGTACCGCGTGCCCGTGATCCTGGCCCCGGACGAGGTGGTCGGCCACATGCGCGAGAGCGTGGTCGTGCCCGCGCCCGGCGAGCTGGAGATCGTGGACCGCGTCAGGCCCACCTGCGCGCCCGGGGAGTACAGGCCCCTGGACTTCACGCCCGGCGCGGTGGCCCCGCTGGCCGCCTTCGGCAGCGAGTACGTCTTCCGCATGACCGCGTCCATGTCCGGCGAGGACGCCTGCTCCAACAGCGACCCGGCCAACGCCGCGCGCCGCGTGGCCCAGCTCTACACCAAGCTGGAGGCCGGGCGGGAGGACATCGTCCTGACCCGCGGCTACGACACCGGGGACTGCGACGTGCTCGTGGTCGCGGCGGGCAGCCCGGTGCGCGCCGCGCGCACCGCCGCCCGGGAGGCCCGCGCCGCGGGCCGGAAGGTCGGCGTGCTGCAGATCCAGACCATCTGGCCCTTCCCGGGCGCGGAGATCAACGCCTGCGCCGCCAAGGCCGAACGCGTCGTGGTCGCGGAGATGAACTACGACGGGCAGATCGCGGGCGAGGTCCGCAAGTGCCTGGACGATCCCTCGCGCATCCGCACCGTGAACACGTTCAACGGAACCATCATCACGCCCGGCCTCATCGCCGAGGCCCTGGCCTAGGAGACGACAATGGCACATGCGACCGGCAGAGCCTACATCCGGCGGGAGGGACTCCCGCACATCAGTTGCGCGGGCTGCGGCAACGGCATCATCGCCGGGGCCATGGCCCGGGCCTTCGAGGAACTCGGACTGGCGCGCAACGAGATCGTGGTCGTGCCCGGCATCGGCTGCAGCGGCACCATCAACCGCTACCTCAACGTCAACTACCTGCACTCCACGCACGGCCGCGCCCTGGCCTTCGCCACGGGCATCAAGGCCGCCAACCCGGCGCTGAACGTGGTCTGCTTCGTGGGCGACGGCGACGGCGTGACCATCGGCGGCAACCACCTGATCCACGCCGCGCGCCGCAACATGGGCATCACCGTGATCCTGGTGAACAACTACAACTACGGCATGACCGGCGGCCAGGTTTCGGGCGCGACCCCGGCCGACGCCCGGACCTCGACCACGATGATGGGCAACCCGGAGCGCGGCTTCGACATCTGCGAGCTGGTCCGCGCCGCCGGGGCCAACTTCGTGGCCCGCGAGACCGCCGTGGCCGGGGTGCGCCTGAAGAAGCGCATCAAGGAGGCCCTGACCAACCCCGGCTTCTCCCTGCTGGAGGTCATGAGCCCCTGCACCACGCTCTTCGGCCCGCGCAACGGCAAGAAGACCCCGGTGGACATGCTCCGCTGGCTCAAGGAGAAGGCCCTCTCTCCGGAGAAGTTCGCCAAGACCGAAAACGCCGCGGCCCAGGGCTACTTCCGGGTCGGCACCCTGGCCGACGAGCGGGCCGACAGTTTTTCCACCCGCTACGAGGCCATGCGCCGGCGCGTGCTCGACGCGGCAGGAGGCAGGTAGGCATGCAGACGCACGAAATCATCATGGCCGGAACCGGCGGCCAGGGGCTGGTGCTCATGGCCACGTTCCTGGCCCAGGCCGCCATCGCCGACGGCAACCACGTGGTCCAGACCCAGTCCTACGGCGTGGCCCAGCGCGGCGGGTTCATCTCCGCCGAGGTGCTCGTGAGCCCGGAGGAGATCCTCTTCCAGCAGGTGCGCACGCCGAGCGTGATCCTGGCCCTGCACGGCGTGGTCGGCGCGCGCTACGACGGCGCGGCCTGCCCGGTGATCTGCGACTCCACCCTGCTGTCCCGGGATCTGCCCGACTGGCACGGCGTGCCCTGCACGGCCATCGCCGGCGAGCTGGGCGTGCCCAAGGCCGCGAACATCGTGGCCCTGGGGGCCCTGCTCGCCGTGCATCCCGTGGTCTCCCTGCAGGCCCTGGAAGGCGTCATCCGCGGCAAGTTCAAGGGCGCGGTGGGCGACAGCAACATGGAGGCCGTGCGCCGGGGCTTCGCCGCGGCCGGCGGCCGGGCCGAGAACTAGACTTCCGCCGTCGGCCGGGACCGCGTCGCCCGCGGTCCCGGGCGCCATGCCGGACGGTCGGGGCGGGCGGCCGCGCGTTTGCCCCCGTTTGCGAGCGGACGCCCGCCCCGGCAGCACGGACGCCGTGCGAACCGGAACCACCACGCCCGGCGCGCCGCCGGGCGAGCCCAAGGAGAAGCGTCGTGAGTACGACCGAATCGAAAAAGAGCTACGTGACCACCGTGGAAGAGGCCCTGTGCAAGGCCTGCGGCTACTGCGCCGAGAGCTGTCCCAAGGACGTCTTCGAGCCCGCGGACCATCTCAACGAGCAGGGCTACACGCCCTTCGTGGCCGCGCACACCGAGAACTGCATCGGGTGCCTGAACTGCCTGGCCCTATGCCCGGACTTCGCCATCACGGTGGAGGAGGCCGAAGGGGCCGCAGCGAAATAGCGACCGCCGCCCCCGCGCAGGCCCAGGGGGACGCACGGCCCACGGGGGAACCTCCGCCGTCCCCCGGGCGCGGCGCGCCGCCGATTGCCCGGCGCGCCGCGCCCAAAGGGCGGCAGGCGAGGAGGATTCGCAGGCGGGGCGGGCGGGATGGACTTTTCAACGGACCGAGGTTGTACTCGCCGTTGCACACACAAGGAGCATGGCCATGGATTCAGCGTCTATCGTGAACAAACTGCGCGCGATCGCCGGGGCCGGGAACGTGGTCAGCGACCGCGAGGAACTCGTCTGCTACCTCTTCAACGCGCGTTCGCGGGAGCTTTCCGAGCACCTGCCCGCCGCGGCCGTGCAGCCGCACAGCGCCGAGGAGGTCTCGGAAATCCTGCGTTTCGCCAACGAGCACGCCATCCCGGTCATCCCGCGCGGCCAGGGCTCGTGCCTGAGCGACAACACCACGATCATGCGCGAGCAAACGATCATCCTGTCCCTGTCCAACTTCCGCAAGATCGAGGTGGACCCGCAGACGCTCACGGCCGTGGTGGGCCCGGGCGCGGTGACCGCGGAGATCAAGGCCGCGGCCGCCGAACACGGCCTGTTCTACCCGCCGGACCCGGCCAGCTTCACCTACTCGACCATCGGCGGCAACGTGGCCACGGACGCGGGCGGCCTGCAGTGCGTCAAGTACGGCACCACCAAGAGCTACGTGGCCGGGCTGCAGGTCGTCCTGCCCAACGGCGAGATCATCCGCTGCGGCGGCAAGTGCATCAAGGACGTGACCGGCTACAACCTGACCCAGCTCTTCGTGGGCTCCGAGGGCACCCTGGGCGTGGTCACGGAGATCATCCTCAAGCTCATTCCCCAGCCCGAGGGCAAGAAGGCCATGCTCGCGGCCTTTGCCGACGTGGACAGCGCGGCCGGCGCCATCTCCAGGATCATGGTCTCGGGCGTGGTGCCCTCGATCATGGAGTTCATGGACAATCCGCTGATCCGGGCCGTCGAGGAGGCCACGCAGTCCGGATTTCCGGTAGACGCGGCGGCCATGCTGCTCATCGAGGTGGACGGCGCCCGGAACACCCTGGACGACCAGGCGAACAAGATCCGCGCGGTCTGCGAGGAACTCGGCGCGGTGCACCTGCACATCGCGGCCACGGACGAGGAGGCCAAGCACGTCTGGGACGCCCGGCGCATGAGCCTTTCGGCCCTGTACAAGAAGGCCAGACACCGCTTGAGCGGGGACCCGGCCGCGCCCATCGACCGGCTGGGCGACGAACTGCGCAAGCTCCAGGAACTGGGCGAGAAGTACGGCATCATCGTGGGCTGCTACGGCCACGCCGGGGACGGCAACGTGCACCCCTGCATCCTCTTCGACACCGACGACGAGCGCGAACGCGCCCACAAGCTGCGCTCGGAATTCCACGAGTTCATCATCTCAATCGGCGGCACGGTCTCGGCCGAACACGGCGTGGGCCACGAAAAAATCCCCTACATGGAGCGCCAGCTCGGCAAGGCCCAGCTCAAGGTCATGATCGACGTCAAGAAGGCCATCGACCCGAAGAACATCATGAATCCCGGGTGCATGTTCGGGGAGATGATCCATGAATAACGAGCTCGAGGCCATTCGCCAAGCCGCGGCCGCCTGCACGTACTGCGGCACGTGCCAGGCCTTCTGCCCGGTCTTCGCCGAGGTCGGGGCCGACGCGGCCAGCGCCCGGGGGCGGCTCCTGCAGCTCTGCCTGATGGCCGACGGGACCATCGAGGGCAACCGCAACCTGGCCCGCTCCCTGACGCGTTGCGCCCTGTGCAAGGCCTGCGAGGAGAAGTGCAGCTCCGGCATCCGCACCACGGAGCTGTTCCTGCGCTTCCGCAAGGCCGTGGCCGACCGCACCCCCCTCCCCCTGGCCAAGCGCGCGGCCTTCACGGGCCTGCGCGCGCGCAAGCTCTTCGACGCCTGCCTGCGCCTGGGCCCGACCTTCCAGGGGCTGCTCTTCCGCAAGGCCGGGCACGGCCCGGGCGCGTTCGCGCGCCTGCCCATCCCGGCGGCCGGACTGAACAAGCGCCGGCTCATCCCGCGACTGCCCTCCACGCACCTGCGGCGCATGGTCGGCGAGACGTCCCGGCCCGGCGGCAAGCCCCGCGCACGCGTGGCCTTCTTCCCGGGCTGCATGCTCACCTACGTCTACCCCCAGGCGGGCCGCGCCCTGGTGGAAGTCCTGCTGGCCAACGGGGTGGAGGTGCTCCTGCCCAAGGACGTTGGCTGCTGCGGCACCCCGGCCATCATCTCCGGCGACTTCGCCACCGGCGCGGTGCTCGCGGCGCACAACGTCGCGGCCCTGGCCGGGCTCGACGTGGACGCCGTCGTCACGGGCTGCGCCACCTGCGGCACGGCCCTGGCCCACGAATACGGCCTGGCCCTGGAGGACGCGCCCGAACGCGGGGCCTGGGAAGGGATGAAAGACAAGGTCAAGGACTTCAGCGACTTTTTGCTCGAACTGGGCTTCAGCCGGGACATGCGCCCCGTGCCCGGGGCCGTGACCTACCACGACGCCTGCCACCTGGTGCGCGGCATGAAGGTCGCGAGCCAGCCGCGCGAGCTGCTCCGGGCCGTGCCGGAGCTGGATCTGCGCGAGATGCGGGACGCGGCGCGCTGTTGCGGCTGCGGCGGCACCTTCAGCGCCTCGCACTACGACCTGGCCGCGCGGATCAACGACCACAAGGTCGCGAACATCCTGGCCACGGACGCGCCCACCGTGGCCACGGGCTGCTCGGCGTGCCGCATGCACATCGAGGACGGCCTGAACCGCAACGGGGCCCAGGGCGTGGCCGTGCTGCACACGGCCGAGATCCTGGCCAAGGCCTACGGGCGCTGACGCGCCCGGACCGCGTGACCACCGGACAAGAACCCACCCGGCGGCCTTCCCGGGCCGCCCACGAGGCGGGCGCGGGCCGGAACACCCCGCGTCCGCCCGTATTTTCCGAGCCTCCGCCCGCCGTCCCTCGGGCGAGGGCCAAAAAGACAAGGGGTTGCAGCCTCGGCTGCAACCCCTCTTTTCGGTCGAAAAACCGGACGGACGCTCGCCGGGGCGCCCGCCCCGATCACTCGTATTCGATGTTGCTGGCGCGCAGCATGCGCTGGCCGCGCGGCGAATCGACCACGGCCTCCAGGGCCTGGATGACCGTGTGGTCGTACTTGGTGTCGGCCATCTGCCAGAGGATCTGCACGGCCTCGCGCGCGGTCTTGGCCTTGCGGTAGGAACGCTTCTGCACCAGGGCGCTGAAGGTGTTGGTCGCGCCCAGGATGCGCGCGGGCATGAAGATGTCGTCCCCGCGCAGCCCGTTGGGATACCCCGTGCCGTCCAGGTTCTCCTGCAGCTGCCAGATGGTCTCGGTGATCGGCAGGTGGAACCGGATGCCCTCGAGGAGGCGGCAGGTGTGCTCCACGTAGCGCTGCATCTCGCGGATCTCCTCGGGCGTGAGCTTGCCCTGCTTCTCCATGATCTCCTTGGGCACGAAGGTCTTGCCCACCTGCGAGAGGATCGCGGCCGCCTCCACGGTGGAGCAGTCCTCGTCGCTGAGCAGCAGCGTCTCGGCCACCTCCATGGCCAGCTTGCGCAGCAAGGCGGTGTGGCCGTCCAGAAAGGGCACGCTCTCCACCGCGCGCACCAGGGCGTCGATGATCTGCTGGCGCATCTCGATGTTCAGGCTGTTCTGGGCCCGCTCCTCGGTGACGTCGCGGAACACCAGCAGGGTGTGCTCGGCCTGCTCGCCGAGCGCGACCCGGGAGGCCCAGGCCTCGAAAAGGATGGGCCTGGCCCCGCGGTAGACCGCGATCTCCTGGGTGTAGGCCGCATCGGACATGGCCAGCATCTGGTCGCCGTGCGCCAGGGCCGCGGCCTCGTCCGGGTTGAAGAGTTCCGCCACGGTCAGCCCCAAGGCCACGGTCGGCGACTTGCCGCACAACGTTCCGAAGGCCCGGTTGACGTACTCCACCCGGCCGCTTTCGGCGTGGCGCAGGCAGACCGGCACGGGCAGGGCCTCGGCCACGGCCCCGAGCAGGGCATAGCCCCGGCGCAGGGGCTCGACCTCCTCCTTGAGCCCCCGGGCGATGCGCCGGTAGCGCAGCCGGCTGGCGAAGAGCGCGGCCGTGCTGGTGAACAGCAGGGCGACCAGCCCGCCGGCGACCAGCAGCGCCAAGGAGACCAGTTCGTAGCCGCGCAGTTCCCCGGCGAGCCGGGCGCGGCCGGTTTCCGCGGCCAGCCACCAGCGCACCGCGGGCAGCGAGGTCGCCGTGGAGTAGACCTCGTCCGCGCCCTTGAGGTCCGTGCGCGGGCCGAAGCGCACCTCCTCCACGTCCGCCAGCGAGACCTCCACCGGTTCGAGCTTGAGCGAGTCCGGATAGGCCGGGGCGATCTCCTCGAAGACCGGGGAGCCCATGTCGTCCGCGCCCTGCTGCACGAGGTGCACGGTGGTGGAAAAGCGCAGGCCGCGCGCGGAGCCCAGGAAGGCGCGCAGCACGTTCTGCAGCGGGATGACGACCACGAGCACGTGGTCCGGCGAGGCCGAATCGGACAGAGCGCCCGTGGGATAGACCGGGATGTACAGGTCCGAGACCAGGCCGCCCTTGTAGGCGTAGAGCGGCGAAAAGAACGGCACGCGCGTCTGCACCACGCTGCGGATGCTCTCGAAGTAGGAGTTCTCCGTGGCGTCGAGCTTGCCCATGGTCGTGGCCAGGAGGTTGCCGTTCACGCCGAAGAGGTGCCCGGCCAGAAACCCGGCCGAGGCCACGAAGTTCTCGAAGTCCTCCTGGGCGCGGTCCTTGCGGTCGGCCTTCATGGACGCGAAATTGGCGATGGCCCCGCGGAAGATGCGCGCCTTGGCCAACTCCCGGGCGCGGACCACCCACTCCACGAGCTGGGTGGAGATCATCTCCGACTGGGAGGCGAGCACGTCCGCCTGGTACTGGCGGACCTCCTCGGTCAGGGCCTCGACCCGCTGGTCGCGGAGCATGCCCGCCGTGTGCCAGGCCCCGACCCCGACCACGAGAAAAAAGCAACAGAGCACGAAGGCCGTGCCCCGCGACTGGGTCTTGAAGATCTTCTTCTTCATCCGTTGGTTCCCCTTGCCCGCGCCCTACCGCGTGCGGTGCTCGGAAAGCGCCCCGCGCATGCCCCGCAGGACGGGGGACAGCAGGTAGTCGAGCACGGTCTCCTCGCCCGAGAGGATGTTGACCTCCACGATCATGCCCGGGAGGAAGTCCGCGGCCTTGTGCGCGTCGCCCTTCACCGTCTCGAGGATTACCCGGTAGTACCAGGTGCGCGTCACGTCGTCGAAATAGGTCTTGGCCGAGATGTTCACGATCCTGGCCAGGAGCATGGTGTCCTCGGAAAATTCGTAGCGCGACGGACGGATCTTGGCGGACATGCCGTTCCAGATCTTGGTCCGGTCGCCGGGCTGCACCTTGCCCTCGATCTGGATGGAGGCGGTCTTGGGCACGATCTCGGCCAGGGCCTCGCCCGAGCGCACGATGCCGCCCACGGTGTTGGCGCTGAGCTTGTAGATGGTCCCGTCGATGGGCGAGCGGACCACGCTGCGCACGATCTGCTCGTTGGCCGCGTTGACCTCCTCGGTCACGGCCTGCAGCTCGGAGCTCACGGTGCTGATCTCCTCGCGCACCTCGCTGAGGAAGTCGAGCCTCTCGCGGTTGATGCGCTGCCTAAGCTCCTGGATCTTGAGGTCGTACTCCTCGCGCTTGCGCGAAACCTCGTCGATGCTGGTCACGATGCGGGCCAGGTCGGCCTTGCGCTGCAGCAGGAGCTGGCGCGAGCCGATGCCGCGCTCGACCATGGGCGCGAGCATGTCGTGCTGCTGGCGGATTACCTTTTCCTCCTCGCGCATGTTGGCCATGTGGTTCTCGCTGGAAACCAGCGCGGCCTGGGTCTGGTCGATCTGGGTCTGCAGGATGCGGATGCGCTCGGCCAGGGCCTCCTCGCGGTAGCGGGCGAACTGCAGCTCGCTGAGCTCCTCCTCGCTCTTGGCCCGGGCCGCGAACTCGGCCACCGTGCCTGCGCTCTCGGCGGCCAGCCGGTCGAGCTTGGCGCTCAGGCGCTTCTGCTTGATCTCGGACTTGTTGCGCTCCTTGGTGATCATGGTGTTGGCGATGGTCACCAGGGGCTGCCCGGCCTCCACGTCGTCGCCCTCCTGCACGAAGACCTGCTCCACCACGCCGCCCTCGTAGTGGCCCACGATCTTGTCCGTCAGGTTGGTCTCCACCACGCCCTGGGCGCGCACGGTCTTCTCGATGGTGCAGTTGGACGCCCAGACCAGGAATACGACCAGGAACACGGCGATGACCACGAGCACGACCAGCTTGCCCAGGCTCTGCTCCACGGACCAGACGAAGTCCCGCATGCGGAGGTCCTTGCGCATGGCCTACCCCGCCCCCTGCCCCAGCTTGGCCAGCACCGCCTCCTTGCTGCCGTCGGCCACCACCCGCCCCTGGTCGATGACCAGGATGCGGTCCACGATCTGGAGGATGTGCGGCCGGTGCGTGACCACGAGCATGGTCCTGCCCTCCATGCCCTGGCGCATGCGCTGGATGAAGACGTGCTCCTGGGTGGAGTCCATGGAGCTGGTGGGTTCGTCGAGCAGCAGGAGCGGCGGATCGTTGACCAGGGCCCGGGCGATGGCCACGGCCTGGCGCTGGCCGCGCGAAAGGTTCTTGCCGCCCTCGAGGATGGGCATCTTCAGCCCCAGGGGGTGGCGGGAGACGAAGGTCTCGATGCCGGAGATGGCCAGGGCCTGGACCATGGTCTGCCGGGCCACCTTGCGCGCGCCCATGAGCAGGTTGAACTCCAGGGTGCCCTGGAAGAGCACCGGCGACTGCGGGACCACGCCCATGAACTCGCGCACGGTCTCCACGTCCAGGTGGGCCATGTTGTAGCCGTCGAGCAGGACCACGCCCTCGGAGGGGCGCGCCAGCCCGGCCAGGAGCTTGAGCAGCGTGGTCTTGCCGCTGCCCATGGGGCCGATGATCCCGACCTTTTCCCCGGCCTTGACCGAGAAGGAGACGTTCTCCAGCACGTAGGGCGCCTCGGGCGCGTAGCGGTAGGAGACCGAATCGAAGGTCACGTCGCCGTCGACCCGCTCCACCTTCATCCGCGCGGCCTCGCCGGATTCCTTGTCCAGCTTGAGCAGCCCGTAGAGGTCCTTGTAGGAGCGGCGCGCGAAGAGATAGGTGGTGATCAGGTTGGCCATGCCCGCGCACACGGCGATGCACCGGCCCGAGAGGACCATGGTCGCCAGCAGCCCGCCGCTGCTCATGGACCCGCCCGCGATGAGGAAGAAGGCCACCACCAGGAGCCCGGCGGAATTGAGCTGCCCGAGAAACCCGGTGGCCATGGAGCAGCGCGTCTGGGCCAGGCGGTACTGCGAGGCCATCTCCCCGGCCTTCTCCACCTCCGTGGCCCAGCGGGCCACGAAGAGCCGCGTGGCGTTGGTCACCTTGATGGACTCCACGCCCTGGAACACCTCGTTGAGAAACGAGCTCTTGCGCGACTGCAGCTTGCTCTGGGCCGAAACGTTGCGGTCGATGAAGAACCCGTAGACCAGGGAAACCGCGAGCACGAGCAGGGAGATGGTCGCGGGGACCAGAAAGAGCAGGCCACTGTTCAGGTAGATGACGAAGAGGAAGAAGAACAGGAAGACGAAGTCGATGGAGCCGATGACCAACTGGGTGGTGAAGAGCGCCTTGATGCGCGAGAACTCCTGGACCACGTGGGTCAGGTGCCCGGTGGAGGACGGCAGCGCGGAAAAGACCGTGTCCAGCACCTGGCCGAGCAGGAAGGGTTCGGCCTCGCGCTCCACGCGCAGGGCGGCCTTTTCCACGAGCACGGTGCGCACGTTCTTGAGCACGAAGTCGAAGAGCAGCACGATCACGGCCCCGGTGACCAGCACGCGCAGCGAATTCTCGGCCAGGTTGGGCAGGATGCGGTCGTAGAAGATGCCCATGAGCAGCGGCACCACCAGGGTGAAGCAGTGGATGAGCACCGTGGCCAGGACCACCTGGGCGTACAGCGGCCACATCTTGAGCACCTGGCCCAGGAACCAGTTGGGGCTCAGGAAGGGGGCCTCGTCGGTCTCGAAGACCGTGGCGAAGGAGCAGCGCCACTCCTTGAAGCGGTCCAGCTCCCCGCCGCCGTTGCGCAGCATGGAGGTCTCGCCGTCCCAGACCTCCAGGATGTGGCCCTGGCGCTTCTCGACCACGGCGAAGGAGCCGTCCGCGTACTGCACCAGGGCCGGGAGGTCCTCGTCGGCGAAGCGGGGCGGCCGCGGGCCCAGGGTGGCCTGCAGCCCCATGTTGTCCGCCTGCATCTGAAGGTAATCGCGCAGGTTGGCCGCGTTGCCCAGCTCCAGGGTGCGGCTGGAGGTGCGGATGCCGAAGAGTTCGGCGACGCGCTCCAGGCACGCGGCCACGGGCGCGCCCTGGGGCTCGGGCTGCGGCCCGCAGTCGGGGGCCGGTCCGGGCGCGGCACCCGGCGCGCCGTCAACAGCGCCATCGGGCGCGGGGCCGGTCGGCGCGGAGGAGGCGGCGGCCGCCTCCGGAGCGCCGCCTGGAGCGGAGGACTGGGAGGACACCGCGAAGGACGCGGCCGCCGGGCCGACCGCCGGATGCGCGGCCCCGGCCGCCCCCGGGCCCGCCGCGGCCGCCGGCGCGGACCCCGGTCCGTCGGCCGCAACGGCCTGCGCCGCCACGTCCGCCGACTCGATCCTGTCCCGTTCCTTGAACACCAAACGCGCGCTCCGTCGTTCCGGCCCGGCCCGCTAGCGGACCACGCTGATCACGACCTGGTTGGTTCCGGGCACGGCTTCCTCCAGGGCCCGGAACTTGATCTTGGACTTGGGAATCCCGCCCTCCTCGTTGGCCACGCGGATCAGGCCGTAGAGCCGCTTGAAGGACACGGAGTTGGCCGTGCTCGAGGGCACGCCCTCGAAATTCAGGGTCGCGGTCAGCTCCAGCCCGTTGGCCGCGATGGCCTCCTTGTTGGGCGCGAGCCAGGCCAAGAGTTCCTGCTTGGTGGCGTCCTCCAGGGTGCTGGTGAGCTTGTTGTAGAGGATGATGATGCGGTTCTTGGGGTCCAGGCCGCGCACGATCCTGGTCACGAACTCCGGCGTCTTGGGCTCCAGGCCGGATTTGACCTCCACGTCCTTGCCGCGCGAGGCCTCCAGCTCGGCGATGCGCGCCAGGGCCTTTTCCAGGGCCAGCTTGGCGGCCTTCTCGTCCTGCACGGCCTTGCCGGAATCGCGCGCCGCGGCCAGCGCGGCCTCCAACTGCCTCTTCAGCGCCGCCTTCTCCATCTCCAGCTTTTCCAGCTCCAGGACCGAGGCCGGGGAATTGGGCGCCAGGTCCTTGGCGTCCAGCAGGGCCTGGGTGGACAGGGCCTTCTCCAGCCGCTCCTTGGAGGACAGGGGCGCGGCGTAGGCCATGGCCTGCGAGGAGGCCACGACCTGCGTGTCGCCGGTGGTCTGCGTGGGGGCCGCGTCCTTGAGCGCGACGATGTAGGAAAGCGTCCCCACCACGAGCACCATGAGCAGGGTGAAGAACACCATCATCATCAGGACCGTGGACAGGGCATCGACGAATCCCGGCCAGGGCGGTCCCGCATCGTGGTCTTGAGCCATACGTTCTCTCTCGCTGTTTGTCGCGCCGCGCTCCGGGCGCGGCGGTGCGTCCAGCGCCTTGCGGCGCGGTTCAGATCAGGTGTTCGTCCACCACCACCGGGTCCACGTGGATGGTCACGGTGGCCTCCACGCCCGGATCGGGCGTGTCGGCGGGCGCGGCCTGGTTGTTCTCCGCGTCCGCGTCGAACAGGACCTGGGTATCCGCCCCCTGGTCCTGGGCCATCTGCTCCGTGAGCACGGAGAAGTCGTAGGTCAGGTCGTGGTCCGTGGCCAGGGTGACCTCGCTGCCGTCGGCCTTCAGGGCCGTGAGGTCCAGGTGGAAGTCGCCCGTGGCGGCCAGTTCCTGGCGGAAATGCAGGCTCCAGGAGCCGTCGTCGGCCAGGGTGGCGTCCACGTTCACGACGTCCTGGTCGCCGTCGCCGTCCACGTCGCCGGTGATCGTGGCGCGCACGTGGGCCACGTCGTCCAGGGTCAGGCTGTCCGTGGTGTTGTCGTCGCTCAGGTGCCCGCCCAGCTCGAACTCCACGTCCACGGTCTCCGCCGCCGGGGTGGGGTCGGGCGTGGGGTCCACGGCCGGGATGTCGTCCAGCCCGCCGCTCACGTGGTCGATGTGGTAGACGCCGTCCGCGTCCGGGCCCGAGCCGATGTCCACCGAGGCCACCTCGGACTCGTTGCCCGCGCTGTCCACGAACTTGAACTCGATGTAGGAGTAGTTGTCGTCCGTGCGCAGGGAGCTGGAGTACTCCGTCTCCCCGAGGGTCATCTCCACGGTCTCGGTGGAGGTGGAGCCGTCCAGGTAGTGGTAGGTGAAGATCAGGTGGTTGGGCCCGGCGTAGACGTTGTCCGCGTCGTTGTACGCGTCGCTGGCCGACCAGTCCACGTCCAGGTAGATGCGCGTGCCGGACCGGTTCTGCTCGCATCCGGCGTAGAGATCGAGGGCGCCGGTGTCGTGCACGATCAGCGGCACGTCGTGGGTCACGGTCTCGGGGTTGTCCGGGTGGTAGGCGTCCAGGCCGTCTCCGGTAGCGTTGCCGGCCCGGTCCCAGGCCGTGATGGACACGTCGTACTCCCCGTTTTCCAGGGTCGGCGTGTAGGTCCATTCGTAGTGCTGGTTGCCGCCGGCGTCCGTGACCAGGGTGCCGAAATCCGCGTCGCCCACGTGGCGCTCGATGATCGTGCCGCCGACCTCGATCTCGTAGCGGATGGCGTCCGCCGAGACGATGCCGGAGAGGGTCGGCGTGGTGTCGTTGGTCACGTTGTCCACGGCGAAGGTGCCCGTGTCGCTGGCGTCGTCCAGGCCGATGGACGCGCTGGGCCCGTGCGAGTCGATGGTCAGGCTGAAGGTGGCCGTGGTGTCGGTGATGTTGCCCGCGATGTCGCCGAAGCGGATCGTGAAGGCGTAGGTCCCGTCGGCATAGGGGTTGCCGTCGTTGCGCGCGGTGGACGGGTCCAGGGTGATGATCCCGTCGTTGTCCGAGTCCGTGAGATAGGAGGAATAGCCCATGCCGGAGACCGCGATCATGGTCCCGGGCTCCACGAAAACCTGAATGGTCGGCGTGGTGTCGTTGGTGATCAGGTCGGCCTTGATGCCCGTGCCGTCCACGTCCACGGCGTCGCCGGAGATGATGATCGGCAGGGGCTGGCCGTTGGACATCACGACCGGGGTGTTCCATTCGTTGACCGGGTCGGCGAGGTCGCCGTCCCGCACGTGGGCGTAGTAGTCCCCGACCTTGTCGGGATTGGCCTCGATGGCCGCCTGGTCCGGGATCACCGGGGCCACGGTGTCGATGACCAGCGGGTGCGTGGAGGACCCCACGTCCCAGTCGTCGTCGGCCACGTAGGTGCCGTCGGCCTCGGTGGGCGGATAGATGGCCTCGCTGACGTGGCCGGACTCGCTGACGTTGACCAGCCGGAGCTGGTAGCCGCCGTCGCCGTAGGTGGCGAAGTCCAGCTCCACCCAGGTGTCCACGCCGCTGGCGTGCACGCCCGTGGCCACGGGCGCGCCGTCCGCGTTGACGTTCTCGCCCACGGTGCCGTCCTCGTTCACGCGATAGACGTAGAGCAGATAGGTGGCCCCGCTGGAGCCGTAGAGGCGCACGCTCGGGGTGTCGTCGTTGGTGATGCGGTCGTCGTAGGCCGGGTCGTCGTTGCCGAAGGGCCCGGCGTCGCTGGACTGGCTCAGGCCGATGGCCGCGCTGGCGAAGTCGTGGTCCACGGTCACGGCCAGCGGCGTGGTCACGGCGCGGTTGCCGGCCAGGTCGATGTTCTCGATGGTGTAGGCGTGCTTGGCGTCGGTGAGCTCGCCGGTGCGGTATTCCCAGGACCCGTCGGCCTGGATGTGGAAGTAGACGCCGTCGTAGTCCGCGCCGTAGGCGGCGTTGAAGGCCGTGGCGTTCAGCCAGACCCAGGTGCCCACGTCGCCCGAGTCGTTGACCTTCACGTAGTAGGCCTCGGTGGCGGAGGCGTCGTCCAGGGCCGCGGCCGGGTCCACGACGAGCACCGGGGTGATGGCCACGGTGACGCCCGCGCGGGTGTCCGTGAGGTACATGCGCGACCCGGCCTCCACCGCGCCGCTCAGGAGCAGGTTGTTCTCCGTGGTCAGGTCGTCGGCGTTGCCGGATTCGAAATCCCCGCTCAGGTGGCCCTTGTGCACGTAGTCCAGCACGCGGGTGGTGCCGTCGGCCGCCACGATTACCAGATTGGCGGCATCGTCGATGGAACCCCAGGCCGTGCCCGTGGCCACGCCGTCCCAGAGCAGCTCCGTGTCCTGGGAGGACGGCAGGTCGAGCACCGTGTCCTGGATCTCGGCGTCGATGGTGATGGTGTGGCGGCCGCCGTTCTCCGTGGTGCCCACGAAGGTGTTGCCGGCCTGGTCGACCACGCGGATGCGCACGTCGTACTGGGCGTTCTCGTACTCGGCCGGGAACACGAAGCGCCAGGTGCCGTCGGCCGTGGACTCCTGCTCCACCACGCCCACCTGGACCCACTGCGCCAAGGGGTTCTCCACGCCGTCGTCGGTCAGGTCCGCGACCATCCAGCGGTCCACGTAGACGATGCTGCCCGCCTCCACCGTGCCCTCGATGGTCGGCCCGCTGGTCTTCACGATCCAGTCGTTGTAGGTGGAGTCCGCGTGCCCCTCGGCGGCCAGTTCCCCGGGAGTCTGCCAGAAGTCGTCGGATTCGCCCAGGTACTTGCCCGCCGCGATCTCCTCGGGCGTGCGCCACTGGTCGCCGATGCCCGAATCCATGCGGCTGCTGTTGGACATGCGCTCCACCTCGGTCTTGGAGGTGTCCATGTCCAGGATCAGGCCGAGCTCGAAGGTGGGGGTGGCCAGGGCCGTGTCCACTTCGAGCACGTAGTCCGGATAGGTGTAGGTCCCGGTGGCCGTGCCGTCGTCCTCCAGGATCTCCTCGGGCTGCCGGAGGATGGCCGAGCCGTCGGCGTTGATCAGGGCCTGGCCCTCGGCGTTGACCTCCTGCAGGGAATAGTAGGTGTTGCCGTTGAAGTAGTCCGAGCCCACGAAGAAACGGTAGGAGCCGTCCTCGACCACGTCCGGGTCCGAGCCGCCCTCTTCGAAGTCCGTGGGCAGCTCGTAGGTCCAGATGCCCGAGGCGTCGGCCGTGACCGTGGCCAGCAGGTGCGCGGCCAGGTAGGCGTCGGTGATCAGCTCGTTGGTGTCGGCCACGGCGCCGGAGCGGTAGATGCGCACCACCGCGCCGGCCTCGGCCGTGCCCGTGAGCGTGAGCCCGGTGTTGTGGTTGGTGATGCCGTCGTTGGAGGTCTGGGCGTTGTAGCTGTCGTCCTCCTGGGCCAGGCGCACCGTGGGCGGGCTGGGCGGAATGGAGCTGATCTGGAACTGCGGCGAGGGCGAGAGCGTGGTGGAGTTGCCCGCGGCGTCCGTGCAGGTGATCTCCACCGTGTAGATGCCGTCGGCCAGGCGGCCCGCGCCGGTCTGCTCGCCGGAAAAGTCGAAGGACCAGTTCCCGTCCGGGTCGGTCACGTCGATGGTCAGCTGTTTGTAGATGGCCGTGGGGTCGTCCAGGCTGCCGTCCAGGTCGCCGTCGATGCGCAGCACGATGGTCAGCCGCGAGCCGGTCTCGGCCACGCCGCCGATGGTCGGCATCCAGTTGGTCGTGACCCAGATCGGATTGCCCGAGGAATCGACGAACTCGCCCGCCTGGACCTCGCCCGCCGTGCTCGAACCCTCGTTGAGCAGGGCCGTGGACTCCACCTTGTCCTGGAGGTGGAAGGTCAGGGCGTCGGCGTCCGTGGCCTCGCTGGGCGCGTCCGTGTCCTTGCCGAAGACGAAGGTCTCGGCCGCGGGCCGGTTGCCGGCCTGGTCCTCGGAAACCACGATGACCTTGTAGTAGCCGTCGGCCAGCTCCTGGCCCGCGTCGGCCCCGGACTGCTGCACCGCGTCCCAGCTCCAGGAGCTCTCGTCGTCGGCCACCAGGATCTCGGTGTGCGGCGTGGAATCGTACCAGGAATCGCCGGACACGGCGAAGGCCGTGTCGTTCCGGGCGTCCTCCAGGCTGTCGAAGCGCTGCAGGTAGATGCGCACCGCGCTGCCCGGCTCGGCGTTGCCCGAAAGCTCGGGCCGGACCTCGTTGCTCAGGTTGTCGTCGTGGGCCACGAGGTTGTCGCCGTAGGAACCCTGGTCCGAGCCCGCGGCCAGGTCGGCCGTGAGCGAGGCGTCCGCGTAGACGTTGTCCACGGTGACCGTGAGGTCCTGGGTGCTCACGTTGCCCGCCAGGTCGGTCACGCGCACCGTGAAGGTCCAGTCGCCGTCCTCCAGCGCGTCCGTGGCGTAGGTGAACTTGTTGGTGGCCGCGTCGTAGGTCACGCCCGGGGGCAGGGAGGCGGCCAGGGCCGAGGAGCCCAGGGCGTAGGTGTACGCGGCCCCGGAGTCCGAGGGATCCGGCGGCATGGCCGTGAAGAGCACCGCGCCGTCCAGGATCAGCTCCACCTTGGAATTGGCCTCGCCGCCGAAGGCGATGTGCAGCGTGCGTTCGGTGGTCGCGTCGTCGTGGTCCGTGGCGTAGATGATCCCCGCGGAGTCGTCGGCCGCCACCAGGTCCACGGACTCCTGGTTGAGCACCGGGGCGTTGCGGTCCACGGTGTAGGTCAGGGGATCGGTGGACGAGGGGTACCAGTATTCGTTGCCGAAGTTGTCCTCGGCCACCACGTAGAAGGAATAGGTGTTCGCGCCCGCGGCCAGGTTGCTGGCCTCGATGACCCAGGTGTTGCCCGTGATCTCGTCGGCCTCCAGCGTGGCCACCACGCTGGAGTCCACGGCGTTGACGATGCTCACGCGCTTGACCTCGGTGTAGTCCACGTCCGCGGCGAACTCGCCGGAGAGGTGCACGGTCTGCGCGTTGAGGATGGCGTCGCCCGCGTAGAGGCCCACGCCCGCCTGGCCGTCCTGGTCCTCCACGATCTCCACGGTGAACGCCGGGGGCACGCCGTTGACGTGCAGGTCCTGGGTCTGCTCGAAGCTGTTGCCCGCCTTGTCCGTGCCCGTGAGCACGAGCCGCCACTCGCCGTCCAGCAGCGCGTCCGCGCCCGTGGAGGTCTCGAACTGGACGCCGTCCCAGTGCCCGTCCGCCGGGGGATTGCCCGCATGGCCCGGGCCCAGGCTGATGACGAAGATGTCCACGTCGACCACGGGGTTGGACACCGGGTTGCCGTCGGCGCCCAGGCGGACCAGGGTCAGGGTGGCGGTGTCGCAGTCCGCCTCCATGGTCACGTCGAAGACCGGGCTGGTGATGTTCGTCTTCAGGGTATGGTCGGCCTCGTCGTAGTACACGGCGTCGTCCGCGTTCTCGGCATCGAAGGCCGCGCCGAAGCGGATCAGCGCGGGCTGCACGCCCGCGATGTCGGCGTCCATGTCCGCGAAGCCGTTGTCCACGGTCACCGTGGCGGCCGGACCGAAGTCCGATTCGTTGCCCGCGTCGTCCCAGACCTTGATGGAAATTTCGTAGTCCGTGCCCGTGGGCGAGCCGGCCAGGGCCTGGGCGGAATTGGGGATGTCCAGGGTCCAGGCGCCGCTGGCGTTGGACTTGGTGGTGCCGATGTAGGTGGGGTCCGCGTCGCCGGGATAGGTGACGTAGACGTCCACGCGCGTGTTGCCCTCGGGCACGGAGCCCGTGAGCGTGGGCCGCGTGCTCGAGGTGTAGCCGTCGGTGTGGTCCAGGCCGGTGTCCGAGTAGACGGTCTGTTCGCCCACGACCACGCCCGCCGAGGAGATCCGCGCCGTGGCCGCGTCCGCGTCCGGGGCCTGGGTGTCGATGGTGATCGTCCCGGTGGCGTCGGCCACGTTGCCGGCCTGGTCCGTGACCCGGGCGTAGAAGGTGTAGTCCGTGCCGTCCAGGTCCGCGGAGGTGTCCGCCAGCGAGGCCATGGCCACGAGCAGTGGCGTGCCCGACGAGGTCCGGGCGTCGGTGTCCACGTCGAAGTACCAGTAGCCGTTCGCGTCGGTCGGGATGTTCGCGGCGATCAGCACGCCGCCCGCGTCCGGGTCGCCCAGCCAGAGGTCCACGGTGGAGTGCGGCTCCGTGGTGCCGGCCAGGCGCGGGGTGACGTCGTTGGTCTTGTCGTCCACGAAGTCGCCGTCCTCGGCGTAGGTGCCCGAGTTGTTCAGGCCGCCGTTGACCGTGGAGTTCACGGTGTTGTTGGCCGCCAGGATCACGGTGCCCGGGTCGAGCTCCGTGTCGATGGTCAGGGTCCGGCCGATCTCCGTGGTGTTCCCGGCCAGGTCCGTGGAGACGATGACCAGGGAATTCTCGCCCGGGACGAAACCGGCCGCGGACACGTCGTAGGACCAGGTGCCGTCGGCCGCCGTGGCCACGTAGGCCGTGGCCGCGTTGTCCGGCGCGAGCAGCGTGCGCGTGCCGTCCTCGGCCACGAGGTAGACCTGCACGCGCACCTCGGTGGCGGGCGTGGTGCCCGAGGGCGCGCTGCCCTCGATGGTCAGGGTGTCCGCGCCGCCGCCCACCAGGGCCGGGTTGGTCACCCAGTCGTTGTCGATGCCCGTGTCCGACGCGTCGGCCAGGTTCGCGCTCAGGGCCGTGGAGGTCGTGTCGATGACGAAGGAGACCGCGTTGTCGTCGGGGTCGGTCGCGTTGCCCGCCTCCAGGTCCGTGAACACCGCCTTGACCGTGTAGCTGCCGTCGCCCAGGTCCAGGTCCGACGGGTACCACGTGGTCACGCCGTCCACGGTGAGCAGTTCGTCGGCCGGGGGCGCCACGCTGCGCACGGGCGTGGCGATGCCCGACTTGTAGAACAGCAGCCGCACGCTGACGGCCTCCTCGGCGCGCCAGGAAAAGGCCGGGTTGTTCTCCGAGGTGTAGCGGTCGTCGCTGGCGAAGCCGGTGTCGTTGACCTCGTTGGCGACCATGCCGAAGCTCCCGTCGGCCACCTCCACGGTGCGGTCCACGGAGAAGGACGCCACGTCCTCGGCCACCGTGGTGTTGCCCGCCCGGTCGATGGCCGTGGCCGTGACGTCGTAGGAGCCCACGTCGATGGCCGCGCCGGACTCGCCGGACACGGCCACCTCCCAGTGGCCGGATGCGTCGGCCACGGTGGAGGCCGTGTAGACCGTGTCGTCGGACGTGTCCGCGGTGCCCTTGTCGTCGCGCACCTCCACGGTGATGGCCGCGCGGGCCTCGGACTGGCCCTCGATGGTCGGCGTGGCAGCGCTGGTCACGGGCGCGGCGGAATCGTCCGCGCTGCCGGTGTTCGACGCCGCGTCCAGGCCCACGTCGGTGATCGTGGGGTTCTGGGTATCGACCACGAAGTTGATGGTGCTGGTCTCGGAGACGTTGCCCGCCGCGTCCGTGACCCAGGCCTGCACGGTGTGGCTGCCGTCGGCCAGGGCCGCGTCGGGCGTGAAGGAATGGGTGGAGCCGGTGATGGCCACCTCGCGCGCCGCCCCGCCGTCGATGGAGATGCTCAGCACGGTGCCGGGCGAGACCTCCAGGCCGGTCAGGCGGAACGGGGTGGAGCTGTTGTCGTTGTAGTAGACGTCGTCGGTGGTGGTGCCCGTGCCCTTGTTGTCCAGGTAGTAGCCGTCGCCGCCGGTCTCGGTCAGGCCGTCGGTGTAGTCCGTGTCCTGGGAGCCGACCATGGCCAGGGCCGGGGCCGTGGGCGCGGAGCGGTCCACGAGCAGGTCCGCCAGGGCCACCTCGGTGACGTTGCCCGCGTTGTCCTCGATGCGCGCCACGTACTGGTGGTAGGCCTCGGCCACCGGGCTGGCCACGGAACCGGCCGTGAAGGTCCAGGTGCCGTCGGCGTGCACCGTGGCGTAGCCCAGGGAGATCCGCGCCCCGAAGGAACCGGCCTGCGTGGACTTCATGCTGTCGAAGATCTCCACGGTTACGTCGGTCTGGTTCTCGCCCGCGACCGCGCCGCTGAGCACGATGGCCTTGCCGTTGGTGGCGTTGGGCACCACCGCGCCCGCGGTGATGTGCGAGGCCGTGGCCGAGGCCGGTTCCCAGTCGATGGCGTCGCCCGCCACGGCTGCGGGCGCCTGGTCGTCCAGGGTGAAGGTGTAGGAGCTGGAGCGGGTCTGGCTGCCGTCCGTGGAGACCACGACCAGGGTCACGTCGCTGGTCGCGCCCGCGTAGGCGGAGGCGTCGAAGACCAGCGTGTCCCATTTGCCCGCCGCGACATTGTAGGTGATCCCGGCCTGCACCAGATCGTAGCCGTTCTCCGGGTTGTCCGGGTCGAAGGGCACGTCGCCCTCGGCGATGTTCTTCACGTACACGGCCACGGTGGAGTCCGAGTCCGCGTCGATCCGCAGGTGGATGTCCGTGCCGTGCGCGGCCACGTAGCCGGTATAGTCGTCGCCGGCCCCGTCGGGCTGGCCGTCGGAATCGGCGTCGGCCCGGGCCGGGCCGCCGTAGGTGTCCGAACCCGTGGCCAGGTCGATGGTCGGCGTGCCCAGGGAGCGGTCGATGACCACGTCGTAGGCCCCGCTGGGCGGATAGGTGGTCAGGTTGCCTGCGCGGTCCTCGGCGTAGAGCACGAAGGAATAGGCCCCCTCGGGCAGGCTGGTCCCGCCGGTGCCGTTCAGGGCCGGGGTGTACTCGAAGCTCCACTTGCCGGTGCTCCAGTCGATGTTCGTGACCCGCACCGGCGCGCCGCCGTCCTGGCTGATGTACAGGACCACGTCCTGGTCCGAGAGGTCGGCCAGGCGGCCCTGGAGCTGCAGGGTGGCGGCGTTGGTGCGCAGGTCCTGCGCGCCGCTGTCGTTATTCAGCCAGAGCTCGTGCCCGTCCATGAGCACCGGGGCGCGGCTGTCCACGGTGATGTCCAGGGTCTTTTCCGCGGTGTTGCCGCTGGCGTCCTCGGCCACGGCCAGAAAGCGGTAGCTGCCGTCGCCGGAAAGGTCCGCGTCGAGCACGGTGCAGCTCCAGGCCGTGGACGCGCCCGCGGGCTGCGTCACCGCGCCATCGACCTCCTCGTAGTCGCCCCAGGAGCCGTCGGAGAGCCGCCGGGCCACGTAGAGGGTCACGGTGCTGCCCTGCTCGGCCACGGTGCCGGTGAGCGTGAAGGCCTTGACCGGGTCGGAGAGGTTCGCGCCCGTGTTGGTGACGTTGTCCGTGTCGCCCGCCGAGGGATCGGCCGTGCCGGAATAGAAGTAGCCGCCCGCGCTGTCGTCCGCGTCGATCAGGTCCACGGAAGGCGCGCCGGTGCTGGCGTCGATCTTGACGTAGAGCGGCGAGGTCTCCACCGTGTTGCCCGCCGCATCCTCGAGCACCAGGGTGTAGGCGTAGGTCGCGCCGTCCGTGAGCGAGCCGGCGGCGTAGGTCCAGGTCGTGCCGGAGATCGTGGCCCGGCCCATGAGCGTGCCGTCCCGGTAGACGTAGGCGGCCACCGGGTCCTGGACCGCGTTGTAGCCCGTGAGCTCGCCCTGCAGGGTGATGGACGACTTGTCGAGATAGGTGTGGCCCTCGCCGTCCACGCGCCACGTGCCCGCGGTGATCAGCGGGTTGGCCGCGCCGGCTCCCGCGCCCGCGGGGGTGGAGTCGTTGGTGGTGCTGGCGGCGTTGAGCGCGAGCGTGGGCACGGCCTGCACCGTGGTGTCGCGCGTGACCTCCAGGACCACGGCCGCGCCGCGGTTGCCCGCCGCGTCCACGGCCACGGCCACGAACTCGTAGGTCCCGTCCGCGTCCACGCCGCCCGAGGGATCGGTGTCGAAGGCGTGGGTGTAGTTCCAGCGCCCCGTGGAGGCGTCGGCCGTAACCACGTCGAGCAGGGTGCCGGGGGAGGCCTCGCTGTAGTCGCTGCCCGGGCCGACGCGGTAGATCTCCACCCGCGCGCCGGCCTCGGCCTCGCCGGTGAAGTACAGGGAATCAGCGCTGGTGCGGTCGTCGCTGTTGGAGCCCACGGCGGCCAGCCCCAGGGTCCCGGCGATGGAATCCGCCGTGTCGGAGCCCGCGTGCAGGTCCAGGGTCGTGCCCTGGGGCGCGTGGCGGTCCACGTCCACGGAGAAGGTGTCCGAGACCTCGTTGCCCGCGCTGTCCGCGGCCGTGGCCCGGAAGGTCACGGTCTCGGTGGCGGCCGCGCCCAGGTTAGCCTTGAGCGTGTTGACGTTGACCGTGTAGGTCCAGTTGCCCGCGCCGTCCTGGGTCCAGTTGGTCCCGGAGGCCGCGGTGGAGCCGTTGGCGATGGCGTAGAGCGAGGTCCAGGTGGAGCCGTCCAGGGAATATTCGATGAGCACCGGGGCGGACACCGTGGAGGAGCCGTGCAGGGTCAGGTCGGCCGCGCCGGTGTAGTTGTCCGAGCTGGTGCCCAGGTCGTCGGACGGGTTCGCGGCGTCGTAGTAGGTGTCGTCGGCGGCCGCCAGCCCGAAGGAGCCGATGGCGGGCGGGGTGCGGTCCACGGTGATGGTCACGTCGTCGCCCACGGTCACGTTGCCCGCGCGGTCCACGACCTCCACGTGGAAGGTGAAGTCCGCCGACTGCCCGGCGTTGATGCCCGAGGCGAAGTCGAAGGTCCAGGAAACGTTGCCGTCCCCGTCGGTGGCCACCTGGGCCACGCCGATCTGCACGGCCCCGCGGTAGACGTTCACGGCCACGTTGTCGGCCTCGTCCGTGGCCTCGGCGTCCAGGGTGCCGGTCAGGGTGAAGTTGGGCTCGCGGGTGATCGAGTCCGTGGCGTAGGCGGCGTTGAGCGCGGCCAGCGCCGGGTTGGCGCTCACGAAGCGGGCGTCGATGGCCGAGTTGTCCTCCGCGGCCAGCTCCGTGGCCCCGACCGTGGGCGCGGTGGAGTCGAAGAATACGGTGATCGGCGCGCTGTCCGTGACGTTGCCCGCCGGGTCCACGGCCCGGGCCACGAAGGTGTGCTCGCCGTCCAGGGTGAAGTTGGTCAGCCGCGCGTCCGTGGCGTCCAGGTCGATGGACCAGGAACCGGTCTCGCCCCCGGCCTCGGGCACCAGGTCGCGGTACTCGGCGTAGCTGATGACCTGGGTCACGCCGTTGTAGGTGTGCACCAGGTAGACGGTGGAGCCGTCCTCCACGTTGGCGCCCGTGAGCGTGAGCTTGTTGTTCTCCACGCTCAGGCTGGTGCGGTCGTCCGTGGTGCCGGTCAGCCCCGCGCCGTAGTCGATGGTCGTGCCGTGGGCCGGGCCCGAGGAATCGGATTCCAGGTCGATGGTCGAGACCGTGGTGGTGCGGTCGATGGTCGCGGTGTACTGGGTCGCGGAGGAGGGCTGGTTGGCCGCGTCGTAGGCCGTGACCGTGAAGGTGTAGTCCGTGCCCGTGTGCGTGGTGCTGGAGGTGTCCGTGAGCAGGACCTCGGGCGAGGTCCAGAGCCCGTCGCTCACCGGGATGTGCTCGCTGCCCGTGGTGGTGGTCAGGGTCCGGGTCACGCCGCCCTCGTCCACGTAGGTGACGACCACGTAGGCCGCGCCGGGCGCGGTGCCGTGCACGCGGACCAGGCCGTCGCGGTCCGCGACGTCCGCGGCGGACCCGTCGTCCAGGCCGCGCGTGATGTCGTCGGAGGTGACGCCGGTGTTGTAGGAGTCCACCAGGTCCACGGAGGGCGCGGCGGGCGGATCTCCGGCCACCTTGATGTAGACGACCTCGGTGGTGGTGTTGCCCGCCGCGTCGGTGGACAGGATCGTGACCTTGTTCATCTCGCCCTTGGTCAGGGCGAAGGAGTCGCCGTCGGCGTTGTTGCCGAAGGTGTAGCTCCAGGAGTCCGAACCGGTCACCAGCGTGGTGGACGAGCCGTCGCTGAGGATGATGGTCACGTCCGTGCCCGCTTCGCACGAGCCGCCGAACGTGGGCTTGACCGGCACCACGTAGACGGGGTCGCCCGTGGTGTCGATGACCGCCTTGTCCGCGTCGGTCAGGGACGCGTCGTCCGCGTCCACGCGGTAGTCCTCGGGCTGGCCGTCGAAGGCCGGGTCGTTGGGGTCGGTGACCAGGTCCAGCCCGGCCAGGGTGGGGGCGATGGTGTCGTAGGTGAAGTCCGTGGACTCGTAGGCCTCGCCGTCGAGCTTGTCCGTGCGTCCCGAGTTGTCGACCACCACCACGGTATAGGAGTAGTCCTGCGTGGCGCCGCTGTAGCCCGCGGCCAGGGCGTTCCGCAGCGCGAGGGTGTGCGCGGGCGAAAGCGTCCACGAGTCGCCCTGGCGGCTGGCCAGGTAATAGGTGTCGTTGTCCATGTCCGGAGAGGCGCCGTCGGAGGTCAGGTAGACCCGGACCTCCTTGACGTTGTCCAGCTCCGCGCCCGCGGCGAAGGAGATGGTCAGCGCGGGATTGTTGGTGATCGGATCGGCCGGGGACTCGGACGAGCCCGTGTCCTCCACGCTGAGGATCGGGCTGGGCGGCCGGTCCGTGTCGATCTTGAAGTCCAGGGTGGTGGTCTCCTGGTTCCCGGCGGCGTCCATGTTGGTGAAGGTCGCCTGGTAGGTGCCGTTGGCCAGGGTCGCGGGGGAGGCAAAGGTGTAGGAGCTGGTGCTCTCGTCCCAGCGGATCTCCAGGGTCGCGGCCACGGGCAGGCCGGTGGCCGTGTCCACGATGGCGAAGGTGCCCGTGGAGTGGGCCTCGCCCGTGAGCGTGAAGACCGGATTGCTCTCGCCGATGTAGTAGTAGCCGCCCACCGGATCGACCATGCCGGTGATGGCGATGTGCGGATCGACCACGTCGGTGTCGATGACCAGGGTCTTCTGAATGGCCGTGGTGGCGTTGCCCGCGTCGTCGAAGGCCTGGACCACGAGGGTGTAGGTGCCGTCCGCGAGTTGGGCGTTGTTGCCCGCCACGCTCAGGGAGCCGAAGTCGAAGTCCCCGGCCGCGAAACTCCACGCCCCGCCCGCGGGCGTGGTCTCGCCGACCGTCACGCCGTTGATGGTCACGCGCACGGTGGCGTCGTTGCTGGCCGTGCCGCCGAGCGCGAACTGGTTGTCGCTGGTGATGTAGTCCGAGTCGGTCCCGGTCATGTCCGGGTTGGCGGTATCCTCCACCAGGGTCAGGGCGGAGCCCAGGACCGGGGCCACGGAGTCGATGACCACGCCGGAGAGCGTGGCCGCGTCGGCCGGGGTGCGGTTGCCGGCCACGTCCACGGCCGCGAGGCGAAACTCCCAGGTGCCGTCCTCGAGCGCGCTGCCGTCCGGAACGGTGTAGGACCACGTGCCGTCGCTCTGCACCGTGGTCGTGCCGATCTGCTCGAAGTCGCCCGTGCCGTCCTTGCGGGCCTCGACGATCAGCGTGGTGCCGACCTCGGAGAGGTCGCCGGAGGCGTACTCGCCCTTGAGCGTGGGCGTGGTGTCGCAGGTGAGCTTGTCCGCGTTGCTCACGCCCAGGTCCGAGGCCGCGGCCAGGGTGATGGACGGCAGCGTGGGCGGCGTGGTGTCGATGACCAGTTCCTCGGTCTTGGACACGGCGGTCAGGCCGTACTTGGCGGCCTCCACGTAGACCTCGTAGGTGCCCTCGGCGTAGGACCCGCCGATCACGAAAAGGAATTCGCCCTCTTCCGTGGCCGTGGTCGTGGCCACGGCCGCGCCGTTGACGTAGAGGGTCACCTCGGCGTTGGGCTCGGCCGTGCCCTCGAACTGCGGACTGGTGAACTTGGTCACGAAGTCCAGGGTGGAGCCGGAGTTGGTGTCCTCGGTCAGGGCGAAGTGCGGGGCCGCCAGGGTCGGCTCCTCGGGCTTCTCGGGCTCCTCGTCGTCGGCCGCGCCGAGCTTGTCCGTGGTGTTGGTGTTGATCACCGGCGAAATGTTGTCGTTGCGCTCGGCGTCGCCGCTCTTGTTGCTGGTGTAGTCGTTCTGCGCCCGGGAGGCGGACAGGATCTGCTGCTTGAGGTCCACCAGGGGGTCGGCCTGGGCCTGGGACACGTCGGCTTCGGTGCCGGGCTCGTCCGCGCCGTCCTCCTCCTCGGCCGCCTGCTCGCCGTCGGGCTGGTCCGTGTTGCCCTGGGCGTCCGGATCCTCCTCGTCCCGGGCGTCCCAGGAAACCTCGTCCTCCTCGTAGGGCTCCACCTGGGCCATCTCCGCGCGCTCGAAGAGCGCCTGGGAGTCGAGCGTGGCCCCGTTGGCGAAGTGCATGTTGACCTGCCCATTGAGGCTCATGATGTTGCCCACGAACAGGAACACATGCTCCTCGTTGTCGTGGTCGATGAGCACGAGGTCGGCGCCGCGCAGGACGTAGCGGTAGTCCTCGGGGTTGCCCGGCACGTCGTAGGACGTGGAGGGCGCGACGCGTTCGCCTACATTGGAGTGGGGAGCCTTCTGGTCTGCCATGGGATCAACCTCTTCGCGGTTCGCGGTCGGGGTCGGTGATCGCTGCGTGTTCCGGGCCTGCGAGCTCCGGGGCTACTTGTTCAGGGCAAGATCGAGCGTGGTGCCCAACCGCCCCTCTTCCAGCAAAATGTTCACGGCGGCGCGGATCCTGGTGAAGCGCGCGTTCACTTCGCGCACGGCCGCGCTGGTCTGGCCCTCCCGCGCGGCGGTCAGGTCCAGCAGGGTGCGGATGCCCAGGTCGAACTCGCTCAGGTACAGCCCCATGAGGCTGACCGAGGAGTCGAAGGCCTCGCGGGCCAGCTTGTGTTCCTCTTCCGAGGCCCCGTACGAGTTCAGGGCGTCGGTCAGGGTGTTCCTGATCTCCAGCTCGATGCTGCGCCGGGAGGCCTTGAGCCGCCGCAGCGCCGCCTTCTTCTTGAGCACCTCGTGGGTGGTGGAGAACCCGCTGAACAGGTTCCAGTCGATGGTCACCTGGGCGTCCATGGTCTGGGTGAACTCGTCGGGGCTGTGCATCTTCTGGAACTCGTTCTTGACCTGGAGGCGGTAGCCGATGGTCGGATAGTGGTCCGCGCGCGAGGCGTCCACGCTCTTCCGCTGCGACTCGATCTGGCGGTCCAGGGCCTTGAGCTTCTTGTTGGACTGCATGGCGTTGGCCACGGCGTCCTCCAGGCTCGCGGTGATGGCCACGCGCAACAGGCCCACGTCCGGCTCCACGGCCTCGACCGGATGGCCGATGATGTTGGCCAGCAGGGTGCGCGAGGTGGAGAGCTGCTCGTTCTGCCGGACGAGCTGCGCCTGGGCGTCGCGCAGGGAGACCTCGACCTTTTTGGCGTCCGCCCGGGAGGAGATGCCCGCGATGTAGCGCTCCTGGAAGGAGCTCAGGAGCTTGACGTAGAACTCCAGGGCGCCCTGATGGACGCGCACGAGCTCCTCGGCCTGCAGGACCGCGAGGTAGGCGTTGATGGCCAGCATGGCGATGTCCTCGCACACGCCCTCGTAGTCGATCTCGGCCCCCTCGAAGCGCAGCCGGGCGCTGGCCACGGTGTCGCGCAGCCCGCCGAACTGGTAGAGCTTGTGGGTCATCAGCAGCGCGCTGTCGCCGTTCTCGGTCTCCCCGGTGTCGACCTCGGTGGAGGGGCCGACCTTGGTGGACCAGTCCAGGCGCGGGTAGTAGACGCTGCGGGCGATGCCGTAGTCGGCCCGGGCCTCGTCGTAATCCGCGGAGGCCGAGTCGATGCGCGGGTGGTTCTGGATGGCCAGTTTGCAGGCGCGCGCCAGGGTGATCACGGCGTCGCCCTCGTCCTGGCCCCCGTCCTGGGTCCCGTCTTGGGTCCCGGCCCGGGGCTCGGCCCCGGCGGTGGCGTTTCCGGCCGGCCCGCCGACGGGCGGCTCGCCCGAGGGCAACGGCGGCCGCACGACCGGCGGCCCGTAGAGCCCCTCGCCCAGCGGCGCGGCAGGAGCCTGCCCTACGGGAGCCGCCGCCCCGGGAGCCTTCCCGGCCGCGTCTCCGGCCGCGGCCCCGGACCCGGCGGCGGCTTCACCCTTCCCGCCCAGAAAGAATTCGATCTTGTCGCCCTGGACGTAGCCCGAGTCGTCCGTGGGCACGTCGGCAAAGGCCCGCTGGGGCGGCGCGGCGGCCTCCGGAACACCGGCCGCATCGGGCCCGGCCTGCGCGGCGGGTTTTTCCGGCGCGGCGGGATCCCCGCCCCCGGGTTGCGCGGCGGGCGGCTGGAGCACCAGCGGCGGCACCGGCGGCTCGGCCTCGGGCCCGGTCACGCCGGGAGTCGCGGGCACGCCGAGGGCGTCGGCCGCCCGCGCCGGAGCGCACAGGCCCGCCACGGTGATCTGGGCAGCCGCCAAAAGAAGTGCAAACGCCGTTTTCAACAACATTCCGTACGAGTCCGAACAGGGTGCGGTGAGAGCGCGAGCTATTGCTTCGACGTTTCCAGGAGCGATTCCAGTACCGAGACCATTTGCCGGGTATCCTTGAGCAGGCGTCCGGTGAGGTCGTTGTTGAGCCCCAGTTGCTTCTTGGTGTCCGCGACCAACCCCTCCATGGCGCGGTAGACCTCGCCGCCCTGGCGCTGCTGGATGGTCATCTCCAGCAGGAACTTGTTCGATTCGCCCAGGGCCTTGTTCAGGTCCACGTTGTTCTTGGCGAGCTGTTCGGCGATGGCGCGCATCTGCCCGGAGAAGTCGCCGTCGGCGGGAAAGGCCACGCCCCCGCCCGCGGCCACGCCGTTCTCCTGGGACCCGGCCAAGCGCACCTGGGCGCTCAGCCAGCCCTCCAGCAGGCGCTTGAGCTGCTCGTGCACGCGGCTGAGGACCACGGCCTGGATGCTGACCACGGCGCTGCCCGCCAGACCGAACAGGGACGTGGAAAAGGCCGTGCCCATGCCCTGCATGGGCTCCTTGAGGCGCGTGATCAGCTCGATCATGATCTGCAGGATGGAGCTGTCCGAGGAGTCCTTCAGCCCGCCGGCCAGCTTGCTGAGGATCACGCCCATGGACTGCAGGGTGATGGTCAGGCCCAGGAAGGTGCCGAGCAGGCCGAGCAGCACCAGGAAGCCGCCCAGAAAGGTGATCAGCTTGCTGCGCGAGGCCACGCCCTGCTCGAAGCTCTCGACCATGGAGTGCGTCTCGCTGCTGGAGCTCACCACCGCCCTGCCGCTCTCCTTGATGGAGCCGATGAGCGGCTTGAGCACCGAGCCCAGGAACCCGAACTTGACCTGGTCCACGTCGAAGTCGACGTTTTCGGGGTCCTCGTACCATTCGGTGAAGCGCAGGAAGATGTCGATCTCCCGGCAGGCCGCGATGATGTAGTAGAGCGCCAGGCAGATGCTGCCCCAGACGACCACGATGATGACCGAGTTGACGGGGATGGACGTCCGGTACAGGGAGGCGATGAAGCCGAAGCTGGACCAGATTCCGGCGAGCAGCAGGAACAGGAAGCCGATGGAGAACCACAGGTAGAGCTTGTGAATGTTCTGCGAAGAGAGCATGCGGCAGTCCGTTTGTGATTGAGATTGCGCAATTACGGGAACCCGACGGAAGGCGCGGCGGAGGCCGCAGAATAAGATGCCCCCCAGAGGATCTACCTACGAAGACGGATTATTTTATGCACAGGCCTTCCCACAAGCCCCGTGAATCACCGTCGTTCCTGGCTTTAAGCACATTCGCAAGGGAATGTCCACGCCGCTTTGTTACGAACCGCCTGCATTTTCAGAGCTATTTATTATCTCTACGGATGGCGCGGGGTTAAAAACAATCGGCACGCCTTTGCCTAAAAACGTGCATTCCTATTCCATCATAACCACGGATGGCTTCTTGCGAATCGAATAGAAAACGGTCCACCTCGCCCGGCCTGCGGCGGCCGCCCCAAAAATCCATTGACTTTTGGCCCGCGTTTCTCCAAATGTCCCCGGATGTCACTTGCGACCCCAATTTGAGAAATTGGGCGAGGATTGTATGAACGTATCCGTCAAAGACGCGGCCCGGCTGCTCTCGGTCTCGGAAAAGACCATCTACCGCTGGATCCAGCAGGAGATCCTGCCGGTCTACAAGGTCCACGAGACCTACCGCTTCAACCGCGCCGAACTCATCGAATGGGCCACCTCGCGGCGCATGGGCATCTCCCCGGACGCCTACGCCGAGCCCGAGACCGACTCCCTGCCCCTGCCCTCGCTCGCCGAGGCCCTGGAGGCCGGTGGCGTGTTCTACCGCATCGGCGGGACCACGCGCGAAGAGGCCCTCTCCGAGACCGTCACGCACCTGCGCCTGTCCGACGGCGTGGACCGCACCTACCTCTACCAGGTGCTCCTGGCCCGCGAGCGGCTGGCCTCCACAGCCGTGGGCGGCGGCGTGGCCGTGCCGCACCCGCGCAACCCCGCGCTGGTGCACGCCACCCGCGCCACCGTGACCCTCTGCTTCCTGGAAAACCCCGTGGACTTTTGCGCCCTGGACGGCAAGCCCGTGACCATGCTCTTCACGCTCATCTCGCCGACCCTGCGCTTCCACCTGCACCTGCTTTCCAAGCTCGGGTTCGTGCTCGCGGCCCCCGGGTTCCGTCGCGTCCTCGGGCAACAGCCCGGGCGCGAAGCCATCTTCACCGCCCTGCAGCGGGCCGAGGCGCGTCTCGCCCCCGCGTCCTAGCCCGCAGCACCCGATCACGGCAGCACCCTTTCCGACCACAACAACCGCACCGAGCATCCCCACCCATGCGCAGTCATTTCCTTATCGTCGTGCGTCCGGCCGCCCCCGCACGGACCGTCGCCCCCGCTCGGGCCGTCGCCCGCGCACGGGCCGTTGCCCGCGTCCGGGCCGTCGCCCGCGGAGTCCGGCCATGACCATGCCCCTGCTGCTCCTTTCCATCCTGCTCTGCGCCGTCTCCGGCGTGCCCGGGCTGTTCGCCGCGCGCGCCTCGTCCGGCGGCGAGGGCGCGGCCTGCGGCCTGACCCTGGCGGGCTGCGCTGCGGGCACCGTCGGCGTCTGCCTGGGCCTGGTCCACGGCGGCGAGACGCTCCTGGCCCTGCCCTGGGCCGTGCCCGGCGGCGAACTGGCCCTGCGCCTGGACGGGCTGGCCGCGATCTTCCTGCTGCCGCTCTTCCTGGTGGTCGGCGCGGCCTCGGTCTACGGCCTGGGCTACTGGCCCGAGCGCGAGCACCGCGACTGCGGCCGCTCCCTGCGCCTCTTCTCCGGGCTCATCGCCGCGTCCATGATCCTGCTGCTCCTGGCGCAGAACGCCGTGCTCCTGCTCATGGCCTGGGAGGCCATGGCGCTCACCGGCTTCTTCCTGATCACCGCCGAGCACCGCAGCGAGGACACGCGCCGCGCGGGCTACGTCTACCTGGCGGCCACGCACACCGGGACCCTGGCGCTCTTCGCGGCCTTCGTGCTGCTCGATGGCTGGACCGGCTCCTTCCTGCTGCCCGCGCCCGGCGCGCTGGACGCGGCCGGGCCCATGGCGGCCACGGGGGCGGCGGTCTTTCTCCTGGCCCTGTTCGGCTTCGGCATGAAGGCCGGGATCATGCCCCTGCACGTCTGGCTGCCCGGAGCGCACGCCGCCGCGCCGAGCCACGCCTCGGCCGTGCTCTCGGGCGTGATGATCAAGACCGGCGTCTACGGCCTGGTGCGCATCTGCTCGCTGTTCGCGAACGCGCCCGCGTGGTGGGGCTGGACCGTGCTCGGCCTGGGCGCGGCCTCGGGCATCCTGGGCGTGGCCCTGGCCCTGGCCCAGCACGACGTCAAGCGGCTCCTGGCCTACCACAGCGTGGAGAACATCGGGATCATCGTCATGGGGTTGGGGTTGGCCCTGCTCGGCCGCGCCCACGGCGCGCCCGCCATGGAGGCCCTGGGGCTGGCCGGCTGCCTGCTGCATGTGGTCAACCACGGCCTGTTCAAGTCGCTCCTGTTCTTCAGCGCGGGCTCGGTGATCCACGCCACGGGCACGCGGAAGATCGACCGCCTGGGCGGGCTGCTCCGGCGCATGCCCTGGACCGGGCTGTTCTTCGCGGGCGGCGCGGTGGCCATCTCCGGCCTGCCGCCCTTCAACGGGTTCGTCAGCGAATGGCTCGTGTACCTGGGGGCCTTCCAGCCCCTGGGCCTGGGCGCAGGGCCCCTCACGGCCGCCTCCGGCTCCGCCCCGACCGACGCCCTGCTGCCCGCCGTGATCGCGGCCCCGGCCCTGGCGCTCATCGGCGGGTTGGCCCTGGCCTGCTTCGTGAAGGTCTTCGGCATCGTCTTCCTGGGGCTGGCGCGCGGGCCCGAGGCCGAGCGCGGCCACGAGGCCGGACCGGCCATGCTCGCGCCCATGGCCGCGCTCCTGGCGGCCTGCGCCTGGATCGGGCTGCTGCCCGCCACCCTCGCGCCCCTGCTGCGCGCGGCCGTGGCCGCCTGGACCGGCCTTTCCGGAGGCCCGGATCCGTTGGGCCTGGCGACCATCGGCACCGGAACCGTGGCACCGGGCCCGCAAGGCGCGCTCTCGCCCCTGGGCATGGTCGGGGCCGTGGGCTGGCTGACGATCCTGCTTTGCGGCCTGGTCTGGCTGTGGCTGCGGCGGCGCGTGGTCCGCGCGCCCGCCCGGCAGGGCACCTGGGGCTGCGGCTACGCCTTCCCGACCCCGCGCATGCAGTACACGGCCGCCTCGTTCGCCGATTCCCTGGTGCGCCTGTTCCGGCCCGCGCTGCGCACCCGCGCGCGCCTCGCGCCCGGCGGGGACGCGGTGCAGGGGCTCTTTCCCACGCGCACGGCCTTTTCCGTGCACACGCCCGATGCGGTGCTCGACCTGGCCCTGGCCCCGGCCTGCACGCGCGCCGCGGACTTCTTCCGCCGCGTGCGCGCCCTGGTGCACAACGGCGTGGCCGCGTCCTACCTGCTCTACGTGGCGCTCACCGTCATCGCGCTGCTCGCGTTCGTCTCCGGAATGGGGAGATAGGGGAAAGCCATGGAAACCATCGTCCGGATAGTCGCGCACCTGCTGCTGCTCGTGGCGCTCGCCCCGCTGCTCCAGGGCGTGACCAACAAGACCAAGGCCTGGTTCGCGGGCCGCAAGGGCGCGCCCGTGCTGCAGCCCTACTTCGACCTGGCCAAGCTGCTGCGCAAGGAGCTGGTCCTCGGCCGTCCGAGCACCGCCGTGCTGCACGCCGGGCCCGTGGTCGGCGTGGCCGCGCCCCTGGTCGCGTGCCTGCTGGTGCCCTTCGGCGGACTGCCCGCCCCGCTCTCCTTCAGCGGCGACCTGCTCCTGTTCGTCTACCTCTTCGGCCTGGCGCGCTTCTGCACCGCGTCCTCGGCCCTGGACACGGGTTCGAGCTTCGAGGGCATGGGCGCGGCGCGCGAGGTGACCTTCTCCTGCCTGGCCGAGCCCACGGTGCTCTTCTGCCTGCTGGTGCTGGCGCGTTTCGCCCTGGCCCCGGCGGCCTTGGCGCCGGCCGCCGTTGCGAACGCCGCGCCCCTGTCCCTGAACGCGCTGCTCGGGCCGCACCTGGCCGGGCTGTGGAACGGCGCGGCGGCCTTTCCCCTGGGGCTGGTGGCCGTGTGCCTGTTCGTGGTCCTGCTGGCGGAAAACTCGCGCATCCCCTTCGACGACCCGACCACGCACCTGGAGCTGACCATGATCCACGAGGTCATGGTCCTGGACCACGGCGGGGCCGAACTGGGGCTCGTGCTCTACGGCGCGGCCATGAAGCTGCTGGTGCTCGGCGCGCTGCTCCTGGGCGTGCTGCCCGCGCCGTCCACGGGCAGCGCGCTTCTGGACGGGCTGGTCTTCGCCGCGCTGCTCGCGGCCCTGGCCGCGCTGGTGGGCGTCACGGAATCGGTCATGGCCCGGCTGCGCCTGACGCGCGTGCCCCAGGTGCTCATCGGCACCTCGCTCCTGTCCGTCATCGCCCTGGTGCTGGTGCTCCGATGACCGCGCGCCGCTCCGAGATCTTCTCCGCCCGTTTTTGCAACGGCTTCCGCAACCCGTGCGCCCCGCGCACCGGAGACTGACATGGACACCGTGACCGACGCGCTGCTCCTGGCCGTCATCCTGATCAACTTCTACGCCCTGGGGACCTCCCGGCTGCTGGCCTGCATCAAGGCCGCCGCCCTGCAGGGCGCGCTGCTGGCGCTCCTGCCCCTGACCATGCACGGCCTGGCCTGGCACACCCTGGTGCTCGGGGCCGAGGCCCTGCTCTTCAAGGGCGTGTGCATTCCCCTGCTGCTGCGCCACGCCATCCGCGAGACGCGCATCCGCCGCGAGCTGGAGCCGCTCATCGGCTACGTGCCCACCCAGGCGCTGGGCGTGCTGCTCACGGCCTGCTCCTTCGTGTTCGCCGAGCGGTTGCCCCTGGCCGCGGCCCAGCACGCCTTCCTGCTCGTGCCCACGGCCCTGGCCACCATGTTCGCCGGGTTCCTGCTGCTGACCACGCGGCGCAAGGCCATCACCCAGGTGGTCGGCTACCTGGTGCTGGAAAACGGCATCTTCCTCTTCGGCGTGCTCCTGTCCCGGGCCATGCCCTTCATGGTCGAGGCCGGGGTGCTCCTGGACCTGCTCGTGGGCGTGTTCGTCATGGGCATCGTCATGCGCCAGATCGGCCGCGAATTCTCCACCCTGAACACCCGGCGGCTCTCCGCCCTCAAGGAATAGCATGCTCCTCGCCCTGATCCTTCTGCCCCTGGCGGGGGCGGCGCTGGCCCTGGCCCTGCCCCGGCCGCGCGCGCGCGCCTGGCTGCTGCCCGCGTGCGGCGCGGCGCACCTGGCCCTGTGCGTCCTCGTGCTGCGCACCCCGCCGCAGGCCACGCCCTGGCTCGGGCTCGACGCCCTGGCCCGGCTGGTCCTGCCGGTCACCAGCGTGCTCTTCCTGGCCTGCGCCCTGTACGCCGTGGACTACCTGCACCTGCCCACCGGCCGCTTCACGCCCTTCAACCGGGGCAGCGATCGGGTCATGGTGCCCTGCCTGCTGCTCTTCCTCGCGGCCATGACCCTGGCCGTGGCCGCGCGGCACCTGGGGCTGCTCTGGATCGCGGTGGAGGCCACGACCATCGTCAGCGCGCCGCTCATCTCCCACAACCGCAACGCCTTTTCCATCGAGGCCACCTGGAAGTACCTGCTGATCTGCTCCGTGGGCATCGCCCTGGCCATGCTCGGCCTGCTCTTCACGGCGTACGCGGCCCTGGGCCCGGGCGAGCAGGCCACCCTGCAGTTCGACGCCCTGCTGCGCCAGGCCCCGCAGCTCTCGCGGCCCTGGCTGCGCGCCGGGTTCGTGTTCCTGCTCGTGGGCTTCGGCACCAAGATGGGCCTCGCGCCCCTGCACACCTGGAAGCCGGACGCCTACGGCGAGGCCCCGGGGCTGGTGGGCGCGCTGCTGGCCGGAGGGCTGACCAGCGTGGCCTGCCTGGCCATCCTGCGCGGGGTGCAGCTCATGGCCGGGGCGGGCGACGGGCCCCTGGCGCGGCACGCCCTGCTGGCGCTGGGGCTCCTCTCCCTGGTGCTGGCCGCGGCCTTCATGGTCCGCCAGCCGGACATCAAGCGGCTCCTGGCCTACTCGTCGGTGGAACACATGGGCATTCTGGCCGTGGGCGTCGGCGTGGGCGGACTGGCCGCCTACGGGGCCATGCTCCACCTGGTCAACAACGCCCTGACCAAGGGCTCCCTGTTCCTGGCGGCCGGCAACATCCAGCGCGCCTACGCCAGCAAGCGGCTCTCCGAGGTGCGCGGGGCCATGGCCGCGCTGCCCGTGTCCGGCGGGCTGTTCCTGGCCGGGTTCCTGGCCATCACCGGCTCGCCGCCCTTCGGGCCGTTCCTGAGCGAATTCACCATCCTGCGCGGCATGTTCGGCGCGGGATCCCATGCCGTGGCCGCGCTGGTGCTCGCGGTGCTGGCCGTGGTCTTCCTGGGCATGGGCGCGACCGTGCTGCAGGCCGTGCAGGGCGAGCCGCCCACGCTGTGCGAGGAGTTCCGCAACGGCTGCCGCGACAGCCTGCTCCTGGCCGCCCCGCCCCTGGTCCTGCTCCTGCTCGTGCTCGGCCTGGGGCTCTGGCTGCCCGAACCGCTGCAGCGCGCCCTGCGCGACGCCGCCGCCCTGCTGGAGGTGACGCCGTGATCACCGTGACCAAGACTCCCGCGACGGCGGGGACGGCGGCCGCCACCGCGCCCACGCCCCTGCCGCGCCGCCAGGGCGGGTTCCGCGCGCCCCTGGCCGCCCTGCCCGAGCTTCCGGCCGCCGCGTTCCGCGCGGCCCTGGTCGCGGCCCTGGACGTGCCGCCCGAGGACGGCGGCCCGCGCGTGCTCTCGTTCTTCGGCATGGCCCCCGACGGGTCTCCGGCAGGCGGAGGGCAACAGGGCCCGAACGGCACCCGGGTCATCGCGGTGCTGGGCTTCGACCGCTCCGGCGAGGTCGCGGCCCTGCGCGGCGTACTGGAGGACGGAGAGCTGGAATCCCTGACCCCGGCGCATCCGCAGGTGCACCTCTTCGAACGCGAGCTGGCCGAGCAGTTCGGCGTGCGCCTGCCCGGGCACCCGTGGCTCAAGCCCGTGCGCTTTCCCCGCCTGCGCGCCGACGGCGCGCCGGGGCCGCTCGCCGGGGACATGGACTTCTACCGCGTGGACGGCGAGGCCATCCACGAGGTGGCCGTGGGCCCGGTGCACGCCGGGGTCATCGAGCCCGGGCACTTCCGCTTCCAGTGCCACGGCGAGGAGGTCCTGCACCTGGAAATCTCCCTGGGCTACCAGCACCGGGGCGTGGAAGCGCTGCTCGCGGGCGGTCCGCACCCGGGCGACGCCCAGCGGCTGGAGGCCGTGGCCGGAGACACGTCCATCGGCCACGCCACGGCGCACGCCCTGCTCGTGGAGGCCCTGGCCGAAACGCCCGCGCCGCCGCGCGCGCGGGCCCTGCGCGCCGTGGCCCTGGAGCTGGAGCGCATCGCCAACCACGTGGGCGACGTGGGGGCCATGGCCGGGGACACGGGCTTTCTGCCCACGTCGTCCTTCTGCGGCCGGTTGCGCGGCGACTTCCTGAACCTCAGCGCGGAGCTGTGCGGCAGCCGCTTCGGCCGCGGCATGGTGCGCCCGGGCGGCGTGCTCTTCGACGTGGACGAGGCGCGCCTGGAGCGCATTTTGGACAAGCTCGCCGTGCTGGAGCCCGAGACGCGCGGGGCCATCGACCTGTGCTTCGACACGCCGTCGGTGCTGGCGCGCTTCGAGGGCACGGGCGTGGTGTCGCCGGACGACGCCGAACTCCTGGGACTGGTGGGCGTGGCCGCGCGGGCCTGCGGGCTGGCGCGCGACACCCGGCGGCAATACCTGGACGCCGACGCGCCCGGTCGGCCGGAAATGCCCGTGGTCGAGACCACGGGCGACGTGTTCGCGCGCGGCAACGTGCGGCGGCGCGAGATCTACGCCTCCCTGGCCCTGCTGCGCCAGGTGCTGCGGCGGCTGGATACGGGCCCGGTGCGCGCGGGGCTGGCGCGCGAGGAAAAATCCGGCGCGGTGCGCCTGGCCCCGGAAAGCCTGGCCGTGGGCTTGTGCGAGGGCTGGCGCGGCGAGGTGGCGCACGCGGCCGTGACCGACGCGCGCGGGCTCCTCGCGCGCTACCGCATCGTGGACCCCTCGCTGCACAACTGGAGCGGGCTCGCCCTGGCTTTGCGCGGGCAACAGATCTCCGACTTCCCGCTCTGCAACAAGAGCTTCAACCTTTCCTACTGCGGCTTCGACCTCTAGGACGACCCCATGCTGGACATCCTCCGCGAACGACTGCGCCAGGGTTACCGCACCGGCGATTTCCCGCGCACCGCGCCGACCCTTTCGGACCGCTTCCGCGGCCTGCCGACCCTGGACGCGGCGCGCTGCCCCGAAGGCTGCGACGCCTGCCTGACGCGCTGCCCCTACCACGCCATCGTGCGCGCGGCGGACAACAACGGCGCGCCGGGCGCGCTGCGGCTCGACCTGGGCCGCTGCCTGTTCTGCGCGGACTGCCCGGCCTGCCCGCAGGGGCTGCTGACCTTCACCGCCGACTACCGGCTGGCCGCGCGCACGCGCGAAGACCTTTGGCTCGGCGTGGGGGCCCGCGAGGAGCACCGGCTGGCCCAGGGGCTGGATGCGCGGCTGCGCTCGCTCTTCGGGCGCTCGCTGCAGCTGCGCCAGGTCTCGGCCGGGGGCTGCAACGCCTGCGAGGCGGACCTCAACGTGCTCTCCACCCTGGTCTTCGATCTGGGTCGCTTCGGCATCCGCTTCGTGGCCTCGCCGCGCCACGCGGACGGCGTCATGGTCACGGGCCCGGTGACGCGCAACATGGAGAGCGCGCTGCTGGAGACGTACGCGGCCCTGCCCGAACCCCGGCTGGTGATCGCCTCCGGGGCCTGCGCCATCGCGGGCGGCCCGTTCGCCGCCAGCCCCGAGGCGCGCGGCGGCGTGGACGGCCTGCTGCCCGTGGACCTCTACATCCCGGGCTGCCCGCCGCATCCCTACACCGCACTGGACGGCCTGCTGCGCCTGCTCGGGCGCATCTGACGCACGGCGGCGCGCGGGCCATCCCCGCCCCGTCCCCCGCGGCCCTTGCGCATTCCCGGGCGATGGGCTATGCGGGCCTTGGTCGGCAGTTCACCCAGGCGTCGCCGCCCCGCGAGGGGAGCTAAACCTGCCATTCCCTCCTTTCCATTCGGCACCTTGTTTCCGCGCCGAGTCGGAAGACGGCGACCACCGGCAGTCTCCCGAAGACAGGCGCGGCAGCGAGGATTCGCCATGTCCCGTACCCCATTGCCCCTGCACGTGGGCGACGTCTGCGCGTTCGCCCGCTCCCTGGGCCGCCAGTTGGCGGACCTGGAACGCACGCCCGGCCACGTGGAACTCCTGAACATGCTCGCCCGGGCCTCGGGCCACCGCAACTTCCAGCACCTGCGCGCCACGGCCGGAAACCCGGCCGACCCGGCCGACGACGGTGCGGCCGCCGCCGCGGCGCTGGATCGGCCGGACGCGGCGCAGGCCCCCGCCCAGGCGGCCGAGGCCATGCCCGGGCCGGCTGAAAGCGCCGCCACCCAGGCCGCACCGGCGGCCCCGGCCGTGAACAGGGCGCGCGTGGAACGCACGGCGCGCGTCCTGGACGCCGAGGGGCGGCTGCTGCGCTGGCCGCCGAAGTACAGCCAACAGGGGCTGTGCCTCTGGCTGCTCTGGTCGCGCATCCCGGCGCGCCGGACCTTCAGCGAGGCCGAGATCGGCACCCTGCTCACGGCCCTGCACCACTTCGGGGACCACGCCCTGCTGCGCCGCGAACTGGTGGACCGGGGCCTGATGCAACGCACGCCGGACGGCCGCTCCTACACGCGCATCGAACGGCGTCCGCCCGACGAGGCCCTGGCCCTGATCGCGCGCGCGGGCGCATAGCCCTCCGCCGGGACGCGCGACCGCCCCGACGCCCCCCCCTAACCCCGAACCGCAGGCGGGCCACGGCGCATGCCGTGGCCCGCTTTTTTTCGCCCTGCGCGCGCCGTGATCCTGCGGCCGAGGCAACGCCGTCGCCAAAAGCACGGCAGCCCCCCCGTGCAAAAAGGGGATGGGAATACCGATTACGGTTTGAAAATGGCCTTCAAATGGGATGAGAGAGTATTTTTATGGCCATAAAAACAGGCGATATGGGAGCATGCCCTATACCACACGAAGGACAGCGGCGCAGGAAAGGCCGCCGGGAGTGGGACGGACGACAGGCGCGGGATGGACGTGGGTTGAGCGCGGAAAAGGCGGGGCGGGCCCGCAAACGCCATCGCCCCCGTGCCGGGGTGCCCGTGGGCGGTTCCGGAACGGGGGCGATGGCGCTGCGCCTGGAGGGACCTGCCCTCCGGCGGCCTAGCGGCCGAGGAAGGATATGGCGTCTTCGAAATCGTTGGCCTGCGCAAAGGCGGTGGCCGTTTCGAGTTCGTCGATGGCAAACAGCAGCTTCTTGATGATGGACCAGAACACGTCGGACTCCTTGAAGGTTGCGCGGCCCACGCCCATCGTCGGCCGCATTTGCCCTGCCTATTCCAAAAAGCGTGCCGAACCGACGCATGGCAATAAATTATTTATAATTTAGCAAGTTATCGATGAAAGCGGCATCCGGCCCAGTCGGCGCCGACCATTGCACTCCGCAACAGGAAAGCGTGGCGATTCGCACAATTTTTATGTAACCCATTATTTATAAAAGACAACCAGGAGGCATTACATTTCACAACATGTATTACATATCGCAACGATCCCTTTCCCGCCAGTGCGGAAGAAGCCGCCCCCGCGACGCTCCACGACGTTTGCGACGCGGGCGAGGCGCAAAAAAAGGGCCCCTGGCCCTTTCCTCCTCTCCGCGAAGCGCCTCCCACAAAAGCAGCGTGACGCTGCACCCATTTCGCGGTCGTCGGGTTCTACGGCCACGCCCCGGTTTTCCCCCGCCCGCGCTCAACCTCCGGGCCCTCGCTCGGCTCCGACCTTCCTGTTCTCCTCTCAAGGGCGCATCCGCCGCCAGAGGCGGCGGCAGCCCGGCGCGCCCGCTCCGCTCTCAACCTTTTCCGTTCCTCCCGCGCCCGCACCATCCCCGTCCGGCATCCACGCGCTCTCCACAGTCCCCCCCGCTCTCATCCAGCCGAAAGTTTCTGGGGGTGGAGAGGGGTGGAGGGGGG
>JACCQO010000065.1 GCA_015709205.1 Desulfovibrionaceae bacterium
AGAGGCGGAACCTCTTTACAAAGAGGTTCCGCCTCTCCCCGCCTCCCCCCGGCTCTTCGTCCCCGTCAACGCCCCCGGGAGTACGTGCCCATGAGGCGGGCGGTGGCCAGGACGTGGTGTTCCATGGCCCGGGCCAGGTCGGCGCGGGACGCGCCTTCCTTGAGCGGCAGCATGATGTCCAGGGCGTAGAGCGTGAAGTAGTAACGGTGCGTGCCCGAGGGCGGGCAGGGGCCGCCCCAGCCGGTCTCGCGCCAGGAGTTCAGGCCGGACTTGGCCGTGCGGCCGAGCTCCGAGGCCTCCGCGCCCAGGGGCAGTTCCGGGATGCCCGCGGCGTCGGGCGGCAGGTTGAAGAGCAGCCAGTGGTCCCACGCGCCCATGGGCGCGTCGGGGTCGTCCACGATGAGCGCCAGGGATCTGGTTCCGGCGGGCACGTCGTGGAACGCAAGTGCGGGCGAGAGTTCCTCGCTGTCGCAGGTGTAGCGGTCCGGAATGGATTGGCCGTCGGCAAAGGCCGGGCTGGTGATGCGCATGGCGGCTCCTGGGGATGCCGGTGCGGCGTGGGCCGGGTTGGAGGATGCGCCGGAGGGTGCGGCTGGAGAGGTCGCGGCGAGCGTTGCCGCGCGCGAGGCGCTGGGCGCGCGGGGCGCGGCGGACGGCGCGGCCGGGAGCGCGAGCAGGGCCGCCAACGCGGCGATGAGCGCCGCGAGCGGGAATGGGCGCAACCCGTGCAGTCGTCCGTTCATTCGTCCGCTCCCTTGGTCGACGGCCCGGTCGGCCCCTGGGCCACGGTGAAGCGCCAGCGGCAGTAGCGCTCGGCCGGATGCGGGTCGGGCGGCGCGTGCTCGCAGGTCACGACGATGGCCGGGTCGATCTCCCGGGCAAAGGCCGAGAACTCCGCCATGTGCATGGCCTTGCAGGCGTATTCGCCCTTGCCGTTGCGCTTGCGGCCCTCCTGCGACGGGCAGTGGGCCACCTCGATGACCAGCGCGCCGTCCTCGCGGCGCGGCTGGTAGCCCACGATCACGGCCCAGGGGAAGTAGGCCAGGGCCGTTTCGAAGGCGTCCAGGCCGCCGTGCTCCGGGATGCCGAAGCGCTTCCTGATCTGCCGGGCGGCCAGTTGGGCGGCCTTGCCCCAGACGCGCGCGTTGAGCTCCTCGGCCGCGGCGAGGCCGTATTCCTCCTCCACGCGGATGAACCAGAAGGCGTCCACCACCGTGTAGTGCCAGAGGAGGAAGTCCTGGTACTCCTTATAGGCCTCCTCGCCCCGGCCGACAAGGAAATCGGGTCCCATGCGCGCCCGCCCCGGTGTCGCGGCCCGGCCTAGGCCAGGCCGCAGTGGGCCTTCCAGGCGGCCACGGTGTTGGTCAGGAGCATGGCGATGGTCATGGGCCCCACGCCGCCGGGCACCGGGGTGATGGCCGCGGCCACCTCGGCGATGGGCGCGTAGTCGCAGTCGCCGCAGAGCTTGCCGTCCTCGTCGCGGTTGATGCCCACGTCCACGACCACGGCGCCGGGCTTGACCATGGCCTTGGTGATGCAGGCGGCCATGCCCACGGCCACGAAGAGAAAATCGGCCGAGGCGCATTCGTCGCCCAGGTTGGGCGTGCGCGAGTGGCAGAGGGTCACGGTGGCGTCGCCGAACTCGCCGTGCGAGGCCAGCAGAATGGCCAGGGGCTTGCCCACGATGTTGGAGCGGCCCACGACCACGGCCTTCTTGCCCGCCGGGGACAGGCCGTAGCGCCTGAGCAGCTCGATGACGCCCGCGGGCGTGCAGGGCTTGAAGCCCGGCAGGCCCAGGGCCAGCTTGCCCATGGACACGGGATGGAAGCCGTCCACGTCCTTGGACGGGTCGATGCGCTCCAGCAGGGCCTGGCTGTCCAGGCCCGAGCCCTTGGGCAGGGGCAGCTGGAGCAGGATGCCGTCCACCTCGGGCCGGTCGTTGAGGTAGTCGATGAGCCGTTCCAGCTCGGCCTGGGTGACGTCCGCCTTGAGGCGGTGGGCAAAGGAGGCGATGCCGGTGCTCTCGCAGGCCTTTTCCTTGTTGCGCACGTAGACCTGGGAGGCCGGATCCTCGCCCACGAGGATCACGGCCAGCCCGGGACCGCGCTCGGCCTGGGGCGCGCGGGCGGTGATCTCGTCCTTGAGTTCCTGGCGGATGGCCGCGGCCGTGGCCTTGCCGTCGAGTACGATGCTCATGGGTGCTGCTCCGCTGCCCGGCGCGCGGCCGGGACTTGGGCTTGGGCCCGGAAACCAAGCGGACCGGCCCTGGGGCCGGTCCGCATCCGGACGTTTTTCGTCGTGTCCTTCGGGACCGGCTAATCTTCCTCTTCTTCCTCGTCCAGGCCGAACTGCATGGCCATGATCGGACCGTAGTAGATGCCCTCGTCCTCCAGGTCCTCCTCGATGCGCATCAGCTGGTTGTACTTGGACAGCCGGTCGGAGCGCGAGAGGGAGCCGGACTTGATCTGCCCGGTGTTCAGGCCCACGGCGAGGTCGGCGATGAACGTGTCGGCGGTTTCGCCGGAGCGGTGCGAGACCACGCAGCTGAAGCCCGCGCCCTTGGCCATCTCGATGGTGTCCAGGGTCTCGGTGACGGTGCCGATCTGGTTGAGCTTGATGAGGATGGAGTTGGCCGCGCCGCGTTCGATGCCCTCGGCCAGGATGTCGGGGTTGGTGACGAAGATGTCGTCGCCCACGATCTGGACGCGGGGGCCGAGCTCCTCGGTGAGGTGCTCCCAGCCTTCCCAGTCGCCCTCGGCCAGGCCGTCCTCGATGGAGATGAGCGGGAACTCGTCCACGAACTCGCCCAGGAACTCGGTCATCTCCTTGGCGGTGAAGGTCTTGTTCTCGCCGCCGAGCACGTACTTGCCGTCCTTGTAGAACTCGCTGGCCGCGGCGTCGATGGCCAGGGCGATGTCGCGGCCGGGCACGTAGCCGGCCTCCTGGATGGCCTTGGTCAGGTACTCGAAGGCCTGGCGGTGCGAGGCCAGGTTGGGGGCGAAGCCGCCCTCGTCGCCCACGCTGGTGACGTGGCCGTCCTTGGCCAGGATCGTCTTCAGGGCGTGGAAGGTCTCCGAACCCATGCGCAGGGCCTCGGCAAAGCTGTCCGCGTTGAGCGGCAGGATCATGAACTCCTGGATGTCCAGGTTGTTGGGCGCGTGCGCGCCGCCGTTGATCACGTTCATCATCGGCACGGGCAGGACCTTGGCGTTGACGCCGCCCAGGTACTGGTAGAGCGGCAGGCCCAGGAAGTTGGCCGCGGCGCGGGCCGTGGCCATGGACACGCCGAGGATGGCGTTGGCGCCCAGGCGGGACTTGTTCTCCGTGCCGTCGAGGTCGATGAGGTAGTTGTCCAGCGCGGTCTGGCGCAGGGCGTCGAAGCCGACGACGTTCTCGGCGATCTCGCCCTGCACGTTCTCCACGGCCCGCTGCACGCCCTTGCCCAGGTAGCGGTCGGCCTCGCCGTCGCGCAGTTCCAGGGCCTCGCGGGTGCCCGTGGACGCTCCCGAGGGCACGGCGGCCACGCCCGTGGCGCCGGATTCCAGCGTGACCTCGACCTCCACGGTGGGATTGCCGCGCGAATCCAGAATCTCCCTGGCCCAGACGGAAACAATCGTGCTCATTGCGGTTCTCCTTGTGCATGGACCGCCGCGGCGGCCCGGTCCAAAATGTGTTGCATCGCTCCGGTCAGGCCCCGGTCCGCGACGTCCTGTACAAACGCAAAAGGCCCTCCAGCAGCAGGTCGGGCCGAACGAACTCGATGTGCTCGGCCACGCGGCCGATCTTCTCCGCGAAGCCGCCGGTGGCCACCACGCCCATGTCCTCGCCGAGCACGGTGCGCAGCCGCGCCACCAGGCCATCGACCATGGCGGCGAAGCCGAAGATGAAGCCCTGGTTGAGGCTTTCCGAGGTGGAGCGGCCGATGACCGGCGCGTCGGAGCCGATCTCCAGGCGGATCTGGGGCAGCTTGGCCGTCTTGCCGGCCAGGGCCGAGGCGGACGAATACACGCCCGGGCAGATCAGCCCGCCCAGGTAGGCGTCGCCGCGCACGCAATCGAAGGTGGTGGCCGTGCCGAAGTCCACGCCGACCACGACCTCGTTGTCGAAAAGGCAGCGCGCGCCGTAGGCGCTCACGAGCCGGTCCGCGCCGACCTCGGCCGGGCGCTCGTAGCGGTTCTCCAGGGGGATGGGCAGGTCGCGCGGCACGAAGAGCGGCCGCACGCCCAGGTAGCGTTCGCAGGCCCCGGCCAGCACCGGGTCGCAGGAGGGCACCACGGAGACGACCAGGGCCGCCTCCACCGCGGGCGTGTCGCGGAAACCGCGGCCGCAGAGCCCGGCGTGGCGGCAGATCTCCAGGAGGAAGAACCCCAGGGAATCCACGGTGCGGCGCGGGTCGGTGGGCAGGACGTAGGAGGTCTCCAGCACCGAGGCCGGATCGGGAGCCGTGCCCTTTTCCAGGACGCCGCACCGCCCGGGCGCGCCGCCCTGCCCGGAGTCAGCGCCCAGCCCAAAACCGTCTCGGCCGGAGGCCGCCGCCCCTTCGGGGACGCGCGACGCGACGCCCCCCGCAACCCCTTCGGGCTCGGCCGGGGCGATGCCCACCTTGATGTTGGTGTTGCCGATGTCGAAGAGAAAAACCCTGCCTGCCATGGCGCGCTCCCTGGCTGTGTCCGACACGCGGGAATGTACCCCATTCGGACGAAAAGACAAGCGCGTGGGGCCGCCCTTGGCCGGTGCGCGTTCCGCGCCGAACGCCGCGCCCGCGGCCACGCGCGGCGCGGCCGCCGCCGGGTGGGATGCGGCCTCGGCCGGGCGTTTCCCCGCTCCCGAGCGCTCCGAATTGTCTTCAACTCCCCGCCGCTCCTTGCCTTCGTACGGCGGAGTGCGGTATCCAGCCGTTGTCGGCCTTCGCCCGTCACGGGACGAGCCGGAAAAAATCATATCCGTCGCCCGCGGCCTACGGCATGACACTGGCATCTTCGCCACCGGAACCAGCACGCGAGGGGGTTGTCTTATGAATCCAGCGGCCTTGATCCCGACTCCGGGCGCCATCCAGGTGCCCTGGGGCTGGTTCGAGTTCCTGCTCCTGCTCACCTTCATCCTGCACCTGCTGCTCATGAACGCGCTGGTCGGCGGGGCGGTGATCTGCACGGTCAAGACCCTGCGCGGCCAGGGCGGTTCGGCGGCGGTGCACGACCACGCCCTGCGCCTGCCCACCCTGCTGGCCCTGACCGTGAACCTGGGCGTGGCCCCCCTGCTCTTCGTGCAGGTGCTCTACGGCTCCTTCATCTATTCCAGCTCGATCCTCATCGCCTGGTGGTGGCTCGCGGTCATCGGCATCATCATCGCGGCCTACTACGGGCTCTACGTCTACGATTTCCGCTTCCAGCGCCTGGGCAACGGCGGCCGGCTGTTCCTGATCCTCGGCCCCACCCTGCTGCTGCTGTTCACGGCCTTCATCTACGTCAACAACATGACCCTCGCGGCCACGCCGGACCGCTGGTTCGCCTACTTCAAGGCCCCGGACGGCACCCTGCTGAACCTGGGCGAACCGACGCTCGCGCCGCGCTACCTGCACTTCATGGTCGCGGCCCTGGCCATCGGCGGCCTGGCCCAGGCCCTGGTCTGGGAGCGCAAGCGGTGCAAGGGCGCGGCGGACGAAGCCCAGGCCGCGGAGCACGTGGCCTCGGGCCTGCGCTGGTTCTTCCGGGCCACGCTGGCGCAGCTGGCCATCGGCGCGTGGTTCCTCTTCAGCCTGCCCAGGTACCTGTACATGAACTTCCTGGGCAAGGAGCAGTTGGACACGCTGCTCCTGGGCGTCGGCCTCGTGCTCACGCTCGCCTCCCTGCACTTCGCGCGCAAGGGCCGCGTGTGGCCCACGGTCTGGACCGCCGTGGCCACGGTGGCGGTCATGGCCGGCCTGCGCGACCTGCTGCGCCAAGCCTATCTCCGGCCCTACTTCACGCCGGGCGATCTGCAGGTGGCGGCCCAGTATTCGCCGCTGGTGCTCTTCGCGGTCAGTCTCGTGATCGGTTTGGCCCTGGTGGGCTACATGCTCAAGCTCTGGCTCAAGGCAAACAGGGAGGGGGAATAAATGGAATATCCCGTCTGGCAAGTTGCCCACGTCTCGACCGGCTTCCTGGTCGCGCTGATCAGCGTGTTCCACGTGTACATCGCCCACTTCGCCGTGGGCGGCGGGCTGTTCCTGGTGCTCACGGAACTGCGCGCCCGGGCGTCGGGGTCCCCGGCCATGCTCGACTACGTGCGCCGGCACACGAAATTCTTCCTGCTCACGACCATGGTCGCGGGCGGCATCACCGGGGTGGGCATCTGGTTCGTCATCGGCCTGGCCAGCCCCGAGGGCACGGCCCTGCTGGTCAAGTCCTTCGTCTTCGGCTGGGCCACGGAATGGGTCTTCTTCGTCGGCGAGATCGTGGCCCTGCTCATCTACTACTACGCCTTCGACCGCATGGATGCGCGCGACCACCAGATCGTGGGCTGGCTCTACTTCGCCTTCGCCTTCCTGTCCCTGTTCGTGATCAACGGGATCGTGGGCTTCATGCTCACCCCGGGGGACTGGCTGCAGACCAGAAACTTCTGGGACGGGTTCTTCAACCCCTCGTTCTGGCCCTCGCTGGCCTTCCGCACCTTCCTGTCCCTGGGGCTGGCCGGGTTCTTCGCCCTGGTCACCGCGCCCTACGTGCCCGACCCGGCCACGCGCGATTCCATGATGCGCTACGCCGGGCTGTGGGTGGCCGCGCCCTTCGTCTTCCTGCTGGCCTCGGGCTGGTGGTACGTCCAGGCCCTGCCCCCGGCACAGCAGGCCATGGTCGAATTCGGCTCGCCGCAGACGCCCGCGCTCGTCCACGCCTTCATCCCCGTGTCCCTGGCCCTGGTGGCGGCGGTGCTCTTCACCTCCTTCGCCGCGCCCAACGGGATGCGCAAGTTCCTGGCCGTGTCCATCGTGATCTGCGGCATCACCCAGATTGGCGTCTTCGAGTGGGCGCGCGAGACCGCGCGCCGGCCCTGGGTCGTGTACAACGAGATCTACTCCAACTGCATCACCCCGGCGCAGGCGGCCGAGGCCGACGAGAAGGGGCTGCTGGCCACGGCGCGCTGGACGGCCAACAAGAAGGTCACCGAGGCCAACATGCTCGACGCCGGGCGCGAACTGTTCATGCTCCAGTGCAAGGTCTGTCACGGCGATGCCGGGCCCATGCTCGACGTGCGCAAGAAGACCGAGAAGTACGGGGTGCTGGGTCTGGACGCCCAGCTGAACGGCCAGGGCAAGCTCAGGCCCTACATGCCGCCCTTCGTGGGCACGCCCGAGGAGCGCGAGGCCCTGGCGGCCTACGTGGTCGCGGACCTGGGCGGCAAGTCCATCTTCGAGGGCGCCTCCAAGATCAAGCCCGTGAAGACCGGCACGGCCAAGGTGGACCAGTTGCCCTTCGAGATCCCGTCCTTTGACGCGGACAAGGACGAATACGTGCTCCTGGCCTGGAACAACCTGGGCATGCACTGCATCTCCGACAGCGACAAGTGGTGGATCCTGCTGCCCCCGGCCAACGACCTCTACGCCCAGCTCATCCGGCGCGGGCCCGCGCCCGAGGTCGTCACCGAGGGCGTGACCCTGAGCTACGACGTGGAAAAGGGCTTCGAGAACCCCTCGGGCCACGTGGACTTCTGGAAGCACGCCAAGAGCTTCTTCGGCAAGGAGCTGCCCGTGAACGTGGGCGTGTCCGGCAACCCCGTGACCGGCGGGAAGATGCACAGGAGCGAGGACCTCGGGGCCTTCGAGGCCTCCCTGGTGCCCGTGGTGCCCTACCCGGATTCCGGCGGGTTCAACCCCTATCCGCTCTTCACCATCACGGCGCGCGACGCGGCCTCGGGCAAGGTCCTGGCCACCACGCGCATGGTCGCGCCGACCTCCACGGAGATGGGCTGCAAGAACTGTCACGGCGGCGAATGGCGCGTGGCGGGCGTGGCCGGATTCACGGACGAGACCTCCCGCGACGTGCTCGCCGTGCACGACCGCATCAACAAGACCGACCTCGTGGCCCGGGCCGAGTCCGGCAATCCCGTGCTCTGCCAGTCCTGCCACGCCGACCCGGTGCTGGGCACCAAGGGCCAGGAGGGCATCCCCAACTTCCCGGCCGCCCTGCACGGCTGGCACGCCAACTACCTCACCGGCCGCGGCACCGAGGTCTGCTACTACTGCCACCCGGCCGGGGCCGCCGGTCCCACGGGCTGCCTGCGCGGCGTGCACGCCGGGCGCGGCCTGGACTGCACGGACTGCCACGGCTACCTGGAGGACCACGCCCTGTCCCTGCTGAAGAAGGACAAGGAGGCCGGGATCAAGGCCGTGGACAAGCTCATGGCCAACCTGACCCCGCGCAAGGTCAAGACCGTGGCCGACGTCAAGGCGCGCACGCCCTGGCTCATGGAGCCCGACTGCCTGAGCTGCCACGACCACGAGGCCCTGCCCAAGAAGGAGGGCACCTCCTTCAACAAGTGGACCTCGGGCAAGCCCGGCGACCTCTACCGCCTGCGCCACGACGACATGGGCGCGGTGATGTGCGAGGGCTGCCACGGCTCGACCCACGCCGTGTATCCGGCGCACAACATCTACGGTGCGGACCGCGACAACATCGTGCCCCTGCAGCACCAGGGCCTGGCCGCGCCCATGGGCGCCAAGGGCAACTGCGCCGTGTGCCACACCCAGGAGATGGACGACTCGGCCCACCACCCGATCATCGGCCAATAGCCCGGCCGCGCCCCGCGCGCCCGGACTTTTGCCCGAACCCCAGACACCCAGCGCCCCGGAGCCCAGGCTCCGGGGCGCTTTTTATAATATCCCGCCGTGCATGCCTTCCCATAGATTGGGAGAATCGGAAAACCAGTTACCGCGGAGGTACGCACATGAAAGGACGCGTTCGGGTCCTGGCTGCGGCGGTCGCCTGTCTGCTCCTATCAGCCGGCGCGCTGTACGCCTACGATGTTCCCAAGGAAATCGTCATCAAACGCCCGGAGGGGAATCCGCCGCTGGCGGACTGGGTGGGTTCCGTGAAGTTCCCGCACGGATTCCACGCGGTGAAGAACGCCTGCGAACACTGCCACCACAAGGAATCCGCCAAGAACCTCGGGGAATTCCTGGCCTGCACCCAGTGCCACAAGGGCGCCGATCCCAACGACAACACGGGGTTCTACCGGGCCTGGCACAACGACGCCACGCACAGTTGCCTGGGCTGCCACCGCAAGGTCCGGCTCGCCAACCCCAAGGCCCTGCCGCCGCTTTCGTGCACCGACGGCTGCCACAAGAAAAAGTAAGGAGGCTTGTGATGCATTCGAGCTCACGTATGGCCGCGCTGCTCGCCCAGGAGCGGACCGCCCGCTCCGTATCGCGGCGCGACTTCATGAAGCTGTGCGCCGCCGTGGCCGTGGCCATGGGCATGGAGGCCTCCATGGCCCCCACCGTGGCCCGGGCCCTGGAGGCCAAGCGTCGCCCGGCGGTCATCCACCTGCACGGCGCGGAGTGCACCGGCTGTACCGAGGCCCTGCTGCGGGCCACGGATCCGTTCATCGACGTGCTGATCATGGAAACCATCTCCCTGGACTACAGCGAGACGCTCATGGCAGCCGCGGGAGAGGCCGCGCACAGGGCCCTGGAGCAGGCCATGGCCAACCCCGACGGCTACATCTGCACCATTGAGGGGGCCATCCCAACCTACCAGGGCGGCCTGTACGGGCAGATCGGCGGGGAGACCATGTTCTCGCTCTTCGCCCGCGTGGCCTCCCGGGCCAAGGCGGTCATCGCCCTGGGCTCCTGCGCCAGCTTCGGCGGCGTCCAGGCCGCCGCGCCCAACCCCTCCGGGGCCAAGGGCGCGGCCGAGGCCCTGGCCGCCGTGGGCGTCGAGCCCATCAACGTGGCCGGCTGCCCGCCCAATCCCATCAACTACATCGGCACGGTGGTCCACCTACTGACCAAGGGCATGCCCGAACTGGACAACGCCCGCAGGCCCAAGCTGTTCTACGGCGTCACGGTCCACGACAAGTGCGAGCGGCGCAAGCACTTCGACAAGGGCGAGTTCGCCCTGTCCTTCGCCTCGGAGGAGGCGCGCCAGGGCTGGTGCCTGCACAAGCTCGGCTGCCGTGGCCCCTGGACCTACAACAACTGCCCCACCGCGCTGTTCAACCAGACCAACTGGCCCGTGCGCGCGGGCGGCCCCTGCCTGGGCTGCAGCGAACCCGGCTTCTGGGACGAGCTTGCGCCCTTCACCAGCGACGTCCGCGAGAAAAACCGCACCTAAGGAGGTCCTTTCATGGCCCAGAAGAACTATACAGGCCCCGTCACCATCGACCCGGTGACGCGCATCGAGGGGCATCTCAAGATCCGGGCGGACGTCAGGGACGGCGTCGTGGAAAAGGCCTTCTCCAGCACCCAGCTCTTCCGGGGGCTGGAGATGATCGTGCGCGGCCGTCCTCCGCAAGACGTGCACAACTACGTGCAGCGCGCCTGCGGCGTGTGCACCACCACGCACTCCCTGGTCAGCATCCGCGCCGTGGAGAACGCCATCGGCTTCACTCCGCCGCCCGCGGCCCAGCTCGTGCGCCACCTGATCCTTTCCTCGCTCATCGTCCACGACCACCTCGTGCATTTCTACCACCTGCACGGGCTGGACTTCATCGACATGGCCGACGCCCTCAAGGCCGATCCGGCCGCCGCGGCCAAGCTGGCCTCCGAGGTCGCGGAACGCGAGATCTCGCCCGGCGACTACTACATCGCGCACGGGCGGCTGAAGAAATTCGTGGCCTCCGGCCAGCTCGGCTGGCTGACCAACGCCTACTTTCTCGGCGGCCACCCGGCCTACCGCCTCTCGCCCGAGGAAAACCTGGTCATGTCCGTCAACTACCTGACCGCCCTGCGCATCCAGCTCAAGCTGGCCCGGGCCATGGCCGTGTTCTCGGGCAAGAACCCGCACTCCCAGACCATGCAGGTCGGCGGCGTGACCTGCTACGAGAGCCTGCGGCCCGAACGGTTCGCCGAGTTCCGCGAGCTCTACGGGGAGTGCCGCGCCTTCATCAACCACGAGTTCAAGGGCGACCTGACCCTCCTGGCCCGCCGCTATCCCGAGGCCACGCGCTACGGCACGGTCTCCAACTACTTCGCCTTCGACGACTTCCACGACCCGGTTTCGGGCAAGGACCCGTTCTTCCGCTCCGGCGTGCTCTGGAACCGGGACCTCAAGCGCGTGGAAGCGCTGGACACCGAGGCCATCCAGGAACACGTGGCCCACAGCTGGTATGCCCCGGGCCCGCCCAGGCATCCCTTCGACGGCATCACGGCGCCCGAATACACGGGCTACGACGAGGCCGACCGCTACTCCTGGTCCAAGGCCCCGCGCTACAAGAACGAGCCCATGGAATGCGGCCCCCTGGCGCGGCGCCTCCTGGCCTATGCGCGCGGCGAGAAGGAGACCGTCGAGCGGCTGAACGCCTGGCTCGCCATCGGCAAGTTCAAGCCCGCCGCCCTCTGCTCCACCCTGGGCCGCACCGCCTGCCGCATGGTCGAGTCCGTGATCCTGGTCAACCGCATGCAGGGCTGGCTCGACGGACTCGAGGCCCGCGCCAAGGCAGGGCCCGTGGAGATCTACAAGGAATGGAAGATGCCGGACAAGGCGCGCGGCGTGGGCTTCTGCTGCGTGACGCGCGGCGCGCTGTCGCACTGGATCCGGATCGACCGCGGGACCACCGCCAACTACCAGATGGTCGTGCCCAGCACCTGGAACCTGGGCCCGCGCTGCGCCGCGGGCAAGGCCTCGCCCGTCGAGGAATCCCTGGTGGGCACGCCCGTGGCCGATCCGGAACGTCCCGTTGAAATCCTGCGCACCGTGCATTCCTTCGACCCGTGCATCGCCTGTTCGGTGCACGTGGTGCAGCCCGATGGCGAGGTGCGCGCCTTCAAGGCCCTCTAGCCCTCCCCCCTGTGGGCCGGATCCCGGCCCCGTTGGCGGCGCCGCCCCGATCGGGGCGGCGCTCTTTTCGGGCCGCGCCGGAAATCCGGCGGCAGGCTTTGCCTGCCGCGCGGAGCAGCTTTCAGCAACCCATCGAAAGAAAAGATAAAAATCGCAGAGGAACGGTCCTTGCTGCACTTCCGGCGAATACCCAACCGGAGGAAAAACATGCCCTATACCATCAACGGCCCCGCCGGCATCGGCATCGACGTCGATCCCTTCTCCAAGCTCGACATGGCTACTTCCCGTGCCTGGAAGGCCGCAGAGAAGAAACTGACCGCCGCCGCCCCCCAGCCCGCGGCCCAGGCCGCCGAGTCCAAGGGCGAGATCGCCAACAGCGCCGAGGCGCGCGAGTCCCTGGCCGCGGCCGTGAACATGGTTTCCCGCGACGCCGTGGGCTCGCACACCCTGGACCCGGCCCGCGTGGCCGAACTGCTGGGGCTGTAGCCGACCGCACCGGGTCCGGCAGACGCCCGCACGCCGCGCCGCCCGAAGCCGACAAAAAGACCGCCGGAACCACTTCCGGCGGTCATTGTCGTCGTCGCGGGCCGCCCCCGCCGCGCAAAAAAAAACGCCGGAGCCCCGCTCCGGCGCACGCGCGCTTCCCCCGGCCGCCCGGCGGGTCACATGCCCGTGACGATGCGCCGCGCCTTGATGTTCGCCGGGTCCATGGCCAGCACCTTGCGCGCCGCCTCCTTGGCCTCGACATCGCGGCCGAACTGCTTGTAGAGCGTCGCCATCTTCAGCAACCCCTTGGCGTCCGGCTGGGCGAACCGCCCGTAATAGCCGTGCATGGCCGCCATGAGCTTCTCCTCGTCGCCCACCTGCTCAAAGGCCTGCATGGCCAGCACGAAGGTCTGCTCGTCGTCGGGCGTCACCGCCATGGCGCGCTCCGCGTACTTGGCGACCTTGTCCCAACGCTCCACCATGGCGTACTTCTGCGCCACGATGCGGAACAACAGGTGCTCGTCCACATACAGATCCGCGGCCGCGGCGAACTCCTTGTCCGCCTCGGCCGGCTTGCTCATGAGCAGCTTGCCGCCGCGGCCCAGGTGCTTGTCGATCTGCAGCTTGCGCGCGCGCATGCCCTCCAGGGACTCCCGGCACTCCTTCTCCTTGAGCTGGCGCGCCACCGTGACCACCTGCACCAGCAACGCCTTGACCGCCGCGGGATCGTAGGAAAGTCCCTGGGGCGCGTAGCAGCGCAGGTCCGAAATCTTGTTCAGCCGCTGCACCAGCGCGCGCACCACCGTGTCCGCGGACTGGCGCGGCGCGCCCACGATCACGCCGGAGGCCATGAGCTTGAGCCCGTGCCCAACGGACGCCAGGCAGCGCAACAGATCCTCGGGGTTGTACCCCCGCGCAAGACGGCCGTAATAATTCTTGGCGCGCGCGAAGTGCTCGTTGAGTTCCTTGATGGGCCCGCTCATGGTCAATATAGAAATTGCCGGAAAGCTGTTGATTTTGGAATATGGACATGTACTGCGCAGCACGCTCGCTCGTCAACCGCAACCCGCGAGCCCCGGCATGCCTGCATCCCCGCCGCGCGGCGCCTTTGCCTCTGGACAGCCGCCGCATCCGCGGGTAAGAAGCGACGATCCCCGCACGCGGTGCGCCCGCCGCGGGGGGAAACGACCTCCAAGGAGCCACACCATGAGCACGGGCGTCGAATACGCCAAGCCCTTCATCAAGGCCACCATCGAGATCCTGGCCACCATGGCCAACATGCAGGCCAAGCCCGGCAAGCCCTTCGTCAAGAAGGACCATACCTCCGAAGGCGACGTCTCGGCCATCATCGGCTTTACCGGCGACCGCAACGGCTCCATCTCCGTCTCCTTCACCAAGTCCGCAGCCATCGCCCTGGTGCGCGGCATGCTCGGCGACGACATCCAGGACATCCTCCAGGACGCCAAGGACGCCGTCGGCGAAATCTCCAACATGATCTCCGGACAAGCCCGCGCCGGTCTTGCGGAAACCGGGCTCGTGTTCCAGGGCTCCACGCCCTCCGTCGTCATGGGCGACAAACACACCATCACCCACGTGAGCAAGGCGCCCGTCATCTCCATCCCCTTTGAAACGGACCACGGCACTTTTTTTGTTGAATTCTGCTTCGAATAAGTGGTAGAGGGCCCGCTACACCCTACAGGACAAGGCCCAACGCCAAGCCAAGGACCACAACCATGCCTATCGACCTCAACATGAACGTCCTCGTGGTGGACGACTTCTCCACCATGCGCCGCATCGTCAAAAATATCCTGCGCCAGATCGGTTTCACCCGCATCGAAGAGGCCGACGACGGCACCACCGCCTGGGAAGCCATCAACAAGGGCGGCATCGACTTCGTCGTCTCCGACTGGAACATGCCCCAGATGACCGGCATCGAACTGCTGCGCAAGGTGCGCTCCAGCGAGGAATTCGCCAAGCTGCCCTTCCTCATGGTCACCGCCGAGGCCCAGCAGGAAAACATCATCGAAGCCGCACAGGCCGGCGTCTCCAACTACATCGTCAAACCCTTCACCGCCGATACCCTCAAGGCCAAGATCGACAAGATCTTCCCCTGACCCCGGCGGCTCCGCCGCGCCGCTCCGGACGACCACCCGCCCGCGCCACCCCCGGCGCGGGCTTTTTCGTGCTCCGGCCGGGCCCGGCCGGACGGGGCTCCGCCCCGAACCCCGGTGGGGCTCCGCCCCACACCCCGCTGGGACGCTGTCCCAGACCCTGCTGGGGCGCCGCCCCAGACCCCGCCGGGGGGGATCATCCCCCCCGGGCCCCCCGGTCGGGCGGGC
>JACCQO010000066.1 GCA_015709205.1 Desulfovibrionaceae bacterium
CCCCCCGGGCCCCCCTCCACCCCTCTCCACCCCCAAAAACTGCTGGTTGGATGAGGGCGGGGGTGACTGTAGGGAGCGCGTGGATGTCGGACGGGTGGGGGCAGACGCAGAGGTGATAAATGGGTGCAGCAGCATTGCTGCCGCGCCGGGCTGCCGCCGCCTTTGGCGGCGGATGCGCCCTGGGACGGAGAACGCTGAGATGCCCGGGGACGCATGGAGAGGAGCCGTTAGGCTCCTTTTTTGCGCGGAACCGCTCCCACTCTGCTCTTCCCCCACCAGCCCGCATGCGGCGCCGCCGCGAGGACGGCGCGCCCCTGCCCCTCACCCCTTCCCGGGCCCTCCGCGTCCGCTCCTGCCCATCCCCCCATTCCCCTTCGATCCTGTGCCGCGCAGCGAAGCGAAGCGGCACGCGGCGGCGTGCGAGCGTTCCGGGTCGGGGGCGGGGTGGTTCAGGAGGGAGGCCGTCTTCGGCCTCACGCCCGGGCCGTCCCGCCCCCGACCCGGGACTGTTCGTGCGTCGGAGTAAACCCGGACCACGAGCACCCACCTTCGCGTCACCCCGAACAGGGGGCCCGGGGGGGATGATCCCCCCGGCGGGTCCAGGGCAGCGCCCTGGCCGGGTCTGGGGCGGAGCCCCAGCAGGGTGTGGGGCAGCGCCCCAGTGGGGTGCGGGGCGAAGCCCTGCCCTCTTCGCTCGTCGCCGCCAGCGCCGATTCTTGGCCGCAAAAAGGCCCCCCGGTCGTTTCGACCGGGGGGCCTGGAAGTGCGAGTGCGGGTGTCGGTTTCCGCTGCGTCGGCTAGACGACCTTGTTGAGGGCGTATTCGATGATGGCTTCGGCCCCGATGCCAGTGAGTTGCGGGATGAGGTCGCGGACGATGCCCTCTTCGACGACGATTTCGATGGAGAGCCAGTCGGTGTTGTAGAGGTGCGCGACGGTGGGCGAGGTCATGCTGGGGAGCAGTTGCATGACGGCGTCCATTTTGTCCTGGGGCACGTTCATTTTCAGGCCCACGAGTTTTTCGGCGCGCAGGGCGCCCTGGAGGAGCAGGTCGATCTGCTGGATCTTCTTGCGTTTCCAGGGATCGTTCCAGGCGTCCTTGTTGGCGATGAGCTGGGTGTTGGTGACGAGCAGCTCGGCGATGATGCGCAGGCCGTGGGCCTTGATGGTGGTGCCGGTTTCGGTGACCTCGACGATGGCGTCGGCGAGGCCCTCGACGACCTTGGCCTCGGTGGCTCCCCAGGAGAATTCCACGGTCACGGGGATGTTGGCGTCGGCGAAGTATTTTTCGGTGAAGTGGGAGAGTTCGGTGGCGATCTTCTTCCCGGCGAGGTCTTCGGGCCGTTTGTAGGGCGCATCGCCGGCCACGGCGAGCACCCAGCGGGCCGGGCGGTTGGAGACCTTGGAGTAGACGAGGTCGGAGACCACGACGACGTCGGATTCGTTTTCCAGGATCCAGTCCCGGCCGGTGAGGCCCACGTCGAGGGTGCCGCTTTCCACGTAGCGCGACATTTCCTGGGCGCGGCACATGGAGCACTGCAGTTCGGGGTCGTTGACGTCGGGGAAGTAGTTGCGGTGGTACTGGCGGAACTTCCAGCCGGACTTGGCGAAGAGGTTGATGGTGGCTTCTTCGAGCGAGCCTTTTGGGATGCCGAGTTTCAGGGTCTGTGCGGGCATTATTTGTAGACCTCCTTGGGGTCGAAGACCACGGGCGCGCATTGGGAAACGGCGCCGTCCTTGAGTTCGCGGTAGAAGCAGCTTCTGTAGCCCTTGTGGCAGGCCGCGCCGCCGATCTGTTCGATGCGTAGTAAAACGGTATCGTCGTCGCAGTCCAGTCGAATGGAGACGACGCGCTGCACGTGCCCGGAGGTGCCGCCCTTGTGCCAGAGGGTCTTCCGGCTGCGGCTGTAGTAATGGACTTCGCCGGTTTCCAGGGTCTTGTTCCAGGCCTCCTCGTTCATGTAGGCCATCATCAGCACTTCGCCGGAGGCGGCGTCCTGGGCGATGGCGGGCACGAGGCCGTTCATCTTGTCGAAGTCGGGCTTGAACTCTTCGGGCATGTTTTTTTCCTTGTTTGGTCTGCGCGCGTCCTTGGCGCGGACAGGTGCCATAGCGTTTACGGCGCGAGTTTGCAAGTGCGCGGGGCGCGGCGTGCGCCGGGAGGCGAGTGATAGCGACCGGTTGTTACGTTTTCGGGTCGGCGCGGCCGGTTTTGTGTTCGGTGCGCAGTTGTCCGCAGGCGGCGGCGATGTCGGCGCCCTTGCTTTTGCGCAGGATGACGGTGATGTTCTTGTCCCAGAGGGCCTTTTCAAAGGCGAGGATGCGTTCGGGCCCGGGCGCCTGGTAGGGGCCGGAGCCGTCCCGGGGCGCGTTGAAGGCGATGAGGTTGATCTTGCATTTGAGGTGGGAGAGCAGGCGCACGAGTTGCCGGGCGTGTTCCGGGGTGTCGTTGACGCCCTTGAGCAGGATGTATTCGAAGGTGATGCGCTGGCGGTTCTTGAGGGGGTAGTCCTTGAGCGCGTCGATGAGTTCGTGAAGCGGGACCTTGGCGGCCGCGGGCATGAGCTGCGCGCGCAGTTCCTGGGTGGGCGCGTGCAGGGACACGGCCAGGGAGGCCAGGCCGGATGCGCCGAGTTCGCGCATGCCCGCGGGCAGGCCGCAGGTGGACACGGTCATGCGCCGGGGGGAGAAGTCCAGGCCCAGGGGATGGTTCAGGGTGCGCAGGGCGCGCAGGAGCTCGCGGGTGTTCATGAGCGGTTCGCCCATGCCCATGAACACAAGGTTGCGCAGGGGCAGGGCGACGCCGGTTTCGGCCAGCCGGCGGCGGCCGACGAGAACCTGGCCGACGATTTCGGCCATGGTCATGTTGCGGACCAGGCCCATGCGGCCGGTGGAGCAGAAGGTGCAGCCCATGGCACAGCCCGCCTGGGTGGAAAGGCACTGGGTGTAGTGGTCCTTTTCCGGAATGAGCACGGTTTCCACGACCTCGCCGTCGCCCAGGCGGAGCAGGAGCTTGACGGTGCCGTCGGAGCTCGCGCGGGCGTCGGCGATCCGCGGCGGGCGGATGGCGGCCGCGGCGGCCAGTTGCGCGCGCAGGTCCTTGGAGAGGTTGGTCATCTCCTCGAAGGTGGCGGCGTTCTTTTGCCAGAGCCACTGCCAGAGCTGCCTGGCGCGAAACGGCTTGTGGCCCAGGCGCGCGAGCAGTTCCTCGAGCTCTGGCAATTCCAGGTCGAGGAGGTTCACGGCGTCGGGAGGAGCCAGGGACGCTGGCGGCGCGGCGGGCGCTGTGGGGGAGTCGGGTCGGGTCATGGCTGTGGGGGTGTTGCGCCGGGCGGCGGCTGCCGCTGGCGTGTGCGGGTTATGGTAAGGCCGTTTGCTCCGCTGGCAAGTGTTTTCTGCGGGCAGGGGCGGCAAGGGGGAGTATGTCGGGGCGGCGCAACCGTGACGGTTCGAATGCGTTCGCGGGCGGGCTTGAGTTTTTGCTCATCTTGTGATGATGTTCCGCATTGCACGAGACAACAATCTGGAGGAATCCAATGGAAATCGTTTCGAAACAGGAAGGCAAGGCCCAGGTGCTGCTGGTCAAGGGCCGCATGGACGCCGTCACTGCGCCCGAGTTCGAGGAGTACGTGAACAGCTGCACGGCCAAGGGCGCCACCGCCTTCGTGGTCGACCTGGGCGGCCTGGAATACATCTCCAGCGCGGGCCTGCGCTCCATCCTGGCCTCGGCCAAGAAGCTGAAGGCGCTCAACGGCAAGATCCTCTTCTGCGGCCTGCAGGGCATGGTCAAGGAAGTCTTCGACATTTCCGGCTTCGCCTCCATGTTTTCGGTGTTCCCCACGGCCCAGGACGCGTTGCAGAAGGTCTAGGGCACATCGACATGGACCGGCTCGCCCTGCCCGCCGTGCTCGAGAGTATGGGAGCCTTTCAGGAGTTCGTCACCGGCAAGCTGGAACGCGCCGGGGCGGCCCCCCTGGTGTGCACGCGCGTGGAGATGGTCCTGGAGGAACTGCTCACCAACATCATCTACTACGCCTACCCGAACGGCGAGGGTGAGATCGCGCTGGACTGCGGCGTGAAGGACGGCGCTTTGCGCATCCGGATCACGGACTCCGGCGTGCCGTTCAACATGCTCGACAAGCCGGACCCGGATACCACCCTGTCCGTGGACGAGCGCGCCATCGGAGGCCTGGGCATCTTTCTGGTGCGCGAGGTGATGGACGAAGTTCGCTACGAGCGGAAGAACGACACCAACGTACTGCATCTCACGCTTTCATTGCAGTAATCCAGCCTGTACCCGGGCGGGGGGAATATGGTTCCCCCCGCCCGTTTTCCTGCCTTTCCCATCGACCTCCTCTTTTCCCGAATAACCGTTACGGTTTTGTTTCGCGACGAATTGTGCCATATTCTGCACTTGTGACATCGATAGTGGTTGACGGCGTCAAAATTCGATGTTTTATACTGTAGCACAGCGCGCAGCCGTGTGCAGCGCAAACACAAAAATAAGGAGTACCCCGTGGAAGATTATCTGAAGGAAGCCCTTGAGATCGTTAAGGCCCAGGCCAGCGTTCGGACCATGACCGAGGAGGAGATCATCTCCATGGTCAAGAAGCTTTCCGAAGGCATCCGCGCTACCAGCGAGGACGGCGTGATGCCCGACTATATGCAGGAGCCAGCCATGGATCCGAAGAAGGCTCTGAAGGAAAAGTCCATCTCCTGCCTGGAGTGCGGAAAATCCTTCAAGATCCTCACCAAGAAGCACCTCGCCACGCACGGCCTCACGCCCGAGGACTACCGCGAGAAATGGGGCTACAAGAAGGGCCAGCCCCTGGTGTGCAAATCCCTGCAGCGCGAGCGCCGCAAGAAAATGAAAGACATGAAGCTGTGGGAGAAGCGGACCAAGAAGTAACACGCGTCCCGGCCTTCGCTGCGTCGCCGCTTCGTGGCGCGCGGGCGTGACAGGCCACGCGGTCCGAACCTAGGCCGCCGCATGCGCATTGCGCATGCGGCGTTTTTTTCGACCTGCGGAAAAAGGGCGCCGGGAACCGCGCCGGAACGGGGCGCGTCAGGCCCTGCGGCGCGCCAAAACGCGGCGCAGGCGCGGGCAGAGGATCAACGCGACCAGGAGCACGGCCGCGGGCGCGGAGAGCGGCCCCAGGGGGGCTGCGTCGCCCACGGCGGCCCAGGCCGCGGCGGACATGCCCGCCAGTCCGTAGAGCCATTCCACGGCAAAGCCCAGGGCCACGGCCACCAGGGCGATGACCGCCACGTAGACCACGGCCGCGCGGCGGCCGAGCATGCGGCTGACCACCAGGATGGTGGCCGCGTTGGTGGCGGGCCCGGCCAGCAGAAAGACCAGGGCCGCGCCGGGCGAAAGGCCCTTGAGCACCAGGGCCGCGGCGATGGGCGTGGACGAGGTGGCGCAGACGTAGAGGGGCACGGACAGGGCGAGCATGCCGAGCATGGGCGCGAACCCCGAGCCCAGGTGGCGGGCCACGAACTCCGCGGGCACCAGGGCCGAAACCGCGCCCGCGATGAGCACGCCCGCCAGGAACCAGCCGCCGATGTCCACGAGCAGATCGCCGAAGGCGTAGGCCATGCCGGCGCGCAGGCGCACGGCCAGCTGCGGGCGGGTTTCGGCGTCGGCCGAGGCCGCGGAGCCGTGGGCGTGCGCGTGCCCCTCGTGGCCGGGAACCCTGGAAGCGCAGGCATGGCCCGAGCAGGAGCAGGAGGTGCAGGCGTGGGCCGCGGCCAGGGGCTCAAGCGCCGGAGGCCGGGGAGCGGCGGCCTGCCCGGCTTCGCCGTGCGCGGCGCTCTCCCGTTCGCTCTCCGGACCCGTGGCGTCGATGGCCAGGCCCGCCAGGGTGGCGGTGAGAAAGGCGGCCACGGGCCGAATCACGGCCATGAGCGGGTCGAGCAGGGCGTAGGTCACGGCCACGGAGTCCACGCCGGTCTCGGGCGTGGAGATGAGAAAGGCGGCGGTGGCGCCGCGGCTGGCGCCCTGGGCCCGGATTCCGGCCGCGGCCGGGATCACGCCGCAGGAGCACAGGGGCAGGGGCGCGCCCAGGAGCGAGGCCTTGAGCACCGGCAGCAGGGAGCGGCGGCCGGGGCGCGCGCCCAGGTGGCGCGCCACCAGGCTGTCCGGCACCAGGGCCTTGAGCAGCCCGGCCACGGCGAATCCCAGGAGCATGAAGGGCGCGGATTCCAGGAGCACGTTCCAGGACTCCGCGAGGATGTTTTGCAACAGTTCGAGCATGTACGGCTCCTTGCGCGGTGTTCCGCGCATGCGTCATCTTGGGGCGTGGCCGCTCGCGCACATGGTCACTCGCGGACATGGTCCAGGGCGGCGGCCACCAAACGTTCGATGTGCGCGTCGTCCAGGGCGTAGAAGACCATCTTGCCGTCGCGGCGGCTGCGCACGATGCGCGCGGCGCGCAGCACGCGCAGCTGGTGCGAGATCGCGGACTGGGTCATGGCCAGCAGCTCGCTGAGGTCGCAGACGCAGAGCTCCTCGCGGGCCAAGGCCAGGAGGATGCGCATGCGCGTGGCGTCGCCCAAGACCTTGAAAAGCGCGGCGGCCTCCTCCATGTCGCGTGGCGGCGGCAGGGCGGCGAGCGCCCGGGCCACGGCCTCGCGGTGCACCACGGTCTCGGAACAGCGGTAGGCCGCATCGGCCGCATCGGCCGCATCGGCCGCGTCGGGGGCAGCGGGGGCAACAACAGGGTTCGCCCTTGCCTGGGCATCGGTCCGACCGCCCCTCTGCCCTACGTCCTGTCCCTGCGCGGAAGGCACGCCCTGCGCCGCGCTGCGTGCCCCGCTTTCGTGAACCCTGCCGCCCGAACCGGCGGCCGCAGCGATGACCGCCGCGCCTTGCCCGAATTTTCCGCTCTTCATGGCCTTGTCCCTTGGCCGCATTCCGTCTCGGGGCGGCCTGCCCTTGCTATTCACATGAACAATTGCTCATGTATTGATTATATCCATTGCTGCCCAGGGGTCAAGTTTTCTGGTAAGGGTGCGGTGTTGCCGACGAACACAGGCCCGCGCGATACGCGGGGAGCACGGAGATGCGCATGAACGCACGAGTGGCGGTGCTGGGGGCCGCGCCGGAGCAGTTGGCCGCGGCGGTGCGGCTGGCCCGGGCCGGGATCGGGGTGAGCGTGCTGGAGCCCGGCGCGCAAGTGGGCGGCCGCGCGGCCGCCGCGCGTCGCGACGGCTGGATCTTCGACGGCCCGGGGGCCTGGCTGTGGGGCATGGAGGCCAACGGCCCCATGGGGCGGCTCCTGCACGAGCTGGCCATCACCGCGCCGGTCTTCGAGCTGCACGGAGAAATGAGCCTGCGCCACGGCTCGACGGAGGTGGGGCTGACCGGCTACCCCACGGAAAGCGGAGCGGCCCTGGAGCCGGTCTTTGGCCCGGATTTTGCGCAATTCTGGGTGCAGTGCGCGGAACTGGGGCTGCGCATGCAGAACGTGTTCACCGACGCGGTGGACGAAGGGGCCGCTTCCCTGGAGGCCGTGCTGGCCCCGCTGGCGGCACTGTATTCCAACCCGCCGTTGCCCTGCGTGCCGGACATGCCTGCCCTGGGCCGCGTGCCTGCCGCCCGGGCCCTGCAGGGGCCGGAAAACGCCGTCGGTGCCGCGCTGCTCGACGCCCTGTGCCGCACGCTCGTGGGCCAGGACGCGCGCCGCACGTCCCTGGCCGTGGCCGCCGCGTCCCTGGCCGTCCTGGAGCGGCCGCTCTTCCAGCCGCCTGACGGCGTGGGCGGGTTCATGGACAAACTTGTGGCGGCCATCGCCTTTCACCACGGCGCGGTGCGCGCCAATGCGCCCGTGGCCGCCATCGCGCGCACGGCAACGGGCTGGGCCGTGCGCCTGGCCGGCGGCGAGGTCGTGGAGGCCGACGCACTCGTGGCGGGCCGCGACCTGGCTCGCTTCCTGCCCGCCTTCGATGCGCAGGAGCGGGAGGGGTTGCGGAGCGCGGCGGGCCTGGCGGGCCCGCAGGAGCCGCTCGTGAGCCTGACCCTGGGCGGGGCGGACCGCACCGGACCGCAGACGCACGCCTGGTCCGTGGCCGCCCTGGAAAACGGCTGCTGCGCCCTGCTTTCCCTGCAGGCCGAGGGCTATGCCCCGGAAGGGGCCCTTGCGGCCACGGCGGCCTTTTGCGGCGCGCCCGTGTCCATTGCAACGAGGCCAGCCGCAACGGCATTGGCGGCGGACGCGGCGCTGGCCGCGCCCCTGGACCAAGCAGGTACCGCCGAGCTGGCGGACGCGTTGCTCGCCCTGGAGCCCGGCCTGATCCTCGACCCATCCGGGCCGGACGCCGCACCGGGCGGGCCTGCGCCCCTGCCCGCGCCGCAGGCCCTGACGCACGCCGACGGCGCAGCCTGTGCGCCCGCAATCGACGATCCCGGTGCGTCCGCTGCAGCGCTGCCGCCCGGCCTGCTCCTGGCGCACCAACCCGCGCTCATGGGCCGCGACGTGTCCTTTTCCCTGTGGGCCGCCGTCTGCGCCGCGCGTCGCCTGGCCGCCGATCTCATCGGCTAGGCACAGCATTGCTGCCGGAGCAATGCCACGGCCCTTTTTTGCGGGCGTCGCGTACTACGGCGCGCTTCGTCGCGTTCCCCGCCCGCGCTTCACTGTCGTTTCTTCTCCTTTCTCGCCGTGCCCCTGCGCCGCGCGAGGTCCATTGCGGCTGCGGCCATCCGGCCGATTTTCAGGCCCGGACCAAGGCCCGCTCCACCCCCTTTCGCCGCCTCCGCCCCCCGTCCTCCGGGCCACTCCCACTCAGGAACCGCAAGCCGCCTTGCGACCCGCTTCGGCCACTGCGTCCTCGCGTGCGCACGCCGCCCTTCCCGGCTCCTTCTCCATCCTCCCTGGCGAAAACCGCAAAAAAAGCCCCCTGCGCCCGGACGGTGCAAGGGGCAAAAGGCCGTTTACGAACGTATTACAGAGTGATTACTCCCTCGATTTTCGAGGCCTTTTCATAGACGTCCAGGACCTCGTCCGCCGAACCGACCTCAACGGTTGCGGTTATGCTCACGTACGTGCCGCTGGACGACGGACGCCGCGTCACGCGCGCGCCTTCCACCAGCCTTTCGAGTTCCTTGGCGCGACCGTGCGGCGCGATGAACTTGAAGGAGTATGCGCAGGGCCATGCGTGGCACTCGTCGAGCCGCTGCCGGAAACCGGCCAAGGGATCGCCGGGCGCGCCTTGCGGTTTGTCCTGGCGTTTGCCGGCGCTCATTCCGTCTCCTCGGCGAAATAGCGCTGGATGACCTCGGCGTCGCCCTCGCCCGCCTCGGCCTGGATGGACGTGGCCTTGCCGTAGCAACGGGTCCGGCCCTCCATCTCCACGTAGCCCGCGCCCAGGACCCGCGTGTAGGGCATCTGCTCGCGCATCTCGTCGAACTCGATGCGGTTGGGAAAGATGATCGGCGACGGCTTGCCGGAAAAGTCCTCGAACAGGATGTATTTCATGATGGGCTCCTTGTTCCGCTCGTCCCTGGGGCCGCCTGCCGAGGCCGGGCCGAACCCCTTTGAATGACCAACACCTACCGTTTTTCCAAGCAGAGGTCCACGGGCGAACCGATGTGGCCGAACTGCTACCGGCCATGTCGCCGGGGCTCGGCGTCCCGGCGCTCCCTCGATGCATTTTGGACGCGTCGTGGACGCGTCTTTGGGCCCGGCAGCCGCTCCCGCCCTTGACATTGCGCCGCGTCCGTCGCATGCATCAGTCCCCAACGAGAAAAGGACGGAGCATGGATCTCGAAACGCTGAAATATCTCGTATCGCCCGTGGTTTGCGCACTCATCGGCTGGTTCACCAACTATCTGGCCGTGAAGATGCTCTTCCATCCCCGCGCCCCCATCCGCTTCGGCCCGCTCGTGCTCCAGGGCATCTTTCCCAAGCGCCAGAAGGCCCTGGCCGCCAATCTCGGCCGCATGATCGAAAACGAGCTCGTGTCGCACGAAGACCTCAACGGCGTGCTCGCCGATCCGGCCTTTGTCGAGCGACTCTCCAAGATCGCAGATCCTTACATCGACGCCTTCATCTCCGACAAGCTGCGCACCCTGCACCCCATGGTCGGCATGTTCCTCAACGAGGAGATGAGCGCCAAGATCAAGGGGCTGCTCTCGGCCCAGGTGGCGCGCGTGGCCCCGGCCGTGGTCCATTCCGTGGCCCAGGGGCTCGAAGAGCGGTTGGATTTCAGCGAGCTCGTGCGCGAGAAGATCGAATCCTTTTCCATGGACAAGCTGGAGGAAATCCTCTTCTCCATCATGCGCAGCGAATTCCGCTTCGTGGAGCTCATGGGCGGCGTGCTCGGCCTGCTCATCGGCATCCTCCAGTCCGTGGTCCTCTACCTGCTCTAGGTCCAGCGCCGGGCGCGGCGCTTCGGCGCCACAGGCGTGCCGGACCCTCGATCGGAACGGACCGGAAAATTTTCGCAGGGCTCCGGCCGGAAATCGGGGACAGGCCTTGCGCCTGGGCCGCTCCTTCCGCGGGCCGGGCGGGTGCTTCTTTTTTTCATCTTTTATTTCAAACTGTTGGCCCGTGCGCTACGCATGGGCCAGCAGCCCGCTCAGATGCCCAGGCGTTCACCCGGCAGTTTCCCAAAAAGCGTCCGACGGCCCATTTCGGAAATATTCCTTTGACTCCGCTTGTTGACAGAAGGGCGGCGTTTTGTATTACAAGACGCGCACGGGAGGAGTCATGAGCCGAAAAGTCAAATCCGTCCGGGTGCCGCCCGAACTGGCTTCCATCGACCTGTCGGGGATCATCGCCGAGTGCGAGAACTACCTGCGCGACCTGGAATCGGCCACGCTGCTGAAGGCCCAGGGCAACAGGGAGGCTGCCGAGGCGCTGATCAAGGCGCGCCAGGCCGACCTGGGCCGCAAGGTGGGCAAGAAGGTCTGGGAAGCGCGCGTGCGCTTCGGCGAAACGCGCCGCGAAGGCGGCGAATAGCGCTTCTGGAAGGGCTGGCCCGGCATGCGCAAAGCGCGGCCCGCCGTGCTCACCGGAACGCGCCGCACCGCCGCGAAAGACGTTCCGCCGCCGCGGGCATTATCGGGCGCGCGACGCGCCCGTCCGCCATTCGCCGCGACCCGTTTTGAGAATTCCTCTCCACGCCACATGCGCGCCGCACCAACCGCAGGCGGACGCCGAGCCGGAGCGACCACGCGACGCTCGACGTCGATACGGCAAACCTCCTTCTGACGGAAGGAGAAGCGAAATCCCGCGCATCCTCTCCCTTGCCTTTCCAGTCCCAACCGCCCTGAGCACCGAAGCCCCTCTCCCCGCCACGCCGCCCCGCGCGGGGGAAAGGAGCGTGTGCCTTGCCGCGCAACGCTGCCGCCACCCGCTACCGGGTGCGGGAGTGCTCCATGCGCCCCGCGCGCCGCTACGCCCGCAAAAATGGGCCGACGGCTTGCGGCAGGGCGGTCGCTCCGGAGCCGGGGGCTCTTTTCTTGGCTGGTCGCTCGCGGTGGGGCGGCTGCGCCAGACCCGCCGCGAGCGAATGCCGACGAAAAGAGCCCCCGGCCCCTCCGCTGGATTGTGCAGACGCAGGGGGAGGGGGGACGGATTGGACGCGGAAAGCGCAGAGACGGCGGAGAGTGGGGGTGCGACGGGCAAAGCCACGAACCCGTCGCCGCTTCGGGCGGGCCGCTTGCGCAGCGCCCGCCCACGGCCGGTGCCGGTTAGGAAAAAGAGGGCCGGTAGAAGGACGAAAAAGCCCCCGGTCGAGGACCGGGGGCCTTGTCTGTGCATCACCACCCCAGCCGCAGGCGCGGGCGGGGGAAATTTCCTGCGCCCTCGCGGAACACGACGACCGCGAAAAGGGTGCAGCGTCACGCTGCTGCCAGCATTGCTTCGTGGTGTTGCCGCCGGCTATTCCAGGCCGAGGCCGAGGGTGTGCAGGAAGTTGGGGTCCTCGGTCCAGCCTTCCTTGACCTTGACCCACAGCTCCAGGAAGACCTTGTGGTCCAGCAGGTCCTGGATCTCCTTGCGCGCGGCCGAGCCCACTTCCTTCAGGGTCCGCCCGCCCTTGCCGATGACCATGGACTTGTGGTTGCGCCGCGCCACGTAGATCACGGCGTTGATGTGCGTGAGGTTCTTTTCCGCGTCCTCCTCCCACTGCTCGATGTCCACGGCCACGGAGTAGGGCAGCTCCTGGAAGAGGTTGTGCATCAGCTTCTCGCGGATGATCTCCGCGACCATGAAGCGCACGGGCGCGGTGGCCAGCTGGTCCTCGGGATACATGGCCGGGCCCTGCGGCAGCTTTTCCTTGATGGCCGCAAGCAGCACGGGCAGCCCCTCGCCGGTCAGGGCCGAGACCGGATAGAAATCCGCGCCCGGCAGCACCTGCGCGAGCCGTTCGATGATCGGCAGGACCTTGCTCTTGTCGTGGAAGAGATCGACCTTGTTCAGGGCCACGAACAACGGCCGCCCGGCGCCCTTGATGGGCTCGGCGAGCAGCGCGACGTCCTTGTCCAGCAGGTGCGGCTTCTTGGCGTAGAGGTCCGCGTCGAGCACGAGCAGGATCACGTCGCCGCCGGTCATGGCGTTCCAGGCCGACTGCATCATCAGCCGGTGCAGCTTGCCGCGCGCGTCGTGCACCCCGGGCGTGTCCAGAAAGATGACCTGGGCGTCGGGCTCGGTGAGGATGCCGTTGATCTGGTTGCGCGTCGTTTGCGGTTTCGCCGTGACGATGGCCACCTTCTGCCCCAGATAGCTGTTGAGCAGGGTGGATTTGCCCGCGTTGGGCGGCCCCATGAGCGCAACCCATCCGCAACGGTGCGTGGCGGTCTTCTGTTCCATATCCTTGTCCTCGATGGCCCTGAAGGCCCAACTCGGCGCGAGGCCGGTGTTTTTCCATATCGCGGCACGGCGGTCGGATGCCGTGCCGGGACAGGCGGCATACGTCCTTGCGCGCACAACGTCAAGCGCGGTGGCCAAAACGGCGCTCCTGTCGAGCCGCGAAGCGATTCCTGTCTTGCCGCGCCCTTGCCGCATTCAGCCGACGACCCGGCCGCGTGCCGCTCGCCCGGAACCGGGCCGCCGTCCCAGACGCGGAAGCCGGAACCACGGCCCGTGCCCGGTGCACCGACGCGCAACCCGGGGCAACCAGGGCAACCCGGGGCCGCCACGGCAGCGCCGCAGCGCAAGCGCGGCGCACCTGGCCAGGCGCGCACGGATCAGACGTACACGAATCAGGCGCCCATGGCCGCTAAGACGACCGCGCGCGCCTCGGTCTCGGGCAGTTCGCAACCGGTCCACAGCCAAAACTGCTCCCGCGCCTGGCCCACGAACATGGTCAGCCCGTCCACCACCGCGCACCCGGCCGCGCGCGCCTCGCGCAAAAACCGCGTCTCCAGCGGATTGTAGACCAGATCGTAGGCCGTCCGGCCGGGCCTGAAGCGCGCCGCGTCCCACGGCGTGGCCTCCTCGGCCTTGCCGCGCATGCCCAGGGGCGTGGCGTTCACGAGCAGGTCCGCGTCCTCCGCGTAGCGCGCCTCCCACGCCACGGCGCGCACGCCGAACTCCTCGGCCAGCGCCACGGCCCGCGCCGCGGAACGGTTGCACACGGCCACGCGCGCCACCCCGGCCTCGCGCAATCCGGCCAGCGCCGCCCGCGCCACGCCGCCAGCGCCCAACACCAGCGCCGAGTCCGGCACCACGGCCGAAGCCCCTCCGGCAGACGCGGAAGCCCCGGACCCCACGCCCAGGCCGAGCAGGAATCCGGCCACGTCCGTGTTCTCGCCCACCAGGGTTTTGCCGTCCCAGTACAGGGTGTTGACCGCACCCACCGTTGCGGCCCGCGCCGTGACCCGGTCCACCAGCGCCCCCACCCCCTCCTTGTGCGGGATGGTCACGCTCAAACCGGCCACCGGCAGGGCGCGCACCGCCGCCACCACGTCCGCCAACCGCTCCGGCGGCGTGGGAAAGGCCATGTACACCTTGGCCAGCCCCAACCGGGCGAACCCCCAGTTGTGCACCGCCGGGCTCATGGTTTGTCCTAGTGGATAACCTATGATTCCATAGAGTTCTTTGGGCGGCACAACCGAGTCCATGCTTCCTCCAGACAAACTCTAGATTTTTTCTAGAAAACAGCGTCGCCATTCGAACGCTTGCCGAGCCCGGTTTGCGTGCCTCCGGGCACTGTTTCGTGCCACGTCCACGCAGCGTTGCCAACGGGTCTCGCTCGGCCGCCGACCGCGCCGCGCAGGGCGCGAGCTGACCCCCAAAAGCCCGAACCACCTCCTGCCGACATCCATGTCACCCCAAACCGCAGCAACAGCTATCGCGGTTTCACCCCCCAACCGCAACCATGGATTTCGGCCTCTCACGCCCAAAGTGCCCTTCTGCCTACCACGCCCGCGCACCGCCAACAACCGGTACCTGGAGGCGGCGGGAATGAGCGGCGAAGGGCCGGGGGGAGGCGGGGAGGGGAGGGACCTCTTTACAAAGAGGTCCCTCCCCTCCCC
>JACCQO010000067.1 GCA_015709205.1 Desulfovibrionaceae bacterium
GCGGGGGAGGAAGAGGGCCCCCTTTGGAAAGGGGGCCCTCTTCCTCCCCCGCCCCTCCCCCGGCTCTTCGCCAGCTCTCCCCGGACCTTCACCGCACGATGAAGTCCATGCCGGAGCCGGAGCAGTGGCAGTCGCCCTGATAGGATTTGCTGTATTCGAGGCGGGTGCGGGTGCAGGCCACGAGGCCGTCGCGGTACACGACCCAGGTATAGCCGTAGGCTTCGCAGGTCCAGCGCGTGCTGCGCGCGACGAGTTCCTTGCGGCTGCGCGCGGGTCCGAGCAGCGAAGCGACCTCGGCCTGCGTCATGCCCTTGGCCACGGCGCTGCGCGCGGCGCGGGTTTCGCCCGAAATTTGTTCGAGCACGGCGCGTTGCGCGGCCTGGAGTTCCTCGGGGCTGGACGGCGTGGTGCGCGGGCGCGACGTGGATTGCGCCGTGCCGGGCGCGGGAGATGCGGGTTGCGCGGGTGTCGGGCTCCATTGGGCGGCGGGCACCTCGTGGGGGCCGACGGCGCTGCGGGCGGCGTCCTGCTCGCGGCGCAGGGCCTGGTCGGCCAGGGCGCGGGAGGCGGCGTCGGCGGCGATCCTGTCCAGGCGGTCCTGGAGCACGGAGCCGTCCACTTCGGCGCGCACGGTCATGGTGATGGCCAGGGCGCCGTTGGTGACGGTGAGTTTCTCGTCCACGATGTCGGCCTGGACCAGGGCGGCGGAGTAGGAGTTGATCTCGTCGCGGGTGAGCTCGAAGTTCCTGGATTCGCTGACGGCCTGCACGAAGGTTCCGGCCTTTTCCAGGAGGTCGCGCTTGGCCTGGAGAAAGCAGAGGGTCCGCGCGCGGTCGCGGGTTTCGTTGTCGCCCATGTGGCAGGTGCGGGTGATTTCGAAGCTGCGGGTTTCGGCGTGCGCCTCGGCCAGCGCGCCGATGCAGGCCCAGACGGCCAGCGCCAAAAGCACGGCGGTGGCTATCTTTTTGATCTTCTTGGCGATGCGCGGATCGGGACGGCTCACGTCGGCCTCCTGCTGGGGTTTGCCGAAGTGTAGCAAACACCGCGCCAAGGCGTCACGCGGGGGAACGGCGGAAAAGGGATGTTGGATAGGAACATGGGACAAAGCCTGCCTTCCCCCCCGGCCACGCGCCGACGAGGGAAACACCCCGCGCCGCCGCGCCACAAGACGGCGGCGAAAAGGGTGCAGCAGCATTGCTGCCTGCCCGCCTGCCCTAGAGTTCGGTTTCGAATTGGTGGGAGACGGCGAAGACGTCCAGGTCGGGGCGGCCCTGGGCGGCGGCGTAGGCGCGGCACTGGTCCACGATGGCGTCGAGCGCGGCGTCGTCGCGGTCCTGGTTGTGGTGGTAGAGGCCGAAGCGCCCGACCTCGGCGGCCAGGGCCAGGTCCACGGCCATGCGCCAGGTGGAGTGGCCCCAGGTCTTGGTGTGCGCGTATTCCTGGTCCGTGTATTCGGCGTCGTGCAGGAGCAGGTCCGCGCCGCGGGCAAAGGCCGCGTAGTCTTCCGGCGTGGCGCTGCCGCGGTGGCGGTGGCCGAGTTCGTTGTCCGTGAGAAAGACGAGGCTGCGGCCGTTCTCCGTGAAGCGGTAGCCCAGGCCCAGGTTGGGATGGCTGAGCGGAATGGAGGTCACGTCGATGGTACCCACGCGGAAGGCGGAGTCCAGGGAGCAGGCGGTGTCGAAGCGGATCTGCGCGGGCAGGGCGTCGAAGCGCACCGGAAAGTAGGGACCGGCCATGATCTTGGACAGGTGCGTGCGCATGTCGCCCTGCTTCGTGGGGCAGCCGAGCACGGTGATGTTCGTGGCGGGCAGGTAGATGGGCTTGAAGAAGGGGAAGCCCAGGGAGTGGTCCCAGTGCACGTGGGTGAAGAGCATGGTCAGGTCGAAACGGCCCTCGCGCATGAGGTGGTTGCCCAGCCTGCGGATGCCGGTGCCCGCGTCGACCACGAGCAGCGAGCCGTCCGCGCCGCGCAGTTCCAGGCACGTGGTGTCGCCGCCGTACTTGACATACTGCGGTCCGGACACCGGGATGGAGCCGCGCGCGCCCCAGTTGCGTATGATCATGGATTCCCCCGCCGTGCGTGCCTGCCGCGCGGTGCGCGGCGCAGTTCTCCAAATCTAGCCGGGAATCCGGCGCAAGGCAAGCCGCGCGGACATTTTCCATGCCCTTTCGGCTTGTTACGGCTTCGGCCCGGGCGCAGGCAGGCAGGGGCGGACGGCACCATGCTGATAATATACCGAAAACAAAGGAACATTGACTTGAAGCAGGGGGTGCGTATCATGGGCGCGGGAGAGACGCCGTGTATTCCGAAGTGACGCTGGAAAAATACGCCGAGGTGCTGTTCTGGGGGTTGACCGTGGCCCGGCGCGGCAGGTTCGCCAAGAGCGACCTGGTGCTGGTGGGCTACGACCACGAGGCGTTGCCCCTGGCCGAGGCCGTGTGCGCGTTGCTGCACGAGCGCGGCCTGGTGCCCGTGGCGCGCGCCGCGCCCTCGCCGCGCATGGAGCACGACCTCTACGCCCTGGCCAACAACAAGCGGCTGACCATGAAGATTCCGGGCGAACGCGAACTGTACGGCGCGCTGAGCGGCTCCATCACCCTGCACGCGCCCACGTCGCTGACGCACCTGGAGGACGTCGATCCGGAGCTCTTGAACATGCGCCGCCTGTCGCGGCGCGACCTGCGCAACGTGCTGCTCAAGCGCGAGGCGCTCGGCGAGTACGCCTGGACCCTGTGCATCTATCCCACCGAGGAGCTGGCCGCGCGCGCCGGGATGCCGCTGGAAACCTTCGCCGACTGCGTGCGCCGGGCCTGCCTGCTGGACGACGGCACGCCCGTGACGCGCTGGAAGCTGCTCTCCAAGCAGGCCGGGGAGATCAAGGCCTGGCTCAACGCGCTCGACCCGCGCGCCCTGCACCTGGAATCCGCGTCCACGGACCTGCGCGTGAACGTGGGCGAGCGGCGCAAGTGGGTGGGCATCACGGGCCGCAACATCCCGAGCTTCGAGATCTACACCTCGCCGGACTGGCGCGGGGCCGAGGGCGTGTTCACGGCGGACCAGCCCTGCTACCGCACCGGCAACCGCATCGAGCACGTGCGCATCAGCTTTGCGCGCGGCCAGGCCATGGCCGTGAGCGCGGAGCTGGGCCAGGCCTTTGCCTACGAGCAACTGACCATGGACGAGGGCGCGGGCCGCATCGGCGAGTTCGCCCTGGTGGACCGCCGCTTCTCGCGCATCGACCGCTTCATGGCCAACACGCTCTACGACGAGAACCACGGCGGCGAGCACGGCTCCTGCCACATCGCCATGGGCAATTCCTACGACAACACCTTTGACGGCGACCCCACCCAGCTCGACGCGGACCGCAAGGCCGAGCTGGGCTTCAACGTCTCCAGCCTGCACTGGGACCTGGTGAACACCGAGCCCAAGACGGTCACGGCCATCGGCCGCGACGGCTCGCGCACCGTGATTTACGAGCATGGGGAGTTCACGTACTGACCATGCGCCGCCCCCGCCCTGCTCCGCCGACCGCCCGCCGCGCGCCGCGCGCCGCCCTGTCCGTAGCGCTGCTGCTGGCCGCCGCCCTGGCCGCCGCGGCCTGCACCAAGGCCGACGCCCTGCGCATCGCGCGCATCGCGGCCACGCGCGACGCGGCCGGGGCGAGTTCCTTCGCCGCGCAGAAGGCCGCCAACTACGCGGCCAACCCCGCGGCCCTGGAGCTCGACCTCAAGGCCTTCGCCGCGGTGCTGGACTCCTTCCGCAAGGCCGTGCGCGGCGAATGGGGCAAGGACGAGGAGCGCGTGCCCGAGGCCAAGAAGTACGTGAAGTACACCCAGGCCTACAAAAGCCGGGCCCAGGTGGATTTCGACGCGGGCACCGTGACCGTGGAGACCCTGGACGAGGCCAAGCCCAAGGAGTCGCTCGTCAGCGCCGTCACCACCACCCTGCTCGCGCCCTACGACCCGCGCGCCGTGGACCTCTACTCGGCCTCGGCCGTGACCGTGGGCGAGACGCCCTTTCTCTACGGCGAGGTGCGCGACCACGAGGACAAGACGATCCGCTGGGAGTGGCGCGCCAAGCGCTTCGCCGAGCATCTCGTGGCCACGGACCTGCGGACGCGGACCATCGACACGCCGCAGGGCAAGCGCACGGTGCGCGCGGTGAGCTTTCCCATGGTCCGCGACCACCTCGGCGTGCGCGCGGCCAAATACAAGTCCCTGGTGGACGACGCGGCCAAGCGGTTCGGCGTGAGCCGCAACCTGATCTTCGCAATCATGAAGACCGAGAGCGACTTCAACCCCTACGCCGTGTCCTCGGCCCCGGCCTTCGGGCTCATGCAGGTGGTGCCTTCCACGGCCGGGGGCGACGTGTACCGCTTCCTGAACGACAAGAGCGGCGAGCCGAGCCCGGCCTTTCTGCTCAAGCCGTCCAACAACGTGGTCTACGGCTCGGCCTACCTGCACCTGCTCGACGCCAAATACCTGGCCGCGATCAGCGACCCGGTCTCGCGCGAATACTGCGTGATCGCGGGCTACAACGGCGGCCCGGGCTCGGTGCAGCGCGTCTTCGGCGGCGCCGACGCGGTCAACGGGCACAGCCCGGCCCAGGTCTTCGACACCCTGCGCACCAAGCACCCCTACGCCGAGACGCGGCGCTACCTGGAAAAGGTCGTGGCCGCCAAGCGGCTCTTCGTAAACCTCTAGGCGCGCCGCGCGCGGCGGAACGGATTCCGGAATGTCGATGGGCTACGACGAAATTCGCGTCTATGGGCTGGTGCAGGGCCTGACGCAGGGCGCAAACGGGCCGGACCCGTGCGTCCTGGCCGACGAGTTCGAGTTCTCGCGCTTCGACTGCGCGGGCGGGGAGATCGATTTCGAATACGAGGGCAACTGCTTCTTTCTGGACGACTTCCTGGAGCGGCTGGAGGGCTTTCTCGCGCCGACCTCCACGGGCCGCGTGGACTACATCGACCACCACGCCTGGGCCCTGACGCGCTGCACCGTGGCCCTGGGCGCCATCAGCGTGAAGACCGTGAGCCTCAACGACGTGCTGGACCGCTACAACCACCCGTAGCGCGCCGTTCCCGGCCTTTCCCCCTTCCCGTCTTCCGGAACCGCCCCGCCCCGCGGCGGGTCAACGGCCGCGCTCGCGCGTGCGGCGCTCCAGGACCTGTTTGGCCTGCTCCATGAAGGTCTCCAGCTGCAGGCGCGAGGTGGCCGAGGGCGCGCCGTCGAAGGGGATGGCGATGAAGGGCACGCCGTGCGCCTCGCACAGGGGCCGCAGGATGGAGGTGGCCACGGTGCCGGGCATGCAGCCGAAGGGCATGGCGCAGGCGATGCCGCAGGCCCCGCGCTCGATCATGTCCAACCCCTTGCCCACCGAGAGGATGGCCTCGCCCCGGAAGGACGGATCAAGGTGCGGGGCGGCGTGGTCCAGGATCTCGGCCGTGGTGGCCTCCTGCGCCGTATGCAGCAGGCCGTGGAAGATCTTCTCCTGCGCATGGCCCATGGACCGCTGCACGCGGTCGCGCACGGTCAGGGCCAGCCAGTTGCGCCACTGGCCGCGACGTTTCGCGTTGTCGCGCGCGTGCCAGTTCACGTAGTAGACCCACTCGTCCACGGGCGAAAGCCAGGCCTCGCCGCCCAGCTCCTCCACGCGCCGGACGAGATTTTCGTTGGAAAAGCGGTTGGAGCGCACGAAGATCTCGCCCACGATGCCGACAAGGGGCCGGGGCCGTGCGGCGGGGCCAGCGCCGCTGCCGTTGCCGCCATTGCGCGCCAGGGCCGCGAAGGCCGCGCGGGCCGAGGCCAGCACCCCGGCGGCCGCGCCCCGCGCCCGGGGCAGTTCCGCGTCCAGGCGCGCCAGATGGGCGGCGTAGATGCGGTCCGCCGCGCCGGGCTCGGCCTCGTAGGGCCGCGTCTCGTGCAGGCACTTCAGGAGCAGGTCCACGGCCGTGAGCCCCTCCCAGGAACGGCGCGCGTAGTCCGAGCCGATCAGCCCGAGCTCGCGGTAGAACTGCACGTCCTGGGACGGCGAATAGAGCGGCACGTCGCCCAGCCCGGCGCGCTCCAGGATCATGCGCTGGAGCACGTTGTACTGGCCGAAGCGGCACGGGCCCGTGCCGCCGGGCATGAAGAAGGCGGCATTGCCGGGATCGAAGTCCGGCTTGGCGGCCTGGCGGAGCATGTCCGCCACGGTCACGGCAAAGGGGTAGCACTCCTTGCCCGTGACGTAGCGCCGCGCCAGGGCCATGGCCGCGTCGTCGGTCTCGTCCATGACCACGGCCTTGACCCCGCAGGATTCGAAGGCCGCGCGCAGGGCAAAGGAGTGGTCGCACATGCGCGGCAGGTAGACCGTGCGCGCCGCGCCGTTGCCCGCGTAGGCCGTGCGCGCCGGGGCGTGGCCCATGGGCGGCGCGTCCCCGGCGGCAACCGGGGCCCCTTGCGCACCCGCCGACGCCCCGCCCCCGGCGGGACTCGCGGACTCGGCGGCGCGGGCCGCGCGGGCATCGAGCATGTCCAGGGAGTCCAGGAAGGCCTCGCAGCGCGTGATCGCGCCCGCGTCGGCGCTGTGCTCGTCGATCTCCACGTGCAGGAAGGGTCGCCCGGCCATTTCCGCGCGAAAATACTGGAGAATGAAGGAATCCGGGCCGCAGGAGAAGTTGCCCACAAAGAGCACGCCCAGGGCCGGGTGGCGGTGCGCGGCACGCGCGGCCGCCAGGATGCGCTGGCCCGAACGCCAGTACATCTCCGGCCAGTCGCGGGCCAGGTCGGAGGCCACTCCGCGGCCATTGTTCCCGATCGCCTCGTCGCCGTTGCGCCCGCCCCCCCTGTCGCCGCCCTCCCCCGGCTCCAGGGGCAGCAGGTCCATGGGCACGGCGCGCACGCCCAGCCGCGCCAGCTTGCGCGGAATGTCCAGGTTCATGCCCGGATCGAAGGCGTTGTACGGGCGGCCGACCACGAGCAGGGTGCGGCGGCCGTCGCCGCCCGAGGCCAGGAGCGTCTCCACCTCGCACCCCTTGGCGCGCAGCTCGGCCTCGTAGGCGCGCTGGGCGCGCTCGCCCGCGCGCACGGCGCGCGCGAGCTCGAAGTCGCCCACGCCGTAGGCGCTCAGCGCGTGGCGCAACTCGCGCACCAGCCCCTTGCGGCCGCGCGAACGGCGCACCACGGGTGCGATGATCTCCAGGTCCGGGAAGGCCGTGCGCGCCTGGTAGGGAAAGCTCTGGGTCAGCGGGCAGGCGTGGCCCATGCTCCACGCGCCGCCGGGCGCGGCCATGTTCACGAAGCTGGGCAGGAACACGGCGTCCGCGCCGCGCTCCGCCAGCCAGCGCACGTGGCCCAGGGCGGCCTTGACCGGGTAGCAGGTGTCCGCCAGCGTGGCGCGCACGCCCAGGGAGGAGATCTCCGCATTGGTTTCGGGCGAGACCTCGACCCGGAAGCCCAGCTCCCAGAAGATGGTCGCGTACAGGGGCAGGAAGTCGTGGAAGAAGAAGATGCGCGGGATGCCGAGCACGCCGCGCACGGGGCGGCGGCCGCCCAGCCGGGCGCGCGCGGCCTCGTGGGCGCGGTTCAGCGCCGCGGCGCGGAAGGCGAAAAGGTCCTCGATGGCCGCGTCGGGCCTGGCGCGCTGGTCCCACTTCTCGCACCGGCCGCCGAAGTGCAGGGCCGTCTTCTCGCCCTCGATGCGCACGGTGTTGATCTCACAACGGTTCTCGCACCCCTTGCACTCGAAGGAGGTCTGCTCGTAGGCGCGGTTCGCCAGGTCGAACCCCTTGAAGGACGAGGCCGCCGCCGCCCCGGACCGGGCTCCGGACCGGGCCGCGCCCGCGCGCGCCTGCTCGCGCGCGATGCGCGCCATGCCGATGGCCCCGGTCACGTCGTGGTGCGGCGGCACGACCACCGGACGGCCGAGGTACTTTTCGAAGGCCGCGACCACGGCCTTGTTGAAGGCCGTGCCGCCCTGGAAGAAGACGCGCTCGCCGATGGGCCGCCCGGCGACCACGCGGTTCACGTAGTTCTCCACGATGGAATAGGCCAGCCCGGCGAGCAGGTCGTCGGTGGACGCGCCGCGCTGCAGGGCGTCCATGAGCGAATTCTCCATGAACACGGTGCAGCGCTCGCCCAACCGGCACGGCGCGGGCGCGGCCAGGGCGCGGCGCGCGAACTCGCCCTTGATCTCCACGGCCAGCTTCTCGGCCTGCTCTTCCAGGAACGAGCCCGTGCCCGCGGCGCAGGCCTTGTTCATCTCGAAATCCACGATCACGCCGTGGTCCAGGTTGATGAACTTGGAGTCCTGACCGCCGATCTCCAGCACGGTGTCCACGTCCGGGTCGATGGCCGACGCGGCCGTGGCCTGGGCCGTGATCTCGTTCTTGACCACGTCCGCGCCCACGAAGTCCGCGATCATGTAGCGGCCCGAGCCCGTGGTGCCCACGCCGCGGATGCGCACGCGGCCGCCCACCTCCGCCCCGACTTCGGCCAGCCCCCGGCGCACGGCCTCGATGGGCCGTCCGGCGGTGCGCAGGTAGCGCTTGGAGAGCAGCGTGCCGTGCTCGTCGAGGACCGCGAGGTTGGTGGAGATGGAGCCCACGTCGATGCCCAGGTAGGCGTCAATGGGTTCAGGTGGAGAAGCGACGGGATCGGCCGCCGGACCGCCCCCGCCGCTCTCGGCGCACCCGGCGAACGCGGCGGCCGTGGCCTCGTCCGGCGGCGGGTCGGCGAGGTCGTGGCGCGCGGCGAAATCGTCGCCCGGCGCGAGCAGGGGCGCTTTGCCCGCGGCGCCCCCCTCGTCCCGGGCCGCGCGCGCAGCGCGCTCCAGCAGCTCGGCGGTCAGGGCCACGCCGTTCCCGGCTTCGCGCGCCTTGAAGGCCGCACCCGCGGCCGAGGCGGCCGTGGGCGGGTCGGGCACGCGCAGTTCGTCCAGCCCGAGCAGTTCGCGGAAGGCGCGGACCACGCCCCGGTTCAGGGCCACGCCGCCCAGGAACACGGCCCGGCCCGAGAGCGCGCGGTTGCGCACCAGGGTGCCCTGGACGTTGCGCACCACGGCGAAGCACAGCCCGGCCACGATGTCCTGCACGGGCGTGGCGATCTGCTGCAGGTGGATCATGTCCGACTTGGCGAAGACCGAGCAGCGCCCCGCGATGCGCGGCGGCTTGGCGGACTTCAGGGCCTCGGCCGCGAACTGCTCGATGGTCAGGCCCAGGCGCTCGGCCTGTTGGTCCAGGAACGAACCCGTGCCCGCGGCGCACACGGAATTGAGGGCGAAGTCGCGGATCATGCCGCCGCCGAGCACGAGCAGCTTGGAATCCTCGCCGCCCATCTCGAAGACCGTGGTCACGTCCGGATAGAGCCGGGCCACGGCCGCGGACAGGGCCACGAGCTCGTTGACGTGCGGCGCGCCCAGCCGCCGGGCCACGGCGCGGCCCGCCGTGCCCGTGCAGGCCAGCAGCGCGCCGGGGAAGGCTTCCAGGGTCTCGGCGAGCATGGCCAGGGCCGTGCGGCCCGGACGGCCCCGGTGGCGGCGGTAGTCGTGGCGGACCACCGCGCCCGAGGCGTCCAGCACCGCGATCTTGACGCTTACGGACCCCGCGTCCAACCCGATGACGCACTCCCCGGACATGCTTCGTTTTCTCCCTTCACGCATGGGGCGCATGCTACCCCAACGGGACGTCGATTTCCAGACGGTCGAACGGCCCGGGCCGCCGGGCGTCGGAAAACCGTCGCTTTCCGGAGGCAAGCCGGGCCGCCCTTGCCCAAGCCGCCGCAACCCTTCTCCGAAAATCATTTTTTTTACCCTGGCAAGGCTCTTGCTATGGCAGCGGTGTATCGACGCACCCCCGACACGGGCGACTCATGAAGGAGGAAGAGAGCATGCTGTTCCTGATGAACCCGGCCAAGAAGGCCCAGAAGGCGAACCCGAACGCGGAGACGTTCGCAAAGGTCAAGGAGTTGTTCCGCAACGGCAAGTTCCCGGTGGCGACCACCGAGAGCATCGAGGGCCGGACCATCTGCACGGTGCTCGGGCTGGTGGCCTGCCGCGGCTACGACTCCGAGGAGGCCTTCTTCGGCATGGCCTCGCGCGCGGTGAGCAAGGGCGCGCAGGCGATCATCGGCTATCAGGAGAACGTGGCCTTCCACCCGGACGGCAGCAAATTCTTCTCGTGCTACGGCACCGCGGTGCAGTTCGCCCAGTCGCCGCGCGAGATCGCGGCCCAGGCCGCGCTGGAAGCCAAGAAGGGAGTGTCCGCGGGCCGCGTCAACCGGACCGCCTGAATTTCGGGGCCCCGGCCCCGCCAATGTCGATACCGAAGCATATCGACCCCCTGGATTCCCCCTCCAGGATCACCGAAAGCGCCCGAGGGACGGTCCCCCGGGCGCTTTCCTTTTCTTGTCACGTTCTTTCTACAAAAACGCAACATATTGATTTAATTTGCTATAAAGCCTCCAATCCACATTGACCCGGATTACCAAAAGGCTTTATGATACAGTAGGATATCAGTATATGCACAAGGCGAAGTCTGCCTGCCGAAAGCCCGCTCCGGCGGCTGCCGTGTCGTGTGGGGAGGGCCAACTTGTACCCGGCCCAACGGGGCCCGAGGAGTTAGCGCATGCGCGTAAACATCTTCACCAAGATCACGGGCATCAACGTGATGTGTTCCGTGGCCCTGGCCATCTGTATCGCCTTGGGCTCCAACTATTTCGTCAAGCAGGGATTCGACGAGAGTTCGCTGCGCACCCTGGAGAACAACCGCGTGGCCGTGGACGCGCAGATCGGTGACATGGGCAAACTGCTCTCGCAGGCCGCGTACATGCTGGCCGACAACCCCGATTTCCAGGCCGCGATCGAAGGGGGCGACTCCGCGACCGTCGCCGCCATGGCCAAGAATCTCATGGGCAAGTCGGACGTGGAGTTCGTGACCGTGTACGACGCCAAGGGCACGGTGGTGGCTCGCGGGCATTCGGAGAAAAAGGGCGATTCCGTCAGCAAGCAGATCAACGTGCAGAAGGCGCTCAAGGGCGAGGCCAGCCTGGGTGTGGAGCCGGGCACGGTGATCAAGCTTTCGCTGCGCGCCGGCCAGCCCGTGCTGCGCGGCGGCGCGGTCATCGGCGGCGTGACCGTGGGCGTGGACCTGGCGTCCATGTCGCTGGTCGACGCGGTCAAGGCGCGCCTGGGCGTGGAGTGCACGATCTTCGACAACGACACGCGCGTGGCCACGACGATCATGCGCCAGGGCAAGCGCGCCGTGGGCACCAAGATGGACAACCCCGCGGTGCTCAAGACGGTCATCGAGCAGTCCAAGCTCTTCAACGCGCGCAACCGCATCCTGGGCGTGGACTACGACACGGCCTACTGGCCCGTCGTCGCGGCCACGGGCAAGACCGCGGGCATGTACTTCATCGGCGTGCCGCGCACGATCATCGAACGCACCGAGGCGCAGATCCAGCACTCCATCCTGATCATCACCGGCGTGATCGTGCTGATCATCCTGCTGATCTCGGTCCTCTTCGCGCGGTCCATCAGCCGCCCGGTGGCGCGGGCCACGGCCTTTGCCGAGAACATCGCCGACGGTCGGCTGGACGAGTCCCTGCACATCTCCTCCGCCGACGAGATCGGGGTGCTGGCCCAGGCGCTGAACCGCATGGGCGAGAGCCTGCGGACCATGATCGCCGAGGCCAAGGCCAAGACCAAGGAGGCCGAGGCCCAAGCCGAAAAGGCCACCCAGGCCACGCGCGCGGCCGAGGAGGCCCGTGCCGCCGCGGACCGGGCCAAGCGCGAGGGCATGTTGCAGGCGGCCGGGCGCATCGAGATCATCGCCAAGCGGCTGACGGCCTCGTCGGACGAGTTGATGCACCAGGTGGAGCAGGCCTCGCGCGGGGCCGGGGAGCAGAAGTCGCGGGTCACGGAAACGGCCACGGCCATGGAGGAGATGAACGCCACGGTCATGGAGGTGGCGCGCAACGCCTCGGAATCCGCGCGCAACGCGGACACGGCGCGCACCAACGCGCAGAGCGGGCAGAATTCGGTGCAGGACGTGATCCGGGCCATCGAGGGCGTGCGCAAGCAGGCCCTGGACCTGCAGCAGAACATGGAGGGGCTCGGCCGTCAGGCCGAGGACATCGGCCGGATCATGGGCGTGATCGAGGACATCGCGGACCAGACCAACCTGCTGGCGCTCAACGCGGCCATCGAGGCGGCGCGCGCGGGCGAGGCGGGCCGGGGATTCGCCGTGGTCGCCGACGAGGTGCGCAAGCTGGCGGAAAAGACCATGACCGCGACCAAGGAGGTCGGGCAGGCCATTTCCGGCATCCAGGCCGAGGCGCGCAAGAGCGTCACGGCCACGAGCGAGGCAGCCGAGTCGGTCAAGCGCTCCACGGCCCTGGCCGAGGAGTCGGGCTCGGCGCTGAACGAGATCGTGGGCATCGTCTCCAACACCGCGGCGCAGGTCACGTCCATCGCCACGGCGGCCGAGGAGCAGTCGGCCACGAGCGAGGAGATCAACCGGGCCATCGAGGACATCAGCCGCATTTCCGAGGAGACGGCCGAGGTCATGGACGCCTCGTCCCGGGCCATCGCCGAACTCAGCGAGCAGGCCCGCGAACTCCAGAAGCTGGTGCAGGACCTGAAGAAGTAGCCGCCCTGCCCCGCAGAAACGTCAACGCCCCGGCGGTTTGCCCGCCGGGGCGTTTTTCTTTCGCTGCCGCTCGCCCGGTCGGCACTCCCGATTCCGGGAGCCCCCCTCACCCGGGCCGCATCGACTGGCCTCCATGGGGAGTGCCGGGCTACGCGGCCTTGCGGCGCCGCCCCTCGGCGTCGGCCGCCTTGATGGCCGCGAGCACCTGTTCGGGCGTGACGTCGCCCTTGATGTTGTGGATGGTCTCGCCCGGCGCGCAGGCCATGCGCGCGACCTGCATGAGGTCGTCGTCCGTGGGATCCGTCAGGCCGATGTCCTCCAGGCACACGGGCAGGCCGACCTTGAGGCAGAAGTCGTACACCCGGGCGACGAGATCGGCCGGGCGCGCGGTCAGGGCGATCAGCGCCAGCGTGCCGATGGCCACCTTCTCGCCGTGCCAGAACCCGTGGGTCCCGGGGAGCACGGTCAGGCCGTTGTGGATGGCGTGCGCGCCCGACAGGCCGCCGCTTTCGAAGCCCAGGCCGCTGAGGAGCGTGTTGGCCTCGATCACGCGTTCGAGCGCGGGCGTCATTTTCTTGGCCTGCATGGCCTCCACCGCGGCCGGACCGTCGTCCATGAGCGTGTCGAGGCACATCCGGGCAAGGCCGAAGGCGGTCATGCCGCCCGGGCGCCCGGTCATGTTGGCCGCCCCGCTGATCCGGCAGTCCTCGGCCTCGAACCAGGTGGACAGGGCGTCGCCCATGCCCGAGACCAGGAAGCGCAGGGGCGCGTTCAGGATGACCGTGCTGTCCACCAGGACGACATCCGGGTTTCTGGGCAGCACGAGATAGCGCTTGAACGCGCCCTCGGCGGTGTAGATGACCGAAAGCGCGCTGCACGGCGCATCCGTGGAGGCGAGCGTCGGCGCGACGATCACGGGCAGCTTCATCTCGTGGGCCACGGCCTTGGCCGTATCCAGCGACTTGCCGCCGCCCATGCCGACGATGACGTCCGCGCCGCCGGCCTTGGCGATGCCCGTCAAGCGCGCGATCTCCTCGTCGCTGCATTCGCCCCGGAAGGATTCCAGAACGAACGGAAACCCTGCCCCCTCGGCCACGGCCTGCTCGCAGATGGACCGCACCGCCGGATCGACGATGGCGAATCCCTTGGCCCCAAGCCGGGCCGCCTCTTCGGAAAGGAGAGAAAGAGCGTTTTCGCCCTGGACGTACCGCCCCGGGAAAATCGTCGTTGTCGTCATGTTCGCATCCTCGCTGTTGGCGTTTGCGTTTTCTTGTCAAAATCCAAGGATATTCCCGTCAAAAAACAAAACAACGCCGGAGAACATTGCGTCGATGCACAGCCTTTCACAAATGACGCCGCCCCACAAGCCCCGGCCGGGCGGCGCGGGGGCGCAGGATGCCGGGGAGGGGGGAGGAGCGGGGAAGGACCCTTTTTCGGCGAAAAAAGGGTCCTT
>JACCQO010000068.1 GCA_015709205.1 Desulfovibrionaceae bacterium
CCCCCTCCACCCCTCTCCACCTCCAGAAACTTTTCGTTGGATGAGGGCGGGGGGGACTGTGGAGCACGCGTGGATGCCGGACGAGGGGAGCGGGCGCAGGAGGCGCGGGAAAGGTGGAGAGCGGAGCGAGCTTGCCGGGCTGCCGCCGCTTTGCGGCGGATGCGCCCTGAGGGTGAGGGAAAGAGGCCGAGGATTCGACGGGGCGAACGTCGAGCGCGGGCGGGAGGAAGGCTGCGAAGCCGTCGAGAACGCGGCGATCGCAAAAAAGGTGCAGCAGCATTGTTGCCGCGGAAGCGGTACAGCAGCGCTGCCTGGCGCCGCGTGGTGGCGGATGCGCCCTAGAAGAACAAAAAGGGGGAGGATCCGAGGCTACGATGCTTGCCGTTGGCGGGGAAAGCCGGCACCGCCAACGCAGCCCCCGGCTACCGCGAAGAGGATGTGGCGGCGTTGCTGCCTGTGCCACCCTGCCCACGAAACGTGGAAATTTTGTGCCACTTGCATGGCTCCGGCCCGAGGATACGGGACGGCCGCGACGGCCCTGGCAAAGCTGAACGCGACAGCCCGTGCCGCGCTATTTCGGGGACGTCCTCGCCCCGCGCCGCAACCGCCTCCCCTTCAAGCCCGCATGCGGCGCAGCCGCGAGGGCGGTATTCCCACCCTCCCAAACATTTCTCCCCTTTTCCGCAACCCCTCTCCCACAATCCCCCTTCGACCCTGTGCCGCGCAGCGCAGCGAAGCGGCACGCGGCGGCGTGTGAGCGTTCCGGGTCGGGGGCGGGGGGAGGGGGAGGCCCGCGCCAGCGGGCATCACACTCGCCCCGCCCCCCGACCCGGAACTGTTCGTGCGCCGGAGTAAACCCGGACCACGAGCACCCACCTCCGCGTCACCCCGAACAGGGGGCCCGGGGGGGATGATCCCCCCCGGCGGGGTCTGGGGCGGCGCCCCAGCAGGGTGTGGGACGGCGTCCCACCGGGGTCTGGGGCAGCGCCCCAGCGGGGTCCGGGGCAGAGCCCCGGCTTCTGTCTAGAATTCGAGTTCGAGGCCCAGGGGGCAGTGGTCGGAGCCCATGACGTCGGATTCGATCCAGGCGCGCTTGACGTTGGGGCGCAGTTCCTTGGAGACGAAGAAGTAGTCGATGCGCCATCCGACGTTGCGTTCGCGTGCGCCGAAGCGGTAGGTCCACCAGGTGTAGTGGTCGGGTCCGGGTTCGAAGAGGCGGAAGGTGTCGAGGTAGCCGTGGTTCGTGAAGGTGTCGAGCCAGGCGCATTCGATGGGCAGGAAGCCGGAGGTTTCGCGGTTTTCCTTGGGCCGGGCGAGGTCGATTTCCTTGTGGGCGGTGTTGAAGTCGCCGCAGACCACGATGGGCTTGGATTTGCGCAGTTGTTCGGCGTAGGCCAGGAAGGCGTCGTAGTAGCCGAGCTTGTAGGCCAGCCGTTCGTCGTCCTTCTGGCCGTTGGGGAAGTAGATGTTGAAGAAGTGGAATTTCTCGTATTCCAGGTGGATGCAGCGGCCCTCGCCCTGGTAGGCGGCGTCCGGCAAGCCTTCGGAGATGGTCAGGGGGGCGGCCTGGGGGTCGCGGAAGAAGACGCAGGTGCCGGAGTAGCCTTTTTTGGTCTTGCAGGCGTTCCAGTGCGATGCGTAGCCGTCGGGGTATTTTTCGGGTTCGGCGATCTGGTCGGGGTGCGCCTTGGTTTCCTGGAGGGAGACGACGTCGGCGCGGGTTTCGTTGAACCAGTCCCAGAAGCCTTTCTTGGCCACGGCGCGGAAGCCGTTGACGTTCCATGAGTAGAGCAGCATGCGTTCTCCGTTGGCGTGGCGGTGCGGCCCGCGCCCGTGCGGGGGCGGGAGCGCGGGCGTGGTGGCGGCGGGGGCTACATCTTGTAGCCGATCATGCGCAGGAAACCCTTGCGCTTGGCGATGTCGTCCTCGGTTTCGGTGCCCACGGGGGTGAGGCCGTCGACCACGCCGAGCACGGCGCGGCCCTGGGCGGTTTCGGCGACGATGACCTCGGTGGGGTTGGCGGTGGCGCAGTGGATGCGCACCACCTCGGGCGTGGCCAGGATGGCGTTCTTGACGTTCACGGGGAACATGCCGTCCATGAAGACGATGAAGGTGTGCCCGGCGGAGATGGCCATGGCGTTCTTCTTGGCCAGCTCGATGCAGGCTTCGTCGGTGCCGGACCAGCGGACGAGGCGGTCGCCGCTGGCCTCGCAGAAGGCCAAGCCGAATTTCGCGCCGGGCACGGCGTTGACGATGGCCTCGTGCACGTCCTCCACGGTCTTGATGAAGTGCGAGTGGCCGAGGAGAAAGTTCATGTCTTCGGGCTTGTCTATCTTGACGATCTTCAGTTCCATGGTGGTTTCCTCGAGGGTTGGACGGTCCTTGGGCGCTGTCCCCGCACGCGGTCCACGGCACGCCGCCGGAGACGGCCCCTGGGCCCGGTCGTGGGCGCGTAACGGGCGCGAGGGACGCGACGGGTCCGAATGCAGGCGCGATGTTTCGTCGGCCCGGCCGGAGGCGGCGGGCATCCCGCCGTCCCCGGCCGACCGGCGCTTGCCGTTTCGTTGCGGCGGCGGTGCGCCCCTCCCCGTGATTGGCGCGCCGCCGCCGACGGCGGGCGGCCGGGCGGCGACCCGCCGCCATGGTGCGGCCCGGACTTGCGGCCGGGCCGCGCGCCCGGCTAGTCAGCGATGACCAGCTCGAAGTCGGGCGCGTTGAGAATGTGCTTCTTGACCGTGCAGGCTTCCACGGCGCGCTGGATGGCCGTGCGGTACTTCTCCGGGAATCCGCCGGGCAGGGTCAGGGTGGTGGTCACGCGCGTGTAGCGCTTGACCGCCTCGTCGAACTCGCAGTGCACGGTCAGCCCCATGCCTTCGATGGGAATCTTGCGCTCTTCGCAGAAGCTGCGCGCGTAGTGGCCCATGCAGTTGGCCAGGGCGACCCAGAAGAGCTGGAACGGATTGGGCGCGGTGCCCTCGCCCCCGTCCTTGACCGGGTGGTCCGTGGTCACGGTGTAGCCGGCGATGGTCGCGTCGATGCGCTTGCCGCCGGGATAGCTGATGCTCACGTCGATGGGTTCGTTCATTGTCGGCTCCAATTCTCTTATGGCGGTGGACCCTTGCATGTCTTTTGCCGTTGGGGACGGCGTGCATCCACTGTAGCTCCTGTCGGCGGGCAAGGCAATGACGTTGCCCCGCTGCGCGCGGTGCGGAGTCGCGGGGAGGGGAGCCGCCCAGGGCCCCGGAAGGCGGCGCAAGGCATGGAGAGGGGAACGGGAAAGCGGGCGTGAAAAAGGGCCGCGCGGCGTGCGCCGTGCGGCCCGATCAAATCGGGAGATTCGGACCCGGGGCCGATCAGCCTTCCACGCCCCGGCGGGCGGGGACTCCGGCCGGGCCGATGGGCAGAAAGGCCTGTTCGGTCACGCTGTAGCCGCGCGGCCGGGCCGCGTGGCGGCGCGCGGGGCGTGTGGGGCGCGTGGCCTGCGCCCCGGGGACGGCATGCAGCAGGCAGCCGCCGCAGACCACGCCTTCGGCGGTTTCCTGGTAGATATCCAAGGGGCCCAGGACCTTGCCGCATTGAACACACTTGCTCATTACCTTCCTCCGGTATCGGCCCGGGGCGGGCCGCTGTTCGTCCGTTGTCGGCACGGCTATTTCAAGGACCGTGCCGAAACCGAAAAACCCGCGCCCGCCGCAGCATGCGGCGTTCCCAAGCCTTTCCGGCCGTGCGCGGGCGCGGCCCGATGCGTCGAAAGCGTGACGATGGCGGCCGTCCTTCAGGCCGTATCCCGCCGCAAGTCCGTCGCATATTCGGCACATCCTCCTTGCCTTGACGCGGGATTCGGCTATGCTTTTTCCACCGCGGCGGGCCGTCCGGCCCCGCCGCGCAACGCCCAACCCGGGGTCCCATCATGCAGCCGTCCCGATTGGAACGTCCCGCTTCCGCTGAGCGCACGCCGGCCGATGCCATGGCGCGCGCGCACCGCCTGATCGCGGCCACGCCCGAGGCACGTCTCCTGGACGCGCTGCCGACCTCACACCTGGTGCTCGACGCCAACCGCCAAATCGTCTTCGCCAACGCGGCCTGCCGCGCCGAATTCAAGCTGGACGCGGACGCCTACGCGGGACAGCGCCTGGGCGAGGCCCTGGGCTGCATCCACGCCCGCGACGCGCCCGGGGGGTGCGGCACGTCGGATTCCTGCCGCACCTGCCAGGCGGTTCGACAGATCCTTTCCTGCATTGAAGGCGACGCGGGCGGGCGCGAATGCACCCTGCTCTTCCAGGCGGAGGGGGACGTCGTCGGTATGGAGGTGGACCTGCACGCCGCGCCCTTCGCCGTTGGCGGCGGCCGGTTCAACCTGGTCACCCTGCGCGACATCAGCGACTTCAAGCGCCGCCGCTACCTGGAGCGCATCTTCCTGCACGACCTGACCAACAGCGTGGGCGGGGCCTGGAAGCTGGCCGAACTGCTGAAGCCCCCGAGGGACGAAGCCGACGCGGAACTGCACGCCATGCTCGTGCGCTCGCTGGCGCACATCGTGGACGAAATCGAGAACCAGAAACTGATCTTCGCCGCGGAAAACAACGACCTGCGGCCCAAGCCCTGCCCCATGTCCGCCGCCCAGGTGATCGCGGACACGGCGAAAAAATACCGCGCGCACCTGGTCACCGGAAACCGGCGCATCGTGGTGGACACGGACTGCGGGGAACAGTTTTTCGTCAGCGACCCGGTGATCCTGCAGCGCGTGTTCGGCAACATGATCAAGAACGCGCTGGAGGCCGTGCCCGACGGCGAGACCGTGACGCTGGGCTGCGCCGTGGACCTGGAGGCGGCGACCATCACCTTCCGGGTGCACAACGGCGGCTGTATTCCCGAGGAGATGCGCGCGGAAATCTTCAAACGCTCCTTCTCCACCAAGGGCGAGGACCGCGGCCTGGGCACCTTTTCCATCCTGTTGCTCACGCGCAACTACCTGCGCGGCCGCGCACGCTTCGAATCCACGCCCGAACGCGGCACCACCTTCTATGTGGACCTGCCCCTGGACGGCGGACCCGAGGCCGACGACTGCCCGCCGCCGCCGGACCTGATCGACGGGACGGACGCGGCATGAGCCGTGCGGCCCGCCGCATTGCCCCGCACGAAAAAGGACCGGAGCCCGAGGGCTCCGGTCCTTTTTCGCGGTGCGGACGCAGCGGCGCGCCCGGCGTCAGGCCGCCAGAAAGGCCGCGTAGGCCTTGACCGTGGCGTAGAGGTCGGCCTTGGAGGCCAGTTCGAAGGGCGAGTGCATGGAGAGCACGGCCGGGCCGAAGTCGATGATGCGCATGCCGTATTCGGCCAGGTGCTTGGCCACGGTGCCGCCGCCGCCCAGGTCCACCTTGCCCAGTTCGGCCATCTGCCAGGGGGCCCCGGCCTTGTCCAGCACCGCGCGCATCCAGGCCACGTATTCGGCGTCGGCGTCGTTGGCCGCGTACTTGCCGCGATGGCCGGTGAACTTGTTGAAGCACGGGCCGCAGCCGATGAGCGAGGCATTGAGCTTGTCGTGCAGGTCCTGGTAGTCCGGGTCCATGGCCGCGCTGACGTCGGCCGAGACGGCGCGCATCTCCAGGAAGATCTCGGACAGGCGCGCCTCGGGGTCCCAGGCCGCGGCCAGGTCCTGCACGCCGTATTCGAAGAAGCGCGACTTGGCGCCCGTGGCGCCCTCGGAGCCGATCTCCTCCTTGTCCCAGAACAGGGCGAGCTGGGCGTGCCGGGGCGCGGCGCCGACGAGCATGGCCTCCAGGGCGCAGAACACGCAGATGCGGTCGTCGTGGCCGTAGCCGCCCATGAGCGCGCGGTCCAGCCCCACCCAGCGCGCGGGCCCGGCGGGCACGGCCTGCAGTTCGGCGCTGTAGAGGTCCTCCTCCACGATGCCGTAGCGCTCGTTGAGCATTTCCAGGATGCGCCGCTTCAGGGGCGAAGCGTCGGCACCCTTGTCCTTTTCCTTATCCGCGTCCCTATCCGCGTCCCCCGCCTTGCCCTTGGCGGCCGCCGGGGGTTCGTGGGCCAGGACCACGTTGAGCTTCTCGGCCTCGAAGGCCTCGGAGAGCTTGCGCTCCATCTGCTTCTGGGCCAGGTGCGGCAGCAGGTCCGGCACGGTGAAGACCGGGTCTGCCGGGTCCTCGCCGATGACCACGCGCACGGCCTCGCCGGACTTCTTCACGACCACGCCGTGCAGGGCCAGGGGCGCGGCCAGCCACTGGTGCTTGCGGATGCCGCCGTAGTAGTGCGTCTTGGCCAGGCCCACGCCGCATTCCTCGTAGAGCGGGTGCTGCTTGAAATCCAGGCGCGGCGAATCCGCATGCGCGCCGATGAGCCGCGATCCCTTGGAGAGCGGCTCCTTGCCGCGCCGGGCCAGGAGCACGTTCTTGCCCCGGAAGACGCGCAGTTGCCTGTCGGCCGCGGCGGATTCCTCGAATCCGGCCGCGCGGGCCTTTTCCACCACGTAGTCCACGACCTCGCGCTCGGTCTTGCAGACCGAGAGAAACTCCATGTAGCGCGCGGCCAGCACGTCCATGGCCTTGCGGTCCTTGGCGGCGGCGTAGACGTCCCAGCAGTTTTTAGGTGTAAACGTCAATTCTTCTTTTTTCATGGTCACTCCTGAAACAAAGAACGCCTCCCGGCGCTCGTTTTTATTCGTTGTGCGCGATCCGGTCACCACCGTGCCCCCCCCCCGACCAGGGGGCCCGGGGGGGATGATCCCCTCCGGCGGGGTCCGGGGCGGCGCCCCGGCGGGGTGTGGGGCGGAGCCCCGCCTCCCGCCTACGGCGCGGCACCCTCGATGGTGCGTTCGCGCAGCAGGGTTTCGAAATAGGCCACGGTGCGGGCCAGGCCGTGGTTCAGGTCCGTGGTCGGCTCCCAGCCCAGCCGTTCGCGCGCCAGGGCGATATCCGGGCGGCGGCGGCGCGGGTCGTCGGTGGGCAGGGGCTTGCGTTCGATGGCCGAACGCGAGTTGGTCAGCCGCACGATGGCCTCGGCCAGCTCCAGCACGGTGCATTCGACCGGGTTGCCCATGTTCACGGGCCCGGTGAAGTCCGCCGGGCTGTGCATCAGGCGCAGCAACCCGTCCACCAGGTCGTCCACGTAGCAGAAGGAGCGCGTCTGGGAGCCGTCGCCGTAGATGGTGATCGGCTTGCCCTGCAGGGCCTGGAGGATGAAGTTGGAGACCACGCGGCCGTCGTTGGGGTGCATGCGCGGGCCGTAGGTGTTGAAGATGCGCGCGACCTTGATCTCCACCTTGTGCTGGCGGTGGTAGTCGAAGAACAGGGTTTCGGCGCAGCGCTTGCCCTCGTCGTAGCAGGAGCGCGTGCCGATGGGGTTGACGCGGCCCCAGTAGCCCTCGGTCTGGGGGTGCTCCTCGGGATCGCCGTAGACCTCGCTGGTGGAGGCCTGGAGGATGCGCGCCTTGACCCGCTTGGCCAGCCCGAGGACGTTGATGGAGCCGTGCACGCAGGTCTTGGTCGTCTGCACGGGGTCGAACTGGTAGTGGATGGGCGAGGCCGGGCAGGCCAGGTTGTAGATCTCGTCCACCTCCACGTAGAGGGGGAAGGTGATGTCGTGGCGCAGCAGCTCGAAGCGCGGGTGGTCCATGAGCGCGCGCACGTGCTCGCGCGTGCCCGTGAAGTAGTTGTCCACGCAGAGCACCTCGGCCCCGCGCGCGAGCAGGAGCTCGCAGAGGTGCGAACCGATGAACCCCGCCCCGCCCGTGACCAGGATGCGCTTGCGCGTCAGTTCCTTGAATTCGCCCTGTTGCATGGTCTCCTCGCCGCAGGGGGCGGCGCATGCCGCCCGCCGGTGTGATGTCGCCGCGCACGGCGGCCGAAATCTTTTCGGGCAGACGCGCCGGGCCGCGCTTCCCGTCCGATGCTCCGCCCTACTCGCCCGCGCCCTCCGCGCCCAGCGCATCCTCCGCCCCCAGCGCACCGGCCAGGGCCTGGGCCGCCAGGGCGAACTCCGCGTTGTCCAGGGTGCGCGGGTCCAGGCAGAAGGCGTCGCCCTCGATGCGGCCGACCAGGGGCGGATCGCCGTCCAGCAGGGCGCGGCGCAGGCCGTCCGGGGTCATGGGAACGTGAGTCATGGGAGCGTGAGTCATGGGCACGGGCGTCGGGGCCACGCAGACCAGGGCCGTGGGCAGCCCTGCGCCCGGGAACGCGCCCCCGCCCACGCGCGATTCGCCCCGGCGCACCGAGACCACGGCGCGCGGCCCCACGGCCTTCCTGATGCGCGCGGCCAGCCGCCGCGCCCGCGAACGCAATTCGTCGTAGGACGCCAGGATCATGCGCAGGGTCGGGATGTCGCGCGCGGCGCGCTCCGGATCGTGGTAGAGGCGCAGGGTGGCGCAGAGCCCGGCCAGGGTCATCTTGTCCACGCGCACGGCGCGCGCCAGGGGATTGGACTTGAGCCGGTCCACGAGATCCTTGCGGCCGAGCACGATGCCCGCCTGGGGCCCGCCCAGGACCTTGTCGCCGCTGAAGGTCACCAGGTCCGCGCCCTGGGCCACGGCCTGCTGCGCCGTGGGCTCCGGGCCCGGGCCCCGGCCCGTGAAATCCACGAAACTGCCCGAACCCAGATCCTCGAAGACCGGCAACCCGTGGCGGCGGCCCAGGGCCACCAGCTCCGGCAGCGCGACCTCGCGCGTGAAGCCCCGGATGGCGTAGTTGGAGGTGTGCACCTTCATCAGCGCGGCGGTCTCCGGGCCGATGGCGTTCTCGTAGTCGCGCAGGTGGGTGCGGTTGGTGGCCCCGACCTCGCGCAGCGTGGCCCCGGACTTGGCCATGACCTCGGGGATGCGGAAGCTCCCGCCGATCTCCACGAGCTGGCCGCGCGAAACGATGACCTCGCGGCCCTTGGCGAAGGTGTCCAGGACCAGGAGCACGGCCGCGGCGTTGTTGTTCACGACCATGGCCGCCTCGGCCCCGGTCAGGGCGCGGAGCAGCTCGCCGGGGTGGTCGTGGCGCGAGCCGCGCGCGCCGCGCGCGACGTCGAACTCCAGGTTGGAATAGTGCAGCGCGGCCTCGACCACGGCGTCCACGGCCTCGCGCGCCAGGAGCGAGCGGCCCAGGTTGGTGTGCACGACCACGCCCGTGGCGTTGAGCACGCGGCGCAGGGGCAGCCGGGCGCGCACGCGCACGTGCGCGGCCAGGCGCGGGGCCAGGGCGTCGAGCGCCAGTTCCCCGGCCGCGCGCACCGCGCCGGTGCGGATCTCCTCGCGGCGCAGGTCCAGGAATTCGTTGGCCAGGTTCCTGAGCAACGGCCTGGGCACGGCGGCGCCCGGACCGCCGTCGCCGGTCACGGCCGCGAGCAGCGCATCCACCGAGGGCAGGCTGCGGAACAGGGACGGATCGGGGCCTGCGGGCGCGGCCGTCGCGGCGGAAACGACGGATGCAGCGGATGCGGTTGCCGATGAGGCGGATTCCGGAGGTGTGACGGGCGGTTGAGGCGCTTTCGGGGGCTGGGGCATGGTGGCTTTGCGTATGGCTGTTCGGGTCGCTTTCGGTTGCGCGCTCGGGGCTGCGGCCCTCCGCCCGGCTTGCGCCGGAATGGCCCGGCCTGGGCAAACGCGCGCCCGCCCGCGCCGCCGGAGCGCCCGGAAGACCAACCGTCAGGGCGCGTCCGGAAAGTGCGCCGGGACCTCCACCGGGAGGGCGGCCTGTTCCAGGCAATCGGGCCGCAGTCTATAAAACTCCGCCAACAAATACAAGGAACCGCAGACCAACACGGGCCCCCGGCCGGGCTCGGCCAGGGCCGCGGCAAGCGCCTCGGCCACGTCGCGGTGCGCCGTGACCGGTGCGGGGACGGCGGACGGCGCGGACGCGGCCCCGTAGGCGGCCCCGAATGCTGCCCCGGACGCGAGAGCCGAAGAGGCTGCGGGCGGAGGCGCGGACGCCGCCGCCCCGCCCTGCGCCGGGGCCGCTTCCCCGCGCGCCGCGCTACGCGCGCCGGGGCCGGACGCACCGCCCGCGCCTCCGGCCGCGTCCGGCTCGGCATCGCCAGGCGCGCGGGCCGCGTTCATGGCCCGCAAGGCGTCCGCCAGAAGGGCGGCCAACTCGCGCGGATCGCTGCCGCGCTCGGGCACGGCCAGGCCGGGCACGTGCACCGGGCAGCGCCCCAGGCCGGGCACCAGCAGGGCCAGGTGCGCCGGATTCTTGTCGCGCAGGCAGGCGAAGACCACGGCGCGCGGCGCGAGGTGCGCGCCGCGCAGGGCCGCGCCGAGCGCGGCCAGGGCGTCCTCGTTGTGCGCGCCGTCCAGGATCAGGTCCGGCGCGCGGGCCGCGCGCGCCGCGCCAAGGGCCGGAGCGACCGGAACGGGCTCGCGCCATGCGAACTGGAACCGGCCCGGCAGCCGTGAGCGCTCCAGGATGCCGAAGAGCTTTTCCGCGTCGAATTCGTCGTAGGGCCGCCAATGGCGCGCGCGGGCCAGCTCGTTGAAGGCCGCAAGGGCCAGCCGCGCGTTGCCCGCCTGGTGCGGCCCGCCCGGAAAGTCCGGCGAGCCCGGGGCCAGGGCGTCGGCCACTGCGTCGTATTCCGCGCGGACCAGCCGCGCGGCCGCGCGCTCGGCCGCGAGCGCCAACTCGGCCATGACGCCGGGCCGCTGCGCGGCGGTCAGGGCGACGCGCCCGGCCCGCACGGCCCCGGCCTTGTCGCGGGCGATCTCCTCCACGGTCGCGCCGAGCACGGTCTGGTGGTCCAGGCCGATGCGCGTGACGAGCACGGCGTCGGCGGCCAGGGCCGTGGTGGCGTCGTGCGCGCCGCCCAGCCCGGCCTCCATCACCGCCAGTTCCACGCCCGCCTCGGCAAAGGCCAGCACCGCGAGCACGGTCAGGAACTCGAAATAGGTCAGCTCGCACCCCGGCACGTGGCCGCCGTGGCGCGCGGGCGACGGAAAGGCGGACGGCGGCGCGGGCATGGCCCGCCCGGCGGCCGTGGCGGCGGCCGGGGCCCCCGCGCCCCCCGCTTCGGCTTCGGAACCGACGGCGCAGAGCGGCACGAACGCCGCCACGGCCGAGGCGGCCCCGACCCCCGCCGCCTCGCCAACCGCATCCGCGTTTCCCGTGGCGGACAAAGCGCAGGGCGACGCGCCGGGTCCGGCCGATGATCCGCCCCGGGGCGCAGCATGCGGAGCGGCGCACGGGCCCGGCGGCAAACCTTCGGTCGGTCCGTGGTGCGGCGCGCGCCCGCCCTGCCCTGCCGGACCGTCCGCCGTGCGCCCGGCCTCGAACACGCGGTTGGCCAGGGCGGTCCACGCCGCCTCGTCGAGCAGCGCGCCGTCCACGCGCACGCGTTCGCGGGGAGTCAGAAAATGCGGGGACGTGTAGAGCCCGACGCGCAGGCCGCGCGCCCGCGCGAGCCCGGCCAGGAAGGCGGCCGTGGAGCCTTTGCCGTTGGTGCCCACGAGCTGGGCCACGGCAAAGGGCGGGCGTTCCAAGCCCAACCGTTCCAAGGCGCGGCGCACGCGACCCAGGCCCATATCCATGTGGAACAGGCCCAGGGAATCCAGGTGGCGTTCGAAGGCGGCGTAGTCGGCAAAGGGGATCGGCATGGGATCGCTCCGGCACCCGGGCCCGCGGGCCGAAAAACGGCCGAGGCCGGGCGCATCGGGCAGACCTGCCCCGCCCGGGCCGCGAAGTCAAGCGCGTCCGGCCCCTGCACGCTCCGGCATTGCGCGGCGAGGACGGGCGGGGTATCCTGCGACGGGCTCGCGAACCGTGCCGCCCGCATCGCAACTATCTGCATCACCACAGGCCGCATCGCCACGGTTCAAGGCACCCGGCCATCTTGACCGGGCGAGTCGGTTCGTTCTATGAGAATCGCCCCAAGCGCCCGTAGCTCAGGTGGATAGAGCAGCGGCCTTCTAAGCCGCCGGCCGGGGGTTCGAATCCTCCCGGGCGCGCCAGAACATCGGATGGCTTCAGCCGACGCTGAAGCCATCTTTTTTGTTCTGACTCACCCCGAGTCAACGCCACCATGCGCCGCGGCCTATTTTTTGGCAGTCATGTCGATGCCGACTACCTGCAAACCCATAATGTCCGAACGATCCCGCAGAATCGCCTCCGCGTGATTGGACAAATAAGCAAGAAGACCCAAAAAATCCACGCGTCCTGCAACTTGAGGACACTCCCATTGCCGTCCCGTTGCGGCATTCGCCAACAAAAAAATTCCGTGCTTGCAATCAGGACCGTTAAGATATTGCCCCACAAGTTGATTTTCCAAACGTTCGACAAGCTCGGGACCTGACCACTTGTGGGCGGGTTTGAGCTCAATCGAAATCTTGCCCGTAACCGTGGCGGCGGAAATCCTAATGTCGGGCTTCTTTGCGTCGTCCACCTCCTCCTCCCTGGAGACGCTGTAGCGCCCGCGCGCGATTTCGCGGAGCTTTCCCGCGAAGACCTTCTGAATTTCAACCTCAGGGACTTCCGGTGTAATAAGCCCGCGCCAGCCGAAGTCTCCATTTTCCACCTCGTCCTTAATTTCCTCCAGCCGCATGAGTGTGATGTGAAAAAGATCATCGGCATTTTTGGGATCTATTTCGTACTTACGCTCAAAATCTATCAGGTCACGCTCGGTCCAAGGCTCTCCCTCACTTTCGCGCGACAGCTTGTCATCAATGAGGCGGGCAAAGAAGTCCTTTCGCCATTGCTCCGGGGCCTGTTCCCGGAGTGCCTCAAGCAACCTATAGCTTTGCACGCCGGAGACATTGGCGAGCATTCCTCCCAACGATCCACGAAAATCCTGGGCATGGTCCCGGCGTCCCGGAGAGAACACTACGCCGTGCTCGTGGACGACGTCATCAACAGCTCGAATATGTTTTTGAGTGAGCACTATTAGTTGATAGAGCACGGACGGCTCGGAGCATAGACTCCACCACGATCGAACGTTGGAACCGTGCGAAACGTCAAACGAAGCGGCGAAAGACTCCATAAATGCATCCTGGCCCGCCGCATCGAGCGTCTCCAGGTATCCTTGAAGCCAAGACAGCGCTGCAACCGCATCGACCTTGAACCGGAGAACCGCCCAAAGATGTCGATCAGTTTCCCTGGCCGATTCCAGAACGGCCCGACAAATGCCAGAGACTCTGGGCATGCAGTCCCGATTCCGCTCGGCTATCCTTGACAGGCACTCCCTGCTCCAAGTCAAACGGGGACCAAATTGCTCACAATCTGCGAGTATTTGATCATGAAACTGCATGAACAATCCTTCGTCATTGATTACTGCCCTGATCAAGGACGGCAGGTATGGCTCAGCGGAGTTCTCGTTGACGACCCCGGCAAGCTGCTTGGAAATAGACCCTTCCAACGACCCGAGATGGTTCTTGCAGAGCGCAGAAAACCACTTTGGGTAGTCATCGCGCTGAGCAAGGACGAACAATCTTTTTGCCTCTTGCGGGGTCAATGAGGAAATTGGGAGCCCTTGGCGCAACGCATAGCCAAAACCGAACAAGGCCAATGAATCGCCCAGCCTCTCCTCGGAGGGATCGGGCTCCCAATTCCGCCAGAACATCACAGCGCCTTGCAGGAAGGCATCCATAACAGCAGTTGTGTACAGGACCTTTTCAAGACCTGGCTGGTACTCGGAAATGTGTTGAATGTATCCATCATGATAACGGCGCAACTCATTCAAAATTCCAAGCTCAAGACCGGAGGTTCCTAGCTCTATTGCTCCGATGTTGTTAACAACATCCTTGCAATGCTTGCGCTCCCAGGCTTCGACCCGTTTAGTTTCTCGCGTTCTCCTCCTATGTCCCTTCCTTATCCAGGGGGCAACCCTTTGTTTCTTGGGCTTGAAAAAATCATCAATTCGTTTTCCAAGCTCCTTATCCCCGCCAACGGCTTTGAGCAGCAAATCTCTATGGCTGTGCCCTCCATCACTCGACAAAAGCCATAATGCTGCCTCCAAAAAGAAACGCTTGTCCTCCCCGGCCAAATGGGTAGCCTTTCGAATAAAATGGACACAAGATAGGTTGACGATGCAGAGACGCG
>JACCQO010000069.1 GCA_015709205.1 Desulfovibrionaceae bacterium
CCGCCCCGCCCCGACCAGGGACTGTTCGTGCGTCGGAGTAAACCCGGACCAACGCACCCCTCTCCGCGCCACCCCGAACAGGGGGCCCGGGGGGGATGATCCCCCCCGGTGGGGTCTGGGGCAAAGCCCCAGCAGGGTCTGGGACAGCGTCCCAGCCGGGGTGTGGGGCGGAGCCCCGGCTTCCCTTCGTCTTCTTTCGCGGCCGCCGCAGAAAAAAGGCCGCGACGCCTTGCGGTGTCGCGGCCTTGGGGCCGTAGGACCATGGGGCCTTGAGGCCCGGGTGCGGCTAGAGTTTGGCCTTGAGGGCGGCGGCCACGGCCTGGCCGAGGTCGTAGCATTGTCCGAGGGCTTCGTGGTCGGGCACGTGTTTGCATTTGACGCCTTCCACGAGTTCGACGCCCATGGATTCCAGGTGTTCGGAGATGCATTTGACGGATTCGCCGGACCAGCCGAAGGAGCCGAAGGCTGCGCCGACCTTGTTCAGGGGCCGCAGGCCCTTGACGTAGGTGAGCAGGGCGGCGACGCCGGGCAGGATGCCGTTGTTGTGGGTGGGCGAGCCCACGATGAGGGCGCCGGCGTTGTGCAGTTCGGTCTGGATGCGGCTGTGGTGGTTGGCCTTGGTCCACATGATCTGGACGTCGATGCCGGCGTCTTCGAGTCCCTGGCCGATGGCTTCGGCCATTTTCTCGGTGGAGTGCCACATGGTGTCGTAGGCGATGACGGCCTTGGCGGTGGGTTTTTGTTCGGCGAAGGCGCGGTAGGAGTTCATGGCGTAGGCCACGTCGTCGCCGCGGAAGATGAGGCCGTGGTCCGGGGCGATCATGTCGATGTCCAGGTTCATCCCGGCCAGGGCGTCGAGGGTTTTAAGGGTGACGGCGGAGTAGGGATTGACGATGTTGGCGTAGTATTCGCGCATGGCATGTTCGAGCACGGCGCGATTGGCTTCGTCGGCGAAGCGGGCGGAGGAGGCGATGTTCTGGCCGAAGATGTCGTTGCAGATGGCCAGCTTCTTTTCGGGGATGTAGGAGACCATGGAATCGGGCCAGTGCAGCATGCGCGTTTCTATGAAGCGCACGGTGTTTTCGCCCAAGGAGATGGAATCACCGGTCTTGACGACTTCCACGGGCCAGTCGGTCTGGTGGAAGTGGGCATCCATGGCGCGTTTGCCCATGGGCGAGGTGAAGATCTTTTCGGGCTTGGCGCGCTCGACGAGCTCGGGCAGGCAGCCGGCGTGGTCGGGTTCGAGGTGGTTGACCACGATGTAGTCGATCTTGGTCAGGTCTCCGTCCAGGGCCTGGGAGAGGCGGCAGAGGAATTCGGGTTTGGAGGTGTGTTTGACGGTATCGAAGAGGGTGGTCTTGGTGTCCTTGAGCAGGTAGGCGTTGTAGGTGGTGCCCATGGGCGAGAGGGAATAGCCGTGGAAGTCGCGGCTGTTCCAGTCCACGGCGCCTACCCAGAAGACATTGTCTTTGATGGCAACGGGTTTCATGGTGTCCTCGTACGACGGGTGGGGCTTGCGGCCGAGGGGCCGCGGGGGGGTTATGGAAACAAGGGCCGGGGAAGCTGACGCTTCCCCGGCCGCCGTGGTTTGCGTAGGTGCCGCCGCGGGTGGCCGTGGGATCACGGCCGGTGGGGCGGGCGGGGTGCGTCAGGCCTTAGAGAACTCCGATTTCGGCGCGCCGCACACGGGGCAGACCCAGTCGTCGGGCAGGTCCCCGAAGGCGGTGCCGGGCGCCACGTCCGGCGGATCGCCCTGGGAGGGGTCGTATTCGTAGCCGCAGACGTTGCAGATGTAGGTGTCCATAGGTGCTCCTTGTGCGATTCGTATCGGGTTAGGCTTCGGCCTTCCAGAGGCCGTGGATGTTGCAGTATTCGCGGGCCGTCACCTTGGCGGCCTTGACGCAGAACTCGGCGATGGGGGTGTCGCCGGGCTTGAGCTCCTTGCGGTAGACCCTGCCGTCGGCGATGAGTTCGATCCATTCGATCCAGTGCTTTTCCTCCATGGGGTGCAGCACGCTGCCCACGGAGACCTTGTAGCCGTCGGCGGTCTTTTCGATGACCGGCACGTGCTTTTCCTGGGCCGCGTCGGTGGTGTTCTCGGCGAACAGCTTCATGGGCTGGCCGCAGCAGACGAGTTCGCCGTCGCCGGCGTGCAGGACTTCGACGATGTTGCCACAGGCGGCACACTTGTAGATTTCGAGCATCTTAGCCATGGAAAGCCTCCTTGAAGGGTTGGGGGCGGCCGCTAGAGCGACTGCCAGCTTTCGGTGAGGACTTCGAAATAGGCCTGGGGATGGTCGCAGGCCGGGCATTTTTCGGGGGCGCCGACGTGGCCCTCGTGCAGGTAGCCACAGTTGCGGCAGCGCCAGGTGACCTTGACGTCGCGCTTGAAGAGCGAACCGGTCTCCAGGGCGCGGATGAAGGCCGTGTAGCGGTTGTAGTGGTAGCGTTCGGCGCGGGCGATGTGGTCCAGGGCGAAGGCGATGTCCTTGAACCCTTCCTCGCGGGCGATCTGGGCGTACTCGGGGTACATGACCTCGGTCTCGTGCAGCTCGCCGGCCGCGGCGCTCTTGAGGTTGTCCAGGGTGGCGGCGATCACGCCCGCAGGGAACGCGGCGGTGATGGTCGCCTCGCCGCCTTCGAGGAACTTGAAGATGCGTTTGGCGTGTTCCTTTTCGTGGCCGGCGGTTTCCAGAAAGATGTGTTCGAGCAGGATGTAGCCATCCTTGCGGGCCTGTTTGGCAAAGAATTCGTAACGGTTTCTCGCCTGGGACTCCCCGGCGAATGCGGTCAGCAGGTTGGTTTCGGTGCGGCTTCCTTTGAGTGCGGACATCGTAGTGCCTCCGTTTACTGAGTCTCTTTTAGGAATAATTCTTACTAGCGAGACAATGACTACATCCTAGCACAGATTCCGTCAAGATCAATGACCGCAGGAATACGAAAAAATGAAATCCCGGGACTGGTTGCACCGAGAAAGGGCGTGGGGGAGCGCTGTCGCGAGGGCGTGCGGCTAGGGGGGCGGAAAAAGGCGCGTTCCGGCCCGGGACCATACGGTACGCGGTTCGGCGGGGCATGAAAAAAGCCCGGCCGAAGCCGGGCTTTCCGTGTTGGGTTGCGCCGCGGTGCCTATTCTTCTTCCGCCACGCGGAACTTCTCCACCAGCCCGGTAAGGGAGGTGGCCATGGACGAAACCTCCTGGATGGCGGCGTTGGCCTCCTGGATGGAGCGCGAGAGTTCCTGGGAGAGGTGGCTGATCTGGGTGACGTTGTTGTTGATCTCCTCGCTGGTGGAGGACTGCTGCTCGCTGGCCGTGGCGATGGAGCGAACCATGTCGGCGATGCTGTCGGCCTGTTCCACGATGTGGCCGAGGACCTCGCCGGAGTGCTGGGCCATGTCCGCGGTGTGCTCCACGCGCTCGCGGGTTTCGCCCATTTCGCGCACGGCCTCGCGGGTGGATTCCTGGATCTGGGTGATGGCGGACTCGACCTCCCTGGTGGCGGACATGGTCTTTTCCGCGAGCTTGCGGACCTCGTCAGCGACCACGGCGAAGCCGCGCCCGGCCTCGCCCGCGCGCGCGGCCTCGATGGCCGCGTTGAGCGCCAGCAGGTTGGTCTGGTCCGCGATGTCGTTGATCACGCCCATGACCTGGCCGATGTTCTCGGCCTTGTCCGAAAGGTCGTTGAGGGAGGCGGCCAGGTGTTCGGCGCGAGCGGCCACCTCGCGGGTCTCGTTGACCGTGCGCTGGACCTCGCCGCCGCCTTCGGCGGCCACGCGGTTGGCGTTGTCCGAGGCCTCGGCGGCGCGCCCGGCGTTCTGGGCCACCTCGATGACCGTGGCGTTCATCTCCTCCATGGCCGTGGCCACCTGGCCGGTCTGGTTGGTGGTCTCGTCCACGCCCATGGTCAGCTCGTTCATCTGCTGGGAGAGCTGGTTGGCGGCCGAGGCCAGGCTCATGGAGACCTCGGTGACCTGGTCCGCGACCTGGAGGAGGTTCTCGCGGTGGTTCTGGATGCGGTTGCGGTCCTGCTCCTCCTGGGTCATGTCGATCATCACCGCGATGGTGCCGGTGACGCGGCCGTCGGCGTCCTTGAGCGGGGAAATCTCGTAGTGCAGGGGGAACTCCACGCCGTCGGAGCGCAGGAAGCGCAGCACGCCGTTCTTTGTGGAGCCGGTCTTGAGCACCTCGTTGGACACGGAGTCGCCCGCGTCGGAGCCGTGGAAGGCGTAGGCCACGGTGCGGCCTTCAAGCTCTTCCACGCTCTTGCCCAGGATGTTGCCCATGGGCGCATTGATGAAGTCGATGCGCTCGTCCTTGTCGGCCACGAAGAGGGGCACGATGATGCCGCCGAGCACGCTCTTGTTGTATTCGAGCTGGTTGCGGATGGTATCGACCATCTTGGTGAGGTTCTCGGAGAGGGTGAAGACCTCGTCGCAGCCCTTGACGGCGAAGGAGACCGAGTAGTCGCCCTTTTCGATCTGGCCGCTGGCCGCGGCGATCTTCTTGATCTTGTCACCGATCTGGATCTTCATGAACAGCAACAGGACCACGAGCAGGGAGCCGAGCCCGGCCACGGAGATGACCGCGCCCTTGACCTGGTTGGCCTCCAGGGCGTGGATCTCGACCCCGACGTCCTGGAGCATGACCATGGAACCGAGGATGGGCTGGGTCGCGCCGTGACAGTGGTGGCAGGAGGGTTCGTTCTTGATGGTCGTGACCTGCATGAAGAAGGGCTGGCCTTCCACGCGCACCAGCGCGCCTTCGGACACGGGCTCCTTGAGGCTGCGGCTGAACAGGGCGTCGAAGCGGGCGTCGTCGTAGATGGGGTCGAGGTCCTTGCGCAGGGCCTCGTGGTCTGTTGAGTAGGTGATGTTGCCCTTGTGGTCGGTGAGGTAGACGCGGATGTTGGCGTAGCGTTTGGCGATGGTGTCGAACTGTTCCTCGGTGCCCTCGTTGTCGCCGATGGCCATGGGATCGGAAATGCCCGTGATGAGCACGTCGGAGACCTGTTCGCCCATCTTGCTGATCAGCGCGATGGACCCGGAGCGCTGCCAATAGGAGTTGGCGATGAACAGTCCGGTGAAGGCCAGGACCGAGGTCAGGGTGACGAGAAGCGTGATCTTCGCTCCGAGCGACCGCCTGATGAACATCATGTCGAAGCTCCCTCTGTGCGCCCGTGCAACGTGGGTGGTTTGCGTGCACCCCCGCGCGGTGCCCAGCGCGCGGGGTGAGATGCGGAGGAGCCGGCGTGCCTTCCGGTTACCCCCCCATGAAAGTCCTGCCCTCTTGCGACGTTCCGGCCTTGAGGCGGGAGTCAAGCCCCTCCTGCCCGGCAAAGGTTTGGAACCATTTGGAAGTTGAAGCTGCGTATGAAGTAAAGGCCGCGTCCGTTTGCGGACAACTTAGCATTTCTGAATGGATAGGTAAACACCGATGTTTTTGGGGGAGAACAACAAAGGGGCGGCGCGCCACGCGCGCCGCCCCTTGAGGCCGGAGGGGAATAGGCTAGTGCCTACCAGTCCAGGGTGGCCTGCCAGGCGCGGGTCAGGTCGGCCACGGCGGCGTCCACCAGGGTCGCGCCGGTCCGTTCGATGCGCACGCGGTCCGTGGCCAGGACCTCGCCGCAGCAGGCCAGGGACTGGCCCGCGAAGAGCGCCTCGAAGGCCGCGCGGTCCTTGGGGGCCACGGTGACCAGCAAGCGGCTGGCAGATTCCGAATAGAGCAGCGCGGTGGTGTCCATGGAGTCAGAGCCCATGGGGCCGGAGTTCATGGGGCCGGAGTCAAGGGGCACGGCCGAGAGGTCCAGCAGCGCGCCCGCGCGGCCGCCGATGGCCATTTCCGCAAAGGCCACGCCCAGGCCGCCGTCCGAGAGGTCGTGGCAGGCCGTGACCAGCCCCGCGCCGATGGCCCGGTGCAGGGCCCGGTAGCGCGCCATGGCGGCGGCGGCGTCCACGGCCGGTGCCGAGGTGCCGACGAAGCCCAGCTCGTGGGCCAGCTCGCTGCCGCCCAGCTCGCGCCGCGTCGCGCCGAGCAGGTAGATCAGGTCGCCGGGCCGCTTGAAGTCCGAGGTCGCGGTGCGGTTGACGTCCTGGATCACGCCGAGCACCGAGAAGAGCACCGTGGGCGGGATGGAGATCTTCACGCCGCCGCCGGTGTAGTCGTTCTTCATGGAGTCCTTGCCGGAGATGCAGGGCACGCCGTAGGCCGTGCAGTAGTCGTAGAGCGCCCGGTTGGCGCGCACGAGCTGGGCCAGCTTGTAGCGGCCGTCCGGGGTCTTCTCGCTGGCCACCGGGTCGCACCAGCAGAAGTTGTCCACCCCGGCCATGCGGTCCGGATCGCCGCCCACGGCCACGGCGTTGCGCACGGCCTCGTCGATGGCGTTGGCCATCATCAGGTAGGTGTCGTAGTCGCTGAATTTGGGGCAGATGCCGTGGGAGACGACCAGGGCCTCGTCGCGGGCCAGGAGCGGGCGGATCACGCCCGCGTCGGACGGGCCGTCGCGCTTGACGCCCACCAGGGGCTTGATGGCGCTGCCGCCCTTGACCTCGTGGTCGTACTGCCGGACCACGTACTCCTTGGAGCAGATGTTCAGCCGCCCGAGCATGCGCTCGAGCAGGCCGCCCTGTTCGGCGTCGGCCACGGCCGTGGCCTCGCCGTCGGCGGCGAACTCCGGGCGCTCCCACACGGCCTCGAGCCGCATCTGGGGCACGCCGTTGTGCAGGAACTCCATGTCCAGCCGGGCCACGGGCTTGTCGCCGTAAAAGACCTCCAGGAACCCGGAGTCCGTGTACTCGCCGAGCACCGAGGCCTCCACGCCCATCTCCTCGGCCAGGGCCAGGAATTCGGGCAGCCTGTCCTGGGGCACGGCCAGGGTCATGCGTTCCTGGGCCTCGGAGAGCAGGATCTCCCAGGGCCGCAGGCCGTCGTACTTGAGCGGGGCCTTGGCGAGGTCCAGCCGCGCGCCGCCCGTGTCCTCGGCCATCTCGCCCACGGACGAGGACAGGCCGCCCGCGCCGTTGTCCGTGATGGCGCTGTAGAGTCCCAGGTCGCGCGCGCGGATGATGCAGTCGTACATCTTGCGCTGGGTGATGGGGTCGCCGATCTGCACGGCCGTGGCGGGCGAGCCCTCGTGCAGCTCCTCGGAGCTGAAGGTCGCGCCGTGGATGCCGTCCTTGCCGATGCGCCCGCCGGTCATGACGATGGCGTCGCCGACCTTGGCGGCCTTCTCGTGGCTCTTTTTGCCGTTGATGGTCGCGGGCATCATGCCCACGGTGCCGCAGAAGACCAGGGGCTTGCCCAGGTAGCGCTCCTCGAAGACGATGGAGCCGTTGACCGTGGGAATGCCGGACTTGTTGCCCCCGTGCTCCACGCCCTCGCGCACGCCCTCGAGCACGCGGCGCGGGTGCAGCAGGCGCGGCGGCAGCTCGCCCTGGTGAAAGGGCGAGGCGAAGCAGAACACGTCCGTGTTGCAGACCATGTTCGCGCCCAGGCCCGTGCCCATGGGGTCGCGGTTCACGCCCACTATGCCCGTGAGCGCCCCGCCGTAGGGGTCCAGGGCCGAGGGGCTGTTGTGCGTCTCGACCTTGATGCACACCGAGGTGTCCTCGGTGAAGCGGATCACGCCCGCGTTGTCCTTGAAGACCGAGAGGCAGAAGTCGTCCGCGCCCTTGGCCTTGCGGATGGCCGCGGTGGAGCCGTGGATGTAGGAGGCGAAGATGGAGTCCACCACCTCGCCGGTGCCGGCCTCCCTGTCCTCGTAGTCGATGCGCGCGTTGAAGATCTTGTGCTTGCAGTGCTCGGACCAGGTCTGGGCCAGGCACTCCAACTCCGCGTCCGTGGGCATGGGCGGCAGCCCGGACGCTTCGCGCGCCGTGCGCACCGCGGCGTCGGCGTAGTGGTCGCGGATCCTGTGCAGCTCCTCCAGGGACAGGGCCAGGGTGTTGGCGCGGCTGAAGGCCGCGAGTTCCTCGTCGTTCATGGCCGCCAGGTCCACGCGGGCCACCTCGTCGATGGCCGCGCCCGAGACCTTGGCCGCGCGCGCCTCGAACCCGGGGCTTTCGGCCCACTGGGCGCGGCTCTTGATCTCGAAGCGCTGGATCAGCTCGTTGGCCAGCAGGTCGCGGCAGATGGAGGCCGCCTGGGCCTCGGACAGCCCGCCGCGCACCTGGTACTGGGTGGCGGTGTACACGGCCAGGGCGCGGGCCCGCTCGCGGTCCAGACCCAGGACCACGGCCAGGGTCTCCCTGGCCGTGCGGCCCTCGTTGTCCGTGACGCCGGGGCGGAAGCCGACCTCCAGGGCCCAGTCGAAATCGCCGCCCACGGGCGCGAGCGAGGCCTCGTGCAGCACGGGGTCGTGCAGCGCGCCGCGCTCGATGACCAGTGCGGTCTCTTCGGCGGTGAGGCCGCTCACTGTGTACACCTTTACGGTGCGCACGGATTCGACCTCCAGGCCGAGGGAACGGCGGATGGCGGCGGCGACCTTGTCGCCCATGACGTCCGGCATTCCGGGGCGAACGGCCACTTCAACGCGCGTCAGCATTATGGATCTCCTTATCGAGGATGGTTCGGCGTGGGTTCGGCGCGTCTTTATCGCAAGCGCTCAGGGCGCGCTGGATCGCAAGCGCGCGAGCGCGCCGGGTCGTGAGCGGGGGCGCGGGGCTCGGGGCGGGCTACTTCTCGCGGCGGTGCAGGAATTCCAGCGTGTCCCGCAGCACCGCGGTCTCCCGCGACTCGGGAAAGGCCGCGAGGTCCTCGGCGGCCCTGTCCAGGTACTCCCGGGCCACGTCCCGCGTCTTCCGGTCCAGGCCGAGCTCGTTGACCTCGGCCACGATGGCGTCCATCTCCTCCCCGCCCAGGGAGGCGTTGCGGAATCCCTCGCCCAGGCGCGCGCGGCGCGCCGCGTCCAGGGACTCGAAATACAGGATCAACGGCAGGGTCAGCTTGCCCTCGCGCAGGTCCGCGCCCACGGGCTTGCCCGCCACGGCGCGGCAGGAGGAATAGTCCAGGGCGTCGTCCACGAGCTGGAAGGCGATGCCCAGGTTCAGGCCGAAGCCGGCGGCGCGCTCCACCAGGGCGTCTCCGGCCCCGGCCAGCAGCGCGCCGCAGCGACAGGCCGCGGCCATGAGGCAGGCCGTCTTGCCCGTGACGATGTCCAGGTATTCGCCCAGGCCCAGGCCGGGGTTGCGCAGATGGCTGATCTCCAGGATCTCGCCCGCGGCCGTGCGGTAGATGCCCTCGGCCATGGCCCCGTTCAGGCGCGGAATGTCGTAGTCGGCCACCAGCCGGTTGGCCAGGGCCAGGAGGATGTCGCCCGCCAGGATGGTGCGCGTGTGCCCGAAAAGGGTGTGCGCCGTGGCCTGGTCGCGGCGCAGGTCCGCGCCGTCCACGATGTCGTCGTGCAGCAGGGTGGCCGAGTGCAGGAACTCCATGGCGCAGGCCAGGGGATAGGCGCCCTCGCCCGTATGGCCGAAGGCCCGCGCCGTGAGCAGCACCAGGAACGGCCGGAGCCGCTTGCCGCCCGCCTCCAGCACGTACCGGACCAGGGGCTGCACCACGGGGTCGAGGCGCTCGACCTCGGCCAGGAGCAGCTCGTTGATCGTGGCCAGTTCCGGCCCGGCGTACTGTACGAACGAATTCATGGCGCTCACTTATACGGGAATCAGGGGCTTTGACAACCCTTTCCACAGGGGGACGAAATTGTCAGCCGTCCCGACTGAACAGGGTTTGCGCCAGTTTCGACAGGGTGTCGAAGGCCCTCTCCAGGTCCCAGTCCTCGGCCCGGCGCGAACCCGCCCGGTTGGAGGCCGCGCGGACCTCCAGAAAGGGCACGTTGTGCACCGTGGCGACCAGGGCCAGGGAGAAGCCCTCCATGTTCTCGGCCAGGAGCCCGTGGCGCGCGGCGAGCAGCGCGGCGCGCCACGGCGCGGCGCTGACCCCGGCCACGGAGGCGAAGGCCCCGCGCGCGGCGTCCGGCGGCAGCGTCAACTCCATGGCCCGGGCGGCCTTGTCCGGGTACAGGGCGAGGCGCTGCACGATGGGCCCCTCGGGCCCGGGCAACTGCGCGAACCCCAGGGCCCGGCCGTCGGCCAGGGCGGCGGCGTCCGAAGCCGTCCCCGTCCCCGACCCTGAGCCGTCCGTTCCGGGCCCGGCCGTTGGTCCCTCAGCACCCAGCAGGCCGTATTCCGGATAGACCTCGGCCTCGGCCACCAGGGGCGCGCCCAGGGGGATGTGGTCGGCGTACACGCCCGCCAGCCCGAGGTTGAGCACGCCGGCCACGTTCGGGGTGCGCGCCAGGTGCGCGGAGCAGGTCGCCGCCGCGGCCACCGGGCCCACGCCCGTGACCAGCAGGAGCGCGGCGCGTGCCGCGGGCCCCAGGCGCGCGGCCATGGCCCCGCCCGGCGCGGGCGCCAGGGCCGCGTCCGCGGGCGAAAGGCGGGCCAGGACCGCCTCCATCTCGCGCTGGGTGGCCGTGGCCAGGAGTATGGGACCGTCGCCGTGTTCGCTCATGCCGTGTCCCTCAGGTGTTCGGGCAGCCGTTCGTGTCCGGGGTGTTCGGGCCCGGCGCGCCGCCCTTCTCCACGGTCAGGATGGCCCGCTCCGTGCCCACGCGGCGCTCGGAAAGCACGCGCGCCCCGCGCAGCCGCAGGATGCTCTCCACCGAGGGCCGCTGCGCCGCGCTCAGGGCGATCTCCAGCCGCACGCCGTCCGGCAGGTCGCGGAGACGGAAACTCGCCTCCTTGAGTCCGCTTCAGCAGTCGTCCCAGCAGAGGATGCGTTCCAGCCGTTCCCGGGCCACCGTCCCCCCCTACAGCCGCCAGAAGTCGAACCCGGCCGCGCGCATGGCGGCCGGATCGAAGAAGGCCTTGACGTCCAGGCAGATGGCCTTTTGCGGATTGCGGAACCAGGTGCGCAGGACCTCGGGCGTGAGCGCGCGGTAGGTCGCGTGCGAGACCGCGAGGATGATCGCGTCCAGGTCGCGGAACTCCTCCAGGGGCGCAAGCGTGAGCCCATACTCCTCGTGGGCCTCGGCCGGGTCGGCCATGGGATCGTGCACCAGCGCCTCGATCCCGAACTCCCTGAGCTCGGCGATCACGTCCACGACCTTGGTGTTGCGCAGGTCGGGCACGTCCTCCTTGAAGGTCAGGCCGAGCACGCCCACGCGCGCGCCGAGGACCACGTTGCCCTGCTTGATGAGCCGCTTGATGGCCGTGCGCGCCACGTAGCGTCCCATGGAGTCGTTGATGCGCCGGCCCGCCAGGACCACGTGCGGCTGGTAGCCCAGGTCCTGGGCCTTGAAGGTCAGGTAGTAGGGGTCCACGCCGATGCAGTGGCCGCCCACCAGGCCGGGCCGGAAGGGCAGGAAGTTCCACTTGGTGCCCGCGGCTTCGAGCACCTCCAGGGTGTCGATGCCCATGCGCTCGAAGATCAGGGCCAACTCGTTCATCAGCGCGATGTTCAGGTCGCGCTGGGTGTTCTCGATGACCTTGGCGGCCTCGGCCACCTTGATGGACGAGGCGCGGTGCGTGCCCGCCGCGACCACGGTGGAGTACATGCGGTCCAGCAGTTCGGCGGTCTCCGGGTCCTGGCCCGCGACCACCTTCACGATGGTCGAGAGCGTGTGCACCTTGTCGCCGGGGTTGATGCGCTCGGGCGAGTAGCCGACCTTGAAGTCGGGGCCGCAGGTCAGGCCCGAATGCTCCTCCAGCAGGGGCACGCAGATCTCCTCGGTCAGTCCGGGATAGACCGTGGACTCGTAGACCACCACCGTGTCCCGGGACATGTGCTTGCCCACGGTGATCGAGGCCCCGCGCACCGGGCGCAGGTCCGGCGCGGTGTGCGCGTCGATGGGCGTGGGCACGGCCACGATCACGACCCCGGCCTTGGCCAGGGCCGCGGGATCGGCCGTGAAGGTCGCCGGGCACCCGGCCAGGTCGGCGGGAGCCACCTCGTTGGTGCGGTCCTCGCCGCGCGTCAGTTCGCGCACGCGCGCCTCGGAGATGTCGAAGCCGATGACGTCGAAATGGCGCGCCAGATTCACGGCCAGGGGCAGGCCCACATAGCCCAGGCCGACCACGGCCACGGCGCGCTCGCGCCGCTCGAGAGCCTCAAAGGTGACCATACGGAAGGATTCTCCTGTGGTTCGTTGCAGCCGGGGCGCGCTGGACAAGCCCGCGCACCGGGGCTAGGTTGCCGACATGCATTTCGATTGGCGGCTCTTCCTCGCGGCCCTGGGGTTGGCGATGGTTCTGGAGGGCATCCCCTACTTCCTGTTCGCCGACCGCATGCCGCCCGTGCTCCGGATGCTTTCCGAGCGTCCGCCCAGGACCTTGCGCTTTCTCGGCATCACCGCCATCCTGCTGGGTCTGGGTCTGGTGCTCCTGGCCCGGAACTGAGCCGTTGCGCCGCGCGGCGTCCGTTGCCGCGAAATTCTATCCGTTCCCCGCTTTCCTCGTTCCCGTTCCGTCCCTGCCGCGCCTACGCCGCGTTTGGTCCGCCCGTGTCCGGCTCGTCCGCGCTGGGCTCCGGCTTCTCGCCCACGTGCACGAAGACGATGCCCGAAAGCAGCGGCTCGTAAAAGGTGCGCAGGAACCCGGCCTCGCGCATCTCCTGGGCCAGGGCCTCCTCATGCGGAAAGGCCACGATGGTCTCGGCCAGGTAGCGGTAGGCCGCGCCGTCGCCCGAAAAGAGCCTGCCCAGCGTCGGCAGCACGCGGCGCAGGTAGAAGTTGTAGACCCCGCCCCACACGCGCCGCCGCCCGGTGCCGAATTCCAGCACGCACAGCCGCCCCCCCGGCGCGAGGACCCGCAGGATCTCGCGCAGGGCCGCCGCGCGCGGCACGATGTTGCGGATGCCGAAGGCGATGGTCACGCAGTCCACGCATCCGTCGGGCAGGGGCAGGGTCCGGCCGTCGGCCTGGGCCAGGCGCACGGCCTCGCGGGCCGCGCCGTTCAGCTTGCGCCGCCCGCGCACGAGCATGGGCCGGGAAAAGTCCATGGCCAGCACGCGCGTTCCCGGCCGCTGGCGCAGGATCTCCAGGCTCACGTCCAGGGTCCCGGCGGCCAGGTCGAGCATGCGGCCCGTGGGACCGGGATGCGTCCGCCGCACCAGGACCCTGCGCCAGTGCACGTCCATGCCCAGGCTCAGGAAGCGGTTCAGGAAGTCGTACCAGTCCGCGATGCGGCCGAACATGCCCGACACGCGGCGGGCATGGTCGTCGGGATGCACCTCCATGCGCTATTCCCCGGAGTCCGTTTCGTGCGGCGCGGCCACGGCGCGCAGGACCACGGCGTAGACGTCGGGGAAGATCTCCTGGAAATTCTGGGGGGTCACGCGGCCGACCTCGATGAACTTGACCACGATCTCCTTGGCCGCCTGCAGGGCCAGCTTGGTATCCTTTTCCGCGCCGCGTCCGCTCTCGGCGGGCGCGTTCTGTTCCGTCTTCCTGCCCATGTATGTCCTCCGCGCAAACCGCGCGGTGCGCGGCGCGTGTCCGGCGGTGTCCTCGGGTCCGGCGCGCGGCCCGATCCGCCGTCTTGTCGGCAAAAACGCCCGGGGGGAAATGGCCTCGACCACGCTGTCGGAAGGCGCACCGGGCGGAAAAGAGAAAAAACCTTGGAGCCCTTCCCCTTTTGCGCACGCATACCATCAAGCCGGGCGGCGGGCAACGGCCGCCCGCCCGAGCCCGCCGCCCCGCGACCCATGGCGGCGCGTCTCCGAACCAGCCGGTTTCGGACGGACGCGCGCCTTCGCCGCAGGCGCGCCAAAAAGTTTGGGAGAGTCCGGAGAACCCTTTTCAAAGGGTTCTC
>JACCQO010000070.1 GCA_015709205.1 Desulfovibrionaceae bacterium
CGGGGAGGAAGAGGGGACCCTTTCCCAAAGGGTCCCCTCTTCCTCCCCGCCCCTCCCCCGGCTCTTACTTCTTCCGCTCTCCCTCTCCCTCTCCCTCTCCGCCCTCCGCCGCCGAGAGCATGTCCGCGAGCTTGCGGTGGCCGGCGGGCAGGGCGTAGCGGCCGAGGTCGGCCAGGGGAATCCAGCGGCACTGGGTGGCCTCGTGCAGGGGCGGGTTTTCGGCGTCGCCGTGGAGGAACTCCAGTTCGAAGCAGTGCAGGGTGACGCGGAAGCGGGTGTAGCCGTGGCGGATGGTGGCGATCCTGCGGGTGGGCGCCACGGCCCATTCGAGTTCTTCCATGTATTCGCGCACGATGGTCTGTTCCGGGATTTCGCCGGGCTCCACGGTGCCGCCGGGGAATTCCCACAGGCCGCCCCAGACGCCGTCCTCGGGGCGGCGCTGGATGAAGAGGAGGCCGCCCCGGCGCACCACGCCGGTGGCCACGTCCACGTGTTGGATGTCGGCCTGTTTGCCGGGCACGGGGCGATGGGCCACGATGCCCAGGCGGCGGGCCTCGCAGTGCGCGGCCAGGGGGCAGTGGCCGCAGTCCGGGTTCTTGCGGCAGACGAGCGCGCCGAATTCCATGACGGCCTGGTTGTAGTCGCGGGCGCGGCCGGGCGGGAGCAGTTGCTGGGCCAGGTCGGCGATGCGGCGCTTGGTGGCGGTTTCGCGCACCGGGGTGTCCACGTCGAAGAGGCGGCTGAAGACGCGTTCGACGTTGGCGTCGACCACGGCGAGGTCGTGGCCGAAGGCGAGGGAAGCGATGGCGCGGGCGGTGTAGGGCCCGATGCCGGGCAGGGCGCGCAGGGCCGCTTCGTCGTCCGGCACCCGGCCGTGGTGGTCGCGGACCATGACGCGGGCGGCCTTGATGAGATTGCGAGCGCGCGAGTAGTAGCCGAGGCCCTCCCAGAGCTTGAGCACCTCGTCCTCGTGGGCCGTGGCCACGGCGGGGGGATCGGGCAGAGCGGCGATCCAGCGGCGGAAGTATTCCACGCCGCGCTCCATCTGGGTCTGCTGGAGCATGACCTCGGAGATCCAGACGTGGTAGGGGCTGTAGTCGGCGCGCCAGGGCAGGGGGCGCATGTTTTGCGCGAACCAGTCAAGGAGCGTTTGCGCGACGGGGTGAAAATCGGGCATGCGTTCTCCGAAAAAAGACAGAAAATACAGCGTATTGTCGGACACCTTTACAGGGAGGCCGCGGCCTGTCATAACCACGATCCTGTCGGCGCATCCGCGCGTGTTTGACCAGAAGGTCCGGCACGACGTCAAGGAAAGTCTGCCGACGCAGGAGTCAGCACTATGGATTTTCCCGCGCTCAGATTCGGGGACCTGGTCGCCAGGATTCCCGTGATCCAGGGGGGCATGGGTGTCGGCATCTCCTTGTCCGGCCTGGCCTCGGCCGTGGCCGAGGAGGGGGGCATCGGCGTGATCGCCGCGGCCATGATCGGTTTTCGTGAAAAGGACGCGGCCAAGAACGGCCCGGCCGCCAACGCGCGCGCGCTGGTGCGCGAGATCCGCACCGCCCGCGCCAAGACGTCGGGCGTGCTGGGCGTGAACATCATGGTTGCGCTGTCGGATTTCGCCGAGCTTGTGCGCACGGCCATCCGGGAGAAGATCGACGTGATCTTCTCCGGCGCCGGGCTGCCGTTGGACCTGCCGAGCTATCTGACCGAGGGCGCCAAGACCAAACTGGTGCCCATCGTCTCGTCGGGCCGCGCGGCGTCGATTTTGTGCCGCAAGTGGATTTCGCGCTACGGATATCTGCCGGACGGCTTCGTGGTCGAGGGGCCGCTCGCGGGCGGGCACCTGGGCTTCAAGGCCGACGAGCTGGACAAGCCCGAGAACAGGTTGGAGACCCTGGTCGCCGAGGTGATCGAGGCGGTCAAGCCGCACGAGGAGCGGATGGGCCGCCGCGTGCCGGTGATCGCTGCGGGCGGCGTGTACACGGGCGGGGATATCTGCCGCTTCCTGGAGATGGGCGCATCGGGTGTGCAGATGGGCACGCGGTTCGTGACCACGCACGAGTGCGACGCGAACATCGCCTTCAAGGAGGCGTTCATCAATGCCAAGAAGGAGGATATCGTCATCCTCAAGAGCCCGGTGGGCATGCCCGGCCGCGCGGTTGGCAACGACTTTCTGCGCGAGGCCGAGCGGGGCGAGCGGCATCCCAAGTCCTGCCCCTACCACTGCCTGCGCTCGTGCGCGCAGACCGAGAGCCCGTTCTGCATCGCCATGGCGCTTTCCAACGCGCAGCAGGGGCTGCTGAAGAACGGCTTCGCGTTCGCGGGCTTCAACGCCTGGCGCACGGAGAAGATCGTGTCCGTGCGTGAACTGGTCGGCTCGCTGCGCGAGGAGTTCGACTACGCCTGCGAGCGCGCGGGCGAAGGGTTGGAGCGCGCCTACGCGCGCGCGGGCGAGCGCTTCGAGCGCGTGCGCGAGCGGGCCCAGGAAGGGTTGGAGCGCGCGCGGGAGCGGGCCCAGGAAGGGTTCGACCGCGCCCGCGAAAGGGCCCAGGAGAGCTTTGACCGCGCCTGCGAGCGCGCGGGCGAAGGACTGGAGCGCGCGAGCGAGAAGCTGGCCGGGTTGGTGACGCCGCCCGCGACCAACGAGCGCTAGACGCCGGGTTTCCGGCTTTCCGCGACGACCTGCGGGGTCCGCGCTGTGCGCGGGCCCCGTTTTTTTGCGCCGTGCGCCGGGCGCGGGAAGTCCGGATCAGGGGCGCAGGCGGTGCCAGGCACGCTGCAGGGCCGTGCGCAGCAGGGCCAGGGGCTTGAAGCTGACCGGGATCGTCTCCGGAAAGACGAAGGCCGAGGCGTCGAAGTCCCCGGGCGCGAGCAGGGGAAAGGCGAGGTCTTCGGGCCGCGCGCCGGGCGCGCCGCGCCGCGCGAGTTCGCGCCACAGGGGCACGTCGGCCGGGGCCAGGCCGAGCAGGGCGTAGAGGGCGGTATCCAGGGCCGCGGGCACGGCGGACGCGCCCACCAGGCCCAGAGGGAAGGGGCCGCCCTGGCGCGGGCCGTGGCGGTGCATGGCCACCACGCCGTCGGCCAGGGCCGCGCAGGGCGGCAGGGCGTCGAGGACCTGGACGATCAGGGCGGCGAAGCGGTCCGGGGAGTCGCCGTGGCGCGTGTGCGCCACGGCCTTGCGCGTGCCGGGCACCACGCCGAAGAGGTTCTTGACCGAGGCCGTGGCGCGCATCTGGCAGTGGGCCTTGAGGCGCGGCACGCTGAGGATCATGTCCGCGTCCAGGGCGTGGCGGGAGACGCCGATGGACGCGGTTTCGGGCGGCGTGTCGAAGCGCAGGGCGAGCCTGCGCGGCGCGCCGAGATCGACCACGTCCACGCCCAGGCCGCGTAGCGCGTCGGTGAGGCCGATGCGCCGGGCCACGGCGTTTGCCGAGCCGAAGGCGGGCGAATCGCCGACCGTCACGCGGCAGCCGAGGTCGAGCAGGTGCACGCAGGCGGCGCGCACCACGGCCGGGTGGGTGCAGGCCAGACCGCCGGGCGTGGCGGCCAGGAGGTTGGGCTTGACGAGCACGCGCGTGCCGGGCGCGGGGGCCACGCGCGCGGCCTGGAGCACTTCGCGCACGGCGTCCTGCAAGGGGGCGGGCGCGTAGTCCGCGCAACGCGTCAGGGCCACGGGAATGGGGGCCACGGGAATGGGGGCCACGGGGATGGGGGCGGTCGGTTCGTGGGGCGAAAGCGGCGTGCCGGGTGCGGGCATGGCGTGGTCGGGTTGGCGGTTGGCGCGGTTCGCGTGGGCGAGGCGCACTTCATCACGCCCGCGCGCAAAGGGCAAGCGCCGGACAAGAGGGCCGGAGCGGTCAGGAGTGCGGAAAGGCCTTCTGGCACTCGAAACAGTAGGCCCGGCCGCCGAAGCGTTTCTTGTCGTTGAAGCAGTAGGCCGCCGCCTTGGGCGTGATGCCCTTCTTGCACCGGGCGCAGAAAAAGCGCGCCGCGTTTTCGGCCGAGGCGGCGGCGGGCTCCGGTGCGGTTGTGGCCTCGGCCTTGCCGGGTGCGGGGGCTGTGGCTGCGGGACGGGGGGCCGTCCTTGTCGCGGGCGCGGTTTCGGGTTCGCGCCGGGCGGCCGCCTCTTCGGCTACTGCCGTAGTGCGGCGGGGCGCATCCGGGGCAATGGCGAACTTGGCGCGGTAGTCGATGCGCCCGGGGGTGTGCAGGCGGGCCAGATGCTCGGCGAAGGAGCGCAGGGTGGGCTTTCCGCAGAGGTTGAGCAGGCCGGTCACGGCCGAAACGAAGGTGACCAGACGCTCCATGATTTTCGTGCGGACCTGGTCGGCCGGGATCACGCGGGTCGTGTCCAGGCCGTTTTGGGGGCGCACGATGCGCGCCTGGGGCGGCACGAGCACGAAGCATTCGTAGCAGGGTACGCGCGGCAGGCCCAGGCGGCTGGGCACGAGGTCGTCGTCGCGCAGGAAGTCGCGCAGCAGGGCGAGGTGGCGCTCGTTCTGCTCCAGGGGCGAGGGGATGGGTTGGTACGTCGTGCCCGTGTAGTAGGCGAACTCGCCGGTCTCGGAAATCTTGACGCCGTATTTGAAGCGTTTGGATTCCAGAAGCACGAACTTGAAGCAGCGGTTGACCAGCAGGTGGTCGATCTGCGCCACGCGGTCGCCGTGGGTCAGGCGCAGGTCGTGGAGCACGGCCCAGTTCCCGGAGGGGCCGAAGTGGAAGTCGATGTGGTAGGCCGAGTCCCTTTCGCCGCTTTCGCCCGCACGCAGCATACCCAGCTCGCGCTCCACGGCGCTGCGCTGGCGCGCGGAAAGCTCCAGCTCCAGCAGCCCCTCCAGTTCCCGGATATCCGCGTCGCGGCCGTCGCGTTCCTTGAAGATCATATCCATCCCTTGTTTCGGAGAAGAATAATCTAAACAAGGCGATACCTCAACGCTGTTCCTCGTCCGGGTGCCAGGAGGGTGTCGGGCGTCCGGCCGGGCTCAGACCGCGGCGGCCACGAGCAGGACGGCGGCGTGGAGCAGGGCCGCGGCGCCCGCGATGTAGGCCGGGCCGCGCGAGAGCCAGTCCTCGCGGCGTTCCACCGTGGCGCGCAGGTCCGACGTGCCCGGGGCGAAGAGCAGCAGCAGGGAGAAGAACAGCAGCACGGCCATGGCCGCGCCGAAGGGGCGCACGGACCACACGAAACCGGCCATGAGGTCGAAGAGCGGCTCCAGGGCCCAGTAGAGCAGCCAGAGCATGCCCGCGAGCATGGCCCCGTAGTAGAGGGTGATGATCACGGCCAGGAAGAGTTGCCCAAAGCGGCGCAGAAACGGCATGGTCGGCTCCTTGTGCGGGATTGCGGCGGCGCGGCGGAGTCCGCGCGCGCGAATCCCGCGAGTCGGGATGAACGCGCCTCAGAAGAGGAAGCGCAGGGACAGGACGCAGCTTGCGAGCACCAGGGCGAACACTGGCCAGACCGCGAGGCTGGTGTGTTCGCGCAGGAAGCGCACGCAGCGCCGGGGCCGCAGGGCCGAGGCCGTGGTCAGCGCGAGCAGGACGTAGCAGGTGAGAATGTAGGCCCAGGCCGCATAGGGCCGCACCGCGGACTCGGCCGCGCCCTCGTAGGCGGCCGTAAAGCGGAGGACCTCGCCGGGTACGGCCACGGCGAGCTGGACCACGGCGGCCAGGGCCGCGGCGCGCAGGAGCAGGTCCAGGGCCCGGGGCAGAGGGGGCAGGGGGCGTTCGAAAAACGCGTTGATCTTGGCCAGTCGAGCGAAACGCTGGTCGGCAGTCAAACCGAATCGTCCTCCTTCGACACTGCCGTTGGTGCGCAGGCATTGTCGTCTTGCGGCGAAATCGCCGTTGGCGACCGGTCGCCTTGCGCCGGTCGCTATCGGGGACAGGATAGAAAAAACCGGCGGTCCGGGCAACCGCAGCAATGCCGACAGCGTGACGCCGCACCCTTTTCGCGGGGAGCAATGCTGCTCCACCCCTTTCGCGGTCGTTTGTGTCACGATGGACGTGTCGGCTTTCCCCCGCCCGCGCTCGGTTGTCGTATGTCGGAGCACCTACGGCTTTCCCGTTTTTTCGCCCGTGCTCGACCACCGCATCGTCGCCTCCTCCCCCTCTTTCCCGTCCGCCTCAGGGCGCATCCGCCGCCGAAGGCGGCGGCAGCCCGGCAAGCCCGCACGCCTCTCCACCTTTCCCTCTCACCCCGCACCCGCACTCACCCCGTCCGGCATCCACGCGCACTCAAAGATTACCACCCCCCTCATCCAACCAGCAGTTTTTGGGGGAGAGGTGGGGTGGAGGGGGGCCGGGGAGGCGAGGTGGGGGGCTACGCGGAGGGGAGGACCCTTTTTTCGCCGAAAAAGGGTCCTCCCCTCCCCGCCTCCCCCCGGTTCTTCGCCTTGCCTCCCGCCCCGGGGCGGCGGTATGGGTGGGCATGCTGAAGAACACGTTTTGTCATATTCCGCGGGTGGGGGCGAAGACGGAGCGGGCCTTGTGGGATGCGGGCATTTGCGACTGGGCCGATCTGGCGCGCGCGGACGTGATTCCGGCGGGGCGGCTGTCCTCGGGCTGGGTGCGGCCGCATCTGGAGGAGTCGGCGCGCCGCCTGGCGGCGGGCGACGGCGCGTATTTCGCGCAGGCCCTGCCCGCGGGCCAGGCCTGGCGGCTGTATCCGGAGTTCTGCGGTTCCATGGCCTGCCTGGACATCGAGACCACGGGGCTGGGGCCGTTCGAGGACGAGATCACGACCATCGCCCTGTGGGACGGCGAGCGCGTGCGGACCTTCGTGAACGGCCGCAACCTGGACGAGTTCCCCGAGGCGATGGCGGGCTACGGGCTTATCGTGTCCTTCAACGGCCGGTGCTTCGACGTGCCCTTCATCGAGCGGTTTTTCGGCATCCGTCTGCCCCAGGCGCACATCGACCTGCGCTTCGTGCTCAAGTCGTTGGGCGTGGGCGGGGGGCTGAAGTGCTGCGAGAAGCGGTTCGGCCTGGACCGGGGCAGCGTGGAGCAGGGCGGGCTGGACGGCGTGGACGGGTACTGGGCCGTGCTGCTCTGGAAGGAGTTTCGGGCCACGGGCGACGAGCGCTATCTGGAGACGCTGCTGGCCTACAACGTGGCCGACGTGATCGGCCTGAACACGCTGATGGTGCGTGCGTACAACGACCTGGTCTGCCGCACGCCCTTCGGCGCGTCGCACCAGCTGGCCCTGCCGGTGCCGCCGGAGAACCCGGTGCCCGCGCACCGCGAGGTGCTGGAGGCCGTGCGCGACAAGTATTTTTCCGCGAGCTGGTAGGATCGGCTCCGGCCCGGTGCAGGGCAGCAAAGCGCCCGCCGTTTTCGCAAACGGCGGGCGCTTTTTGGCGTGCGGCGCGGGCGCATGACGCGCGCCCGGCGGACGGCCGGCGGGCGGTCAGCGCGCGATCATGGAGCGCAGCCGGTCGGCGCAGCCCTCGGTGTTGTGGCTCATGCCCTCCAGGCATTCGACCAGCCGCACGAGCTGGAAGACGTCCCTGAAGTCGGCGCCGGAGTTGAGCAGTTGCGAGAGCAGGTCCATGTGGTCGCGCCAGACCTTCTTGTGCTGGTCGCGCACGACGCGGTAGGCGCTTTTGGTGCCGGTGCGGTCGTAGCTCTGGCCGAGCACCAGGGCCACGGTGGCCAGCAGGGCCGGGCGCAGCAGGTGCACGGTCTCGGCGACCTCCTCCACCAGGCCGATGAACGCGCCGCGAAAGGGCTTGGGGATGTCGACGCGGCGCATGACCAGCCAGGTGAGCGCCTCCTGGCCGTCGTCGAGGATGTTGTCCTGGTTGCGCGTGTAGTTGAGGAAGATGGTCTTGTCCACGGGCATGAACAGGCCGCGCGGCAGGTGGTTGCGGATGCGGCGCTTGATCTTGTCGGCCTCGTCCTCCAGCCGCGCGACCTCCTCGAAGAGGTCCTCGAACTGGCGGCAGGGGCCGTCGCCGATGTAGCAGGCCATGGATTCCTCGATGAGGTCCACGCCCTCGACGATCTTGTCGTAGTGCTCCACGAGGCTCTCCATGGGAGAGCGGCTGGCCACCAGCCCGAAAAGGGGAATCCTCAGATGCATGTCGTCCTCCCACCCGGCCCGCGGGGCCGGGCCCAGTCGTTTAGAGCGCGAACCACTTCAGCAGTTGGAAGATGATGATGCACGAAAAGGCCGCGATGGGCACGGTGAGCACCCAATAGAGCACTATCTTGCCGAGCACCCGGAAGTCCACCGCGCCGAAGCCCCTGGCGATGCCCACGCCGACCACGCTGCCCACGGCGGCGTGGGTGGTGGAGACGGGCATGCCCAGGTTCGAGGCCAGGAGCACGGTGGTGGCCGCGCCGAAATCCACGGCAAAGCCGCGCGTGTTGGTCAGGGTGGTGATCTTTTCGCCCACGGTGCTCATGACCTTGTGGCCGAGCAGGGCGATGCCCACGGCGATGCCCAGGCCGCCGAGCACGAGCAGGAACAGGGGGATGTCGGCCTTGGGCGCGAAGACGTGTTGGCGGGCGATGAGGTAGACGGCGGCCACCGGGCCCACGGCGTTGGCCACGTCGTTGGCGCCCTGGGACACGGCCACGTAGCACGAGGTGCCGACCTGCAGGTTGCGGAAGACCGCCTCCACGCCCTCGGGCCCGTCGTCGAGCCCGGCGGTCATGCGGCCGATGAACCACGAGCCCCAGCCCCAGACCAGGGCGCACAGGGCCAGGGTGATGCCCAGCTTGCCGTGCCAGCCCAGGTGCAACCCCTTGCCGAAGGGGGTCTTGTAGAAAAAGCTCATGGCCAGCAGCGCGGCGGTGACGGCCATCCAGAACGGGGCCCAGCGCCGCGTCTGGCGCAGGAAGTTTTCCTTGTAGAAGATGAAGCGCCGGATGTGCGTGAAGACCAGGTAGGAGACCAGGCAGCCGAAAAAGGGCGAGATGACCCAGGAGAGCACGATGCCGCCCATCTTCCACCAGTTGACCACGTCCGGCCCGCCGGCCACGAAGCCGAAGCCCAGGATGGAGCCGACGATGGAGTGGGTGGAGGAGACGGGCAGGGCCGTGAGCGTGGCGACGAGCACCCAGAGTCCGGCCGAGACCAGGGCCGCGAACATGCCGACCATGAGGACCTTGGGGTCGGCGATCATCTCCGGGTTGATGATGCCCTTCTGGATGGTGGCGGCCACGTTGGAGCCGAGAAAGACCGCGCCGAACAGATTCAGGATGCCCGCGATGTACACGGCCTGCTTCACGGTGATGGCCCGCGCGCCCACGGCGGAGGCCATGGAGTTGGCCACGTCGTTGGCCCCGAGGTTGAAGGCCATCATGACCCCCGCGCCCAGGGACAGGAAGAGGAAGACGTCGTAGATGCTCATTGCCGCTCCGGTGGGGCCCGGCCGCGCGGTTCGACGCGCTGGTGCGCGCGGCGGCGGGCGGGGCGTTGGCGGGGTTTTACCGAATAAAGGTAAATGAAGTAAATGAAATTGTTTTCGCCATTGGCTGCGGTCCCTTGCGCGCCGTGCGCGGAGCCCCGCCCCCGGCCTCTTGCGCGTGGGGGTTTACAAAACCCGGCTGCGCGGACAAGTATCCGGGAATTTCCGGAGAGGGCCGAATGAAGACGATTTCCTTCAAGATGCGGGCGCTGCTGTGCTTTTGGGGCCTCTTGGCCGTGGCCCTGGTGGTGCCGTTCTGCACCTCCACGGCAACCATCGAGCGCGACGCCCTGGACGAGGCCAAGGCGCGCGCCACGGGCATGCTCGACGAGGTGGACTGGCTGCTGGCCGAACACCCGGGGTTCGCCGACCACGCGGCGCTGGACGGCTGGGTCACGGCCCTGGGCAAGCACTCGCGCGTGCGCGTCACCTACATTGTCGGCGGCACGGTCCTCGCGGATTCCGAGGTGCCGTATCCGAGCGTCGCGGCCATGGACGACCACGGCACGCGGCCCGAGGTGCTCGATGCCCTCAAGGGAGAAACGGGCGTGTCCGTGCGCCACAGCAAGACCCTGGGGCGCGATCTGGTCTACGCGGCGCGGGCCGTGGCGGCCACGGCCTCGCTGCCCGCGGGCGTGGTGCGCGTGGCCGTGCCGGTCTCCCGCGTCAAGGCGCACATGGACCGCATCCGCGACCGGTTCTGGCTGGGCCTGGGCGTGACGCTGGTCATCACCGTGCTCCTGTCCATGCTCCTGGTGCGCGGGCTCTCGCGGCCCATCAACGAGCTGGCCGCCGTGGCCGAGGCCATCGGCAAGGGCGACCTGACGCGGCGCATCCGCTTCTACCCCGGGCGCGAGTTCAAGCCGCTGGCCGAGGCCGTGAACACCATGGCCGACAACGTGGCCCGGGCCATGGCCGAGATCGAGGATAAGCGCGGCCAGCTGGAGGCCGTGTTCAACGGGCTCAACGAGGGCGTCATCGTGCTCGACGGCGAGGGGCGCATCGAGTCCTGGAACCGCGCCATGGAGGCGCTGTTGCCGGACATCGGCCGCCACCTGGGGCGCCGCCCGCTGGAGGCGGTCATGGAACCGGGGCTGCAGAAGGCCGTGGACCAGCTCATCCACAGCCCCGTGGGCACCACGCGGATGGTCACGGAGATCACGCTCTCCGGCGAGCGGACCATGGAGATCGCCCTGGAGCCCTTCCGCGATCCGCGTGGCGTGCGCAAGGTCATCCTCGTGTTCCTGGACGTCACGGAGTCGCGCCGCCTGGACAAGGTGCGCCGCGACTTCGTGGCCAACGTGTCGCACGAGCTCAAGACGCCGATCACCAGCGTCAAGGGCTACTCCGAAACCATCCTGGACTCCTTCCCCGAGGCTCCCGAGCAGTTGCGCTCCTTTGTTGGGGTGATCCTAAAGAACGCCGACCACATGGCGCACATGGTCCGCGACCTGCTGAGCCTGGCGCGGCTGGAGCACGACGGCGCGGCGCGCGAGGTGCGGCCGGTGGCCCCGGCGGCCGTGCTGCGCCAGTGCACCGAGACCCTGGCCCAGGCCCTGGCGGACAAGAAGATGACCCTGGCCAACCGCGTGGAGCGCGACCACCCGGCCGTGCTCGCGGACGAGGAGGGCCTCAAGGAGGTCTTCACCAATCTGCTGGAGAACGCGGTCAAGTACGGCCCCGAAGGCAGCGAGGTGGCCGTGGAGGCGCGGCGCGACGGGGAGTGGGTGATCTTCAGCGTCACGGACCAGGGCCCGGGCATCCCGGCCAAGAGCCGCGAGCGCATCTTCGAGCGGTTCTACCGCATCGGCAGCCACACCTGCGACAAGAGCGGCTCCTCGGGCCTGGGGCTGGCCATCTGCCGCAACGTGGTGCGCGGCTACGGCGGGCGCATCTGGGTCGAAAGCCCGGCCGACGCCGTGCGCCAGAACGGCTCGGCCTTCCGCTTCACGGTGCGCGCGGCGTCCTGACCGGGCGGCTTCCGGCCGCCGGGGGCTGCCGTTTGATCCGATCGCCCGGCTGCGGGCGTTGCGCGGCGTCCTGCGGCGCGCGGCATCGGCCCTGGCGGGGCGCGGCCGTTTTTGCTAGGGTCGGGCCGCTCGCGCGTCTGCGGCGCGTGCCGCGATTCCGGGGAAGCCGACGGTTTTCCCCTTCGGCGTTCCCGTTTCGCCTGATGCGTCCCGGCGTGGCGCAGGGGCCGGGCCCGGCGGCAGCCCCAACGAAGCAACCCCGCGAAGCAACCCCCACGAGACAATCCCCACGAGGCAATCCCCATGTTCGAACCCGCGGCCTCCGAGACGCACACCCCCTTCATCTTCGCCTCGCGGCGCTCGCCCGTGTACGCCACGGGCGGCATGGTCGCGGCCAGCCAGCCGCTGGCGGCCCAGGCCGGGCTGGAAATGCTGCGGCGCGGCGGCACGGCGGCCGACGCCGCCGTGGCCACGGCCGCGGCCCTGGCCGTGCTCGAACCGTGCAGCACCGGCCTGGGCGGCGACGGCTTTGCGCTCTACCACGAGGCCGGCACCGGCCGCGTGCACGCGCTCAACGGCTCGGGCCGCTGTCCCGCGGCCCTGGACCTGAAGATCCTCGCGGCGCGCGGCCTGGGCCCAGGCGCGCCCATCCCGCCGCGCAGCGCCCTGGCCGTGACCGTGCCCGGCGCGCTCTCCTCCTGGTGCGCGCTCATGGAGCGTTTCGGCGTGCTGGGCATGGACGCGGCCCTGGAGGCGGCCGAGCGGCTGGCGCACGGGTTCGCCGTGGGCCCGGTGACCGCCGAGCTCTGGGCCGAGGGTGCGGCCGAACAGCTTTCCGTGTCCCCGGGCGGCACTGCGCTGCTCGTGGCCAGCAGTCCCCCGCGCGCGCCGCGCGCGGGCGAAGTCTTCTGCAATCCGGACCTGGCCGGGGTGTTGGGTGCGTTGCGCCGCGCGGCGCGCGACGGCGCGGCCGTGACCTGCGCCGGCGACCCCAGCCCGAGCTGCGGCCCGGCCGCCGAGGCCCGGGCCGTGCTGGACGCCTTTTACCGCGGCGACCCGGCCGCGCGCATCGCCGCGGCCGTGCAGGCGGCGGGCGGGGTGCTCGCGGCCGAGGACCTGGCCGCGCACCGGGCCGAATGGACCGAGCCCGTGAGCGCGGTCTTCGGCGGGGTGCGGCTCTTCGAATGCCCGCCCAACGGCCAGGGGCTGGCCGCGCTCATCGCCCTGCGCATCCTTGCGGCCCTGGGCGAGCCCAAGGGCGATCCCCTGGGCCCGGCGCGGCTGCACAACGTGATCCAGGCCCTGCGCCTGGCCTTCGACGACGTGCGCCGCCACGTGGCCGACCCGGCCTTCGGCGAGATGCCGGTGGCCGAACTGGTGGCCGGGCTGCTGGCCGAGGAGCGCATCGCGGCGCGCGCCGCGCTGGTCTCGCCCGGCAGCGCGGCCCTGCCCGGCGTGCAGGGCGCGCCGGGCGGCTCGGAGACGGTCTACTTCTGCGCCGTGGACCGGCGCGGCAATGCCTGCTCCATGGTCAACAGCAACTTCACGGGCTTCGGCACGGGCATCGTGCCCGAGGGCCTGGGCTTTTCGCTGCAGAACCGGGGCATCGGCTTTTCCCTGGATCCGGCGCACGCCAACGCGCTGGCCCCGGGCAAGCGGCCGTACCACACGATCATTCCGGCCATGGCCCTGCGCGAGGCCGACGGCTCGCTCTACGGCCCCATGGGCGTGATGGGCGCGTTCATGCAGCCGCAGGGGCACGTGCAGGTGCTCCTGGCCCTGGCCGAGGGGCTGGACCCGCAGGCCGCGCTGGACCGGCCGCGGCTGTGTCTGCCCGCGGGCACGGCCGGAGACGAGGTGCGGCTGGAGGAGGGCGTGCCCGAGGCCACGCAGCGCGCCCTGGCCGCGCTGGGCCACGACGTGTCCGTGGTGCGCGGCTACGACCGCAAGCTCTTCGGCCGCGGCCAGATCATCCTGCGCGACCCGGCCTCAGGGGTGCTGTGCGCCGGAAGCGACCCCCGCGCCGACGGCTTCGCCGCCCCTTTGCCCTAGGCGGGGAGCAATACTGCTCCCCCCCCTTTCGAGGGCGTCGGCGCTACGGCTGCGGATTCAGCTTTCCCCCGCCTGCGCTCGACCTCCGTATCGTCGAACCCTCTTTTTCTTCCCCCCTCCCCAGGGCGCATCCGCCGCCAAAGGCGGCGGCAGCCCGGCGCGCCCGCTCCGCTCTTCATCTTTCCCGATCTTCCCGCGTCCGCACCCACCCAGTCCGGCATCCACGCGCACTCAACAGTCACCTCCGCCCTCATCCAACCAGCAGTTTTT
>JACCQO010000071.1 GCA_015709205.1 Desulfovibrionaceae bacterium
CGGGGGCGGGGGGGGGGGGGGGCGGGGAGCGTTGCGGGGTGCGGGTTGCGGGGGTGTGGCGCGGTGTTTGCTTTGGGGGAAGGCATGGGCATTTTCCCGATCGACCCCGGCAACATTCTGAGTTTCTTTCTGACCCTGTTCAGGATCAGCCTGATCGTTTTTCTGTTGCCGTTTTTCGGGGGCGACACCGTGCCGCGCATGGTCAAGGCGGCCTTGTGCCTGGTGTTGGCGCTGGCGCTGTTCCCCAGGCTTTCGTTTCCCGGGGCGTTGTTTCCGGAGCACATCTTCTCCATTGCGCTGGTGATCGTGGGGGAGTTGTTGCTGGGGTTGGTGTTGGGGCTGGTGGTGCGCATCATTTTCGCGGCGGTGCAGACGGGCGGCCAGATCGTGGGTTTTCAGATGGGCTTTGCCATGGTCAACGTGGTGGACCCCATGACGGGCACGAGCGAGGCGGTGACGGCGCATTTCCTCTACATGGTCACGTTGCTGACGTTTCTGGTGCTCAACGGGCATCTGGTGATGTTGTCGGGGCTGGCGGACTCGTTCCGACTGATTCCGCCGGGCGGGTTGCTGCTCACGCCGCATCTGACGGACCAGGTGCTGACGTTTTCGGCGCAGATTTTCATTCTGGGGGCCAAGATCGCGGCGCCGATCATCGCCTGCCTGTTCCTGGTGGATCTGGCCCTGGCGCTGGTGGCGCGCGCCGCGCCGCAGATGAACGTGCTGCTGATCGGCTTTCCGCTGAAGATCAGCGTGGGCATGTTTTTTTTGGGGTTGGTGTTCGCGACCATGTCCCTGTACATGCGTCAGTTCACCGTGGAGTTGCCGGAGTTGTACCATTCCATTCTGAGCGCCGGTTCTCCCCTGGTGCCGTAGGGCGCGGGGCGGGCGCGAGGTGATCCATGCCGCAGACCGATCCGAGCAAGACTGAAAAACCGACCCAAAAACGGTTGGACAAGGCGCGCAGGGACGGCAACGTCCCCAAGTCGCAGGAGTTGCCCAAGGCGACGGTGGTGCTGGCCGGTCTTGTGGCCCTGTGGGCCTACATCGGGTACATCAGCAAGGACCTCATGGGGTTGATGCAGTGGTTCCTGACGTCGAGCTCCACGTTCACGCCGTCCAAGCAGGCGGTGTACGAGCTTTTCGTGATGAGTTCGGTGTCCATCGCCAAGATGACGTTGCCGGTGCTGTTGTTTCTCGGGCTGGTGGCGTTCGTGACGTTGTATCTGCAGGTCGGGCAGTTGTGGACCACCAAGACCATGGAACCCAAGTTTTCCAAGTTCCTGAATCCGCTGCCCGGCCTGCAGCGGATGTTCTTTTCCGTGCAGACGTGGATCCGGCTGGGCAAGAGCGTGCTGCAGGCCGGGGCCATCGGCATTGCGCCGTACATCGTGCTGACCAACGAGATGCACAACATGCCGCCGCTGTTCTATTCCAACGCCACGGAGCTGGCCCGCTACATGCTGGTGACCGGCGCCAAGATGGTCGTGTACGCGCTGGTGCCCATGCTGCTGATTTCCCTGGCCGACCTGCTCTACACGCGCTGGGACTACACCGAGAATCTGAAGATGACCAAGGACGAGGTCAAGGACGAGCGCAAGCAGGCCGAGGGCGATCCCAAGATCAAGGCCAAGCAGAAGGAAAAGATGCTGGGCGTGATGATGAAGCGCATGATGGCCGACGTGCCCAAGGCCGACGTGGTCATCACCAACCCGACGCATTTCGCGGTGGCGCTCAAGTACGACGCGGCGCGGGCTCCGGCGCCGGTGGTGCTGGCCAAGGGCATGGACCACGTGGCCCTGCGCATCAAGGAGATCGCCCGGGAGGCCGGGGTGCCCATCAAGGAGAACAAGCCCCTGGCACGGGCCTTGTATAGCAGCGTGGAGATCGGCGAGATGATTCCCGAGGAACTCTATCAGGCCGTGGCCGCGACTCTCGCGCAACTGTCCAAGTTCAAAAGAAATCCCGGGGCTGCATAGTAGCCGGGCCCCGCCCGGGGGCCCACGGGGAAAGCCGGCTCGAAGCGTCGGGAAGGTGTCAAAACAATGGCTTCGAATTTCGCGGTTCCCAAGCTCGACTACCAGCGCTTCGCCAAGCAGGGCGACGTGCTCCTCGCCGCGGGCGTGGTCGTCATCCTCTTCGTGATGCTCGTGCCCCTGCCGACCATCGTGCTGGACATGATGCTCTCGCTGTCCATCTCCCTGGGCCTCGTCATCCTGGTCACGGCCATGTTCATGACCACGCCGCTGGAGTTTTCCATCTTCCCGTCCCTGCTGCTGGTGACCACCATGCTGCGCCTGGCGCTGAACGTGGCCTCCACGCGCATCATCCTGCTGCACGGCGACGAGGGCACGGCCGCGGCGGGCAAGGTCATCCAGGCCTTCGGGCAGTTCGTGGTCGGCGGCAACTACATCGTGGGCATCGTCATCTTCCTGATCCTTTTCGCCCTGAACAAGATGGTCATCGTCACGGGCACCACGCGCATCGCCGAAGTGGCGGCGCGCTTCACGTTGGATGCCATGCCCGGCAAGCAGATGGCCATCGAGGCGGACCTCAACTCCGGGCTGATCAACGAGGACGAGGCCAAGAAGCAGCGCGAGAACATCCGCCGCGAGGCCGACTTCTACGGCGCCATGGACGGCGCGGGCAAGTTCGTGCAGGGAGACGTGAAGGCCGGCATCCTGATCACGGGCATCAACATCATCGGCGGCATCCTGCTGGGCACGCTGCAAAAGGGCATGACCTGGCAGGACGCGGCCCAGACCTACACCCTGCTGACCATCGGCGACGGCCTGGTTTCCACGATCCCTTCGCTGATCATCTCCACCTCGGCGGGCATCATCGTTTCCCGCGCCGCGGCCGAAGCGCGCATGGGCGAGGAGTTCCTGGCCCAGCTGACCTACAACTCCCGCGCCCTGAAACTGGTCTCCGCGGTGCTGGTGATCTTCGCCCTGGTGCCGGGCATGCCGACCATCGCCTTCCTGAGCTTCTCGGCGATCCTCTTCCTGGCCTCGCGCATGGCCGGCCGCGACGCCACGGCCGAGGAGAAGGCCAAGGCCAAGGCCAAGGCGAAGGAAGAGAGCAAGACCCTGGATTCGCCCGAGGAGGTCCAGGCCCTGCTGCCCCTGGACGCCCTGGAGTTGGAGGTGGGTTACGGACTGATTCCGCTGGTGGACGAGGAGCAGAACGGCAACCTGCTCTCGCGCATCCGCTCCATCCGCCGCCAGTTCGCCCTGGACATGGGCGTGATCGTGCCCTCCCTGCACCTGCGCGACAACCTGCAGCTCAAGCCCGGCCAGTATTCCGTGCTCATCAAGGGCAACGAGGTAGCCTCGGCCGAGATCCTCATCGACCACTACCTGGCCATGGATCCGGGCGACGTGAAGCACCGCATCAAGGGCGTGGAGACGCGCGAACCGGCCTTCAACCTCCCGGCGCTGTGGATTCCCGAGGCGCAGAAGGAGGAGGCCATGCTCGCGGGCTACACCGTGGTCGATCCCTCCACGGTCATCGCCACGCACCTCACCGAGGTCTTCAAGCGCCATCTCTGGGAGTTCATGGGCCGCCAGGAGGTGCAGGGGCTGCTGGACAACCTTTCCAAGCACGCGCCCAAGGCCGTGGAGGACCTGGTGCCCGGCGCGCTGAACCTGGGCGCCGTGCAGAAGGTGCTCCAGAACCTGGTGCGCGAGAACGTCTCGGTGCGCGACCTGCTGACCATCGTGGAGACCCTGGCCGACTACGGGCAGTCGGTGAAGGACCCGGACCAGCTTACCGAGTACGTGCGCGAGAAGATGGCCCGGACCATCGTCAAGCCCTATCTCGGGGCCACCGGAACCCTGCCGATCGTCACCCTGGACTACTCGGTGGACAAGATCCTGCAGGATTCCCTGAGGCAGACCGAGCACGGCGCGTACCTGGCCATGGAGCCCATGACCGCGCAGAAGGTCATTGCCGCCGCCAACCGCGCCGTGGAGAACGCCGCCATCAGCGACGGGCAGCCCATCCTGCTCGTGGCCCCGATCATGCGCCCGCACCTGGCCCAGCTGCTGGCCCGGTTCGTGCCCAATCTGCCCGTGCTGTCCCAGGCCGAGGTTCCCGGAGACATCCAGTTGCAATCCGTAGCCACCGTGGTGCTCGACAATGCAAGTTAAAACCTATCGCGGAACGTCCATGCCCTCCGTCATGGAGCGCATCAAGTGCGAGCTCGGCCCCGGCGCCGTGATCCTCAGCACGCGCAATTTCAGGGAAAACGGCCAGAAGCTGTGCGAGATCACCGCGGGCGTGGACCAGAGCGCCCCGGTGCGCAGGCCCGCCGCGGCGGAGAAGGCCGCCGCGCCCTCCGCCCGCCCGGCCGCCGCCGGGGGCGGGAAGGGGCCGGACGCCTGCGGCGCGCCCGGCGGCGCGGCCGACGACCTCTCGGCCGCCCCCGCGTTCGGCGGGACCGGCGGGACTGGGGGGCCTGGGGAAGCGCCGGGCGACGCGCCGGTCGGCTGGGCGCGCTGGCACGAGGAGTGGACCAGCCTCAAGGGCCATCTGTTGGCCTTCATGAAGCCGCAGATGGATCTTTCCGCGCTCAGCCCGCGCCAGCGGCTGGCCATGGAGCACCTGGAGCGCGAAGGCGTGTCCGACGACGTGCTCCTGCGCCTGTTCCACGCCCTGAAGGACGACCCCAAGGCCTCGGTGCTCGCGCCCCTGGCGCGGTTGGCCACGGCGCGGCCCTGGTGCGCGCGCAACCACGGGGCCGCGTTCCAGGCCGTGGCCGGGCCGCACGGCGTGGGCCGGACCACGGCGCTGCTGCGCATGGCCCTGGCGCTCAAGGCCGAGAATCCGGCCCTGCGCGTGTGCCTGGTCACGGCCGACGCGCGCGGCGGGGCGCGGTCGCAGCTCAAGCGCTACGCGGACCTGTGCGACTTCGCCTATCGCGAGATTTCCAATCCCGTGGAGTGCGCGGCCCTGGCGCGCGAGCGGCCCGAGTTCGACCGCGTGCTCGTGGACCTGCCGTGTCCGGGGCGCGGCGAGCGGCTGGAGGACGCCCTCGGCCGCCTCGGCCTGGCGCGCATTCCGGACCTGGCCGTGCACCTGGTGCTGGCCCCGTACTTCAGCCCGCAGCAGTACGCGGCCTTCGCGGACCAGTACCACTGCGCCGCGCTCGCAAGCCTGATCTGGACAAAGCTCGACGAAACCTGCACTTTTGGCGCATTGGTGAACGTGGCCGCGGACCTGGGGCTGCCGGTGTCCGCGGTCTCCTGCGGCCCCGGCCTGAAGAACACCCTGGCCCCGGCCGACGCCGCCACCCTGTGGCGCGCGCTGTTCAAGCACGAGCTGCCCGGCGACGCCGAGGGCGGCCGCCAGGCGGCCTGACGCGCGGCCCGCGGCCCGCGAGACGCGGCCCAGAGACGCTGCCAGGACGAGACACGGCGCGGCCCGGCGGCGCACCACGGAAGTTCCCGGAGGCCAGGAGGGCCTCCGGCGAGCGGGACGGCAACCCTATCCCGGAGCGGATCCTTTATGGCCCACGATTTTCCCATGGTTTTCTCCGTCACCTCGGGCAAGGGCGGCGTCGGCAAGACCAACCTGAGCGTGAACCTGGCCTGCGCCATGGCCGCCTCGGGCGCTCGCGTGGTCCTGCTCGACGCCGACCTCGGCCTGGCCAACGTGGACGTGCTCCTGGGGCTCACGCCCCCCAGGAACCTCTTCCATCTCTTCCACGAAAACGCCACGGTGGCGGACATCCTCTGCGCGACGCCCTACGGCTTCTCCATCCTCCCGGCCTCCTCGGGCGTGAGCGAGATGCTCGCCCTGGACACCGGCCAAAAGCTCGAGCTTTTGGAGTCCATGGACTATCTTGAGGAAAAGGTGGATTATCTGATAGTCGACACCGGAGCGGGGATCAACGACAGCGTGCTGTACTTCAACCTGGCTGCGCAGCACCGGCTGGTGGTCGTCACCCCGGAGCCCACCTCGCTGACCGACGCCTACGCCCTGGTCAAGGTGCTCAAGCTCAACCACGGGGTGGAGCACTTCAAGGTGCTGCTGAACATGACCCCGGACGCCAGGACGGCGCGGGAGATATTCACCCGGCTCTACAAGGCCTGCGACCACTTTTTGGACGGCGTATCCCTTGACCTTGTGGGATTTATCCCTCAAGACCAAGCTGTAAGGAAAGCCGTGGTCAGCCAGGAACCGTTTCTCGTGCAGACCCCCTCGTGCCCGGCCAGCGTTGCGGTGCGCAAGGTGGCGGAAACCATACAAACCTGGGAACCGGCGACCAGCCTCGATGGAAACATCAAGTTTTTCTGGAAAAAACTCCTCTTCCAGCAGTGAGCCCTGGATGTTGATGGAGGGCGGGGCGAGGGCTTGGCAGGACTTCTCGCCCCTGGAGCAGGACACCATCGTCCGCCACTTCGCGCCCAAGATCAAATACCTGGCCCTGCGCATGAAGGCCAAGCTCCCCAAGAACGTGGAGCTGAGCGAACTCGTGAGCGCCGGGACCCTGGGGCTCATGGAGGCGCTCGGCAAGTTCGACGCCGGGCTGGGCATCAAGTTCGACACCTATTCCGAAAACCGGATCAAGGGGGCGATGCTCGACGAGCTCCGGCGGCTGGACTGGTTTCCGCGCGGCCTGCGCCAGCGCGTGCGCCAGATCGAGGAGGCCGGGCGGCGCATCGAGCACGAGAAGGGCCGCAGCGCCACCGAGGAGGAGCTGCAGGAGGTCACGGGGCTGGAGGAAAAGGACCTGCGCGTGGGGCTGGAGGCCCTGCAGAACCAGCTGTGCATCAGCCTGGACGCCATCCAGGACACCTTTGCCGCGGAGAGCAAGGCGCACATGGAGGTGGAGCCCTTCCAGTCCGCGGCCTTTCAGGAGATGGTCGGCAAGGTGGCCGGACTCATCGACGGTTTGACGCCCAGGGAAAAACTGGTACTCTCCCTGTATTACGGAGAAGAGTTGAACATGCGCGAGACAGCGGAGGTCATGGGCATCACCGAAGGCCGCGTCTCGCAACTGCATTCCCAGGCGCTGGCCCGGCTGCGCAAGATGTTCCGGGAACACTACGGCAGCGACGAGGATCTCTAGCGGACCGTAAAGGGGACTACACCCATGCCTGTCGATCTCAACATGACCGTTCTCGTGGTGGACGACTTTTCCACCATGCGCCGCATCGTCAAGAACATCCTGCGCCAGATCGGCTTCACGCGCATCGAGGAGGCCGACGACGGCACCACGGCCTGGACGACGATCAACAGGGGCGGCATCGATTTCGTGGTCTCGGACTGGAACATGCCCCAGATGACCGGCATCGAACTGCTGCGCAAGGTGCGCGCCAGCGAGGAATTCGCCAAGCTGCCCTTCCTGATGGTCACGGCCGAGGCCCAGCAGGAGAACATCATCGAGGCGGCGCAGGCCGGAGTCTCCAACTACATCGTCAAGCCCTTCACCGCGGACACCCTCAAGGCCAAGATCGACAAGATCTTCCCGTAGGCCGGGCGCCCTGCGGCCGCGGCGGCCCGGCCCCCGTGCCGGGAGTGCACTCCTAACCCGGTGCGTGGCGCATGCTCTTCATCGTACCCGACGACACTGACGACTTTCCCTTTGGCGGGGAAGAGGCGGGCAAGGCCCAGCTCGACAACGAGGAACTGGCCGGGGACGATGCCGCCGCGCCTGCGGGCGGCGTGGCCGACGACAAGGTCGAACTCGACCTGGAGGATGCGCCCTTCCTGGAGGACGACGAGGCCGAAGCCCCGCCGCCCGCGCGCGAGGAGGTCGAAGCCCCGCCGCCGTCCCTGGACATGGGCGGCGAACCGCGCGAGTCGCGCCTCAAGGCCCTGCTGCGCGACAAGCGCGTGCTCATCGGCGGCGGCGCGCTGCTCCTGCTGCTTATCGTGGGCATCGTGCTCTTCTTCGTCTTCGGCTCCACCGAGACGCCCGGCACGGGCGAGGAACCCCAAAAAAAGGAGGAGCCCGCCCAGCCCGCGGCCGAGCAGGCCAAGCCCAAGGAGCCGCTCAAGCCCGAGGAGTTCATCGTCACCTGGGACACCTTCTGGGTGGAGCACACGGACAAGGACGGCAAGATCCGCTTTTTGATCTGCAAGTTCTCCGCGCCCACCCTGGACGAAAAGCTCGCCTGGGAGATGCGCAGCAAGAAGGTGACGCTGCGCGACGCGGTTTTCTACTACCTGCGCAATAAGGACCTCACGTTTCTGTCCGATAAGACCAACGTGGACGCATTGAAGGCGGACCTGCTCAAGGTCATCAACACGCATTTGAGCAACGGGCAGTTGGAAAACCTCCTCATCGAGGAGTACCTGGTGAAGTAACATGTCCATCAATCTGAATCTTCCGGTGCTGCTGGTGCAGACGCCCATTGCGGGCTCCATCGCGCACGCCGAGCAGTCCTCGCCGGAGATTCAGCAGACCGTGGCCGCGCACGAGGCTGTCCTGGAGCAGAAGAAGCGCCGGGAGCAGATCCAGGGCACGGAAAAGCAGGACCCGGCCCTGGCCGTGCACAAGGACGGCGGGGGCGGCGGCGGCCGGGGCGAAGAGCGCGCGCGCGAACGCGGCGGCGAGGAGCGGCCCCCGCCCGCCGAGACCGCGCCGCACAGCGAAAGCCCCTGGACCGGCAACGTCATCAACCGCAAGATCTAGCCGCTTCGGTTCAACCGCAACCCCAGGCCCGCCATGCCCCTTTCCCAGTGGTTCCTCGTGCTCCTGTCCCTCACCGAACTGCTTCTGCTTCTGGTGCTTGCGCTCTTCTTCTGGCGGCTGCGCCGCTCCGAGGCCGTGGTCAACGAGCTGCAGCGCAAGCAAGAGGAGTTCGTCAGCAAGTTGCATTTCAACGCCGAACTCGAGCAGGAACTGGTGGCCTCGTTCCAGGAGCGCCAGCGCCAGCTCGGCCAGCTCGACGACATGCTCGCGGCCAAGATCAAGGAGCTGCGCGGGCTGGTGGCCCGCGCCGAGCGCATGTGCCGCACCACCGATTATCTGCGCGACCTGGTCATCCGCGGCCGCCGCGAGGGCCGCAGCGTGGAGGAACTCGCCGACGTGGCCGGGCTCTCCGTGGACGAGGTCGAACTCATTCTCATGAAGGCCGGCGAGTAGCGCCCGACCCGCGCGCGGGCCCCGGCGCGTTCCGCAGTTCCCGGCGCGCCGCCCGCGCCAAACCGGAGGAGACCGTCGTGTCCGGCGCATCCTGGACCAGCTTCAACGGCCCGGGCGCGGATTCCCGCGCCGAGCGCTTCCGCCGCACGCACCGCGAGGGCCAGACCGTGCGCGGCAGCCTGCTGCGCCAGGGGGCCGACGGGCTGGCCTGGGTGCGTATCGACGGCCAGGAACTTCTGGCGAGCGTGGCCGGGGAGCACACCCCGGGCCGCGAACTCTTCTTCCGCGTGGAGCGGCTGCAGCCGGACATCGTGCTCAAGCAGCTGCGCGGCGTGCGCGGCGCGTCCGGCGCGCCGCTGGCGGCCATCCGCCTGCAGGCCGAGGTGGCCCGCTTCGAGGCCTTGCTGGACGCGGCCCTGCTGGACGGAGCCCTGCCGGGCGGCTCGGCCCTCGGGGCGGGCGAATCGGACGCCTCCGGGGATTCCTCGGGCGGTCTTGTTCAAGGGCCCGGCGCCGCGCCGGACGACGCCACGGCGCGGCGCGCGGCCTTCCTGGCCCTGGTGGCCGCACGGCCCGAACTGCTGCGCGCCTATGCCGCGCTCCTGGCCCGCGAGCGGGAGATCAACACGCGGCTTGCGCAAACGCTTGCGGCGCGCTACGCCTACGCGCCCTGGCTCGTGCCCGGCGCGCGCGGCGTGGAAGTGCTCTTTCTGCGCGCGCCCGGGGCCGGGGAGGGGAGCGACCCCGAAGCGGCCGCGTCCGCCGCGGCGGCTTCCGGAGCGGCCCCCGCGGGCTTGGCCGAGATCCGCCTGGGCTGCACGCTCGCGCCCCTGGGGCGGCTGGAACTGCGCATCCTGCACCGCGACGGCGAGGCGCGCTGCCGCGTGTTGCTGGAGGACGCCGCCGCGCGGTTGCGCGATCCCCTGGACGCCGTGCTCGGCAGGCTTTGCGCCGCGGCCCTGGGCGCGGCGCAGGCCGCCGCATCAGGGCCGGAAGGGGCGGGCGGCCCCGCCGCATCGGCCCTTGACCCCGCGCCGCGCCTGATCTTTCTGGGGACCGGGCGGCTGGCCACCGGCCCGGCGGGCGTGCTTTCGGGCGTGCTGCCGCCGGACGGCCCGGGCGAGGCGGCCGACGGTCCGGCCGGCCTCTACCGGGGCATCGACCGCCGCGTCTGAACCGCGCCTTGGTCCGCGTCCGCGCCCGAACCCGTTAACGCCTCAACCACGGCCGCGCCGTTTCCGTCTCGGCCCGCACCGCCATGCACAGCGACTCGTCTTCCGCAGCATCCGGGACGCCCGTAGCGTCCGCCCCGCCTCCCGGCCTGCAATTCCGGCCGGGTGCGCCCTGGCTCGCGCCGCTCGCGGGTTATTCGGACCTGCCCTTCCGTCTGCTCTGCCGCGCCCAGGGCGCGGCCGTGTGCTGCACCGAGATGATCAGCGCCAAGGGGTTGATCTACGACAGCCCGGGCACCGGACCGCTGCTGCGCACCGCGCCGGGCGATGCGCCGCTCGTGGCCCAGCTATTCGGCCCGGCCCCGGAGATCCTGGAGCGCGGCCTGGCCCTGCTCCTGGAGCGCTGCGGCGAGCAGGCCTTCGCCGGATTCGACCTCAACGCGGGCTGCTCCGTGCCCAAGGTCGTGAAGACCGGCTCGGGCGCGGCCCTGCTCAAGGACGTGGACAACCTCGTGGCCGTGGCCCGGGCCATGGTCCGGGCCCTGGACCGGGCCGCGCCCGCGCCCGTGGGCGTCAAGTTCCGCCTGGGCTGGCAGGCCGGGCAGGAGGTCTGGCTCGACCTGGGCCGCCGTCTGGCCGACGCGGGCGTCGCCTGGCTCACCCTGCACCCGCGCACCGCGCGCCAGGGCTTTTCCGGCGTCGCGGACTGGACCGCGCTGGCGCGCCTGAAACGGGCCGTGGCCATCCCCGTGCTCGCCAGCGGCGATCTCTTCACGGCCGAGGACGCGGTGCGCTGCGTGCGCGAAACCGGCGTGGACGGCGTGCTCTTCGCCCGCGGGGCCTTGCGCAATCCTGCGATCTTTTCGGAATTCAAGCACCTGCTCGCCACGGGCTCTCCGCCCCCGCCGCGTTCGTCCGCGGCCTTGCTGGAGATGGTCCGCGCCCACCTGCGCCTGAGCGAGGAACACGACGGCCGCCACGCCGCCCTGCTCAAGATGCGCACCGTGATCCCCCGCTACGTCAAGGACATGCCCGGTGCGGGCGCATTGCGCAAAGCCATGACTTCCTGTACATCCTACATGGAGTGCGAACGCCTCGTGGTCGAACATCTGGAGGGGGGGTAGGCGTCGCGTCGTCGTTCCCGCCGCCGTGCCATCCCCAGGGAGTCTGCATGATCGTCAAGCGCGCCCGGACCGCCGGGTTCTGCATGGGCGTGGATCTTGCCCTGCGCAAGCTGGACAAGCTCGTGGAAAATCCCGACGGGCGGCCCATCTATACGCTCGGGCCCATCATCCACAATCCCCAGGTCCTCGAGGAGTACGAAGCCCTGGGCGTGCACCGCGTGGCCGCGCCCGAGGAGATTCCGCCCGGCAGCCACGCCGTGATCCGCGCCCACGGCGTGCCGCGCTTCGTTGAGGAGAGCCTCAAGACCCGCGGCGTGTGCATCGAGGACGCCACCTGCCCGCGCGTGAAAAAGGCCCAGGTGCTCATCTCCACCCAGGCCGCGCGCGGCGGCACCCTGCTGCTCTACGGCGAGGCCGACCACCCCGAGGTGCGCGGCCTGGTCAGCTACGCCGACGGCGACACCGTGCTCTTCGACTCGCTCCCCGCCCTGCTCGAACACACCCTGGACGCGGGCAAGCACTACTTCCTGGCCGCCCAGACCACCCAGGACCGCGCCCAGTTCGAGCGCATCCGCGAACACCTCCGCCAGACCCTCGGCCCGGAGACGCCCGTGCTGGAGACCATCTGCGACGCCACCATGGAACGCCAGCGCGAGGCCGTGGCCCTGGCCGGAGAGGTGGACGCCATGGTCGTGGCCGGCGGCTACACCAGCGGCAACACCCGCCGCCTGGCCGACGTGGCCCGCGCCAAGGGCGTGCCCTGCGTGCACGTGGAAACCCCGGACGAACTCCCCATGGACCGTTTGCGCGGTTTTTCGATCATCGGCTTGACAGCGGGCGCCTCCACCCCGCAGAAGATAATAGACGCCATAGAAAGCATGCTGAGAGAACTCTAGCAACGCCATTCGCCAACCGGAGACACGACATGTCACAGACCAACATCCTGCTCGAAAGCGGCACCAACGAACTGGAGATCGTGGAGTTCTACCTCGACGAACGCTCCACCGAAGGGACGAGCGGGTCGTACCGCGGCTTCTACGGCGTCAACGTGGCCAAGGTGCTGGAAATCATCCGCGCGCCCAAGATCACCGGCATGCCCGAGGTCCAGCACCCCTCCGTGCTCGGCGCCTTCAACCAGCGCTCCCACGTCATCCCGCTGGTGGACCTGTCCATGTGGCTGGGCAAGGACCGCACCGAAAAGGAACCCCCCAAGGTCATCGTCACGGAATTCAACAACGTGACCACCGCCTTTCTCGTCTCCGGCGTCAACCGCATCCACCGCATCAGCTGGGAGGAGGTCGAGCCGCCCAACGCCTACGTGCAGTCCATGAGCGGCAACTCCGTCACCGGCGTGGTCAAGCTCGAAGGCCGCATCATCTTCATCCTCGACCTGGAAAAGATCGTCGCGGACCTCAACCCGAGCCTGGCCCTGCGCCTGGACGAAAGCGTGGACTGGGCCGCCAACAACCGCTACCGCGCCCTGGTCGCCGACGACTCCACCCTGATCCGCGAAATGCTCAAGGATCTCCTGGAAAAGGCCAACTTCGACGTGGAGACCCACAACAACGGCAAGAGCGCCTGGGAACGCCTCGTGGAGCTCAAGGGCAAGGCCGAGGAACAGGGCGCGCGCATCAACGACTACGTGCAGGTCGTGGTCTCGGACATCGAGATGCCCCAGATGGACGGCCACAACCTGACCCGGCGCATCAAGGAGGACCCGGTCCTCAAGCAATTGCCCGTGCTGCTGTTCTCCTCGCTCATCACCGACAAGCTGCGCCACAAGGGCGACGCCGTGGGCGCGGACGAACAGATCTCCAAACCCGAAGTCACCTTCCTCGCCCAACGCGCCATCTCCCTCATCGAAAGCGGCCAGGTCCGCGAGATCCCCAAGGGCGATTGACGCGCGCGGGAGCGGGGGAAGGAAGAGGAAGAGCCGGGGGGAGGCGGGGAGAGGCGGGACCTCTTTGTAAAGAGGTCCCGCC
>JACCQO010000072.1 GCA_015709205.1 Desulfovibrionaceae bacterium
CCCTTTTTTCGCCGAAAAAGGGGTTCCCCCTCCCCGCCTCCCCCCGGCTCTTCGCGCCGCACGCGCTACAGGGCGCGGAAGCTTTCGATGTCCTTGGTGCGGCCCAGGAGGATGAGCACGTCGGAGGGGTTGATGGGCTGGTCCGGGGGCGGGGCGAGCTGGAACTCGCCCGAGGCCGAACGCACGGCGATGACGTGGATGGCGTACTTCTCGCGCAGCCGGGCGTCCTGCAGGGACTTGCCCTGCAGGGACTTGGGCGGCTCCATCTCCACCAGGTCGTAGCCCGCGGCCAGGGGGATGAAGTCGAGCACGTTGGGATTGGACAGGGCGCGCGCCGTGCGCACGGCGATGTCCTTTTCCGGGTGGATGACCTCGGTGGCCCCGACCTTGGCCAGGATCTTGGCGTGGTCCTCGTCCAGGGCCTTGACCAGGATGCGCTGCACCCCGATCTCGTGGAGGTGCAGGCAGATGAGGATGCTGCGGCTGATCTGCGACCCCGTGGAGACGATCACGCCGTCCGAGGTTTCCAGCCCCAGGGTCTCCAGGGCCTGGCGGTCCGTGGCGTCCATGACCACGGCCTCGGTGCAGTGCGGGGCGATGTCCTGCACGCGCTGGCGCTCCACGTCCAGGGCCACGACCTCGTTGCCCTCCTCGTAGAGGGCCTTGGCCGCGTGGAACCCGAACTTGCCCAGGCCGATGACTGCGAATCTCTTCATGGGAATGGCCTCCGGCGTCTAGCCGATCATGATGTTTTCCTGGGCGTATTCCAGGCCCCTGGTCGCCTCGCCGCCCACGATGACGTAAGCGAAGGAGAGAACGCCCACCCGGCCCACGAGCATGAGTAGGATGATCCAGCACTTGCCCCACAGGGTCAGCAGCGCCGTGCCGCCCAGGGACAGCCCCACGGTGCCGAAGGCCGAGACGGCCTCGAAGAGGTGCACCAGGAAGTGGTTGGGCACCGTGGAGCGCAGCGTGCCCTGAACGGCGTTGCCCGCCAGGATCATGTACAGCGCCGCGCCGATGAGGCCCACGGCGATGAGCGTGAGGGTGATGGAACGGTTCACGGTATCCGTGGGCACGCGGCGCTTGAACAGGGTCACGTGCCGGTTGCGGCGCACGCGGCTCCAGGCGTAGGCCGCGAGCACGGCCAGGGTGGTGGTCTTCACGCCGCCGCCGCAGGACCCGGGCGAGGCCCCGAAAAACATCAGAAAGAGCACCAGGGTCACGGTGGCGTCGGAGAGACGGCCGAGGTCGATGGTGTTGAACCCGGCGGTGCGCGCGGTCACGGATTGGAACAAGGAAATCAGCGCGGCTTCGCCCTTGGGCATGCCCACGAAGGCGTGGTGGTGCTCCAGGATCCAGAACACGGCCGCGCCGCCGAAGGTGAGAATGGCCGTGGTCGCGAGTACGGCCTTGGTCTGCAGCGTGAGCCGGGGCCGCCGCCCCTCGGCGTGCGCCCCGCGCGCCCAGCGCAGCAGGTCGTGGAGCACGGGAAAGCCGATGCCGCCGACCACGATCAGGCCGCACACGGTCAGGTTCAGGAGCGCGTCGTCGCCGTAACGGACCAGGGAGTCCGAAAACAGGGCGAACCCGGCGTTGCAGAACGCGGAAACCGAGTGGAAGACCGCCAGGAACAAGGCCTTGTCCAGGGGGAATTCGCCGCTCCAGCGGAAGAAGAGCAGGGCCGCGCCCAGGCCTTCGGCAAAGGCGGTGAAGACCAGGATGGACTTGACGAAGACGAGGATGTCCTGGCGCGGGGTGTGCGTGTAGACGCTCTGCATGAGCATGCGCTGGCGGAAGGAGACGCCCCGGCCCAGGAAGCGGAACAGGGCCACGGAGATGGTCATCACGCCCAGGCCGCCGACCTGGATGAGGGCCATGATGATGGTCTGGCCCAGGGGGGTGAAGTAGGAGCCGGTATCCACGACCACGAGGCCCGTGACGCACACGGCCGAGGTGGAGGTGAACAGGGCGTCGATGAAGGGGATGGAGCCCGAGACCGTGGCCTCCGGGAGCATGAGCAGCAGTGCGCCGAGGAGGACGAGCAGCAGGAAGCTGGCCACCAGCCAGGTCAGCGGCCGCATCTTGGCGGCGCGTTGGAGGAGAGGTCGTGCCAGGGCGATCATGGTTCGATGGTGCGTTCGGGCGCCCGGGCCGTTCGCGCAAGGTTCAGGGCGCAAGGTTCAAGGGCGCAAGGTTCAGGGCGCAAGGTTCAGGGCCCGCAAGGCCTTTTGCCGCGTTCCCCGCAAATACGCTCCTTTGGACCGTGCCGCAACCCGCGCCGGTCCGCCGCAGGGCGGACCCAATACCCCCGAGCGCGTCCGGATGCAAGAGCCGGATGTCGGCACCGGTCGCGAGCATCGGACGCACGGCCTCCACGCCCCCCGCCGCACCGAATTCTCTTGAACGACAACAGGTTTTCGTCTACATCCGCCGGATGCGCAGCACCGCCGCCCGAGCCAACCTCCTGTTGACGATCACCGCCGCCATCTGGGGCGGGGCCTTCGTGGCCCAGCGCGTGGGCATGGACTTCGTGGGCCCGTTCACCTTCAACGGCGTGCGCTTCGCCCTGGGCGCGGCCGCGCTGCTGCCGCTGATCCACCGCATGGCCCGCGCCGGGCGCGCCCCCGGCGAGCCCTTGCAGGCCGCGGGCCGCTCCCTGGCCGACTACGCGCGCGCAGGAGCCCTGGCGGGCGTGATCATGTTCGGCGGGGCCACGCTGCAGCAGGTCGGGCTGATCCACACCACGGCGGGCAAGGCCGGGTTCATCACCGGCCTCTACGTGGTCTTCGTGCCGATCATGGGGCTGGCCTTCGCCCTGCGCCCCGGGCCGTCCACCTGGGCGGGCGCGCTCATGGCCGCCGTGGGGCTCTACCTGCTCTCGGTCACCGAAGGCTTCAGCATCGCCTTCGGCGACCTGCTGGAGCTCATCGGCGCGGTGTTCTGGGCCGGGCACGTGCTCGTCCTGACCTGGCTGACCAAACGCTACGAGCCGGTGCGCCTGGCCTGCGCCCAGTTCGTGGCCTGCGCGGTCCTGAGCCTGATCGCGGCCGTGGGCTTCGAGGAGGTCACCCTCGCGGGCCTTTCCGGCGCGACGCCCGCCATCCTCTACGGCGGGCTCATGAGCGTGGGCGTGGCCTACACCCTGCAGGTGGTGGCCCAGCGCGACGCCCAGCCAGCGCATGCGGCCCTGATCCTCAGCCTGGAGGCCGTGTTCGCGGCCCTGGCGGGCTGGCTGCTGCTGGACGAGACCATGGGCGCGCGCGCCCTGGCGGGCTGCGGCCTGATGCTCGGCGGCACGGTCCTGGCCCAGGTGGGCCCGGGCGCCAGGAACTGATCCCCCGCGCCGCCCGGTCCCCCCCTTCCCCCTTCCGAGCCCGCCTTCCGGTCCCCCTTTCCGATTCCTTTTTCGCCGCCCGCGTTTCCGGTGCGCGGCGTTCCGCTCGCCGCCGCGCCCCCGGCCATCCCCGCGCGCGCCAGGTCCCGTGGCGCCCCCCGGCCGCCGCTCCGCGGCGCGACGACGCTTCGCTTCGAACCGGCAAATCATTGCACCACGCCGGTGTTTCCATTATTGGGCAAGTGATACCGGGCCCGCCCTGTTCCCGCTGCGCGACCGGGGCCGCGAACCACAACCTCTGCGGGCCCTGGAGCGCACCATGACCGACCCCCTGCGTTCCCGTCTCCGGCTCCCGGGCGAGCCCCCCGGCGAGTTCGACGGCGACTACCTGGCGAGCATGCACCGCCTCAACCTGCGGCGCGTGCGCATCATGGCCTGGCTCATGCCCGGCGCGCTGCTGCTCTTCTTCGTGGCCGACTACTACGCCATCCGGGCCGCGGGCACCCCGGCGGCGCGCGCCCTGTGGCCGGTGCTGCTGCAGGCGCGCGGCTTCGCCCTGGCCGTGTCCCTGGCCTTTCTCGCGGCCCTGTCCGGCCCGGTGCGACGGTTGGAGCGCCACCGCCTCACGCGCAACCTGTGGTTCGCCTACCTGCTCTTCTTCCTGCCCTACGCCTCGCTCATCCTGGGCTACATCCACTCCCTGCGCGGCAACCTGGGCATGTATTACGTGCTCCTGCTCGTGCCCGCCGCGTTCCTGTCCATCCCCCCGGCGCGCGCCCTGTTCGTCTTCGGGCTCAACCTGGCCAGCGTGACCTGGTCGCTCACGACCTTTGCCGGCTCCTGGGCCGCCTACCGCTATGACATGTTCCTGACCGTGGCCACGACCATCGTGGCCGTGGTCGTCTCCTTCGTGACCCAGGCCGCGCGCCGCCGCACCTACCTCACCCAGCGCATCATCGAGCGCCAGAACATGGAGCTGGAAAGCGCGCGCCTGGAGGCGGAATCGGCCAGCCGGGCCAAGAGCGAATTCCTGGCGACCATGAGCCACGAAATCCGCACGCCCATGAACGCCATCCTGGGCATGGCCGAACTGCTCTGGGAATCCAGGCTGACCCAGGAGCAGCGCCAATGCGCGCGGACCATCCGCTCCGCCGGGCAGGGGCTCATGGACGTCATCGGCGACATCCTCGACTTCTCGACCATCGAGGCGGGCCGCCTGAAGCTGGCCGTCGAGCCCTTCGACCCCCGCCAGGTGCTGGAGGAGGCCTGCCGCGTGACGGCCTTCCGGGCCCACGACCGCGGTCTGGACATGGCCCACCTGACCCTGCCCGGGACCCCGGCCCTGGCCGTGGGCGACGCGGCGCGCCTGGCGCAGGTGCTCGTGAACCTGCTCTCCAACGCGGCCAAGTTCACCTGCCGCGGCGAGATCGTGGTGGAGCTCGGCGTTCCGCGCAGGCCCGCCCCGCCGCCGTGGCCGACAGGGGCCCCACGGCCGGCGGGGGACCACGCCGAAACGAAACGGCGCGGCCTGCGCTACACAGTGCGCGACACGGGCACGGGCATCCCGGCGCACATGCGCGAGGCGGTCTTCGAAAGCTTCACGCAGGCCGATTCCTCGGCCTCGCGCCGCGTGGGCGGCACCGGGCTGGGACTGGCCATCTCGCGCGGGCTGGTGGAACGCATGGGCGGCACCCTGACCCTTGACAGCATCGAGGGCCGGGGCTCGACCTTCATCGTGGACGTGCCCCTGGAGCACGTGGCCCCCCAAAGCGCCGCACCGGCCGCGACGGACGCGGACGTTGCCCTTCCTCTGGGCGGCCTGCGCCTGCTCGTGGTGGACGACCACGGACCCACGCGCCTCAGCCTGGCCGGGCTGCTGCGCGAGGATGGCGCGGAGGCCGTGGCGGCAGGCTCCGTGGCCGAGGCCCTGGAGGCCACCGCCGCTTGGCTGGCGCAGGGGCGCGAGCCGGATCTGGTGCTTGTGGACGAGTGCCTGCCGGACATGGCCGCGTGGGAGGCCCGGCCTCCCGAGGCCACGTCCGCGCCGGTGCTGCCGCTGCTGACCACCGGGGGCCACGGCGACGGGCCGTCCGGCGGGTCGTCCGGGGGGCCGTCCGGGGGGCGGCGCGGGTTCCGGGCCGGGCTGATCAAGCCCGCGGGCCGCGCGGACCTGCGCGAGGCCGTGCTCCTGGCCCTGGGCCGCGGGGCCGAAGGCGGCGGCGAGCCCGAGCGCTTCGCCTGCCAGGAGCGGCCCCTGGAGGTGCTCCTGGTGGAGGACGCCGAGAGCAACCGCATGCTGGTGGACTTGTATCTGGGCTCCACGCCGCACAGGCTGACCACGGCGGTCAACGGCCGCGAAGCCCTGGACCTGCTGCGCGTGCGCAATTTCGATATCGTACTCATGGACATGGAGATGCCCGTGCTCGACGGCTACGCGGCCACCGCGGCCCTGCGCGACATGGAGCGCAAGCGCGACGCACGGCCCACGCCGGTGCTCGCGCTCACGGCGCACGCCTACGGCGAGGCCCTGCAGCGCTGCCTGGACGCGGGCTGCGACGGCTACCTGACCAAGCCCGTCCGCAAGGACGTCCTCCTCGACGCCCTCCACGCCTACACCCTGCCCTAGGGCAGCAATGCTGCTGCACCCTTTTCGGCAGCAATGCTGCTGCACCCTTTTCGACAGCAATGCTGCTGCACCCTTTTCGCGGTCGTCGGGTGCTGCGGGGGCGTTTCGGCTTTCCACCGCCCGCGCGCGGCCACCGGATTTTTGGGCGCCCACTTTTCCGCAAACTTCTGGGAGCATCCCCACCAAAGGCTGCGCCGTCCCAGGCGCGGCGGCCATCGCCCAGCCTCCGCGCTCGCCACCCTCCCCCCTCTCCGCCGGACGTTCCACTCCCTCTCCGGCCCCGCCCCTGTCCGCGCTCGCCTTGTGTTTTCCGCACGGTGGGCTATCCTGATCACAAGCGGAATCCTTTCGCGCGCCTCCCCGCCGCCCCGGCGGCCGTCCAAGCCGCTTGGCGGCCGCCCCAAAGGAAAGGAGAACCCCATGGCCTTCACCCTGCCCGGCTTCGTGCCTCCGGACTTCTCCGTCCCGGCCCTGCGGGACGCACCGCTCGCCGCGTTCCGGCCCGCGCCGCGCGACGGCGTGGCCCCGGACGACTTCCACGCCACGAGCATCTTTCCGGAATATTTTCACGTCGCGCCCGGCGTGTGGGCCTTGCCGCGCGCCGCGCGCATGGACTGCGTGGCCGTGCGCACGGCGGCCGGGGCCATCGAGGTGCGCGAGTTCCGCCGCCTGGCCAAGGGCGACCCGGTGGCCTGCGGCCGCACCGAGGACGGCCAGGAAGGCATCTACGTGCACGCCGCGCCCTTTGGGACCACGGCCGCCGAGCGCGAAAAGTTCGCCTTCCGCACGCGCATGACCCGCGAAACGTCCTTTTCCATCGACTACGACGAGCTCTACGCCCTGCTGGAACACGAGCGCGCGCACGGCTGCATCGTCTGGGTGGCCGGGCCCGCGGCGGTCTTCGACCGCGACGCGCGCCGGGCCTTCACCCGGCTCGTGGAGCGCGGCTACGTGCACGGCCTGCTCGCGGGCAACGCCCTGGCCACACACGACATCGAAGGCAGCCTCTACGGCACGGCCCTGGGCCAGGACCTCTACACCAAGCGCTCGGCGCCCCTGGGCCACTACCACCACCTGGACGCGCTCAACCGCGTGCGCGCGGCCGGATCCATGGAGGACGCCATGCGCCGGGGGCTGGTGACGGATGGGGTGATGCGCGCGGTGGTGCAGCGCGGCGTGCCCTTCGTGCTGGCCGGGTCCATCCGCGACGACGGGCCGCTGCCCGAGGTGGAGGCGGACGTCTACGCGGCGCAGGACGCCATGCGCGCGGTGGTGGAGCGCGCCACCACCGTGGTCGCCCTGGCCACGCAGCTGCACTCCATCGCCGTGGGCAACATGACCCCGTCCTACCGCGTGCGCGAAGACGGCACCGTGCGGCCGGTATTCTTCTATTCGGTGGACATGAGCGAGTTCGTGGTCGACAAGCTGGCCAACCGCGGCTCCCTGTCGGCGCGCTCCATCCTGACCAACGTGCAGGATTTCCTGGTGACCACGGAGCGCGGCCTGCGCCACTGGTGCGCGGAGAACGGGAACGGGGCGAACGGAAACGGGGCGAACGGATGACGGACGCGCGGCGGCGGCCCGGCTCCGGGCCGCCGCCGCGCGACAGATCGACGGAGTTCAGCAGCCGCAGCGCTCGGCGAGCAGCGCGCCCAGGGCCTCGGCCAGGGTGGGGTCGCCGCCGTCGGCGTAGTCGTAGCCCACCTCCTGGCTCGGGCGGTCCACCGCCACGATGCGCGCCAGGTGCGCCGGGGTGCCGAAGATCACCAGGTCGCAGTCCACGGCCGCGATGGTCGCGGCCAGGTCGCGCACCTGGGCGCGGCTGTAGCCCATGGCGGGCAGCACCGGGCCGATGTGCGGATGGCGCTCGTAGACCGCGCGGATCGAGCCGCGCGCAAAGGGGCGCGGGTCCACCAGCTCGGCCGCGCCGAAGGCGCGCGCGGCCACGGCGCCCGCGCCGAAGGCCATCTCTCCGTGCGTCAGGGTCGGCCCGTCCTCGACCACGAGCACCCGCTTGCCGCGCACCGCGCCGGGATCGGGCACGGACACGGGCGAGCGCGCCAGGACCACGCGCGCGGCCGGGTTGCAGCGCCCGATGTTGGCGCGCACGGCGGCCACGCCCTCGCCGGGCGCGGTGTCGGTCTTGTTGATCACGGCCACGTCGGCCATGAGCATGTTCGTCTCGCCCGGGTAGTAGAGCAGTTCGTGGCCCGCGCGGTGCGGGTCGAAGACCGTGATCTGCACCGTGGGCCTGTAGAAGGGCGTGTCGTTGTTGCCCCCGTCCCAGACGATGACGTCGGCCTCGGCCTCGGCGGCGCGCAGCACGGCCGCGTAGTCCACCCCGGCGTAGACCGTGAGCCCCCGGTCCACCAGCGGCTCGTACTCCTCGCGCTCCTCGATGGTGCACTCGTGGGCGTCGAGGTCCGCGAACGAGGCGAAACGCTGCACGGCCTGGCGCGAGAGGTCGCCGTAGGGCATGGGATGGCGCACGACCACGGGCTTGAGGTCGCGCGCCCGAAGGATGTCGCAGACGCGGCGCGTGGTCTGGGACTTGCCGCAGCCCGTGCGCACGGCGCAGACCGCGACCACCGGCCTGGAGGACGCGAGCATGGTGTAGGTCGCGCCCAGGGTGATGAAGTCCGCGCCCTCGGCCATGGCCAGGGACGCCTTGTGCATGACCTCCACGTGGGGCACGTCGGAATAGGAGAAGGCCACGAGGTCGGCGCGGTGCGCGCGGATCAGGGCGCGCAGCTCGCTTTCCGGGTGGATGGGGATGCCCTTTTCGTAGCCCGGCCCGGCCAGTTCCGGCGGATAGGTGCGCTCGGCGATGCCTTCGATCTGCGCGGCGGTGAAGGCCGCCACGCGGTAGCGCGGATTGTTGCGGAAGTAGACGTTGAAGTTGTGGAAATCGCGCCCGGCCGCGCCCATGATGATGACCGTCTCGACCATGTTTCCTCCGGAGCCGCCCTCCGGGGAGGCGCGGCGCGATTGGCGGTGGCCGGCGCGCGGGCCGGATGGCGCAGCATAGCGCGGACCGCGTCCAGGTCAAGCCGCGGCGCGCAAAAGGGCCGCACCCCCGAGGGAGCGCGGCCCGTTGCATGCCGGGGAGGGTTTCCCCCGCCCGCCGGGGAGGGCTACAGGGTCACGTCCGCCGCGATGATGCCCGCGATTCTGTCCTCGCCGCCCCACACGGGTGCGGAAACGGTCAGGCAGCGCCGCCCCGAGGCCTGGGACACGTACACGTCGGAGACGTACATGTTGCGGCTGTCCATGGGGCCCCGGAACCAGGGACGCTTGGACCAGTCCTTGCCGCGCGCCTTGGCGTCGCCCGGGGATTCGCTCCCGGGCCGCGCGATGTTGCCGATGGGCTGGATGCCGCGCGCGTCGGTCAGGTAGAGCAGTTCCAGGAAGCCGGAGCGCTTGATCTCGCGCCTGAGCGCCGCCTCCACGCGCTTGGGGTCCATGGAAACCACGTCCGCGTCGGCCGCCAGGCGGCCGATGACCTCGTGCACCTCGCCGCCGCCCACGAGCTGGAACGCGCCGTTGAGGCCCTGCAGCTCGTCCACCTGGGCCAGCACGTCGGCCACGCTGCGGGTGGAGGCGTCCATCTCCGAGGTGGTGCGGCCGGAAATCTCGTCCACCGTGGCGATGTTGCGCGCCACCTGTTCGCAGGCCGCGGCCTGCTGCGTGGCCGCGGCGGCGATGGACTGCACTTGGTTGGCGTTCTCCGTGACCAATTCGACGATGGCCACCAGGGTCTCGCCCGAGGCCTTGGCGCGGCCCTCGGCCTCGGCCACCAGGGACTCGGCCTCGCCCATGCCCTGCTGGGTCTGGGCCACGCCGTCCTGGATGGAGGTGATCTGCGCGCCCACCTGGCGCGTGGCGTCCATGGTCTTTTCGGCCAGCTTGCGCACCTCGTCCGCGACCACGGCGAAGCCGCGGCCCGCGTCGCCCGCGCGCGCGGCCTCGATGGCCGCGTTGAGCGCCAGGAGGTTGGTCTGGTCCGCGATGTCGTTGATCACGCCCATGATCTGGCCGATGGCCCCGGCCTGCTCGCCGAGCCCGGCCACGACTTCGGCCAGGGCGCGGGTGCGCTCGTTGACCGAGCCGATGGCCCCGATGGTCGCGGCCACGGCGCGTTCGCCCTCGCGGGCGCGCTCGGCCGCGGACTGGGCGTGGTTGGCGGCGGCCTCGGCGCTGCCGGCGACCTGTTCCACGGCCACGTTCATCTGCTGCATGCCCGTGGACGCCTCGGCCACGAGGCGCTGCTGACGCTCGGCGCCGGAGCGCGCCTCGCCGATGACCTTGGTCAGCCCGTCGGTGGCGCCGCGGATGGAGCCGATGGCCTCGCCCAGGGTCACGGCGGCCCCGCGCAGGCTGGAGCAACGGGCCTCCTCGGCGCGCTCGCGCGCCTGGGCGGCCGAGGCAAAGGCCGCGTCCCCGCGCTGTTCGGCCTGGGCCAGGCACACGGCTCCGGCCTCGGCCCGCTCGCGCTCGGCGCGCACGGCCAGGACCACGGCCTGGAGATCCCGGTCCAGATGCACAAAATTGTGACCTTCGCCAGGAACGTATTCCACCTCCCGCGCCAGGGCCAGGGCGTCGGCCGCAGTGCGGCGCAATCCGGCCACCCGAGCCGCCTGCCAGCGCAGGACGGCCACCCCGGAGGCCAGCGCGCAGGCCACTGCGAGCCCCCCGGCCCACAGCGCCGTGGTCCTGAACCCGGCCAAGGCATCTGACAATTTTGAAATATCCATACCTGCCCCGGCACCACCCCCCACCTCGGTCCCTCCGGGCGTCCAGAGCACGACCAGAAGCACGTACCCTGTGACAACCAATAGATTTATCAGCAAAAGTGATAACAATTTTCTTTCCATGGCACCCTCGCTCGTCCGATTTCGCGTCGCGTTCGCAGTCCGGTCCGCAGGAAACATGAGCAAAGGGCATGCCAGAATCCCAACCATGTTGGTAGCGGAACGTCCGCCGAGTACGCGTGCGGGAACGGGACGGAGGGTGCGGGTGAGGAAGGGCGCGTTTGTAGCGGAACAGAAAACCCGCGCGGGGCCCGAGGCCAGGACAGAGAGGGGCCGCACGGACTGACGCCGCCTTTGGCGGCGAATGCGCCCTGACGTCTGGAAAAAAACGCCTAAAGAATCCGGCGACTGCGCGCGGGCGGGGGAAAACCGAAACGCCCCCCCAGTACCCGACGATCGCGAAAGGGGTGCAGCAACATTGCTGCCGAAAGGGGTGCAGCGGCGCCGCCCGCTTCAGGCGGCCGGGCGCAGGCGGCGGCGCAGGCGCGCCTGCACGCGCAGGGCGTAGCAGAGCAGGATCAGGGCCACGACCAGTTCGAAAAACTCGTCGTACTGGTAGACGCAGGGGATGAGCACGGAGGTGAAGATCCAACGGCTGCCCGGCAGGATGAGGCGCAGGGGCGCGTCCGGGGCCAGGCGCGTGCGCACCCAGGCGCTCAGGGGCACGAGCGCGGAGATCAGGAACCCGCCGGCGGCGTAGAGCGCGGCCGTGCCGGGCCTGTCGAGCATGCCGATGAAGTTGGCCGCGCCCGTCAGGTTGTGCTCGCGGAAAAATGCGGGGCTCTGCCAGCCGAACAGCAGTTGCCCCCAGTCCAGCCCTTCGCCCAGGCCGACGACGCAGATCAGGGCCATGACCAGCAAATGCGCCCCCACGTAGCCGGGCAGCCCCCGCCCCCGCCGCCGCAGCCAAGAGCGGACGAAGACCACGGCCGCAGCTGCGACCAGCACCGCCTGGGCCCATTCCAGCAGCCCGGCCTTGCGGTAGATCAGATTGCCGGGATCCCAGCCGAGCAGCCCGGGCGCGCGCAGGCCCCAGAAGAGCAGCGTGAAGGCCGCGACCCAGCCCACGTTGGCCAGGCACACGCCGATGAGGCGCGCGTGCTCCGCCGGGCCGTCGGAGCGGGCCTTGTCCAGGCTCGCCGCGCCCACGTAGCCCAGGGCCGTGAGGGCCACGGCCACGTTGAAGAAGCGGAACAGGAACACGCGCGGGTAGCGGATCACGCCGCCAGGGCTCAGGTAGGCGAAGGAATTGAGGATGATGTCCGCGTCGGAAAAGAAATCCTTGACGATGCGGCCCAGGAGCACCGCACCGAGCAGCATGATGCCGATGAAGAAGATGAAAAGCGGAAAGTGGAAAATGCGTTTCGCGTCGCCGTGCATGGAGCTGCCCTGCGGACCGGGCGGCTCTTTGCCCGGGTTCACCAACTGGTAGCAGGGCCTGCCGAAAATCGCAATGCGCGCCCACGCCGGGAAAGGCCCCATGGCCCGCCGCGGCGCGGGCGGGCGAAAAACCGGATCGCGGCCCCACCGGAATGGGCCCCGCAGGACGCGCGCGGACACGCCCGGCTCCTGCGGCCGCCGCGCCCGGGCTCGGGAAAGCCGCTGCCCGGCCGCGCAACGTGACGCCCGCGAAAAGAGCGCGGCGCCACGCTGCCTGCCGGGCTGCTTGCTGTCAGATGTCGGAGATGCGGCGTGCCGCGGCGCCGGCGGAGACAGGCGGAGGCGGCAGGGCGCGGTAGCGCTGCACGCACTGGTCCAGCTTGGCGGCCAGGGCCACGGCCAGTCCGCCCCTGTCCGCGTCCACGGCCCGCGAATCCATGAGCGTGCCGTCGGCCATGCGCAGGGTGAGCATGGCCCGGGCCTTTTCCGCCTGGGCCCCCTCGTAGGAGCGCAGTCCGCGCCCGGCCTTGAGCAGATAGACGTCCGCCCGGGCCACGTCCTTGACGTGCCTGTCCAGGCGGCGGTTGAGAAAGTCCATCTCCTCGTCGCTGAAACGGTGGGGCGCCGGCCCGTCCGTGGGGTTGTGCACCGCCAACGGCACGGCGGGGTCATAGCTCATCACCGCCTCGGGCGCGGCCTCCACCCCGAGGTCCAGGTACAAAGCCCCGGCCCCGGCAGCGGTAACAACGGCAAAAATCGCAATCACGACTAGCAGCTTCATGACGACCCCGCGGCCCGCTCCTGCGCAGGTTCCGCATGCTCTTTTTCCACCTCCGTGGTATAAAATTCAATACGTGGAACCCTGTATTTTCCCCCACCCCCCGCCTCCCCCGGGC
>JACCQO010000073.1 GCA_015709205.1 Desulfovibrionaceae bacterium
GAGAAACCCCTTTTTTCGCCGAAAAAGGGGTTTCTCCCCCGCCTCCCCCCTGCTCTTCGCCTTCCCCCCGCGCCGCCTAATGCTTGAAGGACCGCTGGCCGGTGAAGACCATGGCGGCCTGGGGGGCGGCCTGGTTGCAGGCCTCGATGACCTCGTGGTCGCGGATGGAGCCGCCGGGCTGGGCGATGGCCACGGCCCCCTGCGCCAGGCAGGCGTCCACGCCGTCGCGGAAGGGGAAGAACCCGTCGGAGACGACCACGCAGCCGGGCAGCCCGCCGCGCGCGGCGCGGGTGCGCGCCTCGATGTCCGAAGCGGCGGCGGCCAGGGTCTCGTCCGTGGCCGCGCGCGCGCGCAGTTCGTAGATGGAGAGCTTGTGCTCGGCGAAGGCCAGGGAGTCGGCGTACTTGGTGTAGGCCTTGTGGATGGCCAGCTCCACGCAGCCCACGCGGTCCTGTTCGCCGGTGCCGATGGACACGCAGGAGCCGTTGCGCGCGAAGATGACGGAGTTGGAGGTCACTCCGGCCTCCACGGCCCAGGCGAAGACGAGGTCCTCGGCCTCCTGGGCGGTGGGGGTGCGCGCGGTGTAGGTCGCGCCGTCCTTTTCGGCCGTGGCCGGGATGAAGTCGGCGGCGGAGCGGATGCGGTTGCAGAACGAGGTCTGCACGATCATGCCGCCGTCGGTGAGCGACTTGATGTCCAGGAAGGGTTGGCCCACGAGCGTTTCGAGCTCGGCCAGGCCGGGAATCTGGAGAATGCGCAGGTTCTTCTTGGTCTTGAGGATCTCCAGCGCGCCGTCCTCGTAGGCGGGAGCGGCCACGACCTCGAAGTAGAACCGCGTGGCGAACTCGGCGGCGGCCCTGGTGAAGGGGCGGTTGACGACCACGGCCCCGCCGAAGGCGGCGATACGGTCGGACCAGAAGGCGCGGGACAGGGCCTCGGCCACGCCCTCGTCGCACCAGGCCGCGCCGCAGGGATTGTTGTGCTTGAGGATCACGGCCGCGGGCTTGGCCGAGAGGTATTGAAGGATGTTGATCCCGTTGTCCACGTCGGTGAGGTTGATCTTGCCGGGGTGTTTTCCGGCCTGGAGCATGTGCTCCTCGGTGAGCGCGGAGACCAGGCCCTGGCCGGGTCCGCGAAAGGCCACGCCGTCCAGGGTCAGGCCGCCGCCGGCCAGTTCGTAGAGCGCGGCGGGCTGGTCCGGGTTCTCGCCGTAGCGCAGTCCCTTTTCCTCCCCGTCGATGGTCCAGGTGCGTTTTTTGAAGATCATGGCCTGCTCGCCCACGGTGAGGGTGATCTCGGCGGGAAAGGCGTCCTTCTGCAGGGTCCGGTACATCTTTTTCAGATCGCTCATGTGTTCTCCTGGCGTTGCGGGCGCGCCGTTCGGCGGGCCTTTCCGGGCTGGGCGGATGCGCGCGGGCGGCGGGGTCGGCCGGGGCGCGCGGCGTGTCGTTCGGGAAGCAAGCTGTTACCACACCCGCCCCTGGCGGGCAATTTTGATTTGCGCGGGGAAAACGCATAGGATGCGCCAAGGCGCGGCGCGCGGGACCGGTTCGTCACGGGCCCGAGCCGCGCAGTCACACCCATCAGTGATTCCCTCCGTGGGAAAGGAGACCGGGACGCATGGAAAAAGTGCTTTTGAAGCTGGCGCGCCAGCTCAACGCCTTCGACGAGGCCTCGCTCATGAGCCTGTGGGACAAGTACGCGGCGCAGGTGCAGAGTTTCGAGCCCACGCGGCGTTGGGAGGAGGCGGCCCTGGTCTTCGGGTTCATCCAGACCCTGCGGATGAAGAACCAGCTCTTCAACCACCACTGGGCCGAGAGCGCGCGGCCCAAGGGCGCGCGGCTCACGCTGGATCCGTCGGATCCGCTCTTCCGGGGGCTGGAGGCCCTGGGCAGACCCGAGACGGACTCAGGAGAGGGGCCAGCGGGCGGACACAATGCCAAGCAGCGGGCGAAGGTGCTCCGCTTCCGGCCGCCCGAGGGTGACGATACCGTGTAGCACGTAGTAGTAGTAGCGGATCGAATCCACGTAGTGCACGGCCTGCAGGCCGCGCGCGTAGCCGTGCTTGGTCTGCGAGTAGTACTTCTCCCAGGCGAGCAGCGGCAGGACCTTTTTCAGCTCCCGCCACGTGGCGCCCGTGCCGCCCATCTGGCGCGCCAGCTCCACGGCGTCCAGGACGTGGCCGATGCCCACGTTGTAGGCGGCCAGGGTGAAGAACCAGCGGTTCCAGGCGTCGAGCTGCAGCGGTTCGAGTTTTCCCCATATCTGGCGCAGGTATTTCGCGCCGCCGCGGATGGAGTCCACGGGATCGAGGCGGTTGACGCCCAGCACGCTGGCCGTGTCCTGGGTGATCTGCATCAGCCCGCGCACGTTGGTCTTGCTCACGGCGTCGGGGTCGAAGCGCGACTCCTGGAAGATGACCGCGGCGAGCAGGAGCGGGTCGATGCGGTTGCGCCGCGCGGCCTTGGCGATGGCCGGGACGTAGTCGGGCAGGTCGTCCTCCAGGGCCTCGGAGAGCACGTGGAGTTCGTAGTAGTCGGTCTCCTCGGGCAGGAAGCCGTAGTACTTCTCGGTCAGGTCCGCGATGCGCTCGCCGGTTTCCGGACAGTCCCAGAAGGATTCCAGGGCGTCGGCCACGCGGGAGCGGTCCAGGTTCCAGAACCAGCGATACTCCACGGAGTCGCCGAGTTCGGCGGCGGGCCGCACGCGCGCGAAAAAGGGCTGGAGCTGACGGAAGCGGCCGCCGTCCACCAGGGCGAAGCGGGCGCGGTTCTCCTCCAGGGTGGCCAGCACCGGGGTCAGGGCCGAGGTGCGCCCCACCTCGGTTTCCGGCACGCAGGAAAGCCCTTCGGCGCCCTCAGCCAGGCGGCGCTCCATGGCCGGGTTGTCGGCCACGAGCACGGGCGCGGAGCAGAGTTCGTCCGGGGTGCGCAGGCCGTGGCGCTGCGAGCTGTGCACGAGGTAGGGCTTGTATTCGGCGTAGGCCGGTCCGGCGGCCACGGGGCCGCCCATGGTCTGAGGGGCCTCCAGGCCCACGCCCAGGAGCAGGTCGGCGTCGCCCTCTTCCAGGGCCTGCCAGGCGTCGCCCGCGCGGTGGCTGTCCACCCAGCGCACCGCGAGGCCCGCGCCGTGGCCGAAGAGGTCCACGAGTTCCTTTTCCAGGCCCGGGCCGTAAGGCGACAGCGACGCCGCGGCGGCTTGCAGGCGGGGGGCCAGCACGCGCAGCACGTTGTTCTGGCGGGCGGGGGGCTCGGGAAGCATGGCCGTGAGGGCGGCCATGGCCGCTCCGCCCAAGAGCAGCAGGGCGGCGAGTTCCCGACGAATGCGTATGTTCATGTTCTCTCTCCGGCGGACCGGGCGCGCGGTGCGCACCCCGGGGCCTTTCTTCATCTTCCGCGCGCGGCCTCTCCCAGGCGCGCGCAGACCACGGCCGGGTCCGCTTCCCTTGCGGGTCTCCTGTTCGGTCGTCACGCCCCGGCGCGGCGGATGTGCAAACGATGGTGTCGCAAACCCGACGCGCAAAGACCATGGAGGACCTTTTTGCAAGAACCGTCCCATTCCTTTATGCATTGACTTTGGGTGGGCGGTCCCTTACGTAAGGAGGCCTTTTGCCGTAAAACGACAGCTACGGCTGCGCAAGAGCGCGTTAGGTGCCAGAAGGAGAGGCCGATGTCAAACATCATCATCATGGGTTCGCAGTGGGGCGACGAGGGCAAGGGCAAGGTCGTGGACCTGCTCGGAGGCGAGGTCGGTCTCGTGGTCCGCTTCCAGGGCGGCAACAACGCCGGGCACACCGTGGTGGTCGGCGGCGAGCAGTTCATCCTCCACCTCATGCCCTCGGGCATCCTGCACCCCCGCGCGCGCTGCTGCATCGGCAACGGCGTGGTCCTGGACCCGGAGGTCTTCTGCCGCGAGGCAGACACCCTGGAGGCCAAGGGCGTGGCCGCCGGGCCCGGGCGCATCGTCATCAGCAAGAAGACGCACGTGATCATGCCCTACCACAAGGTCATCGACGCGGCGCGCGAGGAATACAAGAGCAAGGGCGAGAAGATCGGCACCACCGGGCGCGGCATCGGTCCCTGTTACGAGGACAAGATGGCCCGCGTGGGCATCCGCGCCGGGGACTTCACCAACCCCGAGCTGCTCAAGGCCAAGATCGAGGCCGCCCTGGTGGAGAAGAACGCCCTGTTCACCGGGCTCTACGGCCGCGACCCGCTCTCGGCCGAGGACGTCTTCGCCTGGATCGAGCCCTATGCCGCGCGGCTGGCGCCCTACCTGGGCGACGTGTCCTCGGAGATGCAGCGGGCCATGGAGAACGAGGAGAACATCCTCTTCGAGGGCGCGCAGGGCACGCACCTGGACATCGACCACGGCACCTACCCCTACGTGACCTCCTCCAACTGCGTGGCGGGCAACGCCTCGGCGGGCGCGGGCATCAAGCCCGGGGCCTTCGACCGGATCATCGCCATCGTCAAGGCCTACACCACGCGCGTGGGCGCGGGGCCCTTCCCTACCGAGCTTTCGGATGCGGCGGGCGAGCACCTGCAGAGCGTGGGCTCCGAGTTCGGGGCCACCACGGGCCGCAAGCGCCGCTGCGGCTGGCTGGACATCTGCGTGCTGCGCGAGTCCGCGCGCCTCAACGGCCCCACGGAGATCGCCCTGACCAAGCTCGACGTGCTCACCGGCGTGGGCGAGATCAAGATCTGCACGGCCTACGAGTACAACGGCGAGCGCATCGACTATCCGCCGCAGGAGCAGAACGGCATGGCCTACGTGACCCCGGTCTACGAGACCATGCCCGGCTGGACCGAGGACATCACCCAGTGCACCTCCTGGGTCTCGCTGCCCGGCGAGGCCAAGGACTACGTCAAGCGCATCGAGCGCCTCACCGGCGTGCCGGTGTCCATCGTCTCCGTGGGCCCGGACCGCGCCCAGACCCTGGTGCGCAAGTAGCGCGCCGGGACGCGGCGGCGGGGCCCCCTGCGGGGAGCGCCCGGCCGCCGCGCGGCGGAGCCGTCGTGGCGACCAGCAAATCCACCAGCACCAGGGCGACCGGCAAGCCCGCAGGCGCCAAGACGCCCAGCGCGCGCGGCGTTGCGTCCGCCGCCGTCAAGAACGCGGCGGAGGATCTTCCGCCGCGGCCCGTGAGCCGCGAGGAGGCCGTGACCGCGGCCGCGCGCCAGGCCCGGGTGGCCGCGCACCTCTGCGCCCTGGCCAAGCGGCCGCCGCAGGTGCTCATCCTCGAAGGCGGCACGCCCGCGGACCGCGAGGCCATGGCCCTGTTCTGGACCGCGCGCCTGAACTGCCGCGAGGACGAGCCGCCCTGCCTTTCCTGCCGCCGCTGCTCCCAGGCCCTGGCCAAGACCCACCGCGACCTCTTCTTCCTGGACGGCTCCCAGGGCACGATCAAGATCGAGACCGTGCGCGAGCTGCGCTCGATCCTGGGCGAGCCGCCGCGCGACGACGGCTTCCGCTCCGTGATCCTGCACGAGGCCCAGTCCCTGTCCACCGAGGCGGCCAACGCGCTGCTCAAATCTCTCGAAGAGCCCCGGCCGGGCACCTGCTTCACCCTGCTTGCGGCCCAGCGGGAGCGGCTTCTGCCCACGCTGGTTTCGCGCGGCTGGGTGCTGACCCTGGCCTGGCCCGTGAGCCTGCGCGCGGGCGTTCCCGGCGAAGGCGACTGCGTGGTGGGCCCGGCGGACACAGAAGGCGAGATCTACCGCCGCGCCGTGGATCTGGCCGGGACCCTGGCCGCGTTCCTGCGCACCGGGCGCGGCTGGTTCCAGATCACGGGCGCGCGCGGGGCCGTGGACCGCGAGCTGGCCCGGCGGCTGACCGTGCTCTGCCAGCGCGAGCTGGCCCGGGCCATGACCGGCGCGCCCGCCCTGGACCTGGGCCTGATCTTCGCCCGGGACATGGACGCGCGCGGGCGGCGCACCGTGGACGTGGCCCTGGCCGAATGCCAGGACGCCCTGGACGCCAACGTGCGCCCGGAGCTGGCCCTGGACTGGCTGGCCACGCGCATGCACGCCCTGGCGGCGCACCGGTCCTGAACGCGCCGACTACGGACGCACGGAATCCGGGCGCACGTGCGCCGGAGCACGCCCGCCGGTCCTACGGCTCCCCCGGGCGGTGATAAACTGCGCGCTTGACGCCTCCCGGAAAGTGTGGACTATTCAGGGCTGCTGACCCTCCGGCCCGTTGCGATCCGGACGCACGGTGCACGGACACCTCCGGCCCGTATCGCAGCCATGCCCGACGCCCAGCCCAGCACCGCCCTTCCCAGCTTCGCCGAACTCCCCCACACCGTGCTGGTGGTCGAGGACAGCCCGGTCCAGGCCAAGATCATCTCCAAGCAGATCGAGGCGCTCACCGCCTTTCCCACGCTCATCGCCAACACCATGGAGCAGACCGAGGCGCTGCTCGCGGCCCACGCCGCGGACGTCTTCATCGCCGTGGTGGACCTGAACCTGCCCGACGCGCCCGACGGCGAGGCCGTGGACCTGGTCATGAGCCACGGCGTGCCCTGCATCGTGCTCACCGCCACCTTCAACGACGAATTGCGCCAGAAATTCCTGGACAAGCGCGTGGTGGACTACTTTTTCAAGGGTTCGATCCAGGACATGGACCCCATGGTTTCCAGCCTGGAACGCGTGTCCAAGAACCGTCTGGTCAAGGTCCTGCTCGTGGACGATTCGCGCATGGAGCGCAACTACATCCGCTCGCTCCTCAAGGTGCAGAACTTCCAGGTCGTGGAGGCCAGCGACGGGCTGCAGGCCCTGGAGGTGCTGGAGAACAACCCCGACGTGCGCATGATCATCACGGACTACGAGATGCCCAAGATGGACGGCTTCGAGTTCATCAAGCAGGTACGCCAGCGGCACAAGAAGGACTCGGTGGCGATCATCGGCGTCTCGGCCGCGGGCTCGGGCGCGCTCTCGGCCCTGCTGCTCAAAAACGGGGCCAACGACTTCCTGACCAAGCCCTTCGAGGCCGAGGAATTCTACTGCCGCGCCAACCAGAACATCGAGATCATCGACATCATCGAGGAACTCAAGGTCTGCCGCGAGGCCGAAGGCAGCTGACGGCAGCCCGCGCCCGGCCGGCCCATGCCCCAGGATCCCGCCATGGCCCCAGTCCCGCACCCGGACCAGCAACCCCTTCCGCATCCTCCCCTGCATCCTCTCCTGCATCCTCTCCTGCATCCGGGCCGCCTCCATCGCCATCCGGCCTCGCCGCCCGAATTCCGCGCGTCCGGCGCGCCCGGCCCCGTGCTGCACTGGATGCACCGCGAACACCGCGTGCGCGACAACTGGACCCTGCTGCACGCCCTGGATATGGCGCGCGCCCTGGACGCGCCGCTGCTCACGGTCTACTGCCTGGCCCCGTCCTTTGCCGGCGCGACCCTGCGCCACTACGCCCTTCTGCTGCGCGGCCTGGCCGAGGTCGAGCGCGACCTGGCCGCCCTGCGCGTGCCCTTCGTGCTGCTCGCGCCCGGCGCGGGCAGCGGCCAGGGCATCGGCCCCGGGCCCGAAACGGGTTCGGCCGCCGCGCCGGACGCCCCCCCGGCCGTGGGCTGGGAAATCGCGCGCTTCGCCGCCGCGGTGCACGCCCGCGCCGTGGTCGCGGACTTCGACTCCCTGCGCGTCAAGCGCGCCTGGATCGACGAGGCCGCGCGCCACGCGCCCTGCCCGCTGGTGGAGGTGGACGCGCGCAACGTGGTGCCCTGCCGCGCGGCGTCGGACAAGCGCGAATACGCGGCGCGCACCCTGCGGCCGAAAATCCACCGCCTCCTGCCCGAATACCTGACGCCCTTCCCGGACCCGGCCGCGCCCGCGCGCCCCTGGCCGAACCCCGTCGCGCCCGTGGACTGGGCCGCGGCGCGCGCGCGCCTGCGCGTGGACCGGACCGTGGGGGAGGTGGACTGGATCGAACCCGGAGAAGGCGCGGCGCGCCGGGCCCTGGAGGATTTCCTGCACGCCGGGCCGGGCACCGGCCTGGCGCGCTACGCCGAGCTGCGCAACGACCCGGTGCGCGAGGCCACCTCGGGCCTGTCGCCCTACCTGCACTTCGGCATGCTCGCGGCCCAGCGCGTGGCCCTGGAGGTTGCGGCCGCCCCGACCCCGGGCCCTGCCGCCGAGGGCGCGGCCGCCTTTCTGGAGGAACTCGTGGTGCGCCGCGAGTTGGCCGACAACTTCTGCCTGCACGCGCCGGACCACGACGCGCCCTCCTGCTTCCCGGACTGGGCCGCGCGCACCCTGGCCGCGCACGAACGCGACGTGCGCGAGCACCTGTACGAGGAGGACGAACTGGAGGCGGCGCGCACGCACGATCCGCTCTGGAACGCGGCGCAGCGCGCGCTCACGACCCTGGGGACCATGCACGGCTACCTGCGCATGTACTGGGCCAAGAAGATCCTGGAATGGTCGCCCACGGCCGCCGTGGCCATGGCCCGCGCCGTGCGGCTCAACGACCGCCACTTCCTGGACGGCCGCGAGGCCAACGGCTACGCGGGCATCGCCTGGGCCATCGGCGGCGTGCACGACCGGCCCTGGAAGGAACGGCCCGTGTTCGGCACGGTGCGCTACATGAACCTGAACGGCGCGCGCCGCAAATTCGACGTGGACGCCTACGTACGCATGATCGCCGAACGCACGGGCGCGTAGCGGGGCGCTGCCCCGCACCCCGCTGGGGCGCCGCCCCAGACCCTGCCGGGGGGATGACCTTCCACCCTTGGCCCCCGGGCCCCCCGGTCCGGGTTCAGGCCACTAGCCGGCGGAGCAGCCAGATAGAGGCCACGCCCGCGACCATGGCGGCCGGAAGGCTGCGCGTGCGCCAGGAGACGGCCAGGACCAGCGCGCCGGACACGGCCTCGGCCACGCCGCCGGAAAGCACCACCGGCGCGACCAGCGCCACGAGCATGCACCCCGGCAGCGCCGAAAGCCAGCGCTCCACCCGCGCCGTGAGCCGCACCCGGCCCATGAGAAAAAATCCCGCCACGCGCGTCAGGTACGTGACCCCGGCCATGGCCAGCAGCGCGGTCCAGGAATCCGCCGGAATGGTCAGGAACTCACCGCTCATGACCACCCTCCCCGCCCCTGTCGGAGCCGTCGCTCCCGGTGGCGCCACCACCCCGTGACGCGCCTCCCGGTGCCTGCCCCAAAGCCTTCCCCGAGGCCCGCCCCGCCGGCCCCGGCCCCAGGGCCGCCGCCAGGCTGCCGCCCAGGCCGCCGAGCAGGATGTACCACTTGCCCGGCAAGAACCGCTCGCCGAGCACGGCCAGCAGCGCGGCGCAGACCCACGGGACCAGGTCGGCACGGCCGCGCCACAGTCCCGTGGCCAGGGCCAGAAACACGGCCGTGAAGGCGAAATCCAGCCCCCAGGCCGCCGGGTCCACGCCCGCGCCGAGCACGCTGCCGGCCAGCCCGGACGAAAGCCACGCCAGCCACAGCAGCCCGCCCGAGCCCGCCAGGTACGCCATCGCGTCCACCGGACCGCCCGCCTTACCGGCCGCGCCGCGCTGCAGCGCCCCCATGGTCAACGCCCAGTTCTCGTCCGCCAGGAGAAAGGCGGCGCCGTAGGCCTTGAGCGCCCCGAACCGCGCCGACCGAGCCGACCCTGCCGACTGTGCCACCCATGGCTGCACCGACGCGCCCATGAGCACGAGGCGCAGGTTCACGGCCAGGGCCATGGCCGCCAACGCAACCACGGGCAGGGGATGCGTCCACATGTCCAGGGCCACGAACTGCGATGCGCCCGCGAAAATCAGGCCCGAGGCCAGGGCGATCTCGCCGAGGCCCATGCCCGCCTGCGCGGCCAGGAGCCCGTAGACCAGCCCGTAGGTGAACACGGACAGGGCCACGGGCACGCAGTCCCGCGCCCCGGCCAGGACCCACTCGCGCGCCCCCCGGGTGGGAGCGGTCCCCCCGGTGGGGCCGTTGCCCCCGGTGGGGTCGTTGCCCCCGGTGGGGCCGTTACCCCCGCGGGGGGCGTTCCCCCTTCGTTCCTCGTCCGCCGTCCGGCGCATGACCGTCTCCCGACGCGCCCGCCGGGCGCGCCGCCCTTGCATCTGGGCGTCAAGATGTTATTTTATGAAACGTTCCCCCCGCTCATAGCGGGTATCGCCAACCCGTTCAAGGAGATGCTCCCATGGCTGCCGACAAGGATTCCCACGCCAACGACAAACTCATTCCCGACGACGGGCGAGCCCATCTCCAGGCGCTGTTCAAGGACCTCAAGGAGCCCGTGGCCCTGGAGGTCTTCACCAAGAAGGGCGTCAACGACCCCTATTCCGAATACCTGATCAAGCTGGCCACCGAGCTGGACGATCTCGCGCCCAAGATCACGGCCACGGTGCACGACGCGGACGACCCCAAGGACAAGAAGATCGCCGAGCGCGGCGTGGAGGTCTTCCCGACCATGCTCGTGGCCCCGGACCGCTACGCCATCCGCTTCCTGGGCGCGCCCCTGGGCGAGGAGGGCCGCACGGTCATCGAGGTGCTCGTGCGCGCCTCGGCGGGCCTCAGCGGCCTGGCCCAGGACGCGGCCAAACGGCTCGACGAGCTCACGGAAAAACGGCGCATTCGCGTCTTCACCAGCCCCACCTGCCCCTACTGCCCGGGCCAGGTGCTCAACGCCTTCAAGGCCGCGCTGCAGCGGCCGGACCTGATCACGGCCGAGGCCGTGGACAGCAGCGAGAACCCGGAGCTGGCCGACGCCGCCGGGGTGGGCGGCGTGCCGCACACCGTGGTCAGCGCGCCGGACGGCCGCGAGCACGTCATGGTCGGCCTGTTCCCGGAGGAGCGCTTCGCCGAGGAGGTCGTGACCCTGGAGGACGCGGCCGAGGAGGAGCATGCGCACGCGGCTCCCGGGGCCGAGGGGCTGCAGGAGCTGGACGCGGTCATCGTGGGCGCGGGCCCGGCCGGCCTCACCGCGGCCATCTACGCCGAGCGCAGCGGCCTGTCCACCGTGGTCCTGGAAAAGGACGTCATCGGCGGCCAGGTCACGGTCACGCCCGTGGTCGAGAACTACCCGGGCTTCGCCCGCGTGGCGGGCAAGCAGCTCATGGACGTCATGGCCGCGCACGCGCGCGAATACACCCACGTGCACGAGGGCGAGGAGGTGCGCGAGATCAAGGTGGGCAAGCGCATCGAGGTCTTCACCAACCGCGCGGCCTACTCGGCCCGGGCCCTGATCTTCGCCACGGGCTCCACCTGGCGCAAGCTGGGCGCGCCGGGCGAGGACGAGTACTTCGGCCGGGGCGTGAGCTACTGCTCCACCTGCGACGGCTACATGTTCAAGGGCAAGAAGGTGGCCGTGGCCGGGGGCGGCAACACCGCGCTCACCGACGCGCTGCACCTGGCGCACCTGGGGGCCAAGGTCACCATCATCCACCGCCGCGACGCCTTCCGCGCCGAACAGCATCTGCAGGACTCGGTGGCCCGCGAGGGCATCGAGGTGCGCTGGAACGCCGTGGTCGAACGCATCAACGGCGCCGACGGCCGCGTCACCGGCCTCACGCTCAAATCCACGGTGGACGACTCCACCTCGGAGCTGGCGGTCGAGGGCCTGTTCGTGGCCGTCGGCCAAAAGGCCAATTCGGCCCTGGCCCAGGAGATCGGCGTGCGCACCGAACAGGGCGGGTTCATCGCCGTGGACCGGAACATGCGCACGAACATCCCGCGCGTCTACGCGGCGGGCGACATCACCGGCGGCGTGCGCCAGATCGTCACCGCCGTGGGCGAAGGCTCCACCGCGGCCCTGGCCATGTTCGAGGACCTCGGCAACCCCTATTGGAAGCAATGACCCGGGACGGCGCGCCGGACAAGGCCGCGCCGCACCGGACGCCGGACGCGAAAAACGCCGGAGGGCCCGCCCTCCGGCGTTTTTCGGCGTATCCCCCCGCATGATCCGGCGCGGCTCCCCACAAAAAGGAGGGGCCCCGCAGCCCCCGTCCCCCCGGATCGAGCGCCACGGAGCCCCTCACCGGGCGGAAGGAGAGCAAGGGCACGGGCGGCCACGGACCGCCCGGCGGCGTCAGTTCTCCAATTGAGCCTTGAGCCAGGCCTTGATCGGCTCGGTGGGCTCAAAAACTCCCTTCAGGTAGCCGTTCTCCTTGGCGAATTCCTGCGCCAGGGAGGCCGGAAGGTCGAGGGTGGCCAGCTCCTTGGCCTCCTCGGAATTACGCTGGATGAGCATCACCTTGGGCGTCTTCTCCCAGGTGTTGACCACGAAATAGACCGACTGGTCGCTCTTGAAGCGCACGGGCTGAAAATCCGCGTGCCAGTCGTTGTTGCCCCACTCCAGGTAGAGCACCACCGCCTGCTCGGGCGTCATCTCCCAATCGATGTCCAGATTATTGAACCTGCTGAGCTGCCCCATCTCAAGCCTCCTCACGTTGTCCTTGTCTGCGTTGCGCCGCTCGGCGCGTTGTCGTCCTGCCGGGGTGCGCAAGGGAAATCCCTGCACGCGACTTAATAATAACCATTACCATTATCGGGTCAAGGAAAAACTTTTCCCGCAATCACCCCCACGCACGGCAGGCTAACCATGGATATTCATTGATTATCCAAGCAATACTCCATACTCCGGCAAAAAATTATCACCTGCCCATGACAATCCCTCCACACTCCTACGACGTTCTCGCGCACGGCGAGCTGGGGCGGTGACGCGAAGAGCCGGGTGCAGGCGCGGAAGGAGTTGAAAAGGTGGAGAGCGGGATTCAAGGAAGTTGACCTTCAGAAGTCGCCGAGGTGGCCGAGACCTCGGCCAGCCCATTCCCTGGCTGACGGGGCCGCTAGGCCCCCTCCACACCCGCACCCGCGAATACCCGACAGGGGCCACGGCGGCGGCGTTCCCTCGCCCCCATACCAGCAGTTTTTGGGGGATGGGGTGAGGAGGGGGAGGGGTGCG
>JACCQO010000074.1 GCA_015709205.1 Desulfovibrionaceae bacterium
CACCATCACCCTCCTAAACTCTTCGGTTGGATGAGGGTGGTGCGGGCGATGGGCTTGCGTGGATGCCGAACGGGGTGGGTGCGGGCGCGGAGGGAACGGGAAAGTTGGAGAGCGAAGCGGGCGCGCCGGGCTGCCGCCGCCTTTGGCGGCGGATGCTCCCTGGGGGGAAAACGGGAAAGGATGGGGTGAGGCAGGAGCGCGCGAAAGGATGATGGCGGCATGAAAACGACGGCCGCAAGCGTTATCCAGCGACGCTTGAACGGACTGCGCCCAGAAGAAAGACGCCTGGCGGCTTCCCTTTGGATGGGATGCCCGGGAGAGAAAAAAACCGCCGCGATTCGCGACGCCCGCGCAGAAACGACGAAATCGAGACCGCACCCCAAAAAACCGCACCAACGCCGCCCACCCGAGCGGCTTGTGAGTCGCCCCTCCTCCCCAAGCCCCAGGGCGCATCCGCCGCAGGCGGCAGCCCGGCAAGCCTGCACACACCCTACCGTTCCCTCCCACTCCGCGCCCGCACCACCCCGTCCGGCATCCACGCGCTCTCGACCGTCACCCCCGCCCCCAGCTCTTCGCCTCTACTCTCCCTCTCCCTCCCCCTCCTCCGACGCCTGCGCCGCCGCCCGGATGTTTTGCCGGAGCAGGGGCGGGTCGGTGAGGGTGGCGAAAAGTTCGGTCCATTTGCCGCTGACGAGGTTCAGGTAGAGGTGCGGGGTGTCGGGTTCTTCTCCGGCGCGGGTGCAGTCGGGCAGTTTGACGCCCCAGTAGGCGTGGTAGACGTAGTGTTTTTCGTACTGCCGGATGCAGAAGGTGTCGGCGGGTCCCCAGGCGGCCTCGAACCGGGCGTAGATGGGGTCGAGATCTTCGTTGGCCACGTGCCAGCGCCGGTTCAGGGTGATGTTGTAGGCTTGCCGCCCGAGTTCCTTGCGGGTGAACATGACCTGGAACATGCCGCCGCCGGGGAATCCGCTCTTGGTCTTGGCGCGCCAGGCCAGGGTCTTGCCGTGCGGGTCCTTGGCGGGCTGCACCTGCAGGGTGCTGATCTGTCGAAACTCTTCGGCGGTCATGCCCAGGTGCGCGTCATCGATGGCCAGGGCGTACGGGTCGGCGAGGTCCCGGGCATGGGCGGCGGACGGCGCGGCGCATGCGGCGAGCGCGGCGAGCAGCAGGAGGACGCGCGTCCATGGAATACGCGACCGGAGAACGGGCCGGGCGCAGAGCTGCGGGCTGCGGCGTGCGGCGCGCGCGATCATTGCGGGGCCGGGCCGTCGTGCTTTTCGGGGGCGGCGCCGGTGCGTTCTTCCCTGGAGGCGCCCATGAAGCGGATGAAGATGGCGGCCATGCCCAGGGCCCAGGCCGTGAGCAGGAAGAAGCGCAGCCAGAAGGGCATGAACAGGCGGCCCACGCCGATGATGCCGATGGTGCCGAGGAAGAAGTAGGCGACTTTCCAGCCGTGGCGTTTCCAGAACATGGAGGCAGCGTAGCACCTTTGCCGCGGGCGGCAAAGGGAAAGGCGCGGGGGCCCGGGGCGGACCGCTGGCGGAGATGGCGGCCGCGCGTCAGGCGGCGTTCTTGCGCGCGGGCTTGGGCGCGGGTTTCGCGCCGCCGCGCGCCGGGGCGGGCTTGGCTCCGGCCGGACGGCTCGAAGGTTTGGCCGGGGCCTTGGGCGGTGCCTTGAAGGCCGGTTTGGGCGCCTGCCTGGGCTGCGCGCCGGGCGCGCCCTGTTGCGACTGCTGGGCCTGCTGGGGCTGCTGGACGGGCTCGCCGGTCAGGGCGTTGAGCTTGTCGTAGCATTCCTGCAGGGTCTGGCGCTCGGCCACGGCCTGGCGCAGGTAGCCGTTGATGGGCCCGATCATGCGCAGGGCGGCGTCGATGTCCGGGTTGGAGCCCTGGGAGTAGGCCCCGATGTTGACCATGTCCTCGACGCGGCGGAACGTGGCCAGGTGGCGGATGAATTCGCGGCCCGCATTGATGACCGGCGGCGGGGTCACGTCGGTGCGCAGTCGGCTGACGGACTTGAGCACGTCGATGGCCGGGTAGTGGCCCTGGTCCGCGAGGTCGCGGGTGAGCACGATGTGCCCGTCGAGGATGGAGCGCACGGCGTCGGCCACGGGTTCGTTGAAGTCGTCGCCGTCCACGAGCACGGTGTAGATGCCGGTGATGGTGCCGTGCTCGCTGCGGCCCGCGCGCTCCAGGAGCTTGGGCAGTTGGGCGAAGACCGTGGGGGTGTAGCCGCGCGTGGTGGGCGGCTCCCCGGCGGCCAGACCGACCTCGCGCGCGGCCATGGCGAAGCGCGTGACCGAGTCCATCATCAGGAGCACGTCCTTGCCCTGGTCGCGGAAGTATTCGGCCACGGCGGTGGCGGCGTAGGCGGCGCGCATGCGGATGAGCGGCGACTGGTCCGAGGTTTCGACCACCAGCACGGAGCGGGCCATGCCTTCGGGGCCGAGGTCCTTTTCGATGAATTCGAGCACCTCGCGGCCGCGCTCGCCGACCAGGGAGATGACGTTCACGTCGGCGGTGGTGTAGCGGGCCATCATGCCCATGAGCGTGGACTTGCCCACGCCGGAACCGGCCATGATGCCCACGCGCTGGCCCTTGCCCAGGGTCAGCAGCCCGTTGATGGCGCGCACGCCCACATCCAGCGGGTCGGAGATGCGCGGCCGGTTCAGCGGGCGCGGGGGCGAGGCGAAGAGCGGGTAGAAGCCCGAGGGGCCGATGGGGTCGCCGCCGTCCAGCGGCTGGCCGAAGGCGTCCAGGGTGCGGCCGAGCAGGGCGTCGCCCACGGGGTAGAACGGCGGCATGGAGGAGTTGCGGATCAGGCTGCCGGGCTTGATGCCGCGCATGTCGCTGTAGGGCATGAAGAGCACGGCGCCGTCGCGGAAGCCCACGACCTCGGCGGGGATGGGCTGGCCGTTTTCGTCGGGCAGCAGGTGGCACACGGAGCCGAGCGGGGCCTTGAGGCCGCGGCCCTCGACGATCAGGCCCACGACCTTGGAGACCTTTCCGAAGGTCTGGCTGGCGCGGGTTTCCGCGATGAGGTCCATGCAGGCTTTGGCGTCGAGGCTCATGGTGCGTCCGGTGCTGCGGTGTCGGTTGCGGGATCGGCTCCGGGGCCGGTTCAGTCGCCGCTGCCGGAGCCGTCGGTTCCGGCCGGCCTGGCCATGGCCGCCTGCGCGGCTTCGAACGGGTCTTCAGGCGCGGCCCCGGTCGGGGCTTCGGCCTTCTTCTCCTGCCCAGCCATCGCGGCCTCAAAGGTGTCCTCGGGCTCGGCGGCGGGGGCGGGCTCGGCCTTGGCCGAGGCTTCGGTCTTCTGCTCCTGCTTGGCCATGGCAGCCTGTGCGGCCTCAAAGGGGTCTTCAGGCTCGGCGGCAGGCGCGACCTCTGCGGGAGCGGCCTTCTGCGCCTGCTCCACCATGGCGGCCTGCGCGGCCTCAAACGGATCTTCGGGTTCCGCAGCGGGCGCGACCTCGGCCGGAGCTTCGGTCGTCTGCTCCTGCTTGGCCATGGCCGCCTGCGCAGCCTCGAACGGGTCCTCGGGCTCAGTGACGGGCGCGGACACGACCTCGGCCGGGGCTTCAGCCTTCTTCTCCTGCTCAGCCATCGAGGCCTGGGCGGCCTCAAAGGGGTCTTCAGGCTCGGCGGCAGGCGCAGCCTCGGCTTTCTGCTCCTGCTCAGCCATCGCGGCCTGCGCGGCCTCGGCGGGAGGCGCGGCCTCGACGGGAGGCGCGGCCTCGGCCGACGCGGCGCCCCGTTCGGGGGCCTGCGGTGTGGGCTCCGCCGGGACCTCGGGCTCCGCCTGGGCCTCGACCTCCGCCTGGGCCTCGGGCGCGAAAATTTCCTCACGCGGCTGCGCTACGGCGGCCGGGGCCTGCTCCTCCACGGGCTCGAAGACCGGAGCGGCCTCTTCCCAGGCCTGGACCTTGGCCGCGTTGATCGACGCCGGCGCGTGCGGCACGTCGGGGATGTCGCCCGGGAAAACGCCGGTTCCGGCGGGACGCGCGGCCCCGGCGGCCTGTGCCGCCTCCCGCTCGGCCCGGGCGCGCTCGGCCTCGGCCTCCTCGGCCAGCAACCGCGCCTCGGCTTCGGCCTCCTCCGCGGAGCCCGGGCCCACGGTCAGAAGGTCCAAAATCTCGTTCACCGCCTCGCGGCGCGTGGCCATGGAGCTGTCCACCATGCCGCTGGCGCTCTCCACCACCAGGCCGCCCGGCTCCATGGCCGCGTCCGGCCGCACGCGCCAGCCGGAAAGTTCCGGATGCCGCTCGGCCGCACGGCGCAACAGGTCCTCGATGGTCGCGGCGTCCTCCGGATGCACCACGATCATCAGCCCCATGCGCGCCTCCAGCTCCTCCACGGCCTTGTCCAGCAGGGCCTGGAGCACGGCGCGCCGATTTTCCGACAGCTCCAGCCCCACCACGCGCTCCACGGCCGCGCAGACCAGGGCCGCCAGCGTGCGCCGGTGCGACAGCCAGATGGCCGCGCCGCTCTGCTCGAACTGCTGCACCGCCCCGGCCACGGCCTCGCTCAGGGCGTCGCGGTGCAGCTCCAGTTCCTCGCGGGCCTGGCGCACGCCCTCGGCATAGCCCTCGCGCCGGGCCTGCTCGCGCAGGTGCTCGGCCTCCAGCTTGGCCGCGCGCAGCACGTCGCGGGCCCGCTCCGAGGCCTTGCGCCGCACGCGGTCCATGTACTCGGCCTCCACGGCCGGGTTCCAGCCCGGCTGGTGACCGGCGCCCTCCAGGTCCGTCAGCTTCATGGACCGGATGCCGTCGGTCATGATGACCTTGCCGGACATGAACTTGTTCGGCGCGCCGCGATCCTTAGACAAAGACATCGCCGCCTCCGCGCCCGATGACCACGCGGCCCTCGGCCTCCAGCCTGCGCACGGTCTTGACCACGTTCTGCTGCGCGCCCTCCACGTCCGAGAGCTTGACCGGGCCCATGATCTCCAGGTCCTCGCGGATCATGGTCGCGGCGCGTTCGGAGAGGTTCTTGAAGAACTTTTCCTGCAGGTCCTCGGACGCGGACTTGAGCGCCATGGTCAGGTCCTCGTTGGAGATCTCCTTGAGCAACTCGCGGATGGAACGGTCGTCCAGCCCCTTGATGTCCTCGAACACGAACATCAGGTTGCGGATCTCCTCGGCCATCTGGGCGGACTCCTCCTCGATCTCCGAGAGGACCTCCTCCTCGGTGGCGCGGTCCACGGCGTTGAGGATCTCGGCCACGGCGCCCACGCCGCCGACCTTCTTGCCCTCCTTGCCGCCCATGGCGATGAGCTGGCTTTGCAAGACCTTGTCCACTTCCATGAGCATCTCCTCGGGCACGGCCTCCAGCCGCGCCAGGCGCATGAGCACCTCGGGCCGCACGCCCGCGGGCAGCGCGGTGAGCAGGTCCGCGGCCTGCTCCGGGTGCAGGTGGCCCAGGATCAGGGCCAGGGTCTGCGGGTGCTCGTTGCGCAGGATCTGGGAAAGGATCCTCGGGCTGACGTTCTCCAGCTCGCGGAATGGGGCCGGGCCGTGGTCCAGGTCCAGGGCGTCCATGATGTACTTGGCCGTGTCCGAATCCAGGCTCTTCATGAGCAGCCGCTTGACCACCTCGCCGCCGCCCACGACCATGTCCTGACCGGTGAGCAGGGCCTGGTGGTACTCGCGGAGCACGTCCTCCACGTGTTCCTTGGGAATCGTCTCCATGTCCACCATGGCCTTGGAGACCTGGGCGATCTCCGTGCGATCCATGCGCTTGAAGACCTCGGCCGTGAACTTGTCGCCCATGGCGAGAAGGAGAACGGCGGTCTTCTTGACGCCGCTAAGCTGCTCCGCCACCTCTCACTCCCTCCTGCTGCTTCATCCAGTTCCTGATGATGCCCATGGCCTGATCCATGTTCTGCTCGGAAAGCTGCAGCGCATGGGCCTTGATGTCCTCGATCTTCTTGAGCGCCTCCAGGGCCTCCTCGTCGTCGCCGCCCTCGATCAGCGCCAGCCGCTCGCTGCCCTCGGGCAAGCCCTCCAGGCCTTCCATGGCCTCGCCCTCGACCCTGGGCCGGATCAGCGCCATGACCACCGGGCGCACGACCATGACCAGGAAGAGGAAGATGAGCAGGGCGTTGAGCAGCGGCTTGCCGAGCCGCAGGGCGTAGTCCAGGATCACGTCCAGCAGGCTCTGCTGCGGCTGCACCTCGGGTCCGCCGAAGGAGATCGTGCGCACCTCGACCACGTCGCCGCGCGCGCTGTCGTAGCCCACGGCGCTCTTGACCAGGTCGCCGATGCGGTCGATCTGCTCCTGCGGCAGCGGCGTGAAGTCCCAGGCGCCCGTGTCCGCGTTCTTCACATAGGTGCCGTCCACGATCACGGCCACGGAGAGGCGGTCCACGTCGCCGGGCGCGGCCACGATGGACTGCTCTTCCTTGTTGATCTCGTAGTTGGTGGTGCGCGTCTCGCGGTTGGACTGCTGCTGCGAGAGACCGCCGGAAAGCCCGTCGCCCCGGAAGTTGGGCTCGGGCACGCCGGACTCCACGTTGGCCTGGCCCTGGGTCGATTCCTCGCTGCGCTGTTCGCTGCGCACCACGGAGCCCGCGGGGTCGTAGGTCTCCTTGTGGATCGTGCGCTGGTTGAAATCCAGATCCGCGTTGACCTTGGCGATGACGCGCCCCGGGCCGATGACCGGGAAGAGCAGTTCCTCGATCCTGCGCTCCAGATTCTGCTGCATGTTGATCTTGTATTCAAACTGGCTCGTGGTCAAGCCTTCCAGGCTGTCCTTGTCCGCGGGCGAATAGAGGATCTTGCCCTTGGTGTCGGTCACCGTGATGCGGCCCTCGTCGAGGCCCTCCACGGCCATGACCACCAGGTTGACCACGGCCTTGACGTCCTTCATCTCCAGCTTCTTGCCGTCGGCGATGGTCAGCACCACCGAGGCCGAAGGCTTGTGCTGCTCCTCGATGAACAGGCTCTTCTGCGGAATGACCAGGTGCACCCGGGCCCGCTCCACGGCCGGAAACTCCGTGATCGTGCGCGCCAGTTCGCCCTGCAGGGCGCGCTGGTAGTTGATCTTCTGCACGAAGTCGGTCTGGCCGACCTTGACCTCGTCGAAGATCTCCAGCCCCACGCCCTGGCCGACCATGCCGCCCTCGCCCGCGATCTTCAGGCGCAAATCGTAGACGCGGTCCTCGGGCACCAGGATCGTGGACCCGTTGTCCTCCAGCTTGTACGGCTCCTTGGCCGACTTGAGCGTCTCCACGATGCGCGCCGCGTCTTCCTGATACAGGCGCGAATAGAGAACCTTGTAGTCGGGCTTGTTCATCCAGAAGATCATGGCGAAAAACGCGCCGACCACGGACAGGGCCAGCCCGCCGATGAAGACCTTCTGGGAGACGTTGGACTTGATCCAAAACGCCCGCATCTTCTCGAAAAACGTTCCTACACCGTTCTCTGCCATTGTCGTCTCCGTTCAGCTTGTGGAACCGCACGCCCCAAAGGACGCCTAGAACTGCAGGTGCATGACTTCCTTGTAGGCTTCCATGACCTTGTTGCGCACCGCGGACGTCATGCTCATGGCCAGCCCGGCCTTCTGCAGGGTGATCATCAGCTCGTGCACGTTCTGCTCCTCGCCCGAGGCGAAGGCCTGGATGCTCGTCTTCTTGTCGGTTTCCATGTCGTTGACCTTCTTGATGGAGTCCGAAACCATGGACCCGAAGTCCTTGGCCACGGGCTTGTCCACGGAAAGATCCGCCGTGGCGACCTTGGCGGTGGCGGTGCGCTGCTGCCTGCGCTGCAGGGCGGCCATGTCCATTGCGTTGGAATACGCGCGCATGGCGACGGGAGTGATGGCCATCTTCGGTCTCCTTCGGCGTCCTAGCGCCCGATTTCCAGAGCCTTCTGGAACATGTTCTTGATCGTCTCCACACTGGTGACGCCGGACTCGTACTCGCGCGTGGCCGTGAGCATGTTGGCCATCTCCTCGACCACGTTGATGTCCGGATAGTAGACGTAGCCGTCCTTGTCCGCGTCCGGATGCCCGGGCTCGTAGACCTTCTTGAGCGCACGGGAGTCCGTGGCGATGCCCTGCACGCGCACGCCGCGCAGCTCGCGGTCCAGCGCCGAACGCATGGACTTGGAGAAGGGCGAATCCACCTCGGTGGCGGCCATGACCACGCTCTTGCGATGGTACGGCCCGCCCTCGGGCGTGCGCGTGGTCTTGACGTTGGCCAGGTTCATGGAAATGACGTTCAAATGCGCCCGGCGGGCCGAAAGCCCGGATGCCCCGATGTCCAGTGCGGTCATGAAGTCCATTATTTCGATCCCTCCGTGATGATCTGCTTCATCCCGTCGAAGTTCTTTTTGATGACCGTGACCAGCGCGTTGTACATCATGGTGTTCTTGGCCAGGGTCGTCATTTCCTTGTCCAGGTCCAGGTTGTCCTCGCCCCAGGTCATGCGCGGCTTGAAATCCTTGACCCACTCGGGTCCGAAGGTGCCCGCGTCGAAGACAGCGGGCATGTGCCCGCCGCTGGTCTTGGACATCTTGCCCCTGGAATCCAGGTTCAGGGCCTTTTGCAGGTCCTCCTCGAACTCCAGGCGGCGCGGCTTGTAGTTGGGCGTCTCCATGTTCGCCAGATTGCTCATGACGACATTTTGACGTTTCAGGCGCATGTCCATCACCTTGGCGGTGAGGTCCAGATGCGATGCGAACAAGCCTTTCATGGGGTTGCCTCCCTGCGGGCGGTCCCTGCCCGCGCGGTTTGGCCCAGATCATTGCAACAGGCATTCCAAATGCATTATCAGCTTGGTTTAATTGATTTTATGTAATACCTTCCGCCTCTGCACCGTTTGATTTCCGGCGGCCGCCCCGCGCCTGCCCAACGCGCAGTCCGGGCGGCAGTTTCGACCGCTCCGGCCGCCGCCGCCCTGCGCGGCATTCCTGCGCAGATGCAGAAAACATCGATTGTTATTGAAAAGTTATGTGAAACAACGGCCGCACGACGCCAACAAAACGCACTCATTGGCACAGGACGTGCAAAAGAAGCTGCGCCGCACAAAAGCGGCACAAAGCGCCGCATGCGAACAGGGCCGCACGGATACGGCCCGGCGCTCCGGCAAACTCACGTTTGGAGGGGAAGGCAATGAGCAACCTGGACTACGAAATCAACAAGGAACTGGGCGAGTGCTACCTTTTCATGGGCGACTATGAAAAGGCCGAAGAGTACTACACCAAGGCCGCCGGCTCCAACGGCGTGCACCCGGATCCCTACCTCGGACTGGCCACCATCGCCATCCAGCGCGGCGACCTCGCCGGCGCCATGGCGCTCTACAAGAAGGCCGCGGCCGTGGAGGCCTGCGACAAGGCCCTGGCGGGCATGGCGCTGGTCGAGATGGAAACCGGCGACGCCCCGACCGCCTACGAACATTTCCGCCAGGCCCTGGAGGCCAACCCGGAGAACGAGGTCGCCCTGCTCGGGCTCATCCAGACCGGCCACTGCATCGGCAGGCTCGAAGAAGTGCCGCCGTACCTGGAGAACGCCCTGGCCGTGGATCCCACGAAGCACGACCTGCGCTACTCCCTGGCCGGCTGCCTGGCCAACCTGGACCGCAAGGACGAGGCGCGCCGCCACCTGGAGATCATCCTGGAAAGCGCGCCGGACCACGCCGCCGCCCAGGAGCTCTACGGCATGCTCGCCTAGCGGATCCGCCCGGAACGACCGCGCGGAAATCTCCCCTCCCCCTTTGGCCTTCCCGGCCCGCCGAGCTGGCGCATGGCGGGCCGGGCGGGTCAATACCCCGGGGAAGGCGGCCGAAGCCGCGCGCCCTCGCGCGCCTTGCCTTCGGGCCGCAACTGTGGCACTGCCTCTGCAAATCCCACGAGAGGTGAGTGCATGCAGCTGTTGCCCATCCGACGCGCCATCCTGAGCGTCACCGACAAGTCCGGACTGGTGGAGTTCGCCACCTTCCTGTCCCAGAACGGCGTGGAGCTCGTCTCCACCGGCGGCACCAAGAAGAAGCTCGCCGACGCCGGCCTCCCCGTCATCTCCGTCAGCCAGGTCACCGGCTTTCCCGAAATCATGGGCGGCCGCGTCAAGACCCTGCACCCCAACGTGCACGCGGGCGTGCTCGCGGACAAGGACGATCCCGAGCACCTCAAGACCCTGAAAGACCTCAAGATCAAGCCCTTCGACCTGATCTGCGTGAATCTCTACGACTTCGCCGAGGCCGCCCGGAAGAACCTCGGCCTCAAGGACGCCGTGGAACAGATCGACATCGGCGGGCCCACCATGCTGCGCGCCGCGGCCAAGAACTTCCACTCCATCCTCGTCTGCCCCGACCCGGCCGACTACCCGCGGATCATCGAAGAGCTCGCGGCCAACGCCATGCGGGCCCCGCTGGCCCTGCGCAAGGACATGGCCGCCAAGACCTTTGCCCAGACCTCGCGCTACGACGCCATGATCACCGAATACCTCGCCGCCCACGAGGCCTGAGCACACCCCGCGCCCGCCCCAAACGCCGGACGCACAGCGCCGAAAACACCGGGGAAGGGGCCGAGCCCCTTCCCTTTTTTTCCTGTGTACAAGGGTGCAAAACCGGAGCATGACGGGGAAAAACACCCCGGAGCCCCCCGCGCCCGGGGTCGGGAAAACCAAGGAGCACCTCCATCGCCAGCGTCCAGGGCAACACCCAGGGCCTCAAGCCCAGCCAGATCAAGGCCCTTACCCGGCTCTACACCCGCCGCTTCCCGCCGAACCCCGGCTTCACCCACGAACAGGCCCACGAACTCGCCGGACTGAGCTTCTCCCTCGGCCGACAACTCGGCCTGCTCATCGACCGCCGCGGCCGCGTGACCATGGTCATCGTGGGCAAGCCCGACGCCATCTACATCCCGGAGCTCGGCGGCGCGCGCCGCGGCGAAGGCCGCCTGCGCGGCCTGCGCCTGATGCACACCCACCTGCGCCGCGCCGAGGAGCTGTCCCAGGAAGACCTCATGGACATGCTCTTCCTGCGCCTGGACTCCCTGGCCGTGCTCACCGTGGACCCCAACGGCGAACCCGGCCTGTTCCAATACGCCCACCTGGTGCCCGGCGCGGCGGAAACCGCCGAACCCGACGACGCCCCGCCCTACCGGACCCACCCGGCCGTGCCCTGGGACCGCGCCGATGCCGACCTCGACGCCCTGACCCAGGCCCTGGAGGACGAATTCGCCCACACCGGCGCCACCGTGGCCGCGCCCGCCAAGACCTCGCGCGGCGAAAGCGACCGCGCCGTGCTCGTCTCCGTGAGCACCAGGCCCTGGAAACAGCAGGAGGCCTCGCTGGCCGAACTGGCCGAACTGGCGCGCACCGCCGGGGTGGAGGTCGCGGACACCATGATGCAGCGCGTCACCAAGGTGAACCCGCGCCTGATCATGGGCAAGGGCAAGCTCGCCGACCTGGAGGTCGCGGCCCTGCGCACCGGCGCGGGCCTCGTCGTCTTCGACCGCGAACTCTCGCCCGCGCAGCTGCGCAACCTCGCGGACCTCACCGAACGCAAGGTCCTGGACCGCACCCAGCTGATCCTGGACATCTTCGCCCAGCACGCGGTCTCGCGCGCGGGCAAGCTCCAGGTGGAAATGGCCCAGCTCAACTACACCCTGCCGCGCCTGGTGGGCAAAAACCGCGCCCTCTCCCGCCTCATGGGCGGCATCGGCGGCCGCGGACCCGGCGAAACCAAGCTGGAAATGGACCGCCGCAAGGTCCGCGAACGCATCACGCGCATCAAGGCCGAACTCAAGAAGCTTCGCCAGCACCGCGCCTCGGCCCGCAACCGCCGCGAACGCGCGGGAGTCCCCGTGGCCGCCCTGGTGGGCTACACCAACGCGGGCAAGTCCACCCTGCTCAACACCCTCACCGGCGCCACCGTGCTCGCGGAAAACAAGCTCTTCGCCACCCTGGACCCGACCACCCGGCGCCTGCGCTTCCCCGAAGAACACGAATGCATCCTCACCGACACCGTGGGCTTCATCCGCGACCTGCCCGAAGAGCTCAAGGAAGCCTTCCGCGCCACCCTGGAAGAACTGGAAACCGCCGACCTGCTCCTGCACGTGGCCGACGCCGGACACTCGGAACTGGAAACGCACCTCGCCTCGGTCGAGGAAATCCTCGACGAAATGCACCTGGGCGAAATCCCGCGCCTGCTCGTGCTCAACAAATGGGACCAGGTGGCCGAGGAAAACCGCGCCCCCCTGCTCACGGCCTACCCCGACGCCATCCCCACCAGCGCCCTCACGACCCTGGGCCTCGCCACCCTCAGCCACCACCTCACCCAAATCCTGTTCGGCGGCGAAGCGCGGTAGGAGGAGACGAAGAGCCGGGGGGAGGCGGGGAGGGGAGGACCCTTTTTCGGCGAAAAA
>JACCQO010000011.1 GCA_015709205.1 Desulfovibrionaceae bacterium
GACCCTTTTTTCGCCGAAAAAGGGTCCTCCCCTCCCCGCCTCCCCCCGGCTCTTCCTCTTCCCGACTTCGCCTTCTTGACACCTCCGGAGCCCTGTTTATGTTTTGCTCACGGGCCCGGGGTTGTTACCCGTGGGGTCCGGATCGTGAAGGAAAACCGCCAGGAGGAATGCGAGCAATGGTTATCGACTTCACCACCTTCTATGATTTCCCCCGCATGGTGGACCGGCTCATGGAGGAGATGGGGCGGACCACGTCGTACGGGCGGCGCGGCGGCTATCCGCCGCTGTTCGTGAGCGAGGACGACAAGGCCGTGTCCGTGCGCGCGGAGCTGCCGGGCGTGCCCATGGAGGACATCGAGCTGACCTTGACGGACAAGAGCCTAGTCATTCGCGGCAGGCGTGCGGCGGAGAAGGGGCGCTACGTGCGCCAGGAGCGCCCGTCGGGCGATTTCCAGCGCATCGTGACCCTGGGCGTGCCGGTGGCGCGCGACGCGGTGCGCGCCACGCTGGCCGACGGCGTGCTCACCGTGACGCTGCCCAAGGCCGAGGACGAGCGGCCCCGGACCATCACCATCAACGAGGCGTGAGGAGGACGGCCATGAGCGAGACGACGTTTCCCCGCACGGCTCCGGCCGCGGACATCATCGAGCGCGAGGACGGCTTTCATCTGTTCCTGGACATGCCCGGCGTGCAGCGCGAGGCGCTGGTCCTGGACCTCAACGACAACGAGCTGACCGTGAGCGGCAGGACGGCGTATCCGGCCCAGGCCGAGGGCGAGCGCGTGCACGCGCTGGAGTTCGGCGACTGCGAGTACCGGCGCGCCTTCACGCTCTCGGACATGGTCGATCGCGAGCGCATCCGCGCCACGCTGACCAACGGCGTGCTGGAGATCTTCCTGCCCAAGGCCGAGAAGGCCCTGCCCAAGCGCATCGAGATCCAGGCAGGCGGGTAGGACCCGCCGCCGGTTCGGCGGGTAGGACCCGCTGCCGGTTCGCCGCCGTCGGGTGACGCGGCGACGCGGAGGACCATCTCGGCGGCGCGCGGCATGTTGTACGGAGATGGTTCCCTGACGCCGGGTGGCGCGGCGAGCCGGAATGCGCCCGCCCCGGCGCGAAAAAAGTTCAAAGCGGCTTCGTAGGTCGAGAAGGCGAACGCCCCGGAAGGTTTTCCGGGGCGTTCTTTTGTCGGCGCGGCAAGGGGGCGGGGCTGCGGGTCAGACCAGGGCCTTTTGCCGCCAGCGGCCGCGCAGGAAGTAGAACGCGCCGAGCAGGGCCGGGGGAATCGGGGAGACGGCCTCGCCGATGAAGAGCCCGAGGAATCCCAGGCGGAACGCGTAGGCGAGCGCGATGCCCAGGCCCAGGCGCATGACCACGGAATGCAGGAGCGTGTTGCACATGGCGAAGGTCGCGTCGCCCACGCCGGTGGCCAGGGAGTTCATGGTGTACATGGCCGCGTAGAACAGGAGGTTGATGGACGCGCACAGCCGCAGGTAGAGCACGCCGCTTTCGATCACGTCGGCCTCTGCGGCGAAGAGCCGGAGGATGGGGTCGGCGCAGAGCTGGATGCCGCACATCATGGCGGCGGAAACCAGCAAGTTCACGAGCACGCCGGTCCTGACCGTGGACTCGGCCCGGGCCGCATTGCGCGCACCCATGTTCTGGCCGACCATGGTCGTTACCGCCTGGCCCACGGCCCAGCAGGGCATGACCGCGAAGGTGTTGACCTTGAGCCCGACCCCGGCGGCGGCCGCCACGGCCACGCCGTAGCCGTTGAGCAGCGCCGTGAGCACCAGGTAGGAGCCGCTGAGCAGGCCCACCTGCAGGGCCGAGGGCAGGCCGATGCGCAGGATCAGGGCGGATTTCTGCCGGTCGATGCGCAGGCTCTTCAGGGCGAAGTCGAAGATGGACCTCCGGCGCCGCAGGGCCGCGAGGGAGACGAGGCAGGAGAAGCCCTGGGCCGCGACGGTGGCCAGGGCCGCGCCGCGCGTGCCCAGCGGGATCACGCCGACCAGCAGGAAGTCCAGGGCCACGTTGATGACCGTGGCGATGGCCACGAAGACCAGCGGGCTGCGCGCGTCGCCCAGGCCGCGGAGCACGGCGCAGACCGTGTTGTAGCCGACCACGAACACGGTGCCCGCGCAAAGGATGCGCATGTAGGCCGTGGCGTGGGGCAGGGCCGCGAGCGGCACCCGCAGCACAAGGAATATCTCCTCGCTGAACGCCAGCCCGGCGGCGGTGATGATCGCCGCGGCGAGCAGCGAGAGGGAGAACAGGGTGCCGATGGTCCGGTTGAGCCCGTCCCGGTCCCGGGCGCCCTTGTACTGCGCCGCGAGGACGGAACCGCCGATGCACATGCCGATGCACACGGCGTTGATGATGAAGAAGGCCATGGCGGCGTTGCTGACCGCGGCCAGGCCGTCGCTGCCCACGAACCGGCCGATGACGACCATGTCCACGATGCCGTAGAACGACTGCAGGATGTTGGCGAGAAGAACGGGGAACGAGAAGGAGACGAGGTTCCTGAAGACGCTCCCCGTGGTCATGTCCTTTTCCATGGTGATGCTCCGTGACTGCGAGGGGGCGGAGGGGGTGTACGCCGCCTCCGCATGATGGTCGGCGCGGTGCGCGCCGGGGCGTCGTCGAAAGCGAAGGGCCGTGGACGAGGCATTGGGCACGGAACGGCGGGCGCTCGCCGGACGCGCGGGGCCGACGGACGGATGGTCCGGTCCGTCAGCGCCGGGGCGTCGGGCGATGAAGCGTGCTGCGCCCGGGCTCCGTGCAATGCTTCATCGGGTTCCTTGCACGGAGCGGCGTCCGATGCAGAGCGGGGGACTGCTGCAGGGCGGGAAGCTGCTGCAGGGCGGGAAGCTGAAGGAAGGGGACATGGGGAACTCTCCTCGGACGACCTCTAGCGAGGGCCGGGAAGGGTGTCAATCATTTCGGGAGGTTTTCCGGATGCGGTGGCGCCGCCGGGGCCGCGTCCAGCAGGGCGGCGAGGGCCGCCGGGTCCGTGACCGGCCGGGAGCAGGCCTGGCCGCGACAGACGTAGGCCGTGGCGCGGCCGCCTTGCGCGGCGAGCATCAGGACGTTGGGCGCCAGGCGCAGGGTCGCGCCGTCGCGCAGCAGGGTCACGGCCTCGGGCCGGTACGCGCTGCGCAGCGCGTCGAGCAGGGCCTTGAGTTCCGACGGCGCGCACCCGGCGCGGGCCGTGGCCACCACCACGCGCGCGGCCGGGCCCACGGCCAGGTCCAGCCCGCAGAGCAGGAAGGCGTGGGCCGAGGGCGCGGAGCGCACCGCGGCGGCCGCCGCGCGCAGCAGTTCGCGCGCGCGCGCGTCGAGATCGGCGCGGCCGGTGAGCAGGGACAGGCGCAGCAGGTTGTGCAGGGCCACGGAGTTGCCCGAGGGCACGGCCGCGTCGTGGAAGGTGCGCGGCCGCGCGGGCAGCGGCTCGGCGTCGTGCGCCGTGAGGTGGAAGCCGCGGCCCTCGCTGCCCAAGAAGTCCGCGAGCTGCAGATTTGTCAGTTCCAGGGCGGCCTCCAGGTGCGCTCCGTCCAGCGTGGCCTGGTGCAGCTCGATGAGCCCCCAGGCCAGAAAGGCGTAGTCGTCGAGCAGGGCCGGGATGGAGGAGACGCCGGAGCGGTGCCGGTGCAGCAGCCGCGCGGGCGCGGCGCCGGGTTTGGCTTCCGGGCCGTCGGGGCCCGCCTGGTCCACCTGATCCGCATGGTCCGGTGGGGCCGGGACGCGCATGCGCGCGAGCACGAAGTCCGCGGCGCGCTCGGCCGCGGCCACGTAGCGCGGCATGTCGAACACGCGGCCCGCCAGGGCCAGGGCCGCGATCATCAGCCCGTTCCAGTCCGCGAGCACCTTGTCGTCGCGCAGCGGGCGCACGCGCCGGGCGCGCGCGGCGAAGAGCGCGGACCGCGCCGTTTCCAGCCGCCGCTCCAGTTCCTCGGGCGCGATGCCCAGCTCGGCCGCGACCTCCCCGGCCGGGCGCGGGCGGCGCAGGATGTTCAGTCCCGTGGGTTCGCCCGTGGCCTCGTCGCGGTGGTTGCCCTCGGCGGAGAGGTCCCAGGCGCGGCGCGCGGCGCGGGCCGTGTCCGGATCCAGCAGGCGGCGCACCTCGGCCAGGCCGAAGGTGTAGAAGCGGCCCTCCAGGCCCTCGCTGTCCGCGTCCTCGGCGCAGCAGAACGCGCCCTCTGCCGTGCGCAGGTCGCGCAGCACGTATTCGATGGTCTCCTCGGCCGTGCGCCGCAGCGCCGGGTCGCCCGTCACCTGCCAGGCCTCGGCGTAGGCCATGACCAACAGGGCCTGGTCGTAGAGCATCTTCTCGAAGTGCGGCACGAACCAGCGCCGGTCCGTGGCGTAGCGGTGGAAGCCCCCGCCGACGTGGTCGAACACGCCGCCCGCGCGCATGGCCGCAAGGGTCTTCAGGACCATGTCCAGGCTGCGCGCGTCGCCCGTGCGGCGGTGGCGGCGCAGGAGGAAGAGCAGCACGTGCGGCGAGGGGAACTTGGGCGCGGAGCCGAATCCGCCCCATTCGGCGTCGAAGCGCGCGGCCAGTTCGGCCTCGGCCGCGGCCAGGACGGATGCGTCCAGCTCGGGCGCGGCGTCTCCGCCGTCGCCCTGGGCGCGCGCCGCGTCCTGCAGGGCCGCGACCACTTCGCGGCCGCCAGCCAGCAGGTCGTCGCGGCGCCGGTCCCAGGCCTGGCGGACGGCCGGGATCAGTTCGGCCAGCCCGTTGCGGCCGAAGCGGCTCTCGCGCGGGATGTACGTGGCCGCGAAAAAGGGCGTCTTGTCCGCCGCCATGAGCACGGTCAGGGGCCAGCCGCCCGAGCCCGTGAGCATCTGGCAGACGTCCATGTACACCGCGTCCACGTCGGGCCGCTCCTCGCGATCCACCTTCACGCACACGAAGTTCTCGTTGAGCAGCCGGGCCGTGGCCTCGTGCTCGAAGGACTCGTGGGCCATGACGTGGCACCAGTGGCAGGTGGCGTAGCCCACGGACAGGAACACCGGAACGTCGCGCCGCGCGGCCTCGGCAAAGGCCTCGGCGCACCAGGGCCACCAGTCCACGGGATTGTCGGCGTGCTGCTGCAGGTAGGGGCTGAGCTCGTCGGCCAGGCGGTTGCGGTTCGGCATGCAGGGTTCCCGGACGTGCGTCCGTTTCGTGGTTTTTCGACAGGGGCGGATCAGGCCGGGTTCACGGCGGGCGGCGCGGCCGGCCGGCTCCCGTTCGACCGGGCGTCCTGGCCGGGCCGCAAGCCCTGGCCGGACCGGAAACCTCCGCCGCCCAGGTAGAACAGGGTCTTGATCGTTTCCATGAGCACGTTCGCGGCGGAATCGCGCCGCGTCCACCAGCGCCCGGGCGGCGCGTCGTCGGGCGTGGGGGCCACGAGCACGCGCGTGTGCGGGAAATGGTCGCGGAAGATCATCCGCGCCCGCGCCGCGTGGTAGGCCGTGGTCACCAGGATGAGCCGGACGGGCGTCGTTCCCCGGGCGGCCAGGGCCGCGTCAAGCTCCTCGGCCTCCTCCACCGTGGAGACGGAGGCCGCGCCGAAGCGGCGGATGGCCGCCGCGTCCACGCCCTTGGCGCGCAGCGCGGCCACGTAGACGTCGGCCTGCTCGGGCAGGCGGATGCCCAGCTCGGCCAGCCGGGCGGCCGCGGGGTGCGGCGCGGTCACGCTGACCCAGACCACGGGCGCGAGCCCCTGGGCATAGAGGTCCGCCGCGTGCAGGGCCCGGGAAAAATCCCCGCCCAGGACCACGATGCCGTCCGCCGGTTCCAGGACGTCGGCGCGCGACAGCCAGTGCCCGCCCACCAGGAACAGCGCCAGGACCCCGGCCCCGCCGAGCAGGGCCAGCGCGCCGACGACCTGCAGCGCGCGGCCGAAGAGTCCCGTGGACCGCGCGCGTCTCATTCCCCGCTGTCTCCGCTGCCGTTTGCGCCGAATACGGCGGCGTGGCGCGCGTGGAAGGCCGCGAAGGTCCCCTCGGCGATGGCCGCGCGCGCGCCCTCCATCAGGCGCAGGAAAAAGCGCAGGTTGTGCAGGGTGTTCAGCCGGTAGGCCAGCAGTTCGCGCGCCACGTAGAGGTGGCGCAGGTAGGCCTTGGAAAAGGTTCGGCAGGTGTAGCAGTCGCACTCCGGATCCAGGGCGGAGTCGTCCTCGCGGAAATCGGCGCGCTTGATGTTCAGCTTGCCCTGCGAGGTGTACATGGTGCCGTTGCGCGCGTTGCGCGTGGGCAGCACGCAGTCGAACATGTCCACCCCGGCCGCGATCCCGTCGAGGATGTCCATGGGCGTGCCCACGCCCATGAGGTAGCGCGGCTTGTCCGCGGGCAGCAGCGGGGCCGTGTGGCGCAGCATCTGAAGCATCTCGTCCTTGGATTCGCCCACCGAGAGCCCGCCCAGGGCGAAGCCGTCCATGTCCAGCGCGCAGATTTCCTCGGCCGAGCGGGTGCGCAGGTCCGCGAAGAACCCGCCCTGCACGATGCCGAAGAGCAGGTTGTCGCCGCTGCCGCGCGGGTAGGCCTCGCGGCAGCGCGCGGCCCAGCGGGTGGTCAGGGCCAGGGATTTTTCCGTGTAGGCGCGGTCCGCGCCGTAGGGCACGCACTCGTCCAGGACCATCATGATGTCGGAATTCAGGTTGCGCTGGATGGAGACGACCTTTTCCGGCGAGAAGAAGTGGCGCGAGCCGTCGATGTGCGACTGGAACTCCACGCCCTCCTCGCTGATTTTGCGCAGCCCGGCCAGGCTGAAGACCTGGAAGCCGCCGCTGTCCGTGAGGATCGGCCCGTGCCAGCCGTTGAAGGCGTGCAGCCCGCCGCGCCGCGCCACCAGCTCGTCGCCCGGGCGCAGGTAGAGGTGGTAGGTGTTGCCCAGGATGATCCGCGCGCCGATGTCCGCGAGGTCCCGGGGGCAGAGGGATTTTACCGATCCCTGGGTGCCCACGGGCATGAAGATGGGCGTGGGCACCGGGCCGTGGGCCGTTTGCAGCACGCCGGTGCGCGCCGCCCCGTCCGTGGCGTGTAGCTGGAAGTCTCCGGGTCTGGGCATGGCGTGAGGATAGCGCGGCGAGGCGCGGTTTGAAAAGCGCGGACTGGCGGTCCGCGCAGGGGGAACACGGGACGGGCCGCCTCGCGTGGGCGCGGCGCGGTCCGGTGGGGCCAGGGGACCAGGGGGCCAAGGGGCCAAGGGGCCAATCTGGAAAGGCCGGGTTCGGGGGCGGGCGGTGCGGTCCGCGCGGCGGAGTGGGGCCCGCCTATTCCGCCCCGCGCGCATCGGCCGCCGCGCGCACGCACAGATAGGCCAGATCGTCGAGCACGTCCAGGAGTTCGGCGTAGAGCCCGCCGTGCTCCATGGGCTCGCCGAAGAGCGCGGTGCGCTGGCCCACCAGCCCCTCCTGGGAGATGGCGTCGGGCAGGGTCTTGGCCAGGGTCATGGCCAGCCGTTCGGCCAGCAGGTAGCCCGTGACCGAGCGCCGGAAGAGGTCCAGGCGCGCCAGGAACTCCTCGCGCCGCTCGCGCCACAGGGCCCGGGCCGCGTCCGGCGGCTCCAGGGCGCGCACCTGGCGCACCAGGGAGTAGAGGTGGTTGAGGTTCGCGCCCGGGAGCCCGGCGCGCCAGCCGAAGAGCCAGCCGTTGCGCGGAAAGAGCAGGTACTGCTCCTGGCCCACGCGCAGGACCTCGTCCAGGGCCGCCTCGGCGCGGGCCAGGCCGTCGTCCCACACGGGGGGCAGGTGCGCCAGGTCCCACTCGGGCACGGCCGGGCAGGCCGAACCGTCCGGTCCGGCCGGGGGCAGGGGAATGTCCGGCGCGGCGGTGCGCAGGATGTGGCAGAGCAGGGCGTTGGCCTGGGTCGCGGCCGGGGTCTCCAGGTGGGCGTAGGAGAGCACGTAGCGCCCCCGGCCGTGGTTCCCGTGCACGATGCACGGCTGCCCGGCCATGTCCGCCGGGCGAAGCTTGAGGCCGTAGAGCGTTTCCCAGTCCGCGAAGGTGCCCTCGGGCAGGCTGGAGAGCGGCAGGTCCGCGACCCAGAAGTCCGGGCCCGGCGTGCGGTAGCGCGCCAGCACGCGCACCGCGCCCTCGCCGCCGGCTCCTTCGGCCCCCCCGGCCTCGAACCGCGCGGGCCACCACACCGGCACCAGGGGCGCGCGGTGCTCCGCCGGGCACAGCTCGCTGGCCGGGTCCAGATCGACCACGATGTGCCCGCTGATCAGGTGCAGGACGCGGTCCTTGATGGGTGCGCGCCGCCAGGGGCACAGCCCCAGGCCGAAGCGGCCCGAAAGCCCCAGCCCCGCGCCGCCGCAAAAGCCGAGGTACGCGCCGCCCCGGTCCACGAAGGCGCGCACCGCGTCCATGCCGCCCTCGCCGAGCGCCAGGGCCTTGCGCCGGGCCACGCCCCCGGGCACCAGCAGCGCCGCGCTCTTGCGGGAATCCAGAGCATGGGCTATCTCTGGCCCCCGCGCGATGCGGTAGGGCACGCCCAGGGCGTGCGCCGCGCGCCAGGCCAACAGGCCCCAGATATGCGATTCATCCCACAGGATGCACAGGCTTGACATAGTCGATACGCAGGGTAAGGCTACCCGATCGATTCGCAGGGTCGCGACCCGCGCAGGCCGCGCGCCGCAGGGTGATCTTGCAGCAAACCACCATCGATTTCAATACGAGGAAAGCAGACCATGGCACAGGATGCGCTGCCCAAAGGCTACGAACCCCGCGACGTGGAAGCGCGCTGGCGCGCGCACTGGGAGGAGAACCGGACCTTCACCCCGGACCCCGACGGCCCGGGCGAGCCGTACTCCATCGTCATCCCCCCGCCCAACGTCACCGGTTTCCTGCACATGGGCCACGCCCTGAACCTCACCCTGCAGGACGTGCTCTGCCGCCACTACCGCCAGAAGGGCCGCAAGGTGCTCTGGGTCCCGGGCACGGACCACGCGGGCATCGCCACCCAGAACGTGGTCGAGCGCAAGCTGGCCACCGAGGGGCTCACGCGCGAGGACCTGGGCCGCGAGAAGTTCGTGGAGCGCGTCTGGCGGTGGCGCGAGGAATACGGCGGGCGCATCATCGAGCAGATCAAGGCCATGGGCGCGTCCGTGGACTGGACGCGCGAGCGCTTCACCTTCGACGAGGGCCTGTCGCGCGCCGTGCGCGAGGTCTTCGTGCGCCTCTACGAGGAAGGCCTGATCTACAAGGGCGACTACATCGTCAACTGGTGCAACCGCTGCCACACGGCCCTGGCCGACGACGAGGTCGAACACGCGCCGCGCAAGGGGCACCTCTGGCTGATCCGCTACCCCCTGGCCGACGGCTCCGGCGACCTGACCGTGGCCACCACGCGGCCCGAGACCATGCTCGGCGACACGGCCGTGGCCGTGCACCCGGACGACGCGCGCTTCAACGGGCACATCGGCAAGAAGGTCGTGCTGCCCCTGGTGGGCCGCGAGCTCCCCGTGATCGGCGACAGCTACGTGGACATGGAGTTCGGCACCGGGTGCCTGAAGGTCACCCCGGCCCACGACATGAACGACTGGGAGCTGGGCCGCAAGCACGGGCTCGAGCTGGTCCAGGTCATCGACGACATGGGCAACATGAACGAGAACGCGGGCGAGCGCTACCGGGGCATGAGCAAGGAGAAGTGCCGCGAGGCCGTGGTCGCGGACCTGGACGCCCAGGGCTTCCTGGCCGAGGTCCGGGACTACGAGAACTCCGTGGGCCACTGCTACCGCTGCAAGTCCGTGATCGAACCGCACGTCTCCACGCAGTGGTTCGTGGCCGTCAAGCCCCTGGCCGAGGCCGCACGCGCCGCCGTGCCCGGGGACACGCAGATCTTCCCGGAGCACTGGCTCAAGACCTACTACAACTGGCTCGACGACATCCGCGACTGGTGCGTGTCGCGCCAGATCTGGTGGGGCCACCGCATCCCGGCCTGGACCTGCGCCTCCTGCGGCAAGCTCATCGTGGCCCACGAGGACCCCACGGCCTGTCCGGACTGCGGCTGTACGGACCTGGCCCAGGACGAGGACGTCCTGGACACCTGGTTCTCCTCGGCCCTGTGGCCCTTCTCCACCCTGGGCTGGCCGGACAAGACCAAGGAACTCGCGACCTTCTACCCCACCTCGGTGCTCATCACCGGGTTCGACATCCTCTTCTTCTGGGTCGCACGGATGATGATGATGGGCATCCACTTCATGGACAAGGTGCCCTTCCACCACGTCTACATCCACGCCCTGGTGCGCGACGGCGAGGGCAAGAAGATGTCCAAGTCCACGGGCAACGTCATCGACCCGCTGGACATGATCGAGAAGTACGGCTGCGACTCCCTGCGCTTCACGCTCACGGCCTTCGCGGCCATGGGCAGGGACATCAAGCTCAGCGAGGAGCGCATCGAGGGCTACCGCCACTTCGTGAACAAGATCTGGAACGCGGCCCGCTTCGCGCTCATGAACCTGCCCGACGAGATGCCCGCCGAGGCCCTGGGCTACGACGTGACCAGGGCGGCGGGCATGCACCACGCCTGGCTCTTTCACCGCCTGGAGCAGGTCAAGGCGTCCACGGACGCGGCCATCGAGAACTACCAGTTCAACGAGGCGGCCCAGGGGCTCTACCAGTTCGTGTGGCACGAGCTGTGCGACTGGTACCTGGAGATGCTCAAGCCCGAGTTGAACGGCGCGGACGCCGAGGCCAAGGCCCACGCCCAGGCCTGCCTGTGGATCGCGCTCAAGGAATCCCTGGTCCTGCTGCACCCGATCATGCCCTTCGTGACCCAGGAGATCTGGACCGCGCTGCCCTCCACGCCCGGCGAGGACATCGCCTTGCAGCCCCTGCCCGAGGCGCGGCCCGAGCGCATCAATCCCAAGGCCGCCGAGGCCGTGGAACTGGTCCAGGAGGTCGTGGTGGCCGTGCGCAACATCCGCGGCGAGTTGAACATCAACCCCTCCTACCAGTTGACCCTGCTGGCGCGCACGGCCTCGGACGAGGCGCGCGCCGTGCTGGAGGCCAACCGGGAGATGATCGTGGTCCTGGCGCGGCTGGCCGAACTCTCGGCCGGGCCGGACGTCAAGGGCCCGCGCGCCTCGGCCAGCCACGTGGTGCGCGGCAACGAGCTCTTTGTGCCGCTCACCGGCGCGGTGGACTTCGAGGACGAGCTGGCGCGGCTGGACAAGGAGCTGGGCAAGATCGCCAAGGAGCACGGCATCGTGACCAAGAAGCTGGCCAACCCCGGCTTCGTGAACAACGCCCCGGCCGACGTCGTGGACAAGGAACGCGAGAAGCTCGCGACCCTGGACGACAAGAAGGCCAAGCTCGTGGAGCTCCAGGCCCGGCTGAAGTCGGCCATGGAGTGAGGCGGAGCGGAGCGGGAACGGTCCGGAGAACGGTTCTGGGAACGGACGAGGAGGCCACATGGACTACGCCGAGATCCTCAAGGTGCTTGCGCCGTGCGGGCTGTCCTGCGGCACGTGCCTGGCCTTCGACGGCGGGCCGGTGCAGCGCCACGCGGCCGGGCTGCGCGCGGCCCTGGGCGACAACTTCGGCTTCTGGGCCGAGCGGTTCGCGGCCATGAACCCGGTCTTCGAGGACTACGGGCCCTTCCGCGAGAAGCTGGAGTTCCTGGCCTCGGGCTCGTGCACGGGCTGCCGCGGCGCGGGGGGTTTGTTCACGGCCTGCAAGGTGGGCCCGTGTTCGCGCGAGATGGGCGCGGACTTCTGCTTCCAGTGCGCGGAATTTCCCTGCGACCGGCACGGGCTGCCCGAGTCCATCGAGCCGCGCTGGCGCAGGAACAACGAGATCATGCGCGAGAAGGGCGTGGAGGCGTTCTGGGAGCTGGCCAGGGACCGGCCCCGCTACCCCTAGCCCCGCTCCCCCCCCCCCCAGCCCGCGCCCCCGGTTCCGGGGAATCCGGAGCCCGGGGGCATGACGGTTCGAACCTCAACCGCCGTCCCGGACGGAGGTGCGATGAAAGTTTATCTGATCGGAGCTGGCCCGGGCGATCCGGGCCTTTTGACCGTGCGCGGCCAGGAGCTCATCCGCACCTGCGACGTGATCGTCTACGACTACCTGGCCAACGCCGCGTTCCTGGAGTTGTGCCGCCCGGACGCGGAAGTGCTCTACGTGGGCAAGAAGGGCGGCGACCACACCCTGCCCCAGGACAAGATCAACGAGCTGATCATCGCCAAGGCGCGCGAGGGCAAGAGCGTGGCCCGGCTCAAGGGCGGCGACCCCTACGTGTTCGGCCGGGGCGGCGAGGAGGCCGAGGAGCTGGTCGCCGCGGGCGTGGACTTCGAGGTCGTGCCCGGCGTGACCGCGGGCGTGGCCGCGGCGGCCTATGCGGGCATCCCGGTGACGCACCGCGACCACACCACCTCGGTCTGCTTCATCACTGGCCACGAGGACCCCACCAAGGAGGCCTCGGGCCACGACTGGGAGGTCTACGCCAAATCCACCTCCACCCTGGTTTTCTACATGGGTGTGAAGAACCTGCCCATGATCGCCGAAAATCTCATGGCCCACGGCCGCGCGCCCGAGACGCCCGTGGCCCTGGTGCGCTGGGGCACGCGCTGCAACCAGACGAGCTTCGCCTCGACCCTGGCCGAGGTGGCCGCCGAGGCCGAGCGCCGCAAGTGGGCCGCGCCGTCGATCATCATCGTGGGCGGGGTCTGCGCCCTGCACGACACCCTGAACTGGTTCGAGAAGAAGCCGCTGCTGGGCAAGGGCGTGGTCGTGACCCGGGCGCGGGAGCAGGCCAGCTCGCTCTGCGCGCTGCTGGCCGAGGCCGGGGCCTGCGCCGTGCAGTTCCCGACCATCGAGATCCGGCCCCTGGACGACTGGTCCGACGTGGACGCGGCCGTGGGGCGGCTGGGCAAGTACCACTGGGTGGTCTTCACCTCGGTCAATGGCGTCAGGCACTTCTGGGACCGGCTCGCGGCCCGGGGGCTGGACGCGCGCGCCCTGGCGGGCGCGCTGGTGGCGGCCATCGGCCCGGCCACGGCCGAGGCCCTGCGCGGGCGCGGCATCGCGCCGGACTACGTGCCGGAGAAGTACGTGGCCGAAGCCGTGGTCGCGGGCATGCTCGACCGGGGCGTGGCGGGCACGCGCATTCTCGTGCCGCGCGCGCGCGTGGCGCGCGAGGTGCTGCCCGAGCGGCTGGCCGAGGCCGGGGCCGTGGTGGACGTGGTGCCCGTGTACGAAACGGTGCCCTCGGAGTCCGGCCGCGAGGAGATCCTCGCCAGGCTCGACGCCGGGGAGATCCACTGCGTGACCTTCGGCTCTTCGTCCACGGTGGACAATTTCTTTGCCCTGGTGCACCCTGACACCCTGAGGAAATACCCCGGCGTCAAGCTGGCCTGCATCGGGCCGGTCACGCGCAAGACCTTGGAAGGCTACGGCTTCTCCGCGCACGTCACGCCCGAGGAGTACACCATCCCCGCGCTGGTGCGGGCGCTGGTGGCCGAACTGGGGCGCGCGTAGCGGGCCGCGCGCAGGGCGCGGTGTTTTTTCGCACGCGCGCGGCGGCGGCCCGGGTCCGCCGCGCCAAGCAGGCCCGCCCGCGCGGCGGGCCGATGGACGGTAGCAATGGCTCTTCCCCTCGCGGTGATCGTCTCCGGTTCCGGCTCCAATCTCCAGTCCATCATCGACAAGATCGAGCAGGGCGTGCTCGACGTGGACATCCGGCTGGTGCTCTCCAACAATCCGGAGGCCTACGGCCTGGAGCGCGCCCGCACCCACGGCATCGACGTCTGGACCAAGTCGCACAAGGAGTTCCCCACGCGCGAGGGGTTCGACGAGGCCATGATCGAGGCCATCCATCGCCACGGCGCGGACACCGTGGCCCTGGCCGGGTTCATGCGGCTGCTCACGCCCGTGTTCCTCTCCACCTTCCAGGGGCGCGTCCTCAACATCCACCCGGCGCTGTTGCCCAGCTTCCCGGGCACGCACGGCCAGCGCGACGCCGCGCGCTACGGGGTCAAGATCTCGGGCTGTTCCGTGCACTTCGTGGACGAGATCATGGACCACGGCCCGGTGATCATCCAGGCGGCCGTGCCCGCGGCGCCCGGCGAGTCCGCCGACGACCTGGCCGCGCGCATCCTGGTCCAGGAACACCGCATCTTTCCGCAGGCCCTGCAATGGTTCGCCCAGGGGAGGCTCAAGGTGGAGGGCCGCCACGTGCACCTTGCGGGCTACGGCGATTACGACGCCCAAACCGTGGACGGCGCGCTGATCAACCCGCCGCTGGAAAAGGGGTTCTGACGCCGTCTCCACCAGGAGGCTCCCATGACTCAGGGAAACAGGACTCAGGGTGATAGGACCGGGGATGCAGGCGCAGGGGCCAACCAGGCCTTTCGCCTTCAGCTTTCGGACGAGGAAAAGAATTACTGCAAGGACTTGGTGCGCCTGTCGATCCAGCGCGGCCTGGAGCGCCGCGCCGAGGGGCGCTCCCCGCGCGGCGGAGCGGACGCCGGGCTGCCCGAGCCGCCGAGCGCGTTCCTGAAACAGCCCCTGGGCGCCTTCGTGACCCTGAAGATCGCCGACGCCCTGCGCGGCTGCATCGGCAACGTCATCGCCGAGAATCCGCTCCACCAGACCATCGCCGCCATGGCCCGGGCCGCGGCCTTCGAAGACCCGCGCTTCCCGCCGCTCTCGGCCGGGGAATACGAGCGGCTGTCCATCGAGATATCCATCCTCGGTCCGCTGACCGAGTGTCCGAACCCCGCGCTGGTGGAGGTCGGCCGCCACGGCCTGCTCATCAGCCACCGGGGCCGCTCCGGCCTGCTCCTGCCCCAGGTGCCCCTGGAGTGGGGCTGGGACCGCGAGACCTTCCTGCGCCACACCTGCCAAAAGGCGGGGTTGCCCGCCGACGACTGGAAGGACCCGGACGCGCGGCTCTTCTGGTTCGAGGCCGAGGTGTTCTAGGCGCGGCCGCCGCCCGCCGCGGGAAGGTGGAAAGGCCCCCGCGTTCTCCGGAACGCGGGGGCCTTTCGCCTGTCGGAGGCGCTGCCTGCGGTCACTTCTGCTTGCCGAAGATCGCCGCCGGCCTGGTGGTGTCGCCGGTGGCGCCCGGGAAGTCGGGGTAGCGGTAGGCCTTCCTGCCCTCGGACTCCAGCTCGTGGGCCTCGGCCATGAACTCGTTGAAGCGGTGCTTGCACTCGTAGAACCCGTGCCACCAGGCGTAGTCCGGGGCCATCATCATCGTGCCCATGCGCGCACGGCGGCCCTCGTGGTGCCAGAGTTCGTAGTACTGCTTCTCCAGGTGCTCGTCGAAGAAGGTCGTCTGGTCCAGGATGCCCTTGGCGTAGAGATCGTCGAGCCGCGCCTTGGCGGGCTTGAAGTAGTTGTCGTTGTACTCCTGCACGGCCTTGTCGAAGGTCGCGTAGAAGTCGTCGATCCAGGCCTTGCCGTGGCACTGGGAGCAGACCTCGGCCATCTTGGCGCGTTCCACCTTCCAGTCGGTCTTGGCCGGGAAGGGCTTGAACTCCGAGGGCCGCACGGTCAGCGGGGCCTGGGTCTCCCAGGAGAGGCGCTCGGTCACGTCGTGGGAGGTGAGCACGGAGCCGGAGCCGGACATGTGGCAGGCCGCGCAGGTGGGCGCGCGGTAGTCCACGCCCGGGGTCCAGGTGCCGGGGGCGGCGTCCCAGTTGTAGGTGTCGCCGAAGGTGTCGTAGATGTCGCCGTGCTTGGATTCCTTGTAGATCTCGATCTGCGGATGGTCCGGGCCCAGGTGGCACTGGCCGCAGGCCTCGGGCTTGCGCGCCTCCATGACCGAGAAGCGGTGGCGCGTGTGGCAGGAGGTGCAGGACCCCAGGCTCCCGTCCATGTTCGCGCGGCCCACGCCCACGTTGGGCCAGGCGGCCGGATCGATCTTGCCGTCCTTCATGCCGAGCACGGTGCCGTGGCAGTAGAAGCAGCCCGCCTTGCGCTCGTTGTCCGAATTCATGCCCTTGTTCAGCCAGGGGTCGATCTTCCAGATGATCTCAAGGGTGTTGGCGTGCTTGGAGCGGGAATACTGGGCCACCTCGTCCGGGTGGCAGCGCGAACAGTCCTTGGGCGTGACCACGGCGGCCACGGGAATCTTGTATTCCTTGGAACCCATGGGCATGTCCGGCCGCGCGTAGTACTGGTAGTGGTCCTGGCTCACGTCCTTGTCGTGGTCCTCGGCCTGGTGGCAGTCCAGGCAGGTGATGCCCGCCGAGGCGTGGCGGCTGGCCGCCCAGTCGGCGAAGATGCCCGGGGTGGTCTGGCGGTGGCAGGTGATGCAGGCCACGGCCTGGTCGGGCATGGAGCGCTCCAGGCGGAACTCGCGCTGCTTGGGGGTGTTCTGGGCCAAGGCCGCCACGGCCAGGAGCAGCGCTCCCGCCAGCGCGGCCAGGACCGCCAGGGTCGTTTTCCGGTGCATGCCCAATCCTCCTTTTGGCGCCGTTTCCGGCGATGCCGTTTCCGGGCTGATTACAGGCCGTTGGTCCTGCGCGACGCGGCGTACTGCTTATAGGCGATCTGGGGCCGGTCCACGTGGACGAGGTTGCGGTGGCAGTCGGTGCACTTCTTCTCGTAGCCCGGGCGCGGGTAGAGCACGGCCCGGTGCGCGAGCATGGCTCCGCGCTTGTTCGGGATGTTGACGATGTTGCGGTGGCACTTCTGGCACTGCTCGTTCTTGAGATCATCGTAGGCGCGCTCGCGCATCACGGCGCGGTCGTAGGTCGCGTCGCCGCCGGTGAAGTGCGCGAAGACGTCCTTGATGCCGTGCACGGTCTTGGCGAAGAAGAAGTTGTAGGTGTCGTGGGGCGCGGGCAGGTGACAGTCCATGCAGTCGGCCACGATGCCCTGGCCGTTGTTGGCGTGGGTGGAGGATCTCCAGGCGTCGTAGGCGGGCTGGATCTCGTGGCACAGGGAACAGAAGCCCGGCGTGGAGGTGCGCACCATGGTGTAGTAGGTCATGCTGAAGATCGGAAAGGAGATGACCAGGCCGAACAGGGTCCAGAAGACGGGACGCAACGGGCGCCTCAGGCGCTTGCGCGACGAAAGCATGGGCATCCTCCGGCGTGTTGGCGGTGCTCGGGGGCCGGGAGCGCGTTCCCGGCGGGCGGATACGGTTCTCTGACTATAGGCTAGGAGAAGGCGCGGGGCAGGGTAAGGATTTTTTCAGTCCTCACGGTTTGGCACAAGGGCGCAGAGCAGGCGGGCCAGTTCAGCGACCACGGCGCGTTCGTCGCGACGGCGGCGGTTGTAGCGGAATTCGATTTCCTTGAGGTAGAGGGGGTAGGTCTCGGGCGCGATGGCGCGGTAGCGGCCCAGCCACGGCCGGGTAAAGGCCCAGAAGGGGCTTTCGTCCAGGGCCACCGGCTCGAAGCCCTCGCGCACGCCCGTGGCCAGCACGCGGCGCACGGTCCTGCAGCAGGAGAAGAGCAGGGCGTCGTAGCCGCGGCAGCGGTCGGTGTAGATGAAGGTCTGCCACATGTTGCGCGCCAGGGGATAGCCCATGACCTCCCTGGCGCGCAGGCCGTCCACCGGGCGCACCTCGGCGCGCGGTCCGTCCGCGCCGTGCGCGGTGCGGATGGAGAAGACCGGGGAGCGGCATTCCACGCAGTGCTCGGCGTCGGATTCGGGTTTGCCCGCGGGACAGAAGGAGGCCAGGGCCCCGGAGGCGTCCATGAGCCGCGCGCTGGCCGGGCAGGCGGCGAGCACGGCCAGGCGCAGGGTGGTCAGGGCCTTGTGCACGGCGTTGTAGGAGCGGCCCAGGGCCGCGCCCATCCGGGCGACGGTGAACCCCTTGTGGAAGAGGCGCAGGATGTCCAGCCAGTCCTCGCGGTCCAGGCCGCTCTGGTTGATCCAGCGGCCGGTGTAGCGATGGTAGGTGTAGGCGCAGGATGCGCAGCGCAGGCGGCCGTCGGCCAGTACGTAGCGCCGGAGCGAGCCGCAGCGCGGACAGGGCAGCCCGTCCTCGCCGCACAGGGCGGCGAAGAGCGCTTCGGCGTCGGGGCCGGGGGACGGGGCGACGGCGGTTCGGGGCATGGCGTTCTCGGGTTTGCGGCGCGGGGCCTGGAGGAGGCGGAGTATTCCCGATCCTAGCTTCCCGGCTCCGTTCTGGCAATGGTCCGGGCACGGTAACTTTGTTCGTTGTCTCCCGGTTCCCCTCGCCTTTCCCTGTCATTCACCGGTCCGGAATTCGTCGGATCGAGCGAATCCGCAGACCATTGCACCGTTCCCTCACCGAAGTGTTTAGGAAGGTGGGGGTGGAGAGGGGGATGGGGTCCGGGGAAGGGGGGAGCGCAATCCTTTTCAAAGGGTCCCCTCCCCCGCCCCTACCCCCTTCCCCGGCTCTTCGGCTTGCCTATCGCCCGGGCCGGGGATATGGTGCGCGTCCCTTCAAGGAGTGAGCGATGCGGTTTCTTTCGTTCGGCGGCGGCCGCGTGGGCCGGTTTGCGCAGGGGTTGGGCGACAACCGGCGCATGTATCTGTTCCTGTTGTTGCTGACGGTGGGCGCGTCCCTGGGGTTGCAGGGCTGGCGCACTATGATCAACAACTTCGCGGTGGAGGTGGCCGGGCTGAACGGGCTGGAGATCGGCCTGGTGCAGTCCATGCGCGAGGTGCCGGGCTTTTTCGCCTTCACGGTTGTCTACGTGCTGCTGGTCTTCAGCGAGCACCGCGTGGCGGCGGCGGCCGTGGCCCTGCTGGGCGTGGGCGTGGCGGCCACGGGGCTGTTCCCCTCCTTTGCCGGGCTGATGTTCACGATCACGATGATGAGCGTGGGCTTCCATTATTTCGAGACGCTGAACCAGTCGCTCACGCTCCAGTATTTCGACCGGTCCACCTCGCCGGTGGTCTTCGGGCGGTTGAAAGGGGTGGCGTCGGCCGCGAACCTGGCCGTGGGCGTGGCCATCTTCTTCGCCGCGCCGCTGCTGAGCTACACGGCCATGTACCTGTGCCTGGGCGCGCTGGTGGGGGCCATCGGCCTGGGCTGCCTGGTGATGCATCCGCAGCGCAAGGACCTGGCGCCGCAGCGCAAGAAGATGGTGGTCAAGCGCAAGTACTGGCTGTTCTATGCGTTGACGTTCATGGCGGGGTCGCGGCGGCAGATCTTCGGGGCCTTTGCCGTGTACCTGCTGGTCAAGGAGTTCGGGTATTCCGTGCAGGCGGTGACCGGGCTGTTCGTGCTCAACAACGTGATCAACTCCTTCTGGAGCCCGCTCATCGGCCGGGCCATCAATCGGTTCGGCGAGCGCAAGGTGCTCACGGTGGAGTACGCGGGGCTGTTCTTCGTGTTCGTGGGCTATGCGCTGACCCGGAGCCCGGCGTTCGCGGCGGTGCTCTACGTGGCGGACCATCTCTTCTTCAATTTCGCCATCGCCATCCGCACGTATTTCCAGAAGATCGCCGAGCCGGAGGACATCGCGCCGTCCTCGGCCGTGGGCTTCACCATCAACCACATCGCGGCCGTGGTGGTTCCGGCGCTGGGCGGCGCGCTGTGGCTGGTGGACTACCGCATCGTGTTCATCTCCGCCGCGTGCATGAGCCTGGGGTCGCTGGCGCTGGCGCAGTTCGTGCGCGTCCCGGCGCCCGCGGAAGCGGGGCCATCCGAGGCTGCCCCGGCCGGTGCGGCGGACCGCCCGAAATAGCCGGGCGTGCGGCCCGGTCCGCGGCGGGTCGCGCGGGGGTTGATGGAAGCGGCCCGGGCCGGTAGGGTGGGGGCGGATTCTCCGACCGCAACCGGCCCGCGTCCTGCGGGCCGCCCTCCGGGAGCCCCGGCCATGCGCGAATTCCTTCGTACCATCGTTCCGTTCCGTTCTTCCCTGCGCCGTGCCGCGCGGTCCTTTGGTCCGTGCGCGGCCGCGCTGTGGCCGGCCGCGGCGCTGCTCGGGCTGTGCGTGGCCCTGGCCGTGCCGTGCGCGGCCCCGGCGCGGGCCGCGGAGGCGGCCCCCGCGGTCCAGGCCCAGACTCAGGCCCAGGCCCCGGCCACCACGGACGGGGCGCCCGCCCCGGCCAAGGCCCTGCCGGACACACCGGCCGCCACCCCGGCCCCCACGCGGGTGCCCGTGCGCGTGGAACGCACCGGGACCGACGCCCTGGGCGGACGGCTGGCCCTGGCTCTGCAGGAGACCGTGGCGGCCTCGCCGCTGTTCCGCGTTGCGGGCAAGGACGCGCCGCAGATCCGCGTGCTGCTGTCCACGCGCGAGGAGTTCGCCGGGCGGCCCGGATTGGGCACGGTCTACGCCGTGACCTGGGTCTACTCCGAGAGCGAGACCACGCTGAAGTACTACCTGGAATCGGCGGTGGGCTTCTGCGACGCGGCCTCGCACCGGGCCGAGGCCGAGTCCCTGGCGGCGCGTACCGCGTCCCTGGCGGACCAGTATTCCTATCTGCTGCGCTGAAGCGTTTTTTCGCAACGGGGAGGGCATGCGCAACGTCCTGGAAATTCGGCCAATGGCGTGAAAAATAAGGTTAAGTAGGCTTCAGGATGTGCACTCTACGGTTGACTCTCGGGCGCGGTCCGATTATGTATTGATCCGCGGACGGTCGGCGTGCTCCGGGGTTGCCCCCCAATAAGCCCGGAGCGTGTTGGCCGTCCGTTTTCTTTCGGGTTCGAACCTTGCCGATCCCCAGCGTGGGATGGTCGGCAAAGGTGTGCAAAAAGCCCCCCGGTCCGAGGACCGGGGGGCTTTTCGCGTCCGGCAAGGGGCGCGCCGGCGACGCTTGGAAGGCGCGTTGCGGTCAGGCCTTGCCGTAGCCGCCGCCGCCCGGGGTCTCGATGCGCACGCGGTCGCCCTTGGGCAGGGTGGCGTTGAACTTGCCGGGCATCTCGCGCTCGATCCCGTCGGTCCCCACGACCACGTTGCGGCCCGGGCCGCCCGCGCCGCCGCCCTCCAGGCCGTAGGGTCCGCGCGTGCGGCGCTCGGAGAGCACCGTGACCTCGGCGTCGGCGAGCAGCTCGATCTCGCGGATCATGCCGTCGCCGCCGGGGTGCCTGCCCGCGCCGCCCGAGCCCCGGCGCACGGCGTACTGCGTGACCAGGAAGGGGTAGGCGTATTCCAGGGCCTCCACGGGCGTGTTCAGGGTGTTGGTCATGTGCGAGTGCACCGCGGATTCGCCCCGGTGGTGGGCCGAGCCGCCCATGCCGCCCGCAAGGGTCTCGTAGTAGGCGAAGGGCCGCTGCTTGTAGGGGTCGAAGCCGCCCACGGTGATGTTGTTCATGGTTCCCTGGCCCGCGGCCGGGATGCGCCCGGGCAGGGCCTGGGCCATGGCCCCGAGGATCACGTCCACCAGCCGCTGGGAGGTCTCCACGTTGCCCCCGGCCACGGCGGCCGGGAACTCGGCGTCCACGATGGTGCCCTTTTTGGTGAGCACCTCGATGGGCCGCAGACATCCGGCGTTGGCGGGCACGTTGGCCTCGATGAGCGCGCGGAAGGTGTAGAGCACGGCCGAGAGCACGATGGCGCGCACGGCGTTGACGCTGCCGCGCACCTGCGGGCCGGAGTCGGAGAAATCGAGTCTGGCGGTTTCGCCGCGCACCGAGAGGTTGACGCGGATGGGCACGTCGGCGGCGCCCACGCCGTCGCCGTCCATGAGGTCCTCGAAGGCGTAGTCGCCGTCGGGCATGGCCGCGATGGCCGCGCGGGTCATGGCCTCGGAATAGTCCATGAGCGCGGAGGAGTAGAAGCAGCAGGTCTCGATGGAGTACTTGGCGATGAGCTCCTGGGCGCGGCGCACGCCGGTGACGTTGGCCATGATCTGGGCCGCGAAGTCGCCCTCGCGCTCCACCGGGGTGCGCACGTTGTTCAGGAAGAAGTCCAGCAGGTTGCGGTCCACCTCGCCCTTCTTCACCAGCTTCAGCGGCGGGATGATCACGCCCTCCTGGAACAGGGAGGTGGAGAGCGGCATGGAGCCCGCGGCCATGCCGCCCACGTCGGCGTGGTGCGCGCGGTTGGCCACGTAGAAGGCCGGGCCGCCCGCCACGCATCCGGCGGCATCCTGGCCCGCGGGCGCGAAGACCGGGGCCACCAGGGTGATGTCCGGCAGGTGCGTGCCGCCCTTGAAGGGGTCGTTGAGCACGACCATGTCCCCTTCCTCCATGGGCACGGCGGCGATGGCCGACTGCACGGACAGGGGCATGGACCCCAGGTGCACCGGAATGTGCGCGGCCTGGGCGATCATCTCGCCCGCGGCGTCGAAGATGGCGCAGGAGAAGTCGCGGCGCTCCTTGATGTTCGGGGAAAAACCCGTGCGCATCAGCGTCACGCCCATTTCCTCGGAGATGGAGGAGAAGCGGTTCTTGAAGACTTCCAGCAGGATCGGGTTCACCTTCATGGCGTGCTCCCCGGCGTGGGCGGTCAGGCCCGCGCCTCGATGTCGATGATCAGGTTTCCGTAGGCGTCCACGCGGGCGTCGGCAAAGGGCGGGATGAGCAGGGTGGAGGTGTACTCCACGATGACCGCCGGGCCCTGGATGACGTTGCCCGGGGCCAGCCTGTCGCGGTCCACGACCCTGGAGGTCACGGCCCGGCCGCCGAAGACCACCTCGCGCTCGCCGAGCAGGGCCTCGGGCGCGGGCTCGGGCCCGCCCAGGGGCGCGGGCTCGAAGGTCGGCTTGGTCGGCGAGCCCTTGGCCCGCAGGCGGATGTTGACCACCTGCACGGGCTTGCCGCTGTTGCGGTAGCCGTAGGTCTTCTCGTGCAGCCCGTGGAAGGCCTCCACGTAGTCGCCGTCGAAGGGCGTGATGATCTCGAAGGACTGGCCCTCGTAGCGCATGTCCAGGAAGCGCTCCAGGACCACGGCGTCGGGCGCGATGCCCTCGGCGGCCAGTTCCTCGCGGCCGCGCGCCTCCAGCGGGGCGAACAGGGCCTCGGTGGCCGCGCGGCTCTCCCCGGTCACGGTTTTGGGGGCTTCGAGCATGACCGTGTGCGAGTAGTCCTTGATGACGTCGGCCATGAGCATGCCCACGGCCGAGAGGATACCGGGATTCTTGGGAATGAACACGGTGGGCATGTTCAGCAGCCGCGCCAGGTTGCAGGCGTGCAGCCCGCCCGCGCCGCCGAAGGAGAAGAGCGTGAACTCGCGCGGGTCGAAGCCGCGCTCCACGCTGATCACGCGGATGGCGCGCTCCATGTTCGTGTTGGCCACGGCCAGGATGCCCTCGGCCACCTCGGCCGGGGCCAGGCCCGTGCGCTCGGCCATGGTCGCGAAGGCCGCTTCGAGCCTGTCCGTGTGCAGGGCCATGTTCCCGCCCAGGAAGTGCTCGGGAATCAGGCGCCCCAGAAAGAGGTTGGCGTCCGTGACCGTGATGCGCTCGCCCTTGCCGTAGCAGATCGGGCCGGGGTCCGCGCCCGCGCTCTCCGGGCCCACGGTCAGCGAGCCGCCCGCGTCCACGTCGGCGATGGAGCCGCCGCCCGCGCCCACGGTGTGGATGTCGATCATCGGCGTCTTCACCGGATAGCCGGAGATGGAGGATTCCAGGGTCAGGGAGAGCGCGCCGTCCATGAGCGAGACGTCCGTGGACGTGCCGCCCATGTCGAAGGTGATGATCTTGTCGAAGCCCGCCAGGCGCGCGATCTCGTGCGCGCCCACGGCCCCGCCCGCCGGGCCCGAGAGGATCGTGCGCACGGACTCGTTCATGGCCGTCTCGGCGGAGATGGAGCCGCCGTTGGACTGCATGATGCGCAGGGCGTCGCCCGCGCGCAGCCGGTCCATGAGAAAGGTGATGTAGCGCTTCATCTTCGGGCTGACGTAGGCGTTGACCAGGGTCGTGGAGGTGCGCTCGAACTCGCGGAACTCGGCCAGGATCTCGTGGGACAGGGACACGGGCACGCCCAGGTCCGCCAGCAGCTCGCGCACGCGGTTCTCGTGCTCGGGCCGGGCAAAGGAGAAGAGCAGGGAGACGGCCACGGACTCCACGCCCGCCGCGGCCATGGCCTCGGCCGCCTTGCGCACCGCGTCCTCGTCCAGGGGGGCGAGCTCCGCGCCGTCGTGGTCCACGCGGCCGCCCACGCCGAAGCGCAGTTCGTCGGGCACGATGTGCGGCTCCTTGCGGTAGGCCAGGTCGTAGAGCCGGGCGCGGTTCTGGCGGCCGATGACGATGACGTCGGTGAAGCCCGCGTTGGTGACCAGCGCGGTCTTCACGCCCTTGCGCTCCAGGATGGCGTTGGTGGCCACGGTGGAGCCGTGCACCACCTGGCGCGGGGCCGGGTCGTCGCCCGTGGCCGCGGCCAGGCCGTCGAGCACGGCCTCGGCCGGGTTGCGCGGGGTGGACAGGAGCTTGTACACGCGCCAGGAATCCCCGTCCTGCCCGTTCTGCCCGTCCTGGAAAATGAGGTCCGTGAAGGTGCCTCCGGTGTCGACGCCGATGATTCGCATTGCGTCCTCCGCTGCGGCGCGGCCGATGGGCCGCGCGGAACGTTCTTGCGCTGTTGAAGCCGAGGGGGGTCTGCCAGGTGCGCCGCGGCGTGCGGCGCGCAGAATCCGGGTGTAGGGGATTTGCGGCCCGAGGGCAAGCGGGCCCGGGGCTTGCCGGAATTGTGAAACACTCTGACAAAATTGGCAGTTTTTTTGAAGATGGGCAAAGGGGGAAGAATGGGATTTAATTTATTCAAATAAAAACGTAATGTTACGGAATCATTACAACGGCCCCCTCGGCACGGAGATTGCTTGAGGGTGATTTGCCCCGGACAGCGGGGAATGGTATACAACGCGCTCGCGCCGGACGCGGCCGCCGGACCCCGCCGGCAGCCCCTCGGCGCGTCGGTGCGGGCGGCGGAAAGCGCGTCGCCCGCGCGCCGCCATGGCGTTCGGTCACGGACCCGGGAACCCATATCCTTCAGGAGGCCCTCATGCGCAAGTTTCTGCTGACCTTCGTTCTCGTCTTGGCCCTGGCCGCGCCCGCCGCGGCGGCGGGCGTCGTGAAGATGGACTGCAACGCCATCTACCCCGCGGGCAACTTCCATACCAAGGGCGCCGCCGCCTTTGCCGAGCTGGTCAAGAAATACACCGACGGCTCCGTGGACATCACCGTGCATCCGGGCGGCAGCCTGGGCTTCAAGGGCCCCGAGCTGCTCAAGGCCGTCAAGGACGGCACCCTGCCCATGTCCGACATCCTCATGGGCGTGGTCTCGGGCTCCGACGAGATCTTCGGCCTGTCCACCCTGCCTCTGCTGGTCAACTCCTACGCCGAGGCCCACAAGTTCTACGAGGCCGCCCGCCCGTACTACGACAAGGCCTGTGCCAAGTGGGGCCAGAAGATGCTCTACGCCGCGCCCTGGCCGCGTAGCGGCGTCTACACCAAGAAGCCCTTCGAGAAGCTCGCGGACATCGCCGGCCTGAAGGCGCGCACCTACGACAAGAACGGCGCGGAGTTCCTGAAGCGCTGCGGCGCCTCCCCGCAGTCCCTGCCCTGGGGCGAGGTCTACACCGCCCTGTCCACCGGCCTGATCGACTCCGTCCTGACTTCGGCCACCTCGGGCGTGGACGGCAAGCTCTGGGAGGTCCTGGGCTACTTCACCAAGGTCAACTATTCCTATCCGCTGAACATGCTGACCATCAACAAGGACTACTGGGACGCGCTTTCCCCGGCCCAGCAGAAGGCCGTGCTCCAGGCCGCCGCGGAGACCGAGGCCGCCCAGTGGAAGGCTTCCGAACAGAACGTGATGGACTCCGAGAAGATTCTGGCCGAGAAGGGCATGCACATCTCGGAGGTCAATCCCGCCCTGCAGGCCGACCTGGACAAGATCGCCTCCGAGATGCGCGCGGACCAGAAGGCCCATGCCGGCAAGGACTTCAACGCCGCCCTGGCGGCCTTCGGCAAGTAGCGGCCGCACCGTCCCATGCTTGACAGATTCTACCGGTGGATCGAGGGCCTCTCCACGCTGGGGGCCCTCGTTTCCATCGTCTTCATGGTCCTCATCGTGGGCCTGATCCTGCTGGAGATCGTGCTGCGCACCCTGTTCGACTCCTCGACCCTGGTGGCCTCGGAGTTCAGCGGCTACTTCCTGGTGGGGCTGGTCCTCTTCGGCTTCGGCTACACCTTCCGCAAGGGCGCCTTCATCCGCATCAACCTGCTGGTGCCCCGCCTGTCGCAGGGCTGGGCGCGCGTCTTCGACGCCGCGTGCGGGCTGGCGGCCCTGGCCATCACCCTGTACTGCGCGAACTACGCCGTGGCCATGGCCTGGGAGAGCTACGCCCTGGACATGCAGGCCGACACCATGGCCCAGACGCCGTTCTGGATTCCGCAGTCCCTGGTGCCCCTGGGGCTCTACATCCTGGCGCTGCAGCTGCTGGCCTTCGTGGTCGCGCGCATACGGGGGCTGGACGCATGATCGGCGATCCCCTGCTGCTCGGCGTCGTGGTCCTGGCGCTGATGTTCGTGCTGCTCTTCGCCGGGCTGTGGATCGGCTTCTCCCTGTTCGCCACGGGCATCGGGGCCATGCTGCTCTACAAGCTCAGCCTGCCGCCGACGCTTTCCATCTGGGACAAGATCGGCGACCTGCTGGCCAACTCGGTCTGGAACTCCATGAATTCCTGGGCGCTCACGGCCCTGCCCCTGTTCATCCTCATGGGCGAGATCCTCTACCGCACGGCGATCTCCTCCCGGCTGCTCAACGGGCTGGTGCCCTGGCTCGCGCGCGTGCCCGGCCGGCTCTACCACATCAATGTGGTGGCCTGTTCGCTCTTCGCCGCGGTCTCGGGCTCCAGCGCGGCCACCACGGCCACCGTGGGCAAGATCACCCTCAAGGAACTGATGCGCCGCGGCTACGACAAGCGGTTGATCATCGGCTCCCTGGCCGGGGCCGGGACCCTGGGCTTCCTCATCCCGCCCAGCCTGATCATGATCATCTACGGCGTGCTTTCGGACACCTCCATCGGCCAGCTCTTCATCGCGGGGATCCTGCCCGGCCTGACGCTCGCGTCCATGTACTCGGTCTACATCATGGCCCGGACCATGACCCGGCCGGAGTATCTCCCCGCCCAGGACGAGAGCTATTCCTGGGCCGACCGGATGGCCGCGCTCAAGGACCTGGTCCCCGTGGTTTCGCTCATCGCCGTGGTCCTCGGCGGCATCTACGCGGGCTGGACCACGCCCACCGAGGCCGCGGCCATCGGCGTGGCCGGGGCCCTTGTCCTGGCGGCGCTGATGCGCAACCTCACGGCCAAGGGCCTCAAGGAGGCGCTGTTCTCCTCGGTGCGCACCTCGACCATGATCTGCTTCATCATCGCCGGGGCGGCCTTCCTCTCCCAGGTGGTCGGCTTCGTGGGCATCGCCCGGGCCATCAGCGTCTACATCACGGGCCTGGGCCTGTCGCCCTACATGCTCATTTGCGTGCTCGGGCTCATGTACCTCTTCCTGGGCATGATCCTGGACGGCATCTCCATCGTGGTCATGACCCTGCCCATCGTGCTGCCCATCGTGGAGGCGGCCGGGTTCAGCCCGTTGTGGTTCGGCATCTTCGTGGTCATCATGGTCGAGCTGTCGCAGATCACCCCGCCCGTGGGGTTCTCCATCTTCGTCATCCAGCACATCGCCGAGGAGGACGTGCCCACGATCCTCAAGGCCACGTTTCCCTTCTTCCTGATCATGGTCGCCATGGTCGTGATCCTGTGCGCCTTCCCGGACTTGGTCTTCTACCTGCCGTCGAAGATGATGTGACGGGACCGGCGAACCCGATGGGCGAACGCCAATCGGCGAACGCCGGAACGCAACGAACGCAAACGGGGCGGCCGCAGGGCCGCCCCGTTTTTTTTGTCGCCAGGGGACGCGGAGAAGGGGGCGCGGCGCGCGCTTGTCGGCCCCGGTCGCGCTGGCCCTCAGGCCTCGGGCACGCCGATCTCCAGGAGGTTGCCGTCCGGGTCGCGGAAGTACACCGAAAGCATGGGCCCGGCCGCGCCGGTGCGCCGCACCGGGCCGAGCTCCACGGGCACGGAGCATTCGGCCAGGCGTGCGAGCACTCCGTCCAAGGACCCGCCGTCCAGGAAGCAGAGGTCGGCCGAGCCGGGCGTGGGCCGCGCGGCGTGGGGCGAGATCTCCTGCCCGGCCTCGTGCAGGTTGATGCGCGCGGAGCCGCAGCGCAGGGCCGTGCGGCCCTGGCCGAAGGTCTCGGCCGCCAGTCCCAGCACGCGGGCGTAGAAGTCCACGGAACGCGGGATGGAGGCCACGGTGAGCACGAGATGGTCGAGACGCAGGAGGGGCATGGGCTTCTCCGGGGGCGGGGTCCGCCGCCCGGGGCCGGGCGGCGGCCGCGCGGTGCGCGGCCCGTGCAGCATAGCCCTGGCCCGCCCCGGTGTGCAAGCCGGCCACCCTCTCCAGCCATACGCCCCGGCGCGTCTGGCCGCGTCGTTTCCGTCCCCGGGCCGTGGATTCGCTTCGGAGCGCGCCCCGCGTGCCACGTCGGGAAAAAATCATGGCCAACATGTGGAATTGTTGACCGAATTGTGGCAAGATAAGGCCCAATTTCGTCCATACCCAGCAGGGAGCGCCTTCATGAAGAACAGCATTGCCTTCCGGCTTTCGCTCACCGTGGTGGTGGCCCTCATCCTGGCCATAGGGGCGATGGTCTTTTACGTGGACCGTTCGTCCCATTCCATGGCCGACCGGATGTCGCGCCAAGCCATGACCCAGCTCACGGCCAACACGGCCAACGCCCTGGAGGACTACCTGCGCGGGGCCGTGGCCGTGGCCAATGCCCTGGCCGGGGAAAAGGACATCGGCCTGGGGCTGATCCCGGGCTTTTCCGCCTTCAAGTCCCAGGAGCGCTTCAAGGCCTTCATGCAGGGCTACGCCGACTACTGGGCCATGTTCTCCTTCGATCTCGAGGGCAAGGTCACCGCGGGCTTCAACGCCAAGGGCGAATCCCTGGCCGGGGCCGATCGCTCCTCGCGCGACTACGCCAAGGCCATCCTCGGCGGCGCGGAGTCCTACATCACGCCCCAGGTGCTCAAATCCAAGAGCGGCGGCGGGGTGCTCATCTTCGGCGTGGCCCGCGCGGTGCGCAACGCCGACGGCGAACTGCTGGGGGGCGTGGCCGTGTTCCCGCTCTGGGAAAAGTTCACCGAGAAGTTCATCGACCCCGTGCGCGTGGGCGAGAACGGCTATCCTTTCATCATGGACGCCACGGGCACGGTGCTGGCCCATGCCATGAACAAGGGCCTCATCCTCAAGGAGACCGGAACCCAGGATTTCGTCAAGGAGGCCCTGGCGCGCAAGGATGGCGTGCTGGCCTACGACTGGGAAGGCCGCACCAAGGTCATGGCCTTCGATACCGTGCCCGAGACCGGCTGGGTGGTGTGCATGAGCGCCTACCAGGACGACCTGCTCTCCACGGCGCGCGAGCAGCGCATCGTGCTCGGAATCATGGCCGTTGTCCTCATCCTGCTCCTGGTGGGCATGATCACCGTGGTCACGCGGCGGTTCATCATCACGCCGCTGTTGAACATCGAGCACTTCACCCACGCCGTGGCCCAGGGCGATTTCGGCGCCGCGCTCGAAGGCTCCTTCCAGTGCGAACTGGGCGACCTCAAGGACAACGTCGGGCACATGGTCGCGGAGATCAAGAGCAAGCTGGGCTTCTCCCAGGGCATCCTGGACGGGCTGACCCTGCCCTGCGCCGTGGTGGACATGGAGCAGCGCGTGACCTTCGCCAACCAGGCGCTGCTGGGCTTCATGGAGCGCGAGGGCTCGGTGGACGAGTGCCGCGGCCTGCTCTTCGCCGACCTGCTCTACCGCGAGGAGCGTGAGCAGTCGCTCCTGGCCGAGGCCATGCGCGACGGCAAGGCCATCGTGGGCGTGGAGCGCGAATACCGCACCTACAGGAAGAACCTGCGCCACGTGAGCATCGACACCGCGCCCCTCTACGACCTGGACGGCCACATGCTCGGGGCCTTCGTGCTTTTTTCCGACCTCACCAGCATCCGCGAGCAGGGCCGGGCCATGCAGCGCCAGAACGAGCGCATCAACGAAACCGCGCAGCAGGCCGACACCATCGCCCAGCGGCTGGCCGCCGCGTCCGAAGAGCTGTCGGCCCAGGTGGCCGAGGCCGCCCAGGGCGCGGACGTGCAGCGCGAGCGCACCACCGAGACGGCCACGGCCATGGAGGAGATGAACGCCACGGTGCTCGAGGTGGCGCGCAATGCCTCCAGCGCGGCGGAGAACGCCGACCGCGCGCGCTCCACGGCCGAGAACGGGCTCTCGGTCATGGAGGAACTGCTCCTGGCCATCCGCACGGTCAACGCCAACGCCGGTGAACTGCGCGCCTCCATGGAAGGCCTGGGCGAGCAGGCCCAGGCCATCGGCTCGGTGATGAACGTGATCAACGACATCGCGGACCAGACCAACCTGCTGGCGCTCAACGCGGCCATCGAGGCGGCGCGCGCGGGCGAGGCCGGGCGCGGCTTCGCCGTGGTCGCGGACGAGGTCCGCAAGCTGGCCGAAAAGACCATGGCCGCCACCAGGGAGGTGGGCTCGGCCATCCAGGCCATCCAGGACGGGGCCCAGGGCAACGTGCGCGCCACCGAGACGGCCGTGGAGTCCGTGAACCGCTCCACGGAACTGGCCGAGCAGTCCGGCAAGGCCCTGGAGGAGATCGTCGCCATGGTCGAGCAGACCGCGGACCAGGTGCGCTCCATCGCCACGGCCAGCGAGGAGCAGTCGGCCACCAGCGAGGAGATCAACACCGCCACCGAGGAGATCAACCGCATCTCGGCCGAGACCTCGGACACCATGCAGCAGTCCACCCGGGCCATCCAGGAACTGGCCGAGCTGGCCGGCAACCTGGAGCGGCTCATGGCCGGGATGTGCGCGGGCGACGACTGCGGGGACACCGGCAAGACCGGCGGCAACGGGGCGTCGCGCGGGGACTCCGGGCACGCCGCGGCGGACGTGGCCGAGGAGGACTAGGCCGTCGGGCCTGCGGACGTGGCCCGGACCTGTCCCGGGGGCGCGCGCGGCGGCCCCGGAAGGCCGTAGCGTGCGGGCGTCCCGCTTTTTTTTCACGCGTCCGCAAACATGGCTTGACTTGGCCTGGGGATCGGTTTATCAATCCCCCTCTTTCCCAGTGGAGGTAGAAATGTACGCGATCATAGAGACGGGCGGAAAGCAGTTCCGCGTTGAGGAAGGTCTGGAATTCAAGGTTGCCAAGCTCTCCGCCGATGCCGGGAGCGAGGTGACCATCGATAAGGTCCTGATGGTCGGCGGCGAGTCCGTGAACATCGGCACCCCTTACGTGGACAAGGCCCAGGTCACCTGCGAGGTCCTGGAGCACGGCCGCGGCCCCAAGCTGCTGGTGTTCCACAAGTGGCGCCGCAACGATTCCCGCAAGGCGCAGGGCCATCGCCAGGATTTCACCAAGCTCAAGGTCAAGTCCATCACGGCCTAGGGCCGGACGGAATTTCCCAAGGAGGCGCATCATGGCTCACAAGAAGGCAGGCGGCAGCTCCAGGAACGGCCGCGACAGCGCCGGACAGCGGCGCGGGGTGAAGAAGTTCGGCGGCCAGCAGGTTCTGGCCGGGAACATCCTCGTGCGCCAGCTCGGCACCAAGATCCATCCCGGCGAGAACGTCGGCATGGGCAGGGACTATACCCTGTTCGCCCTGGTGGACGGCGTGGTCCAGTACGAGAAGTACACCCGCCAGAAGAAGGTCAAGACCCGCGCCAGCGTGGTCCCGGCCACCGCCTAGACAGCGGAAGATTATTGGCGTAGCTGGCGGGCGAAAGGCGAATGCGCCTTTCGCCCGCTTTTTTTTCGGCCCGGCGGACGCCGCGGGCGGCGTTCCGGCGGGCTTCCCAGTGGAGGCCCCATGCGATTCGTGGACCAGGCGACCATCACCGTGCGCTCCGGCAAGGGCGGGCACGGCTGCGTCTCCTTCCGGCGCGAGAAGTTCATCCCCAAGGGCGGTCCGGACGGCGGCGACGGCGGCCGGGGCGGGGACGTGATCCTGCGCGGCTCGGACCATCTGCTCACGCTCTACGACTTCCGACTCAAGCGCGTCTACGAGGCCGAGAACGGCAAGCCCGGCCAGGGCAGCCAGAAGTTCGGCCGCAAGGGCGAGCACCTGGTGGTGGACATGCCCGTGGGCACCCTGGTCCGCCAGGTGGAGGAGGACGGGTCCGAGCACCTGCTCGCCGACCTGGACGCGCCGGGCAAGGAGGTCGTGGTCGCCCTGGGCGGGCGCGGCGGCAAGGGCAACGAGCACTTCAAGACCTCGACCATGCGCACCCCGCGCTTTGCCCAGCCCGGCGAGCCCGGCGAGGAGAAGACCCTGCGCCTGGAGCTCAAGGTCCTGGCCGACGTGGGGCTGCTCGGCCTGCCCAACGCGGGCAAGTCCACCTTCATCTCGCGCATCAGCGCGGCGCGGCCCAAGATCGCGGCCTATCCCTTCACCACGCTCACGCCCAACCTGGGCGTGGTCCAGGACGAGGAGGGCCGCCGCCTGGTGGTCGCGGACATCCCCGGCCTGATCGAGGGCGCGGCCGAGGGGCTGGGGCTCGGGCACACCTTTCTGCGCCACGTGGAACGCACCCGGCTGCTCGTGCACATCCTCTCGGTGGAGGACCTGGACCCGGCCGATCCCTGGGCGGGCTACGGGCTGCTGAACGCCGAATTGGCCCTGTTCAACGCCGAGCTGGCCGAAAAGCGCCAGATCGAGGTGGTCAACAAGATCGACCTGGCCGACCCGGCGGTGCTGGAAACCCTGCGCGCGCGCGCGTGGGAGGAGGGCCGCCACGTGTTCTTCATCTCCGCGCTCACGGGTGAGGGGGTGGAGGAACTGGTGGCGGCCATGTGGGCCGCGCACCAGGCCGAGACCGAGCGCGCGGCCGAGCGCGATGCGGCCAGCAGCGCCGAAGGGGACGGGCGCGAAGACCGGGACGACAAGGATTTCGCCGGGGCCGGGTAGGCGCCTCGGCGGCGGTTGCAACGCGGCGGCGCGAGCCGCCGGGGGCGGCGCAAGGCCGCCCGGGAGGTCCGGCATGGAGGCGGTTCGGGAAGGCGGCATGGCCGACTGGAAACGAGAGCGCGAGCGCGTCCTGCGCGAGGCGCGCCGCGTGGTCGTCAAGGTGGGCAGCGCCGTGCTGGCCGGGCCCGACGGGCTGGACGCGGCCGTGATCGACTCGCTGGCCGAACAGATTTCCCAGCTGCACGGCGAGGGCCGCGACGTGGTCTTCGTGTCCTCGGGCGCGGTGGCCGCGGGCCGCGCGGTGCTGCGCCACGAGGCCGAGCCCGCCGGGATGCCCGACCGCCAGGCCGCCTCGGCCGTGGGCCAGAGCCGGCTCATGCACGCCTACGACCAGGCCTTTGCCGAGCGCGCCAAGGTCACGGCCCAGATCCTGCTCACGCGCGACGACCTCAACAGCCGCCGGCGCTACCTCAACGCGCGCAACACCTTCCGCACCTTGCTGGCCTGGCGCGCCATCCCCATCGTCAACGAGAACGACACGGTCATGGTCGAGGAACTCACGGAACTGAACTTCGGCGACAACGACCAACTCGCGGCCCTGCTGCTCAATCTGGTGGAGGCCGACCTCTTCGTAAACCTGACCTCGGCCGCCGGGGTCTACACGAAGAATCCCGACACCTGCCCGGACGCCGAGCCCCTGGAGTGCGTGGCGGACGTGGACGCGCTGGACCTCCAGGCCCTGTGCGGCGGCAAGAGCTCCCTGGGCACCGGGGGCATGTACTCCAAGCTCAAGGCCGCGCGCCGCGCCGCGCAGATCGGCGTGCCCACGCTGATCCTGCCGGGCCGCGAGCCCGGGGCGCTGCTGCGCGCCTTTTCCACGGGCGCGTCCGGCACCTGGATCGCGCCCTGCGCGCACACCATTTCGGCCAAGAAGTTCTGGCTGGCCTACAACACCGCGCCCAGCGGCGTGATCCGCGTGGACGCGGGCGCGGTGCGCGCTCTCGAGGAGCGGCACACCTCGCTGTTGCCCGCGGGCATCACGGCGGTGGAGGGCGCGTTCCAGCGCGGTGCGCCCGTGCGCATCGAGGGCCCGGACGGCCGCGTGCTGGGCATGGGCCTGAGCAACTACCGGGCCGTGGACCTCAAGCGCATCCAGGGCCTGAAGACCGGCGAAGTGGCCGGGGTGCTCGGCTACTGCTACGACGAGGCCGTGCACCGCGACAACATGCACCTGGACGGGTTGCTGTAGCCGCCGGCACGGTCCGCGCCCTTTTCGGGCCCGGGAAGGGGAGCCTCGCGTCTCCCCTTTTCCGTTTTCCGCCGGGCGTCCAGGCGCCCGCCATGCGGCCGCGTCGCCGCGCCTGCTCGTTCCTTCGCGAAGGCCCCGGCGCTCTTCGACCCGGCCGGGCTGTCTCGGTGTTTCCAAAACGATCATAGGAGCAAAATGTCGTTGACAGAATATGAACCTGAGTTCATGTTCATGTTCTTGCAACGCCCAAGGAGGCCCCATGAGCGAACGGAAAGGATACGACGAAACGGCAGGGGTGGAGCCGGACGCGCTCGAAGCGCTGGCGGGGAAACCCGGGCACGTCTGCCCGTGGTGGGTGGCCTATCTCTTCGACAACCCCCTGCGCGGGCGCGTGCACCCGCCGCAGGAGCTGCTCGCGCCCTACGTGCGCGAGGGCATGCGCGTGCTCGACGTGGGCTGCGGCCTGGGGCACTTCACCCTGGGCATGGCGCGCATGGTCGGCGACGCGGGCCGGGTCACGGCCGTGGACGTGCAGGCGCGCATGCTGCAGCTGATGCTGCGCCGCGCGCGCAGGGCCGGTCTCGCCGCGCGCATCGAGGCCGTGCAGTGCGCCCCGCGCGAGCTCGGCGTGCCGGGTCCCTTCGACTTCGCCCTGGCCAGCAACATGCTCCACGAGTCGCCGGACCCCGAAAGGTTGCTGGGCCTGATCCGCGCCGCCCTGCGGCCCGGGGGGCGGCTGCTGGCCATGGAGCCCTCGGGCCACGTCGACGCGGCGCGCTTCGAGGCCGAGCTGGACATGGCCCGGCGCGCGGGCTTCGCCCTGGAGGGGCGGCCGGATATCCGCCGCGAGCGCAGCGCGGTGCTGCTGCGGCCCGCGGAAGACGCGGAAGGGAAGCAGGCATGAACTGGGAGAACGGCGAATACCGTCCGCAGCAGGCCCGGGCCGAGGCCCGCAAGGAGCGGCTGGTCGAGGCGGCGCTCGCGCTCTTTGCGGAAAAGGGGTTCCACGCGGCCACCACCAAGGACATCGCGGCCTCGGCCGGGGTGGCCACGGGCTCGTTCTACCGCTATTTCCGCGACAAGAAGGCCGTGTTCCTGGCCTGCATGCACCGCTCGGAGGAACGCATCATGGGCGGTGTCGCGGCCCTGGCCCGGCGCATGGAGCAGGACCGGGTGCCCCTGGCGCGCGAACTGGACCGGCTGGTGCGCTTCACCGTGGAGGCGCACCGCGAGGTGCGCGGGTTCCACCGCGAGGTGCTTCAGTTGCTGATCGCGGACGCGGACGTGGCCGCCCTGGCCCGGGAGCGCGAAACCCGGGTGCGCGCCTGGCTGGCGCGCCTGCTCGCGGTCCGGCGCGAGCAACTGCGTGTGGACGACGTGGAGGCGGCCGCGGCCCTGACTCTGGACGTGCTCGAGGAGGCCGCGCACCGCGCCGTGATCTTCGAGGCCGACCTCAGGGAGGCGGGCTTGGACGAGGAGCGGCTGCTGCGCAACGTGGTGGACATGCTCCGCCGCTACCTGCTGGCCGATCCTCCGCCGGGCGGTCCCTGACCAGCCGGGCCCCGGACGAACGGTCCGGCCGGGGCCCGGTGCGGACGAACGGGCGCGTGCGATGCTTTCCACGAAAAAAGGGGAGCCCCATGGGGCTCCCCTTCGTCGTTCCGTCGTTCGCCGGTTTCCCGGGCGCGCCGGCTACTGCTGCGCGGCCTTGGAGTCCGGGTCGGGCTGGCCCGTGGCGTCCAGGTCGGCCACGGTCGGGTTGAGCAGCTCGATCTTGGCCTGCTTGTGCAGCCCTTCGGCAAAGGCCTGGAAGAGCTGGCGGCGCTGGTTGTCGCGCATGGAGGAGAGCCACAGTTCGCGCTCCTGCTCCCAGCGCTTTTCGTCCGGGGCCTTGACGTCGGCCACGCGGGCCACCACGTAGCCCTCGTCCACCTGGTAGGCCGCGGGCAGCCAGTCGCCGATCTTCGCGGCCTTGAAGGCGTCGCCCACCAGGGTCGGGTTCATGCCCAGGCCGGGCACGAAGCCCGTGCGGCCGAAGAACTCGCTCTCGGTGGCCTTGGCGCCCTCGGGCATGCGGTTCTCGGTCGCGATGGTCTTCAGGGCCGCGTCCGCGGCCTCCTTGGCCTTGGCCATGCCGGCCTCGCGCTTGATGGTGTCGCGGATCTCGGCCGTGAGCTGCTCCAGGGGCTTGAACTCCACGTCGCGGCGCTCCAGCACCTTGACGAGCATGTAGCCCTGCTGGGTGGACAGGGGCGCGTCCAGGGTCACGCCGGCCTGGGTGTCGAAGAGCGTGCCCGCGCCCTGGGCGTCCACGCCCAGCGCCGCCCCGGCCTGCTGGCGGGTGAACAGCTTGGTCTTCCTCGCGCTCAGGCCCATGGAGTCGGCCACCTGGTCGAGCTCCTGCCCGGCCACGACCTGCTCGATGGCCTGGTCCAGGGCGTCGGAGAGCCTGTCCCCGGCCTTGTCCTCGGCCAGACGCTTGCGGATCTCGTCTTCGACCTCGGGCAGGGGCTTCTGGTGCGCCTCCTTGTGCTCCTCCACCTGGATCAGGTGCCAGCCGAAGCGGGTGCGCACGGGCTGGCTGACCTGCCCGGGCTTGAGCCCGAAGGCGGCCTCCTCGAAGGGCTCGACCATCTGGCCGCGGCCGAACCAGCCGAGCTCGCCGCCGTTGGTCTTGGACGGCCCCTCGGAATACTCCTTGGCCATCTTGCCGAAGTCCTCGCCCTTCTGGATCCTGAGGTAGATCTTCATTATCTTGTCGCGCGCGGCCGCCACCTCGGCGTCCGGGGCGTTCTCGGCCGCCTGGATGAGGATGTGGCGCGCCTTGACCTTCTCGTCCTCGAAGAAATAGCGCTCCTTGTTCTTGTCGTAGTACGCCTGGACCTCCTCGTCGCTCACGCGCTCGCGCCCGGCCAGGGCCGCGGGCGTGAAGGACAGGTACTCCACCGCGATGCGCGGCGGCAGCTGGTAGCGGTCCTTGTGCGCCGCGTAGTAGTCCGCCACCTGCTTGTCGTCCACCTTCATGTCCTCCACGAAGGCGGCCCAGGGGAAGGCGGCGTAGGCCAGGCTGCGTTCCTCGCGGGCAAAGGCGAAGGCCGCGTGCGCCGTGTCCTCGTTCACCTCGGCGGGCAGGGTCACGTAGTCGTGCAGCTTGCGGACCACGAGGTCCTTGCGGAAGTCGCTCTCGAAGGCCGCCGGGCTCAGCCGTTGCGCGCCGAGCATATGCTCGTAGACCTGGTGGTCGAACTTGCCCTCGGCGTTGTGGAACACGGCGATGTCGCGGATGGCGTCGGAGAGCTCCACGTCGGAGACCGTGACGCCCAGCCGCTTGGCCTCCTGGAGGAGCAGGGCGGTGGAGATCATCTGGTTGAGGATCTGGGCCTTGTAGTGCAGGCGCGCAAGGTCCTCAGAGCTGACCTTGGGGTTCTGCTGGCGCAGGTTCTCCACGCTGCGGCGGTAGATGTCCTCGAAGTCCTTGATCAGGATGGGCTCGTCGTTGACCAGCGCCACGGTGGCCGATTTGTTCGTGCGCGAGGAGAAACCGAACCCGAGGATGAAGACGAGGATGATCACCGCGAAGGCGACCTTGATGCCCCAGGACTGGGCGTTTTGGCGGATGATGTCGAGCATGCTTTCTCCGGTTGCGTGTCGGCGGCAGGCCGGTTCCCGCCGCCGTGTATGGATGTCCAGGACCCGGGGCGCGCCCCGGCTATGGCCCCGGCCGATCAGGCCGGGCGGTCAGGCCCTGACGTAATTGAGCAGGCCGCCTGCCTTGATAATGGCCAGTTCCTTGTCCGTCAAATCGTTGCCCACGCGCACCTCGCCCGCGCCCTCCACGGTCAGGGCGATCTCGCCGCCCGGGACGATCTCCCCGGCCGGGATGGTCAGCCTGGCGCCCTGGGGGATGCGCTCGTAGTCGTCCTTGTCCGCGAGCAGCAGCGGCAGGATGCCGAAGTTGACCAGGTTGGCGCGGTGGATGCGCGCCAGGGACTTGGCCACCACCGCGCGCACGCCCAGGTGGCGCGGGGCCAGGGCCGCGTGCTCGCGGCTCGATCCCTGGCCGTAGTTCTCGCCGCCCAGGATCACGCCCGTGCCCGCCTCGCGCATGCGCGCCGGGAAGGTCGCGTCCACGCGGTTGAACACGTATTCGCTGATGGCCGGGACGTTGGAACGCAGGGCGATGATCGTGCTGCCCGCGGGCATGATGTGGTCGGTGGTGATGTTGTCGCCGACCTTCAGGGCCACGGACGATTCGATGGTCGCGGGCAGGGGCGCGAAGTCCTCCAGGGCCACGATGTTCGGCCCGCGCACGATGCGCACGCCCTGGGCGTCGTCGGGCTCGGGCGGGTAGATGAACAGGTGCGCGATGGAGGGCACGTTGTTGGGCATGTCGGGCTTGTACGGCGGATCGCCCCACTCGGAGAGGTCGAAGATGCCGCCGTCGATGGCCGCGCGGGCCGCCACCAGCGGGCTGACCAGGTAGACCTGGGCGTCCTGGGTGCCGCTGCGGCCCTCGAAGTTGCGGTTGAAGGTGCGCAGGCTGATCCCGCCGGAGTTGGGCGAGCCGCCCACGCCGATGCACGGGCCGCAGGCGCATTCCAGGATGCGCGCGCCGGCGTCGATGAACGAGCCGATGAGGTCGGCCTCGGCGAGCATCTTGAGCACCAGCTTGGAGCCCGGGGCGATGAACAGGTCCGTGTTCTCGGCCACGAGCTCCTTGTCCAGGATGCGCGCCACGGACCACAGGTCCGTGTAGGAGGAGTTGGTGCACGAGCCGATGCAGACCTGGTCCACCGTGAGGCCCTCCAGCTCGCGAATCGGCTTGACCTTGTCGGGCATGTGCGGACAGGCGGCCAGCGGCTCCAGGGCCGAAAGGTCGATCTCGATGGTCTCGTCGTAGGTCGCGTCCGCGTCCGCGCCGAGCTCCACGAACTCCTTGGGGCGGCGCATCAGGTCGAGCCAGGAGAAGGTGCGCTCGTCGCTGGGAAAGATCGAGGTCGTGGCGCCGAGTTCCGCGCCCATGTTGCAGATGGTCGCGCGGTCCGTGACCGAGAGGGTGGCCACGCCCGGGCCGGTGTACTCGAAGACCCTGCCCACGCCGCCCTTGACCGTGACCAGGCCGAGCAGGTGCAGGATCACGTCCTTGGGCGTGGCCCAGCCGCGCAGCTCGCCCGTGAGGTGCACGTTGACGACCTTGGGCATGGTGATGGCGTAGGGCTTGCCGGCCATGGCCATGGCCACGGAGAGCCCGCCCGCGCCCATGGCCAGCGATCCCACGCCGCCCGCGGTGGGCGTGTGCGAGTCCGAGCCGATGAGCGTGCGGCCCGGCCGGGCGAAGTGCTCCAGGTGCAGCTGGTGGCAGATGCCCGTGCCCGCCGGGGAGAAGACGATCCCGTACTTCTTGGCCACGGATTGCAGGTAGCGGTGGTCGTCCGGGTTGCGGAAGCCGACCTGCAGGGTGTTGTGGTCCACGTAGCTGACGGACAGCTCGGTCCTGACGCGGTCCACGCCCATGGCCTCGAACTGGAGGTAGGCCATGGTGCCGGTGGCGTCCTGGGTCAGGGTCTGGTCGATGGAAAGCTCGATTTCCGCGCCCGGCGTCATCTCGCCGGAAACCAGGTGGTCGCGGATGATCTTGTGCGTCAGGGAAAGGCCCATGTGCGGCTCCTTGCTGCTGTGGGGTGCGTCATTCCTCGCCGAAATAGAGGATCCTCTTGATCTGCCTGCGCCGGGTGTCCAACTCCACGTCCAGGCGCAGCTTGTCCTGGCGCAGGCCGAATATCTCCTGGGCGTGGAAGACCCCGGTGGCGGGGTCCTCGGCGGCCATCAATGCCTTGATGCGCGCGAGCACGTCGCGCTGCTCGGTCTCGAACCGCTCGATCTCCGCCTCCAGGGAGGCGATCCGGCTAGAGCTTGATGCGCCTGCGGGCGGGTTGGCCGTCGGTCGGGACATCGCCGCTCTCCTTGGGGGTTGCGTACTTGTAGAAGGTGGCCACCGGCGCGGGCAGGCCGTTGTACACGGACCAGTAGCCCGGCAGTTCGGCGCTGACCACGGCCGGATTGCCCAGCCCCAGCCCCGGGCGGGCCAGGGCGGCCAGGGACAGGGCCAGGCCCCAGGCGGCGCTGGGCGCGAGCCAGGCCGTGCGGCGGCGCTGCACCCCCGAGGGGGTGAGCACCAGTCCCGAGGCTCCGGCGTCGTCCGTCTCGCCGGACGCGTCGGCTTCCGCATCCGCGCCGAAGACGTCCACGGCCAGTCCCAGGCGCGCGCAGAACTCCGTGGCCGGGCCCGCGGCCGCGGCGGCCACGTCCGGCGGGCAGAGCACGCGCACCTTGCGGCCGTCGGCCATGGCCCAGCCCGCGGCCAGGGCGCAGGCCAGGGGCACGTGCGCGGCCAGGCCCGGGCGGAGCGCCGCCGGGCAGGCCGCGCCTGCGGCGCACGCGGCGCGCACGCCCTCGGCGTCCACGGTCACGTCCAGCCCGGCCTGGCGCAGCAGGTCCAGCAGGGCCTCGGCCCCGGCGTTGGAACGCGGCCAGCGGCCCGTCAGGCGCACGGAGCCGCCCTCGCGGCCCGAGGCGGCCAGGGCCGCGGGCAGGGCCAGCAGGGAGGCGGAAAAGATCGGGGCCAGGGGGAGCAGTTCGGACGCGGCCGGAGGCACGGGCACGCCCGGCGTCACCGCGAGCCGACCCGGGGCGAGTTCGGCCGGGATGCCGAACAGGGCCAGGGACTCCGCGGCCTGGATGAGCAGATCGTGGAGCTCGGCGGCGACGGGCAGGTCGGCGTCCCAGGTCAGGGTGAGCCCGCGCTCGAAGGTGGGCGCGGCCAGGGCCAGGCCGAGCACGGCCGCGGGCGCGAGCCCGGCGGCCAGATCGGAGGACAGGTCCAGGCCGTCGGCGGCCACCCCCGAGGTCTCCACGCGCACGGGCAACCCCCAGGACTTGGGCACCACGGGCGAAAGGCGCGCACCCAGGCGGGGCAGCACCTTGTCCAGGGGCCGCAGGTCCGCGCCCTTGAGGTCCGGCCCGCCGGTGAAGCGGATCTGGCCGTGGCGGGTCAGGGCCAGGGGGGCCAGGAGGTGGAAATTGGTGAGGTCGTCGCCCACGTACACGGGGCCGTCGGCCGCATCCGCGAGCAGGCGCGCGCGGCCCGCGCCGCGCGAGACGAGCGCGCCTTCCTCCCAGGACAGGGTCGCGCCCATCTGGTTGAGGGCCTTGACCAGGCCCACCAGGGGGTCGTTGACCAGCACGCGCGCAAGGTGCAGGGGCGCTTCGGCCTGGGCGGCGAGCACGGCCCAGATGCGCGCGGCCAGCGGCGAGGTGGGGCCGGGGATGTCCACGGCCAGGGGCTCGCGCCGGGGGGTGAGCAGGAAGCCGGTGGGGGCTTCGTCGGCCGGCCCCTGGGCCTTGCGCATGTCCAGGGACTGGACCATGTCGAAGAGGCGGCGGATGAGCTTGGGGTCGCCGCCGTGGGTGGTGGTGTCGTCCTCCCAGACGCGCCAGAGGTCCATTTCCTGGGCCGTGTCCGGCCCGCGGCGGACGCGGGTCTTGAAGGCCTTGGCCGCCAGGCGGGAGCGGCGGCCGAGGAGCTTGAGGATGTGGCGGTCGAGGGTCTTGATGTCCTCGATCAGTTCTTCCTTGTAGGAAGGCCTGTCGTCCTTGTAGGGCTTGTCGTCCTCGCGGGGGGAGCCGTCGTCTCCGAAGGAGGGGGCGTCGTCCCTGTGCCCGGGCCGTTGGCCCCTGGACGAGAAGCGTTGGTCCTTCAACGAGGACCTGTCGTCGTGATCATGCATGGTCGGGTTCCTGAGGAATGGGAAATGACCTGCTTACGTAGCCCGAATCCGCCGCGGAGGCAATGGGAAACCTTGCGGTGCGCGCACCCGGGCCAGGCGCGCGCAATGGTTGCAAAAAAAGGGGGCGTCCGCGGACGCCCCCCTGCAATGCAGCGAACGGAAGAGATCAGACTACATGGTGGAGCCGGAGGCGGCCTTCTGCATCTTGATCTCGACCTTTTCGGTCAGGCCTTCGTAGTAGGCGCGCAGCAGGACCAGGACCTCTTCGCGACCGAAGTGGTCGGGCACCTCGGCGCCCTCGGAAAGGGCCTTGCGCAGCTTGGTGCCGGAGAGCACCACGCGGTCGGCCTTGTCGTGCGGGCAGGTGCGCAGGGAGGCCATGCCGTCGCACTTGTAGCAGTAGAAGGTCCAGTCGATCTTCAGGGGCTCGCACAAGAGCTTCTTGCCCGGATCGGGGCACTCCTCGCCCTGGTAGGGGATGCGGTCGAAGATCTCCTGCGCCTCGAACATGCCGTAGAAGTCGCCCACGCCGGCGTGGTCGCGGCCGATGATCATGCGGTTGACGCCGTAGTTCTGGCGGAAGGTGGCGTGCAGCAGGCCCTCGCGGGGACCGGCGTAGCGCATGTCGAGGGGATAGCCGCCCTGGACCACGTTGGCTTCCACGAAGTAGCCCTTCACCAGGGTGTCGATGCACTTCACGCGGACTTCGGCCGGGATGTCACCGGGCTTCAGGTTGCCGATCAGGGAGTGGATGATGACGCCGTCGCAGACTTCCACGGCGATCTTGCACAGGTACTCGTGGGAGCGGTGCATGGGGTTGCGCAGCTGCAGGGCGGCGACGTTGGCCCAGCCCTTCTCGTCGAAGATCTTGCGGGTCTCGGCGGGGCGCAGGTAGATGCCTTTGTACTTGGTGGGGTACTCGCCCTCGGAGAGAACCTTCACGGTGCCGGCCAGGCAGATGGGCTTGCGGGCCATGACCATCTGGACGCCGGGATGGTCCTTCAGCGCGACGGCCATGAAGTCGCCCTGCGAATCCTCGCCGGCGCCCTTGTAGCACATCTCGGACTCCCACTTCTTTTCGTCCTCGCTCATGGCGAACTTCTCGGACACCTTCATGGTGGCGTAGATTTCGCCGTTGCGCTGCAGGGTGATCTCGTCGCCTTCCTTGATGTCGGCGGCGTCTTCCTCGCTCACGGCGGATACGATGGGCACGGGCCAGAAGGTGCCGTCGGCCATGGTCATGTTCTCGCAGACACTCTTCCAGTCGGCCTTGGTCATGAAGCCGGACAGCGGAGAGAAGCCGCCGATGCCCATCATGATCAGGTCGCCCTTTTCCTGGGCGGTGATTTCAACCTTCTTCAGGCCGGCGGCCTTCTTCAGCTCGGCTTCGCGCTCGGCGCCTTCGAGCAGGCAGCACACCAGGCCCTTACCACCATGGGGGGGAACCAGTTTCGACATTTGACTAAGCCTCCATTTAATTAGGTTGTAAGCCAACGGACGAATCAGCGGCGGGAGGGCGGGTCGATGCGCCCATCGCGCCGTGGGAGTTCAAGAAAACGTGCTCCCTTTTTTTATCATTTAAGACGGAGTGCAGTTATTGTGAAAAAAAGCGCACATGTCAAGCAACGGCCAGGATTTTTGCAACGTACTGGTTTTCAAAGAATATATCTCATCTCCCCGTCCGATTCTCCGGACTGAAGACGATGCGACCACGCGGCCCGGCCCCTCGCAGGACGCGGCCGGGCGGCACGGGCGAGTGCCAGGAGCATAGCCGGGATGTCGCTGCCAGGCAACACGTTCGCGCGCCCGGTGGGATAAAAAGTGGGGACGGCATTGTGGCGGGCGGCGCAGGCCCTCGGCAGGCGGTGCGCGCACGGTGACGGATCGCGGGCGGGCGCGGCCTGCCCGTGCGGCCGCATTGGAAACGGTGCCGATACTGTCTGTGCCGCCAGGCGGGCGCCCGTCGCGCGCAGGAGCGGGCCCGGCCTGCCGGGAAGAAGGGGAAGGTCTCGTTGCACGTGGGCCGCGCGGGGGACCCCGGCGAGATGGAACGCGCGGTTCGGCCCACGCGCGCATTGCGCCGCGCCGCAGGCTCGGAGCGAACGGCTGGCCACTCCGCCGCCCGCTCGGGAGGGCGGCTGGCCGCGCCGCGCACGCGCATGACCGCACCGCAGCGACGAGGCACTGCAAGCCCCGCTGCGGACCAGGGCCGCGGTTCTTGAGGCATCGCGCCGGTCGGCCATGCATTCCGTCCCTTCTGCCCGCCCCATCTGTCCAGCCTCATTTGGCCAGCCCCCTGCCCGATGCGCCGCTCTGCGGCAGTGGGAAACCGGGATGCGCCCGTACCCGCCCGGAGCCCGGGGCGATCCCTGCAACTGCGCCGGCGGGGGGAAGGGATGCTTCGGGGAGGGGCGACGCCCGACACCGCGCACGCATCCTCGTGAAAATTAGGACGATCCCGGAAGTACCATTGGCGAGGAGACAGGTGCATTAGGGAATATTATAGGATATTCCAGCATGTTAAGTCTTGAATGCCGTGTCGGTTCAAGGTGCGGCGGGGCCTTGCAAGGTTTGGCTAATCCATGTATAGGGAATATCCTTCAACCCAGTCGCGAAGGGCTTTGTGATTTCTCGGACAAGACGTATTCGCGGCGGGACGGGGCCGCTGGCGGCCTCCGGGCCCAGGGTGAGTTGACACGATGGCGGGACCTTGTTAAATATTGCACAAGCAACTTGTGGTTTTTCTGTAACCAACTTACATCGCTAATGATCGAGGCTGACCAGTTGAATCTGAAACGGTTCAGGGAGCAAGACGGCCGCACGGGCCGCGCCGGCGCCGAGGGCGCGTGCGCGGGCGTCTGGCGACGTTTGTCGCGCCGTTTTGTCTGTGGTGCCGGCCGGGTCTGAGAGCTCATAGCCAGAAAGGGCAGGGTGCCGGGAGTGCGGTCCCTGCTTTTTTCATCCGCCGCCAGCGGCGGGCATGAGTCAGTGAGTTAGGAAATTCGGTTCAACCCTATTAACCAATTCAGTTGGAGGAAAGTATGCCGACTTTTGTTGATCCGCAAAAGTGTGATGGATGCAAGGGTGGCGAAAAGACCGCTTGCATGTACATCTGCCCCAACGACCTGATGATCCTGGATGCCGACGAGATGAAGGCGTACAACCAGGAGCCCGATGCGTGCTGGGAGTGCTACTCCTGCGTGAAGATCTGCCCGCAGGGCGCCATCACGGCCCGCCCGTACGCCGACTTCGCGCCCATGGGCGGCACCAGCATCCCGATGCGCGGCTCCGAAGACATCATGTGGACCATCAAATTCCGCAACGGTTCCGTGAAACGCTTCAAGTTCCCCATCCGCACCACCCCTGAAGGCTCCATCAACGCCTTCGCCGGCAAGCCCGAGCCTGCCGACCTGGACAACGAGCTGCTGTACACCGAGACCGCCCTGGTCGAGCCCAAGGCGTTCGTGGCCGAGAAGGCCCAGATCCAGGAAGCGGACAAGACGGTTGTGCTCAAGTAGCGCGACGACGATCAACCAGTTTCAATCGCAAACATTCTTCCCGAAGGAGAATATACAATGCCGATGATTCCGATGAAAGAGGCTCCTCGTGGCGTTGCTATCGCCGAGCCGACCGTTGTCGAAAAGGACCTGGACATCCTGCTGGTTGGTGGCGGCATGGGTTGCTGCGGCGCGGCCGTCGAGGTCGTGGCCTGGGCCAACAAGTTCGCTCCCGACCTGAAGATCCTGCTGGTCGACAAGGCCGCCCTCGAGCGCTCCGGCGCCGTGGCGCAGGGCCTGTCCGCCATCAACACCTACATGGGCAAGAACGACGCCGACGACTACGTGCGCATGGTCCGCACCGACCTGATGCACCTCGTGCGCGACGACCTCATCTTCGACCTGGGCCGTCACGTGGACGACTCCGTGCACCTGTTCGAAGAGTGGGGCCTGCCCGTATGGGTCAAGAAGGACGGCAAGAACATGGACGGCGCCGCCGCCAAGGCCGCCGGCCTGTCCATCCGCACCGGTTCCGACCCGGTCCGCTCCGGCCGCTGGCAGATCATGATCAACGGCGAGTCCTACAAGTGCATCGTGGCCGAGGCCGCGAAGAACGCCCTGGGCGAGGACCGCATCCAGGAGCGCGTGTTCATCGTCAAGCTGCTCCTCGACAAGAATCAGCCCAACCGCATCGCCGGCGCCGTGGGCTTCAACCTGCGCGAGAACAAGGTCCACATCTACAAGGCCAACGCCATCCTGGTGGCCTGCGGCGGCGCCGTGAACGTGTACAAGCCCCGCTCCACCGGTGAGGGCATGGGCCGCGCCTGGTACCCCGTCTGGAACGCCGGTTCGACCTACACCATGTGCGCGCAGGTCGGCGCCGAGATGACCATGATGGAAAACCGCTTCGTCCCCGCCCGCTTCAAGGACGGTTACGGCCCGGTCGGCGCCTGGTTCCTGCTGTTCAAGGCCAAGGCCACGAACTTCAAGGGCGAGGACTACTGCGTGACCAACCGCGCCATGCTGAAGCCCTACGAGGATCGCGGTTACGCCAAGGGCAACGTCATCCCGACCTGCCTGCGCAACCACATGATGCTCCGCGAGATGCGTGAAGGCCGCGGCCCGATCTACATGGACACCAAGTCCGCCCTGCTGGACGCCTTCGCGACCATGTCCCCGGCCGAGCAGAAGCACCTCGAGGCCGAGGCCTGGGAAGACTTCCTCGACATGTGCGTTGGTCAGGCCAACCTGTGGGCCGCCACCAACTGCGCCCCCGAGGAGCGCGGCTCCGAGATCATGCCCACCGAGCCGTACCTGCTGGGCTCCCACTCCGGCTGCTGCGGCATCTGGGTTTCCGGTCCGGACGAGGCCTGGGTTCCCGAGGACTACAAGGTCAAGGCCGACAACGGCAAGGTCTACAACCGCATGACCACGGTCAACGGTCTGTTCACCTGCGCCGACGGCGTCGGCGCCTCCGGCCACAAGTTCTCCTCCGGCTCCCACGCCGAGGGCCGCATGGCCGGCAAGCAGCTCGTGCGCTGGTGCGTGGACCACAAGGACTACAAGCCCGAAGTCGCCGAGACCGCCGACGAGCTGAAGCAGCTCATCTACCGGCCGTTCGCCAACTTCGAGGCCGGCAAGGGCGCTTCCACGGACGCCGTTGTCAACCCCGAGTACATCTCTCCCAAGAACTTCATGATGCGCCTGATCAAGTGCACCGACGAGTACGGCGGTGGCTGCGGCACGTACTACACCTGCTCCGCGGCTTCCCTGGACACCGGTTTCTGGCTGATGGGCATGATGGAGGAGGACTCCGAGAAGCTGGCCGCCCGTGACCTGCACGAGCTGCTGCGCTGCTGGGAGAACTACCACCGCCTGTGGACCGTCCGCCTGCACATGCAGCACATCAAGTTCCGCGAAGAGTCCCGCTACCCGGGCTTCTACTACCGTGCGGACTTCATGGCCATCGACGACGCCAAGTGGCGCTGCTTCGTCAACTCCAAGTACGATCCGAAGACGGGTGAGACCACCCTGTTCAAGAAGCCGTACTACAAGATCATCCCTGACGCCTAAAGGATGAGCTCCCGCGGCTGCGGGCCGAAACGGCCCGCAGCCGCTTTTTTGCCGTAAAGCGGTCTAAGCCCTGGCAGTGACTCTATTTTTTTCGTCGTTGCCTTGGCTTAGGCCGTTTTGACAGAAGGCCATAACCCGTAGGGAGGATTAGGAATGTCGAACTCCATACTTGTTGTCGGGGGCGGATTCAGCGGGATCACCGCCGCCCTTGAAGCCGCGGAAGTCGGCTACGAAGTGTTCATCGTGGAGAAAGGACCCTACCTGGGCGGAAGAGTGGCGCAGCTGAACAAATATTTCCCGAAGCTCTGCCCTCCGTCCTGCGGTCTGGAGATCCAGTTCCAGCGCATCAAGAAAAACCCCAACGTCAAGTTCTTCACCCTGGCCGAGGTCACCTCGGTCTCCGGCTCCGCCGGCAACTACACCGTCAAGGTCAAGATCAAGCCCCGCTACGTGGGCCCGGCCGGCGCGGACCTGCACGAACTGGCCCAGGAACTTTCCGCCGACGTGCCCAACCCCTTCGAGTTCGGCCTGTCCAACCGCAAGGCGCTCTACATGGACGTGCCTTTCGCCTTCCCGTACCGCTACGTGCTGGACCGCGACAAGCTGACCAGGGACGACGAGAACCTGCTGGCCAAGTCCATCTACCTGGACCTCAACGACACCGAGCGCGAGATCGAGCTCACCGTCGGCTCCATCGTCCTGGCCACCGGCTGGAAGCCCTACGACGTGACCAACCTGTCCAACCTGGGCGCGGGCTCGGTTGCCGACTGTATTTCCAACATGCAGATGGAGCGGCTGGCCGCGGCGAGCGGCCCCACCGGCGGCCAGATCGTGCGTCCCTCGGACGGCAAGGCCCCCAAGAGCGTGGCCTTCGTGCAGTGCGCCGGTTCGCGCGACCAGAACCACCTCAACTACTGTTCCTACATCTGCTGCATGGCCTCCCTCAAGCAGGCCCGCTACGTGCGTGAGCAGTACCCCGACGCCAAGGTGACGATCTTCTACATCGACCTGCGCACCCCCGAGCGCTACCAGAAGTTCGCCCAGGTGACCCTGGCCGACGACGGGATCACCGCCGTCAAGGGCAAGGTCGCCGCTGTGGAGCAGGGCGCGGGGCAGGTGTTGGTCACGGTGGAGGACGCCGTGCGCGGCGCCAAGTACCAGCAAGGTTTCGACCTCGTCGTCCTGGCCACGGGCATGCAGCCCAGCCTGGCCGGTGAGAAGACCCCCTTCGGCGCCATGGTGGACGAGGACGGCTTCGTCATCGCCGGGGCGGAGCAGGGCATTTTCGCCGCCGGATGCGCCAAGAAGCCGCTGGACGTCATGAAGTCCGCGCAGTCCGCCACCGGCGCGGCGCTCAAAGCGATTCAAACGGTGAGAGGGAGGTAGCGCGACATGGCCGAGAAAATAGGTGTCTACTTCGACAAGTCGAGCATCGGCCCGTACTTCGACTACGACGAGCTCGTCGAGTTCGTCGAATCCAAGTTCGGCGGCCTGTGCCCCGCGGTCAAGGCCCATCCGCTGCTGGCCGGCGAAGACGGCCGCAAGATGATCCAGCAGGACCTCGATGACGGCGTCATCGACAGCGTGCTGGTGTGCGGCGCCACGCCGCGCGTGGACTGGGAGTTCTACAAGTTCGGCAACGACGTGCTCGTGGACCGCGTCAACCTGCGCGAGCACTGTGTGCTCTCCTACATGGAGCCCGACGGCAGCGTGCCCGAGCTCACCGAGGACACGCCCGAGCTGCTCCTGGCCCTGGCCAAGGACTACATCTCCATGGGCGTGACCAAGCTACAGAAATGCAAGATCCCGCACCCCGAGGAGATCGCCTCCAGCGAGACGATCCTCGTGCTCGGCGGCGGCTGGACCGGCCTGACCGCGGCCCTGGACGCCTCCAAGGCGGGCCACCCCGTGGTCGTGGTCGAGAAGGCGGCCGAACTGGGCGGCTACGCGGCCAAGATGTTCAAGTCCACCCCGCTGACCTACCCGCACAACACGGCGCAGGATTCCGGCATCGAGGCCAAGATCGCCGCGGTGCAGGCCGACGAGAACATCAAGGTCTTCACCTCCGCCACCCTCGTGCAGCTCAAGGGCGCGCCCGGCACCTACGAGGCCGTGCTCTCGGGCGGCGAGACCCTGAAGGTCGGCGCCGTGGTCCTGGCCACCGGCTGGGTGCCGCAGTCCACCGACGTGCTCAAGCCCCTGGGCTACGGCTCCTCCCCGGCCATAGTCACCACCCTGGAGCTGGAGGAGATGGCCAAAAGGGGCGAGCTCAAGGCCGGCGCCAAGGTTGCCTTCGTGCTCAACACCGAGTCCTGCGTGGGCCCCGAGGCCTTCCAGAAGCTGGAGAAGTGCGACGAGGAGGCCCCGGCCGAGGCGGCCAAGCCCGCCGCCGAGGGCGAGGAAGAGGAAGCGTACGTGCACGAGGACCTCGAGACCTCGCGCCACCTGCCCTACGCCAGCGCCGTGAACACCATGGTCGTCCTCAAGCAGGCCGGCTACGTGGCCGACAACGGCGGCATCGCCTACGTCTTCTACGACCACATGATCGTGCCCGGCATCCACGAGCGGTTCTACAAGGCCGCCCAGGACAAGCTCGGCGTGATGATGACCAAGGCCGCCATCGCGGGCATCGAGCCCGACGGCGACGGCGTGCTGGTCAAGGCCGCGGACACCCTCATCGGCGAGGACCTGGAAGTGAAGGTGGACCTGGTCGTGCTGCCCACGGGCATGGTCCCGGCCACGGCCAAGGATCCGGTCATGAACTTCGAGTACCGCCAGGGCCCGGCCTTCCCGGACCTGGACCTCTTCGACGGGTTCGCGGACTCCAACTACATCTGCTTCCCTTACGAGACCCGGCGCACCGGCGTCTACGCGGCCGGCGCAATCCGCCAGCCGATGATGCTCGACGCGGCCGAGGACGATGCCGCGGGCGCGGCGCTCAAGGCCATCCAGTGCCTGGAGTCCATCAACCGCGGCGTCTCCGTGCACCCGCGCTCGGGCGACAATTCCTACCCGGTGTTCAACTTCGTGCGCTGCACCCAGTGCAAGCGCTGCACCGAGGAATGCCCCTTCGGCGCGCTGGACGACGACGAGAAGGGCACGCCGCTGCCCAACCCGACGCGCTGCCGCCGCTGCGGCACGTGCATGGGCGCCTGCCCCGAGCGCGTCATCTCCTTCGACACCTACAACATCGACCAGATCGGTTCGATGATCAAACAGATCCATGTGCCCGAGAACATGGACACGGACGGCCCGCGCGTGCTCATCCTGGCCTGCGAGAACGACGCCTACCCGGCGCTGGACATGGCCGCGCAGCGCGGCCACCACTGGAGCCCCTACGTGCGCATCCTGCCGGTGCGCTGCCTGGGCTCGGTCAACGCCATCTGGGTCGCGGACGCCATGAGCAAGGGCATGGACGGCGTGATGCTGCTCGGCTGCAAGTACGGCGACGACTACCAGTGCCACTTCGTCAAGGGGTCGGAGATCTGCAACCGCAGAAAGACGAACATCGCCGAAACGCTGGAGCGCCTCGGCGTGGAGCCCGACCGCGTGGAGCAGTACGAGATCGCCATCGACGAGTACGACAAGGTCCCGGTCTTGATCGAGGAATTCCTTGCAATGATCATGGAAAAGGGCCCCAACCCGTTCAAGGGTTATTAGGAGGAGATGGATATGGCTCAGAGAATCGAACCCGACCTGCAGTTTATAAAAGAGTTGCAAGAGGTTGGCGGGGAGTCGCTGAAGAAGTGCTATCAGTGCGCGACCTGCTCCGTCGCCTGCCCCATCTCCCCGTCCGCGAACCCGTACCCGCGCAAGGAGATGGTCTGGGCGCAGTGGGGCCTCAGGGACAAGCTGCTCAACAATCCCGACATCTGGCTCTGCCACAACTGCGGCACCTGCTCGGACCTGTGTCCGCGCGGCGCCAAGCCCGGCGACCTGCTGGCGGCCCTGCGCAACATGGCCTACCAGCGGATCAATCCGCTGCCCTGCATCGGCAAGTGGATGACCTCGGCCAAGTACCTGCCCATCCTGGCGGGCATCCCGGCGCTCCTCTACCTGGTCCTGTGGATCATCAGCGCCAACTTCGTGGCCGGCTCCGCCTTCCCGGTGGCCGAGGGCGGCAAGATCGTCTACGGCGAGCTCTTCTATGAGCTCTACTTCATCGACCCGGTCTTCGTGACCCTGGCCGTGATCGTCGCGGGCGTCTTTTTCGTCGGGGTCAGGAACCTCATCGCCTCCCTGAAACCCGAGGGCCAGGTGCTCAAGCTCGGCCCCGGGGCCGACAAGTCCTGGGTCTGCTGCCTGATCGACGTGATCAAGGAAGAGGTCCTCACGCACAAGAAGTTCCAGGACTGCGGCGCGGACAAGGCCGACCGCAAGATCGGCCACATGGCGCTGTTCTACGGCTTCGTGTGTCTGGCCGTGGTCACGGGCCTGCTGGCCGCCGGGTTCTGGACCCAGATGATCCTGGGCTGGGTGGGCATCCACGTCCACAACCCGTTCCACACGCCCATGAGCTTCGCCAACCCGAACAAGTGGCTGGCCATCGTCGGCGCGGTGCTGCTGCTCACCGGCCTGGTGCTGCTCACGGTGCGCCGCCTGTCGCTCGACCCCAAGAAGTCCGCGTCCAACTACTACGACTGGTATCTTCTGGGCGTGATCTGGGCCGTGGCCGTGACCGGCGTGCTGAGCATGCTGCTGCGCCTTTCGGGCGTGGCCACGCTGGCCTTCCCCATGTACTATCTGCACCTGATCGCGGTGTTCATGCTCTTTGCGTACCTGCCCTGGTCCAAGCTGGGGCACCTGGTGTACCGCACCGCCGCGCTCACCTACGTGCGCTACATGGGACGCTAGCCCGCCTGCGGGATGACCATCCAACCGAAAAAGCGAAACCAAGTTTTGCCGATACATCAAGGAGGCCGATATGTCTGACGAAGGTCGCAGGGTTTTCAAGACGGAAACCATACTCGCTCTTCTGAGCGGCAAAGGTGGCAATGGCGTGGGCGATCTGCTCGGTTACCTGACGGGCCGCGAGCTGAGCGCGCAGGAAGAGGGCATCGTCGCCCCCCTGTGCCGCGCGTGGGTCTGCAGCCTGAACCCCGCGTTCCTGAAGGGCGCGCCCGCCGAGGCCAACGTGTCCATCACCCCGATTCCCCTGGAGGACGTCGGGTCCATCACCGCGCTGCTCGACACCCTGGCCGCCAACGCCGCGACCATCGCCGAGCAGAAGGGCGCCATCGAGGACCTGGAAGGCCAGGTCGCCGAACTGACCCCCTTCCAGGGCAAGACCGCGGACCTGACCAAGAAGGTCGAGTCCCTGGAGGCCAAGATCGCCACCCTGGAGGGCGAGAAGAAGGAACTGGCCAAGGCCAACGCCGAGTTCTCCGGCAAGCTGGCCGTCGACGAGTCCGAACTGACCAGCACGGTCAAGGACATCGTGGAAAAGGCCGTCAAGGCCGCCGTGGCCAGCCTGCCCGTGGGCGTTCCCGGCGCGGCTCCCGCCGAGGGCGGCGAGGTTGCGGCCGAGGCCGCTCCGGCCGAGGAGACCGGCGGCGTGCCCGACACCTTCGGGTTCGGCGCTTCCGGTTCCGACGGCGACGGGTTCGGCTTCTAGCCCGACGCACGACGTGCACGAAAGGCCCCGTTCCGCTGCGGCGGAACGGGGCCTTTTTTGCGGCCTCCCGATCATTGCGCGCCAGGCGCCGGCCGCTGCGGAATGCCCGAGCGCGCGCGGGCGCGGCCGGGTGCGGCCGTCGGAGCAGGAAGAGCGTTGTGGGAATCGGCGGCGGTTTTTTGGGGCGGGCCTCAGGCCTCGGCCGGACGCCGTCCGGCGCGCCGCGCGGCCAGGATCTTGAGGCCCAGGGAGGCGGCGCACACGGCCAGGGCGATGGCCAGGGCCAGGCGCAGGGTGCCCGGAGCGCCGAAGCGGTCCATGACCGCGGCGAAGACCAGGGGCGAGACGGCGGAGACCAGGAAGCTCGGGGCGAGCAGCCGGCCGACCACCGTGCCGTAGGTCGCGACGTCGAAGAAGATCAGGGGCAGGGAGCCGCGGGTGATGGAAAGGATGCCGTTGCCCACGCCGTAGCAGAGCACGAAGGCTGCGGCCGTGGCCACGGCCGCGGCGGACGGGCCCGCGTCGCAGTCCGGGACCGGACCCGCGATCGGGGGCAGGGCCGGGGACGTGGCCAGGACCAGCGGCAGGGCGAAGGCCAGGGGCAGGGCCAGGCCCGCGATCAGGTTGAGAGTGGCGGGATGCAAGCGGCCCCGTCCGGCGACCACGGAGAGCCGGGCCAGGAACTGGCCCACGCCGAAGAGCAGGGCCAGGGAAACGGACAGGGACGCGGGCAACCCCAGTCCCTGGAGGATGGCGATGACGTGCGCGGCCATGCCCGTGCTGATGCCCGTGGTCAGGGCGAAGAGCAGGGCGTAGAGCGCGGCGGCCAGGAGCGCGTCGCGGCGCGGGCCGGGCGTGATGGCCGGAGCGGTCGGGCAGGCGCCGGAAGAGCCGTCCCGGGGCTGGCCGGACCTGTCGTCTGCGGCGCGGCCGCGCGGGAGGGAAAGGTTGAGCGGCGCAATGGCCAGGGCCAGGCCCGCATAGGCCAGCAGCGCGCCGCGCCAGCCCAGCGCCCCGGCCAGGGCGTGCCCCAGGGGCCAGAAGCAGGTGGAGGCCAGGCCGCCGAGCAGGGTGATCTGGGCCATGGGCCCGCGCGCCGTCGCGCCGCCCAGGCGCGTGAGCGCGGCAAAGGCCGCGTCGTAGAGCATGGCGCGCATGGCCAGCCCCAGGCAGGCCCAGGCCGCGTAGTAGAGGGGCATGGCCTGCGCGACCGCGATTCCGGCCAATCCTAGGGCCGCGCACAGCGCCCCGGCGCCCATGACCGGCCCGCCGCCCCAGCGGTCCACGCAACGGCCCACCAGGGGCGAGGCCAGGCCCATGACCACCAGGGCCACGGAAAACCCCGCGTAGATCGCGGCGCGACCCCAACCCAGCTCGGCGGTCATGGACTCGCCGAACACGCCGATGGCGTAGTGGGTCACGCCCCAGGCCATGAGTTGGGAGATCCCCAGGCGCAGGACGCAGCCGCGCGTGATCATCGCGTTGGAGCGGCCGGACGGCCCGTGGCGGCGGTCTGGTCGGTGTCGGTCGGCGGCGTCGCGTCGCCCGGACCCAGGGCCCGCTGCATGAGCACGGAGTCCAGCCAGCGGCCGAGCTTGAAGCCCACGTGGCCGAGCGTGCCCGCATGGCGGAAGCCCAACCGCGCGTGCAGGCCGATGGAGCCCAGGTTTTCCGAATTGCCGATGACCGCGATCATCTGCCGCCACGGCCCGGCCTCGCACCGGGCGATGAGCGCGGCCAACAGGGCGCGGCCGATGCCGAGGCGGTGCATGTCCCCGGCCACGTACACGGAATCCTCCAAGGTGAAGCGGTAGCCCGAACGGCCGTGGTAGGGCGATGCGTAGCAGTAGCCCGTCACGCGGCCGCGGATCTCGGCGACCAGATAGGGCAAGCCCCGGTCCAGGACCTTCGCGCGCCGGGCCAACATCTCATCCACCGTGGGCGGGATCTCCTCGAACGAGGCCAGGCCTTGCAGCACCTCCGGGGCGTAGATGGCATGGATGGCGTTCATGTCCTCGGGTGCGGCGTCCCGGATCACGAGATCGGCGCGGGCTGCGGAACCGGCGGGGGCCGGAGAGGGGGAACGGGGCATGGGGGCTCCTTGCGCGCATGGCGCGGGTTGCTCGGAAGCCGCGCGTTCCGTTTGCTGCGCACGGCGTGTTCGGGTGTAGCCGGAGCCGTTGAATAAGTAAATGCTTGACAATTTATGCAACGTATAAATAAATTTTTGGAATGGACGATCTCAAGCTGGAGTGGCTGCACACCTTCGCCATGGTCGCGGCGCTGGGTTCGTTTTCCCGGGCCGCGGCCCGCCTGGGCGTGACGCAGCCCGCGGTGAGCCAGCAGGTGCGGCGGCTGGAAACGCTCCTGGGCGTGCGGCTGGTGGAGCGGATCGGCCGCCGCGCCACGCCCACCCCGGCGGGTCAGGAACTGGTCGAGCACTGTCGCCGGGTGGACGAGGCCGTGGCCGGGGCGCGGCAGGCCATGGCCCGCCACGCGCACGGCGCCTTGGGCCGGGTGCGCATCGGCACCGGGGCCACGGCGTGCATCTATCTGCTGCCGCCCGTGCTCCAGGACCTCAAGCGCCGCTTCCCGTCCCTGGAGATCATGGTGCGCACGGGCAACACGGCCGACGTGCTCAAGGACCTGGAGGACAATGCCCTGGACGTGGGCCTGGTCACGCTGCCCGCGGCCGGGCGCATGTTCGACGTGACGCCGGTCTTCGAGGACGCCTACGTGGCCATTGCCGCGGCCCACGCCAATCCGCTGCCCGAGGTGGTCACGCCGGAGTCCCTGGCCGACCTGCCCGTGCTGCTCTTCGAGGCGGGCGGCAACACGCGGCTGCGGGTGGACCAGTGGTTCGCCCGGGCCGGAGTCGGCATCACGCCGGTGATGAGCCTGGGCAACGTGGAGGCGATCAAGCGGCTGGTGGCCGCGGGCCTGGGCTGCGCGGTGCTGCCGGGGTCGGCCGTCAGCGGCCCGGAGGGGAAAGTGAAGGACGGGGACGGGCCGGATGGGATCAGGCCGGGCGGGATCGGGCGGGACGCGGACAACGGGCTTGCGGTGCGGCCCCTGGCCCCGGCCCTCGTCCGCCAGTTGGCCCTGGTGCTGCGGCGCGACAAGATCCTGGACAAGGGACTGCGCGAGACGGTCAAGACCCTGCGCACCCTGCACGCCCCGGGCAGCTTGAACACCTTGGAATGAACCCGGCCGGCCGGACGCGGCACGCGGCGGCAGGGCCCGTGCCGTCCTGTTTTTCATGCCTCGGAAATTTCGGGGGACGTTTCCGTACGTCGCCCCATGGCGTGCGCCCGGCGGGCCGGATGTGGCGTACGACCAGGGGAAATACGGAAAGTTCTTTATCAGGAGGGAAAAGTGCACTATTGTCATTCGCGGACGTGGCGCGAAAACGTATAGGTGGAAGCTATGATACCACGCACAGTGGCCGTGTCGTTGCGGGCCGTCGTGCTCGCCGTGCTCCTGGTGGCGACGTTGGCGGGATGTTCCAAGGACAAGGGCGGCGCGGACGTGGACGCCGAACGGGCCGCCGCCCTGCTGGGGCCGGTGCTGCGCATCGGCGTGCTCAGTCCCATGACCGGGGATTTCGCCGAGGACGGGCAGGACATCGTCAACGGCGTGAAAACCGCGGTGGCGCAGTTCGCCCCGGGCGGCAAGCTGACGGGCTTCGGCCCCTTCACGCAGGTCGAACTGCAGAGCGAGGACACCGGGTGCGACCCGCGTCAGGCCGCGCTCTGGGCCCGCTCCATGGTCGAGGCCAAGGTCAACGCCGTGATCGGCGCGTACTGTTCCGGGGCCACGCTGGAGGCCGCCGAGACCCTGGACCGCTGGGGCGTGCCCCTGCTCACGCCCGCGTCCACGAACATGGACGTCACGGGCCGCGGGTGGCCCTACGTCTTTCGCCTCTGCGGCAACGACCTGGCCCAGGCCGTGGCCGCCGTGCGCTTCATGCACGAGCGCCGCGCCGTGCGCTCCCTGTTCCTCGTGGACGACGGCACCGAATATTCCCGGAACCTGGCCGACTACGTGGAGGTCCAGGCCAAGGACGCCTCCATCAAGATCGTGGGCCGCGAGGCCGTGGACATGGGCCAGCAGGACTACGCGGCCGTGCTCCAGAAGGTCAAGGCGGCCGCGCCGGACATGTTCTACGTCTCGCTGCAGAACGCGGACGCGGGCAGCCGGATGATCTCCCAGGCGCGCAAGGCGGGGGTGACGGCCCAGATCATGAGCCAGGACGCGGTGCGCCACCAGCGCTTCATCAAGTCCGCCTGGAAGGCCGCCGAGGGCGTGTACTTCACCTTTGCCAAGATCGACCGCGACCGGCCGGAATACAGGAATTTCGCCGCCCTGTACCGCAAGTTGGGCTACGGCGAGCCGGGGTCCTATTCGGCCTCGGCCTACGACGCGGCCCTGGTGCTGCTCACGGCCATCCGGAAGGCGGGCGGCGCAGCGCCGGACGCCATCCGCGACCAGCTCCTGGCCATGGACGTGGAGGGCGCGTCCAAGCGCATCCTCTTCCGCAACAACGGCGACACCGAGGCCGCCTACGTGGTCCAGCGCGTGGAGAACGGCCGTTTCGTGGACGTCTGGGCCCCGTAGGCCCGCGTCACTCCGGAAACGAAGAACGTCCCGCCGGGCAACCCGGCGGGACGTTTTGGTGTGCCGCGCGGGCGTCCTCGCCGCAGGCGCGCCAGAAAGTTTGGGAGAGTCCGGAGAACCCTTTTCAAAGGGTTCGCCGGCCGCCGGAGGCATGCCCCGTGGGGCAATCACCTAGTCGCCGTCCTCGCCGCCGTCCGCATCCGTGGCGTCCGGCCCGTCGCCGTCGTGCATCCTGAAGTCCACGCGGATCTTGAAGAGCTTTTCCGCAGGCAGGTTGAGGATCTCGATGCCGGTCTTGGCCGTGATTTCGGCCAGGGTGGCGCAGACCATGTCCCAGGACGGGCCGATGAAGGTGAACCAGACGTTGTAGGCGTTCTCGCGCAGGTAGTTGTGCGTCACGTTGGGGTGGCGGTTGACCTCGGCGATGAAGGATTCGAGCCGGTCTTCGGGGACCTTGGCCGCGCAGAGCGTGGAGCGGAAGCCGAGCTTTTTGGACTGGAAGTTGGCCCCGATGCGCCGGATCACGCCGGAAGCGCGCAGGGCGCGCACGCGTTCGAGGACCTCGTCCTCGGCCAGGCCCACCTGCGCGCCGACCTCGGCGTAGGGGCGCGGGGCCAGGGGGAAGGCCGTCTGGATGATGTCCAGGATCTTCTTGTCGTAGGTGTCCATGGGCTGCGCTGGCTGCTTGGGCTGCGCTGACTGGGCGGATTGCGTGGGCTGGGGCATGGGCGCTCCGTGGGGCTGCGGGCCTAGCACGCCTGGGGGGTGCGGCACTTGACCGGGGTGTAGGAGCACAGCGGCTCCTCCTGCATGTAGTCGCCCTGCATGGTGTGCGCGCGGGCGCGGCAGCCGCCGCAAAAGGCGTGGTACTCGCACTTGCCGCACTTGCCCTTGTATTCCTCCTGGTTGCGGAACTGGAGGAAGGGCTTGGAGGTGCGCCAGATCTCCGGGAACGGGGTCTTGGACACGTCGCCGCAGTTCAGGTCCAGGTAGCCGCAGGGCTGCACGATGCCGGTGTGGGAGATGAAGCAGAACCCGGTGCCGCCCAGGCAGCCGCGCGTGAGCGCGTCCATGCCGAAGGTGTCCGGCGAGACCTTGACGCCCTCCTCGCGCGCGCGCTGGCGCATGATCCGGTAGTAGTGCGGCGCGCAGGTGGCCTTGAGGTGCATGTCCGTGGTCTTGCGGAAGTCGTAGAACCAGTTGAGCACCTCCTCGTACTCGGCGGCGGAGATGATCTCGTTGCCGAGCTCGGCCCCGCGGCCCGTGGGCACGAGCAGGAAGATGTGCCACGCGGCCGCGCCCAGGTCGCGGGCCAGGTGGAAGATGTCCTTGAACAGGCCCATGTTGTGGCGCGTGACCGTGGTGTTGATCTGGAACTCGACTCCCGCGTCCTTGAGAAAGCCGATGCCGCGCAGGGAGGCGTCGAAGGCCCCGGGCACGCCGCGGAACACGTCGTGGTCCGCGGCCGTGGGCGCGTCGATGGAGATGGAGCAGCGCTGCACGCCGACCTCCTTCATGCGCCGGGCGTTCTCCGGGGTGATCAGCGTGCCGTTGGGGGCCATGACGCAGCGCAGGCCGCGCCCGTCGGCGTGGGCGATGAGCTCGAAGATGTCCGGCCGGAGCAGCGGCTCGCCGCCCGTGAAGATGATGATCGGGTTGCCGACCTCGGGGAAGGTGTCGATGAGCGCCTTGGCCCGCTCGGTGGAGAACTCGCCCGGATATGGCTCCGGGTGCGCCTCGGCGCGGCAGTGCTTGCAGGCCAGGTTGCAGGAGCGGGTGACCTCCCAGGCGATCAGGCGGCAGGCCGGGGTGCCGTCGGCCAGCGTTCTGGGCGGCATGCCGTTCTTGCCCCCGTGTCCGCCCGGATGTCCGCCCGGATGTCCGCCGCCCGGATGTCCCGCGCCCGGATGCCCTCCGGGATGTCCCGCGCCCGGATGGCCCTCGCCCTCGCAGCCGGTGTGGATGCCGTGTTCGTTCATGCTATCCGTTCATCAGCCGAAGCACGTCTTCGGCGAAGTAGGTGAGGATCAGGTCCGCCCCGGCGCGCTTGATGGCCGTGAGCGATTCCAGGACCACGGCGTTCTCGTCGATCCAGCCGTTGGACGCCGCGGCCTTGATCATCGAGTACTCGCCGCTGACGTGGTAGGCGGCCAGGGGACAGTCGTAGCGGTCCTTCAGGCGCGTGAGCACGTCCAGGTAGGGCAGGGCGGGCTTGACCATGAGCATGTCCGCGCCCTCGGCGTAGTCCGCCTCGGCCTCGCGCAGCCCCTCGCGGCCGTTGGCCGGGTCCATCTGGTAGGTCTTGCGGTCCCCGAACTTGGGCGCGGACTCGGCGGCCTCGCGGAACGGGCCGTAAAAGGCCGAGGCGTACTTGACCGCGTAGGACATGATCGGGGTCTCGGTGAGCCCGGCCTGGTCCAGGGCGGTGCGGATGGCCGCCACGCGGCCGTCCATCATGTCCGAGGGCGCGATGACGTCCGCGCCCGCCCGGGCCTGGGAGACGGCGGTCTTGGCCAGCAGCTCCAGGGTCGGGTCGTTGAGCACCCGGCCCTCCTTCACCAGGCCGCAGTGGCCGTGCGAGGTGTATTCGCACAGGCACGTGTCCGCGACCACGACCACGTCCGGGAAGCGCTCCTTGATGCGCCGCGTGGCCTGCTGCACGATGCCGTCGCGGGCGTAGGCCTGGGTGCCGACCTCGTCCTTGGTCTCGGGAATGCCGAAGAGCATCAGGGCCTTGAGCCCCAGTTTCACGGCCATCTCCACGCGCTCCACGAGCTTGTCCAGGCCGTACTGGTACTGCCCGGGCATGGAGGAGATGGGGTTCATGGCCTCGGGATCGCCCTGGGCCGCGAAATACGGCTGGATCAGGTCCTGGGGGCGGATCTCGGTCTCGCGCACCAGTTCGCGCAGCGTGGCGGTCGTGCGCAGGCGGCGGCCGCGATGGAATTCCTGGAACATGCGTTCCTCCGCAGTTCTTGCCGCGCCGTTATGGCTTGGCGATTTCGTCGTCGGTCAGGTAGCAGGCCGGGTCCGGTGCCCATTCGTCGCCGTAGTAGGCCTCGGCGCGGGCGCGGAAGTTTCCGGCGCAGATGTTCAGGAAGCGGCACGTGGCGCAACGGCCCTTGACGTGCCTTTTCTTGTCCTTGAGCTTGTGCAGCAGCTCGATCTCCGGGTCCATCCAGATCTCGGAAAACGGCCGTTCGAGCACGTTGCCGAAGGTGTGGTTGCGCCAGAACTGGTCCGCGTGGACCTTGCCGTCCCAGGAGATGCAGCCGATGCCCCGGCCGGAGTTGTTGCCCTCGTTGTACTGCAGCAGCTCGAAGACCTCCTCGGCGCGCTTGGGGTCCTCCTTGAGCAGCCGCATCCACAGGTAGGGCCCGTCACAGTGGTTGTCCACGGTGAGGACCTCCTTCTCCAGCCCGTCGTCGAACATCTCGCGCGTCTTGTCCATGATCAGGTCCACCACGGCGCGGGTCTCGGCGTGGTCCAGGTCCTCGTCGATGAGCTCGGAGCCGCGGCCGGAATAGACCAGGTGGTAGAAACAGATGCGCGGCACTTCCAGGTCGCGCACGAGCTGGAAGAGGTGCGGAATCTCGGCGGCGTTGCGCTTGTTGATGGTGAAGCGCAGCCCGACCTTGAGCCCCTCGGCCTTGCAGTTCTCCACGGCCTTGAGCGCCTTGCGGTAGGCCCCGGGCACGCCGCGGAAGCGGTCGTGGACCTCTTCGGCCCCGTCCAGGGAGATGCCCACGTAGGAAAGGCCCACTTCCTTGAGCTCCTGGGCCTTTTCCTGGGTGATCAGGGTTCCGTTGGTGGAGATGACCGCACGCATGCCCTTGGCGCGGGCGTGCTTGGCCAGCTCGATCAGGTCGCGGCGCACCAGGGGCTCGCCGCCGGAAAAGAGCATTACCGGCGCACCGAAGGCGGCCAAGTCGTCGATCATGGCCTTGGCCTGTTCGGTGCCGATGTCGTCCTGGCCCTGCTCGTCGATGGCGTGCGCGTAGCAGTGCACGCACTTGAGGTTGCAGCGCTGGGTCATGTTCCAGACCACGACGGGCTTCTTGTCCAGGGCGAATTGCAGCAGGTGGGACGGGAGCTTGCCGGACTCGCGCCCGTAGCGCAGGGCGTCGGAGGGCTCGACCTGTCCGCAGAACAGCTTGGAAATACCGATCATGACGTCTCCATTGGGGGGAAGTTTCCAGGCCCGGTGGGCACAAGTGCGCCCCTGAATATAAAGGCTTGCCCCGGGAAAGCAACCCCGGGGTTTCCCCAAAATATGGAGTGTGATGCCGGTTGGTTAGGCTAGAATAGCGGCTGCTCGCGCAGGGGCGCGGGCTGGGCGGCGGCCTTGTCGGCGGGCTTGCCCGTTGCGTTCGCGGACGCGTCGGCGGGCGCGGCCGGAGCCTGACCCGCGGCCTGCCAGGCCCTGACCGGCCGGCCCATGTCGTGGGCCAGGGCCGTGACCACGGCGTAGACCGGGTCGTCGGGCAGCCGCGACTCGCGCGTGGTGAAGATCCAATCCTGGGTCAGCTCGCGCGTGACCGAGCCGCCCTGCTGGATGGACCAGAGCATCTGGCCGTTGATGGCGTCCCAGATCTCGATGTTCAGGGCGATGCGCGTATCGCCGGCCGTGCCCCCGGCGTAGAAGTAGGTCACGTCGCCGCCGACGGCCAGGTCCGCGCCCACGGCGCGCGCCGCGGCCGCGGCTTCGGCCCCGCCGGGCCAGGTCGCGGCCTCGGCGAACTCGAAGACCGGAAACACGGTTTCGGCCAGCCAGGCGCGCCAGAAGGTGCGGCCGATCTCGCGGCCCAGATGCGTGGAGCCGTCGATGTTCTGGCGCACGCGCAGGGGCAGGAAGATGGCCGAGAGTTCGCGGGTGGGCGGCGTGACGGGCTGCACGGCGACGCGCGGCGGCTCGCGGCGCACGTTTTCGTCCACGTACAGCTTGCTGCGCGCGCCCAGGTCGCCGGTGTAGCCGTAGCGGTCGATCCGTTCGGTGGCTGCCTGGCAGCCGCCGAGCAGCACGGCCAGGGCGCAGAGCGCGAGCAGGGCCGGGAGGGCCGGACCGCGGCGGGGCGCGGCGTTGCGCGCGGCGGCGGAGGCGGCGGGACGTGCGGAAAGGGGCTGGCGGTGGTCGCGTGCGGTCATGGCTGTCCTCGTGCGGCCGCGCGGCGGAACCCGGGTGTCGGTTTCCCGGCGCGGCCCTGTGTGCTGCACGGGGCATTGCAAGATGGATGCCGCGCGGCGGCCCGGCGGCCCGGGATGGCGGATGGCGGATGGCGACGGGGCGGCGGGCCGTGGCCGACCTACTGCAGCCGCGTGGTCGGCGAGGGCGCGGTGGCCACGGTCTCGATGAGCTGGGTGCGCGACTGCAGCAGGCTGGCGCGCAGCTCCAGCCGCTTTTCCGGCGGCAGCCGCCGGAAGGAGGGCCCCCCGGCCAGGCGCTCCAGCCGTTCCATCTCGGCCTGGATGTGTTTGATGCGGCCGTGGAACTCGTGTTCGCGCGGCCAGATGCCCTCGGCCAGCCGGGCCAGGTGGGCCAGCTCGCGGGCCAGGGCGCGGAAGGATTCCGGGTCCAGCTCGCGGCGCAGCTCGCGCGCGGTGCGCCGACTCAGCCGCCAGGCGGCGATGCGCTGCAGGAGACGGGCGAACATGGCCAAGGCTCGCGCTGCCGGTTGCGCCTAGCGCAGGGGCCCGCCGGGCGGCTGGTGCAGGGAGGCGAGCAGCAGCACGCCGAGCACAAAGACCACAGGCAGGAGCAGGGCCAGGGCCAGGCGCGGGAAGGACGTGCGGTGGATCTGCTTGAGGCCGATGAAGGTGACGATCAGCGACCAGCTCATGGCCACCACCGGGCCCACGTAGGGCACGGCGTTGAGGACCATGGGCGCCGCGCCGTAGCACACGGCGCGGAAGGTGCCCTCGAAGCCGCTCTTGCCCGCGCGCACGAGCAGGAGGAAGAGATGGCAGACCGCGGCGTTGATGAACACGCCGAGCACGAGCAGGGCGGGCAGCACGGCCATGAGCATGAGCAGGTCCGTGGCGGCCATGGTCTCGGGCAGGGAGAAGGAGGTCTGCAGCCAGAGCTGGGGCAGGCCGAGGCGGTCCCAGGCGAATTCGCAGAGAAAGGCGAAGAGGTTCAGGAGCACGGCGAAGGCCAGGGGCCGCGTCAGGGCCCCGTTCAGGGGCATGGTCTGGAAGAAGAGCGGGGCCGAGAGCATGCCGCGCCTGATGGTCTGGAACAGGCCCGGGAAGAAGCCGTACCTGTCCATGCGCTCCCAGGGTACGTCCACGGTCACGTGGTCGTGGGCGTCGGCCGCGGCCCAGCCCGGGCCGAAGGGGTCGGCCTCGGTGTCGGCATCGGCATGCCCGGACGCCCTGTCGCGGGAAGCGTCCTGGTCGGCATGGCTCTGGGGCCGCGCGTCGGGGGCGCGCCACGGCTCGGCCGGTTGGGCTGGTTCGGCCGCTTGGGCCGGTTCGCTCGGGGCCTCGGGGGGCGCGTCCGCATCGGCGTCGCGATCGGCGTCGCGATCGGCCGCTCGATCGGAAAATCCGTCGGGCGGGGTCATGGCCTCCAGCCGCTGCCACACGTCCTGGGCCGTGGGCTCGACGGGCTCGGCGGGGGCGGCGGGCTCGGCGTCCGGCGCGTCCTGCGCGGAGCGGGCCGCGGAAGCATCGGAGGCTGCGGGTTCATCGGGAGTCGCGGCGGCCTCGGGCTCCTCGATGAGGAACTCGTCCTCCGGAGGCAGCTCGCGGAACTTGAATTTTTCCTTGCACCTCGGGCAAGTGGCCACGACAGCGCGCGGCGGCAGCTTGTCTTCGGGCACTTCCCGGGCGAATTGGCAGTTGGGGCAGATGATTTGCATGGGGCTACCTTGAAAGAGGCTGCAAAGCGGTATTTGTAGCTGGTCCGGCAGCGGGAATCAACCCGCGTTTTGACGCGCCCGGTCGCTCGCCGCGGCGCGCCTGGGCTCAGCCCTTGGACGGAATTTCGGGCAGCAGCAGGCGGACGAGGGCGCGCGGGGGGGGCGCGGCCTCGTCGCCCCGCGACGCCGGTCCGGTCAGGTCGCCCCGCGACGCCGGTCCGGTCAGGTCGCCCCGCGACGCCGGTCCGGCCGGGGGCGGTCCGGCCAGCGGCAGGGCCGAAAGGGGCAGAGACGGGTGCGCCGGGTTGAGGCGGTGGGCCACCGCGCCCCCCGCGGCGCGGCTGAAGAGGTCGAGCTTGCGCTCCAGCTCCTCGCGCGACTTGCGCACCCGGCTGTAGTGGTCGATGGGCGCGTCGGCCAGGATGCCCGCCGGGCCGTTCGCGCCGGTGAGCACCTCGTGCACCGGGCGGCGGAAGCGCAGCCGTTCGGAGCGGCGGAACAGGCGCAACTGCAGGTCCGGCCAGAGCCCGTAGCCCACGAGCGCGCGGTCGCCTGCGCCGGTCAGGGTGCGCCGGGGCAGGAACCAGAAGTCCGCGCCGCCGCGCGCGCGGTCGCGCTCCAGCACGGCGGGCAGCCCGGCCCACACGCCCGGGGCCGGTTCCTCGTCGCCGTCCAGGTAGAACACCCAGTCGCCGGTGCACAGGTCGAGCATGCGGTTGCGCTGGGCCGCGAAGTGCAGTTCCAGGGGATGGGCGACCTGGCGCAGGGCCACGGCCGGATCCAGCCGCGCGGCGGCCGGGTGCTCGGGCACGGATTCCGCGTCCCAGACCACGCAGAGCTCGTGGACCCAGGGGGGCACCTGGGCGAAGAAGCGCTCCAGCCCGGGTTCGTCCGGGTGCAGGATGGCGGCCACGGACAGGGTGGGCGCGGGGGGTGCGGGCGCGTCCGGAGACGGGCCCGGGTCGCGGCGCAGGGCCAGCAGGGTGCGCTGGAGCGCGGTCAGCGCGTCGCGCGCCGGACCGGCCGGGACCTCGGGGTTGCGCATCATCAGCGCATGCTCCGGGGCCGGGCCGAAGGCGGCCAGGAGCAGGAGCACGGCCCAGGGCGAGGTGTCCGCCAGGAGCCGGCAGGGGCCGTCGTCGGTCCACCAGGCCAGGGGCGGGCCGGGCCGTCCGCTGCGCAGGTGGGCCTGGATCGTGGCCTGCACGGCCCCGGGGTCCAGGCCGACCACGGTCAACCGCGTTCCCCCGGGAAAGGCCGGGGCCGGAGGCTGCGCGGCGCTCGGCCCGGCGTTCGCTACGGGCCGGGCCAGCCGCTCGGCCAGCCGCTCGGCTATCCGGCCGCTCCCGTAGCCCAGGAGCACGAGATCGCGCTTGCCCGAGGCGGCCAGGGCAGTGGCGGCGCGGGCCACGAAACGGTCGGCGGCGGCGTCCCCGGTCGCCTTCCCGACTGCGTCCCCGGTCGCGTCCCCGGTCGCGTCTCCGTCGGCGGCCTCCGGCGGCCGTTCGCCGGGCGTCGCGGCATCGCGCAGGCCGAAATGCAGCAGCTCCAGGGTGTAGGTCTTGAAGGGATGCTGGGCGGGACGTGTCATGGGATGGTGTGCCGTCGCTCCTGTCGTGCGCCGTGCGCCGCCTCAGGCCCGCGCGCGCTCGGCCAGGACCGCATCATAGATGGATTCCAGCCGCCGGACAACCGCCTGCACGCGGTATTCGCGTTGCGCCTTGGCCTGTCCGGCCGCTCCCATGCGTCGGGCCTCGGCCGGGTCCAGCAGCAGCCGGGCCAGGGCCGCGGCGTAGTCCCCGGCGTCGCGCGCCACCAGGCCGGTGACGCCGTGCTCCACCAGTTCGAGTTGGGCGTTGTCGCGCGGCGGCGGGCAGGGGTGCGTGACCACCGGCAGCCCGGCGGCCATGGCCTCGGCAATGGCCAGGCCGAAGCTCTCGCCCGTGTCGTTGGCGTGGGCCAGCACGCTGATGGAGGCCAGGAATTCGCCCAGGGCGCGCTCGCCCACGAGGGGGTCCACGAACTCCACCACGTCCTCCACGCCCAGTTCCGCCACCCGGGCGCGGGCCGCGTCCGTGCCGCCGACCACGCGGTAGACCAGCCCGGGCACGCGCCGGGCCAGTTCGGGCACGAAATCCAGGGCCAGGTCCGACCACTTGCCCGGGTCCGGGCGCGAGAGGCGGCCGACCACGGGCTTCGAGAAATCGCGGCCCGCGCCGAAGGGGGCCAGGAAGTCCGTGTCCACGGGGTTGTGCAGCACGCCGTGGCGCGGGTCGTCCGGCGCGATCCTTCCGGCGGCCGCCAGACGCGCGCGGCAGAAGTCGGAGACGTACAGGTGGCGGTCGATGCAGGCGGCCAGGGGGGTGGGATCGTGGCGGCCGAAGACGTTGGTCTCCACCAGGGCGGGCAGGCCCTTGGGCGGCCCGGCGGGCCGTCCGGCGGCGCGCGTGGCGCGCGCCAGTTTCACGGGCCGGATCAGCGCGGGCTCGGGCCAGCCGCCGCGGTGTACGTGCACCACGTCCGGGGCGAAACGCAGCAGCACGGAGAGCAGGTCGCCGCCCACGAAGGTCGGCACGGACACGGCGCGCAGCATGGGGGCGCGCTCGCCGTCCGCCGCGCCCCAGGCCGCGACCTCGAAGCGCGCGCGGTCCAGGTGCGCGGCAAAGAGCTGCAGGACCTTTTCCGTGCCGCCGGGGCCGAATCCCTTGGCCACGTGCAGCACGCGCACGCGCTTCTCGCTTCCGGGCCGGTCCGGCGGGTGGTGTTCCGAGGCCATGGCGTTCCGTCCTGTGTCCTGCGCCGCGCGCCGCGCGGCGGGCGCAAAAAGGGCGGTCCCTGACCGCCCCTCGCCGCGTTCCGTTTCGCGTCTCTCCCGCTTGGCCGTGCGCGCGGGGCCGGTTCCCCGGGCCGCGTGCCGGGCCGCGCTATTCGCCCTTGCGCTCGGACATCCTGCGATAGGCGTTGGCCCCGGCCATGGGCCGCGCCCCGCCCTGGGCGGGGTGTGGGCCGCCCGCCGCGGGCGGCATCAGCGGATAGACGTTGGCCCCCGGCCTGGGGGACTGGGCTGCGGGGTGCTGCTGCGCCGCGGCCGCGGCGTATCCGGCTCCGGCGCGCATGGCCGCGCCCGCTCCGCCCGCGGCCCCGGCCGCGCCCATGGGCGAGGCCACGCCGCGCGCCGAGGGGCCCTGGCGGTCCGGCGGCGTATCGGGCTGGGGCGCGCCCAGGGCCGCCACCTGGGCGAAGGCCTCGCGCAGCCCGCCGAGGATCTTGATGACCTCGTCCACGTAGCTCACGTCCATCTTCAGGTTGGCGTTGAGCAGCCGCGTGTTGCAGTAGAAGTAGAGCTTGTGCAGGTTGTCGGCCAGGTCGCCGCCCTTCTGGGGGTTGAGGCTGGCGTCGAGTTCGGAGATCACGTCGATGGCCTTGGAGAGCAGGATGCCCTTGGCCGCGAAGTCGCGCTCGGCGATCTTGTCCTTGGCCTGGTTGAGAAACTTCACGGCCCCGTCGTAGAGCATCAGCAACAGGTCGCCCTGGGTGGTGGTTCCGACCTGGGTGGAAAAATACGCGTGGGCGGCTTTGTTCATGGATGCTCCCGGTTAATTGGAGGAAAGCTGGTTGACCTGGTTGCTCAGCGAGGTCTGGAGCTTGTCGTAGTAGCCCAGCGTCGCCTCCAGGCGCGCGTACTTGGCGCGCAGGGTCTGCTCCATCTTGAGCAACCGCTTGTCCTCATAGTCGATCTTTTCGTCGATCGACTTCATGATGTCGTCGTAATTGTCCTCGAGGATGTGCAACGGGCCGGTGGTGGAATTGGTCAGGTCGGCGAGCAGGGCGTCCATTTCCTGCATCTTGCCTTCCTTGAGCCGGATGTTGCCTTCGTAGCTTCCCGCGGTGAAGTTGTTGACCTTGACGACCATGCCCCGGGAGCCGCCGGTGTCCTGCGAGGTGATCGTGTGCGTCGTGTTGTCCCAGGTCGCCGCCACGCCGTTGATGGACGCGGAGGTGATGTCGCCCGCTGCGTCCACGGTATACTTCACGCCGTACTTGCCGGCCTTGGTGATGCCGTCGATCTGCGAATAGAAGCCGAAGTCGCTGGAGTCCGACGCCCCTTCACTGTCGATGGCGAAGAGCTCTGCCACGAGATCCGGATACTTTTCCAGGGCCTCGTCCAGGGCCTCCTCGTCCAGGGTCAGCAGCCCGTTGGTCACCGAGCCCTCTTCCGCGTCGGTGAGGATGCCGATTTGCGACAGCGAGGTCAACTTGTCGCCCTGGCCCGTGGCGGCGTTGTAGTACTCGAAGCCCACCGCCTTGCTGGCGATGGCCGACTTGAGCTGGCTGTCGATGAGCTGCACCCCGTAGTTGCCCGTGAGCAGGGAGCCCTGGGAGGTGATGTCGATGGATTTGTTCAGCGAGGCCAGTTTTATGGTCTTGGTTCCCTTGGTGACCTTGGTCAGGTCCCGGATCAGGGAGCGCACGTCGTTGACCGCGGAGACGAAGTTGCGGACCTTCTCCTTGATGGCCTCCTTGTCCGTGGCCACCGTGATCAGCGCGGAACCGATGCCCGTGGTGTCCTTGAGCTGGAAGGTTACGCCCGGGACCACGTTGTCGACGGAGTTGGAGTCGGACTCGATCCAGCCCGACGTGGGCCATCCGTCCACGCGGATCTGGGAGCTCTGGTTGGTCTGGGTCACGGCCCAGCCCGCGCTGGAAACCACCAGGTCGGCGTCGTCGCCCATGTCCAGGCCGCGCACCTGCAGGAAGGTGTTCGTGCCGTCGGAAAGGGTGGACATGCGCACGCCGGGGTTGTCCGGGTTGCTGTTGAAGAGGTTCACGAATTCCTGGACCGTGGTGTTGGCGGCCACGTTCAGGGAATAGTCCTGGCCCGCGTAGTGGTAGTTCCAGGTGATGTCCGAGAGGGTGAAGGCGTCCGCGGAGTCGGCGTAGGCCGTGGAGTCCGTGAGGATGGCGTTCTGGGCCAGACGGTTGACCTGGACGTAGTGGGCGCCCTCTTCGGCCTCGGCGTTCACCGTTGCGGTGACGTAGGTGTCCGCCGTGGACGAGGCCGTCTTGACCAGGAACTCGTTGAGCGAGTCCATGCTGCCCAGCGTGGTCTTGAGGGAGAGCAGCTTGGTGTTGAGCTCCTGGAAGGCGGCGTTCTTGGTTTCCCACTCCGTGCGCCACAGCTCCAGGCGCTTCTTGTGGATGGATTCGACCTCGAGGAGCTGGTCGATCATCGTGGTGAAGTCCGTGCCCGAGCCCAGGCCGGTGAAGCTGATCGAACCGGATATGGTGTTCGTCTCTGCCATGTTTTTTTTCCCCGGGAAAATTTTTCCGACGATTTTCTCCGGTGGGGCTCGTGCAAGGCCCGTTCCAGGGCCCGAGGGCGCGAAAGGCCGGACCGCCTCCAGGCGGTCCGGCCGTCATCGTCTATGGGCGCCGGACGCGTGCGTGCACTACTAGCCGCCCAGCAGCTGCATGGCCAGACGCGGCAGGGAGTTGGCCTGGGCCAGCATGGCCACCGCGGACTGGGTGAGGATCTGGTTGCGCACGAAGTTGGTCATTTCCAGGGACACGTCCACGTCCGAGATCTGGGACTCGGCGGCCTGCATGTTCTCGGCCTGGGTCTGCAGGTTGGTCACGGTGTTCTGCAGCCGGTTCTGCAGGGCGCCCAGGGAGGCGCGGATCTTGTCCTTGGAGATGATGGCGTCGTTGAGCGCCACCAGGGCCTGCTGCGCACCCTGCTGGGTGGAGATGGAGAAGCCCGCGCCCGCGGCGGACTGGTTGCCCACGCCCAGGGCCGAGGCCGTGGCCGTGCCGATCTGGATGTAGTAGTAGTCCTCGGCGCTGTCGTTGGCCGTGCCGAAGTGCACCTTGAGCTTGCCCTGGGCCTGCATGCCGGACCCGTCGTGCGAGGTGGCCGAGAGGTTGCCGTTGAGCAGGTAGATGCCGTTGAAGTCCGTGGCGTTGGCGATTCGGGTGATTTCCGAGGCCATGGCCTGGTACTCGGAATCGATCATCAACCGCTGGTCGGAGTTGTAGGTGCCGGTGGCCGCCTGTTCGGCCAGTTCCTTCATGCGGATGAGCTTCTCGTCGATGACCTGCAGGGCGCCGTCGGCCGTCTGGATCAGGCTGATGGCGTCGTTGGCGTTGCGCACGCCTTGGTTCAGGGCGGTGATGTCCGCCTTCATGAGCTCGCGGATGGCCAGCCCCGCGGCGTCGTCGGCCGCGGTGCCGATGCGCAGGCCCGAGGAGAGGCGCCGGGTTGAAACCGACAGGTTGCCATAGGCGCTGCCGAGGTTCCGCGCGGCGTTCATGGCCATCAGGTTGTGATTGATAACGAGCGACATGTTGTTTCCTCCTTGAAAGAAAATGGCGTCCTTGCCGTGTTGGTTTCCAGGTCCCGTGCTCCGGGGGCCCGCTCCTAACGAAGACCGCCTTGGAAGCGGTTCCCCCCCATTCCTGCCCCTCTGATCGTCCCCCTTAAAAAAAACTTAAGGGTTTATTTAGACATATTAACTTCAATAATTGCATTGTGTTATAGTACAATTTCAAAAAAAGATTCGCGGAGGAACAGGGAAAAGCGCCCGCCTTGAACAGATTGGCACGAAAAAAAGCTCCCGGCCGGGGGGGAAGCACGGCAAGGCAGGTCCGGAAGCGGGGCGGTTCGGAGGAGCGGAGGGGGAAAGGCTTGCGCGAACGGTCGTCGTTGGCGAGGGGCTCAGCCGTGCAGCAAATCGCGCAGGCGGCGGCGGGCGTCCTGCGGGTCCAGGCCCCGGTTCGCGGCGATGGCCGCAAGATTTTCTTCGGCGTCCGAGGGCCGCAGGTAGAGCGGCTCCACGGGCTCGTCGGAATAGGCCGCTTCGGCCGCGGCCTCCAGCAGGGCGGCGCAGCCCGGGGTCTCCAGGGCCCCGTCCAGGCGCACGACCCCGGCCAGGCGCTCGCGGAAAAAGACGGCGTTGCGGCGCAGTCCCGTGCCGAGGACGAACACGGCCGGGGCGGCTTGCGCGTTCTCCATCTCGGCCGCGGCCTCCTCCAGGTTCGCGGCGCGGGGCCCGGCCAGCGGTGCGGGCCTGCGTGGGGCGAAGTCGAAGGGCTGGAGATAGACCTGATTGCGCCGCGAGTGGGTGCAGACGTAGAGCCGCGCGCCGGGCGCGGGCGGCGGGCCCAGGCGGCGGGCGTTGCGCGCCAGCAGGGCCATGTGGTCCAGCCCGGCCATGGGCGCGCCCGCGGAAAGGGCCAGCCCCAGGGCCGTGGCCAGCACGAGCCTGAGGCCCGTGAAGCTGCCCGGCCCGCGCACGCAGGCCACGCCGTCCAGGTCCTCGGGGCGCACGGCGCAGCGGGCCAGGGCGTCGGCCAGCAGCGGGGCGAGGAACTGCATGGCCCGGCCGGGCACCACCCATTCCTGGAAGAAGAGCGGCAGCACGGCCGGGGGCGCGGGCTCATGGCCCGCCGTCACGCCCTTGGCCGCGTCCGGTGCGGCGCAGCGCGCCAGTCCGATCTGCAGCCGCTCCTCCGCGCCGCCCAGCGCGAGCAGCAGCCGTTGGCCCGCGGGCTCGCCGGGCCTGGGGCTAGGAGAAGATCCGGGCGATGTCATTGTAGAAGGCCAGGGCCATGAGGGTGAGCAGCAGGAGCAGGCCCACGCGCGTGGCCAGGTCGCGCACGCGCTGGCTGATGGGCCGGCGGAAGACGATCTCCATGGTGAAGAAGAGGATGTGTCCGCCGTCGAGCACCGGAATGGGCAGGAGGTTAAGCAGCCCCAGGTTGACGCTGATCAGCGCGGCCAGGGCCAGGACCGAGCCCACGCCCTGCTTGGCCTGCCTGGAGACGAGTTGGGCGATGAGGATGGGCCCGCCCACGGTCTCCAGGGGAATGATGCGCTCGATGATCTTCTGGAACCCCTGGGCCGTGATGGAGATCATCGCCCAGGTCTGCTCCAGCCCGGCCACGGCCGAGGAGGAGCCCGTGAGCGGGACGTTCACCGTCTCGCCCGCGGCGTAGATGCCGATCAGCGGGGTGCGGATCTCCTCGCCGAAGATGTTCTTGCGCACGTCCAGCTCGGGGCGGACCTGCACCGTGAAGGAGCGGCCGTCGCGGCGGATGTCCATGGCCAGGGTGCGGCCTTGGCTGCGCTGGATGGTCTCCGAAAGGTCGCGCCAGTAGGCGATGGGCGCGCCGTCGATGGCTGTGACGGAGTCGCCGGGCTCGATGCCCGCGGCCATGGCCGGGCTGTCCGCGCGCACCTGGCCGATGACCGGCAGCAGCTCCACCTGGCCCTGGGCCCAGAGCAGCCCCCAGTAGATCAGCCAGGCCAGGAGCAGATTGAAGAGCGGCCCGGCCACGGCCACCAGGATGCGGTGCAGGGGCGGGCGGCGGAAGAAGGAGGAGTCGGGCCCGAACTCGGCGGGCGGCTCCTCGTCCTCGCTTTCGCCGACCATGTTCACGTAGCCGCCCAGGGGGATGGCCGAGAGGCGGTATTCGGTGTTGCCGATCTTCTTCCAGAGCAACCGCCGCCCGAAGCCCAGGGAGAAGGTCTTGACCCCGATGCCCAGGAGCCGGGCGGCCAGGAAGTGCCCGAGTTCGTGAAAAAAGATCAGTCCGCCGAGGACCACGATGACCGCGATGGCGCCGAGCATATCGTTCCTTTACGGGGCGGTGCGTTCCGCCCGGGCTATCCATTCCCCGACCGTGCGCCGGGTGGCCGCATCCAGGGCCTGAATGGCCGCAAGGTCCGCCGCGCCGGAGGAGACGTCCATCTCGTCCAGGGCGCGGCCGATGAGGGCCGGGATGTCCAGGAAGCGGATGCGGTCCGCCAGGAAGGCGGCCACGGCCGCCTCGTTGGCCGCGTTGAGCACCACGGGCAGTTCCGGCCCTCCGGCCAGGGCGCGCATGGCCAGCTGCAGACACGCGAAGGAAGATAGGTCCGGCTCCTCGAAGGTCAAGGTCCCGGCGCGCACCAGGTCCAGCGGCTGCATGGAGAGCGGCAGCCGGTGCGGGAAGGACAGGCAGTAGGCGATGGGGATGCGCATGTCGGGCGCGCCCAGGTGCGCCAGGAACGAGCCGTCGCGGTAGTGCACCAGGGAGTGAACGATGGACTGCGGGTGCACGACCACGCCGATGCGCTCCAGCCCCACGCCGTAGAGGTGGCAGGCCTCGATGACCTCCAGCCCCTTGTTCATCAGCGTGGCCGAGTCGATGGTGATCTTCGCGCCCATGGACCAGTTGGGGTGGTTGAGGGCCTGCTCGCGCGTGACCGAACCCAGGAAGCCCAGGTCGCGGCCGCGGAAGGGCCCGCCCGAGGCCGTGAGCACGATGCGCTCCACGTCGGCCAGGTCGTGCCCGGCCAGGGCCTGGAACACGGCGTTGTGTTCCGAGTCCACGGGCAGGACCACGGCCCCGGAGCGGCGGCAAACGGTGCGGAACAGGTCGCCCGCCAGGACCAGGGATTCCTTGTTGGCCAGGGCCACGACCTTGCCGGTCTCGGCCGCGGCCAGGGTCGGCGCGAGCCCGGCCGCGCCCACCTGGGCGGCCAGGACCATGGCGGCGTCCGGGTGCGTGGCCATGGCCACGTAGCCGTCCTGGCCGGTGACGATCTCGGGCCTGTACCCCGTGGGCAGCAGGGCGCGCAGCCGGTCCGCGGCCGCGCCGTCCAGCGCGCCGAGCAGGCGCGGCCGCCACACGGCCGCCTGCGCGGCCAGACGCTCCATGTTGCGCGCCCCGGCCAGGCCGACCACGCGGAAACGCTCCGGATGCTCGGCCACGACCTTCAGGGCCGAGACGCCGATGGAGCCCGTGGAACCGAGGAGCAGGAGCGGACGCGGCCCGCGGTCGTCCAGCAGGGGGCTGTGCAGGGGCGAGATGTAGGCGGCCGCCGGGCGGGCGGCGGAAGCGGCGTCGGGGCGGGCGTCGGCCGGCGGCGTGGCGGGGCTAGAAGAAGACATGGACGGTCCTTGCCAGGGCGTAGACCGGCGCGGCCAGCAGCAGCCCGTCGATGCGGTCCAGGATGCCGCCGTGGCCGGGCAGCAGGCACCCGGAGTCCTTGACGTCCAGGCTGCGCTTGAGGGCCGACTCCACCAGGTCGCCGATCTGGCCCGCCACGGAGAGCAGCACGCCGAGCACGATCCAGGCCCACCAGGAGGCCGCGCCCCAGACGCCCCCCACCAGCAGGCACGCGGCCACGGCCGCGCCCAGGCCGCCGAAGCTGCCCGCCCAGGTCTTCTTCGGGCTCACGGCGGGCCAGAGCTTCCTGCCGCCGATCAGGTTTCCGGCGTAGTAGGCCCCGGTGTCCGAGGCAAAGGTGGTCAGCAGGACCATGGCCGTCTCGGCCGGGCTCATGGTCACGAAGAACTGCAGCATGCCGGGCACGTAGATGAGCCCGGTGACCGTGACCATGGCCGCGGAAAAGGCCTTGGGCGTCTCCCCGGCGTTGCGCGCGGCCTGGGCGAAGGCCACGGTGTAGCCCACGCCCGTGAGCCAGAAGGCGGCCACGAGCAGGGCCAGGGCGGCGTGCGGCCTACCGCCGAAGGCCGCGGCCAGCAGGGCCGCGCCCATGGCCAGCCCCAGGATGCGGAAGAAGGTGAACCGCCCGGTGGGCCAGAACAGCGCGTAGAATTCCCAGAGCCCGAGCATGGAGAAGGTCACCACGGCGGCGAAGATGAAGGGGCCGCCCGCGAACAGGGCAGCGACCACGATGGCCGTGAGCACGGCCGCGGTGGCCAGCCGTTTGGCGTGGGATGCGCTCATGATTCGTTCTCCCGTGCGGCGGAGGGTGCGCCGTGCTCCGGCCGGGCGCCGTAGCGCCGATCACGGCGGCCGAAGGCCGCCAAAGCCTCGTCCAGGGCCGCGGCGTCGAAATCGGGCCAGAGGGTCTCGGTGAAGTGGAATTCGCTGTAGGCGGCCTGGAAGAGCAGGTAGTTGGACAACCGCATCTCGCCGCTGGTGCGGATGATCAGGTCCGGATCGGGCTGGCCCGAGGTGTAGAGGCGCTCGGCGATGGCCTCCTCGGTGATGGCCTCGCCCGCCAGGCCGTCGGCGGCCAGGGCGCGGGCCGCGTGCACGATCTCGGCGCGGCCGGAATAGTTCAGGGCCAGGTTCAGGATCATGGCCTCGCCGTGGCGCGTGCGCGCCATGGCGTGCTCCAGGGCCTTGCGCACGGCAAAGGGCAGTCCCTGGAAATCGCCCAGCACGCGCAGCTGGATGGACTGTTCCACCAGGTTGTCCAGCTCGCGCTTGAGAAAGGCCACCAGCAGGTCGAAGAGAAAGCTCACTTCGTCCTTGGGCCGGGCCCAGTTCTCCTTGGAGAACGTGTATAGCGTCAGGTGGCGGATGCCGCGCTCACGGCAGGCGGTGACGACGGCCTTGGCCGCCTCGGTGCCGGCCTGGTGGCCCTTGCTCCTGGGCAGACCCCGCTGTTCGGCCCAGCGCCCGTTGCCGTCCATGATGATGGCCAGGTGCACGGGGATGGTCCGCGGGGCGTTGCCGGGTTTTTCCATTGTTTAAGACCTTAAAATGATTGAACCCAAGTGTACGTTCGACCTGTGCATGTGTAAAGGATTTGGTGCACCCGGTCAAGGACGGGAAAGCCGGCGGCGGCACCCGCCCCGCAGGGACGCGGGGCCCGAAAATAAAGGGCTCTGCGCTAAAGAAAAGCTTCGTTTGGACGATAGGTACCATTGCGAGGAAATCCATAACCCAAGGAGGTGCGCCCGAGGAGATATCGTTTCAGAGCAGCAGCATTCATCAACCGTTGCACAGCAAGGAAGCTGAACAACTTTCAAGGAGGAAAACATGTCCCTTGTCATCAACCACAACTTGATGGCCGCGAACGCCGCGCGCAATCTGAGCAGCGCATACGGCAACCTGTCCGTTTCAACCCGCCGCCTCTCTTCGGGCCTGCGCATCACTACAGCGGCCGACGACGCCGCCGGGCTGGCCATCCGCGAGCTCATGAAGGCGGACATCACCGCCCTGAACCAAGGCGTGCGCAACGCCAACGACGCCATCAGCCTGATCCAGACGGCCGACGGCGCCCTGCAGGTCATCGACGAGAAGCTCATCCGCATGAAGGAACTGGCCGAACAGGCGGCCACCGGCACCTACAACTCCGACCAGCGGTTGATGATCGATTCCGAGTACCAGGCCATGGCCTCGGAAATCACCCGAATCGCCAACGCCACGGACTTCAACGGCATCTACCTGCTCAACGGCAACCTCTCGGCCACCTCGCACGACGGGTCCGGCATGCAGGCCCAGGGCAAGCTCAAGGTGCACTTCGGCACGGCCAACGACAGCGCCGAGGACTACTACTACATCCAGATCGGCACGGCCACGGCCTCGGCCCTGGGCGTGGGCAACCAGTCCGCCGCGGGCGCGGGCTTCTCCATCTCCACCCAGCAGGGTGCGCAGCAGGCCCTGGTGGCGCTCAACGACGCCATCATCTCCAAGGACAAGATCCGCGCCTCCCTGGGCGCCCTGCAGAACCGGCTGCAGAACACCGTGACCAACCTGCAGACCCAGGCCGAGAACATGCAGGCCGCCGAGTCCCAGATCTCGGACGTGGACGTGTCCCTGGAAATGACCAACTTCGTGCGCAACCAGATCCTCACCCAGTCCGCGGTGGCCATGCTGGCCCAGGCCAACTCCCTGCCGCGTCTGGCCATGCAGCTGCTGGGCGGCTAACACGCGATTCAGGCCCGGGCCTGACTCAATACCGAAGAAGAGAGACGGGCCGTCCGGCTGTGCCGGACGGCCCGTTTTTACGCGTTCGCCGCGCCGGTGCGGGCCCTGGCCCGTGTCCGGCGCGCCCCTGGGGCTCAGATCTCCATGATTTCCTTTTCCTTGGCCCCGAGCACCTCGTCGGCCTTGGCCACGTAGGCGTCCGTGAGCTTCTGGACCTCGTCCTGGCCGTGGCGCATCTCGTCCTCGGTCAGCTCCTTGTCGTTCTTCTTTTTCTTGAGGGCGTCGTTGCCGTCGCGGCGCACGTTGCGCACCGCGACCTTGCACTCCTCGGTGTACTTGCGCGCGACCTTGACGAGTTCCTTGCGGCGCTCCTCGGTCAGCGGCGGAATGTTGATGCGGATCAGCTTGCCGTCGTTGACGGGATTGAGGCCCAGGTCGGACTTGAGCAGGGCCTTTTCCACGTCGCCGAAGGCGTTGCGGTCCCAGGGCTGGATGGTGATGGACCGGCTGTCGGGCACGGTGACCGACGCGATCTGGTTGAGCGGCGTGGGCGTGCCGTAGTAGTCCACGCGCACGTCGTCCACCAGGGATGTGGAGGCCCGCCCGGTGCGCAGCTTGGAGAAGTCGCGCTCCAGGTTGGTGATGGCCTTTTCCATTCTATCCTCGATGTCGAGAAGCAGAGCGTCCATGATCTTATTCGCCTCCTTGGACTATGGTGCCGACGTCCTCTCCGCTGACCACCCGCTTGATGTTGCCGGTCTTGAAGATGTTGAAGACCGCGATGGGCAGGTTGTTGTCCATGGCCAGGGAGATGGCGGTGGAATCCATTACCTTGAGCCGGCGCTGCAAAGTCTCGATGTAGGTCAGATGCTTGAACATGACCGCGTCCGGGTGGAGCAGGGGGTCCTTGTCGTAGACGCCGTCCACCTTGGTGGCCTTGAGGATCGCGTTGGTCTTCAGCTCCATGGCCCGCAGCGCCGCGGCGGTGTCCGTGGTGAAGAACGGGTTGCCCGTGCCCGCGGCGCAGATGACCACGCGGCCCTTCTCCAGGTGACGGATGGCCCGGCGGCGAATGTAGGGCTCGCAGACCTCGCGCATGGTGATGGCGCTCATCACGCGGGTGGCGCAGCCCTGCTTCTCCAGCTGGTCCTGCACGCCGATGGCGTTGAGCACCGTGGCGAGCATGCCCATGTAGTCCGCCGAGGCCCGGTCCATGCCCTGGGCCGAGGCGGAGATGCCCCGGAAGATGTTGCCGCCGCCGATGACCAGGGCGACCTCGACGCCCATGTTCACGACCTCTGCGATTTCCTTGCAGAACGTCGAAACGGCTTCGGGTTCAATACCGAATTTTTGGTCACCGGCCAAGGCCTCGCCGCTGAGTTTGAGCAGGATGCGCTTGAAACGCAGGTCGCTCATGGAGCCTCCCATGGTCTTAGGTGTTGCTGACGTGGGCCGCGTCCGCCGTGCGCCCGGAAACGGATCCGACCTCGGCCGGGACGGGCCGGAGGGCGGCGGATAAAAAAAACGGGCCTTGCGGCCCGTTTTCTCAGGTCTTATTCGGCGCCGAGCTGCATTCTTACGAACCGCCCGATCTGGATGTTTTCTCCAAGCACCGCGACCAGCTCGTTGACCAGGTCCTGGATGGTCAGCTTGTCGTCGCGGATGTAGGCCTGCTCCAGGAGGCAGACCTCCTTGTAGTACTTCTTGACGCGGCCTTCCACGATCTTCTCCACGATCTGGGCGGGCTTGCCTTCCTGCAGGCCCTGCTGGCGATAGATTTCCTTCTCGCGCTCGAGGTTCTCGCTGGGCAGCTCGTCGGGGGAGACGCACAGGGGGCTGGCCGCGGCGATCTGCATGGCCACGTTCTTGGCGAACTCCTGGAACTTGTCGCTCTTGGCCACGAAGTCCGTCTCGCACTTGACCTCGACCATGACGCCGATCTTGCCGTTGGAGTGGATGTAGTTGCCGATGACGCCTTCGCTGGCCTCGCGGTCGGCGCGCTTGGCGGCCTTGGCGATGCCCTTCTTGCGCAGCCAGTCGATGGCCTTCTGCTCGTCGCCGCCGCTTTCGGCCAGCGCCTTCTTGCAGTCCATCATTCCGGCTCCGGTCTTGTCACGCAGGGCTTTGACCTGCTGTGCGGAAATGGCCATGTCTCGTCGTCCTCCTGAAAGTCTGTGGAATCTCTTCGTGATCCGGGGTTACTCGGCGTCCTTGTCGGACCTGGCGTCGGCCTCGGCGTCCGCCTCGGGGGTCGCCTCGGGCGTTTCGGCAGCCGCGGGAGCGGCCGTGGCGGCGGCTTCCTTCTTGGCGGCGGCGGCCAGGGCGGCCTCGGGCTCGCGGTCCTTCATCTGCGCCGTGCCCTCGAGGCAGGCGTCGGCGATGTGGGCCACGAAGAGCTTGATGGCGCGGATGGCGTCGTCGTTGCCCGGGATGATCAGGTCGATGACGTCGGGGTCGCAGTTGGTGTCGGTGATGGCCGCGATGGGGATGCCCAGCTTGCGGCATTCCTTGACCGCGATCTCCTCGCGGTGCGGGTCCACGATGAAGGCGATGGAGGGCAGGGCCTCCATGTCCTTGATGCCGCCGAGCACCAGGTTGTGGCGGTCCATCTCGCGCTGGAAGTGGAGGATTTCCTTCTTCTGGTAGCGGTTGATGGTCCCGTCCTCGAACATGCCCTCGATCTTCTTGAGGCGCTCGATGGACTTCTTGATGGTCTGGAAGTTGGTCAGCGTGCCGCCCATCCAGCGGTTGGTCACGTAGTACATGCCCGCGCGCTCGGCCTCGGCCTTGACGGACTCCTGGGCCTGGCGCTTGGTGCCGATGAACATGACCTTGCCGCCCTTGGCGACCACGTCCACGATGGCGTCGTGCGCGGTCTGGAAGAGCTTGACGGTCTGCTGCAGGTCGATGATGTGGATGCCGTTGCGCGCGCCGAAGATGTAGGGGCGCATCTTGGGATTCCAGCGGCGGGTCTGGTGACCGAAGTGCACGCCGGTCTCCAGCATCTGCTTCATGGTAACATAGGCCATGGAAAGACTCCTTTGGGTTTGGGTGTCCTCCACCGTGGCGTAAGGCCCTCCGACCCGAAGGCACCCGGGAGCCGAACCACGGTGTGTGTGGTTGCGAAGCAGGTCTGCATAGACCATTTCGCGCCGGTGCGCAAGTGCCGCGGCGCGGATTTTTCCGGCCCGGCCGCGCCGGCTCCGGCCCGTTCGCCGGGCCTACTGCAGGGGCGGTTCCGACTCCTCGTCGCCCTCGTCCCCCTCGGCCCGTTCGGCCTGCTCGGCCTCGGCCACCGGGTTCACCAGCACGCCGACCCGCTCGATCTCCACGCGCACCTCGTCCCCGGCCTTGATGGCCGTGGAGCCCGACGGCGTGCCCGTGAGGATCACGTCCCCGGGCATCAGGGTCATGATCCCGGAGACGTAGCTGACGATGTCCAGGGGCTTGAAGAGCATGTTCGCGGTGGTGGACTGCTGGGCCACCTCGCCGTTGACCAGGGTGCGCAGCACGAGGTTGCCCGGATCGTCCACCTCGGTCTCGATCCACGGGCCGATGGGGCAGAAGGTGTCGAAACCCTTGGCCCGGCCGTACTGGCCGTCCTTCTTCTGCAGGTCGCGGGCGGTCACGTCGTTGCCGCAGCAGTAGCCGAAGACGTAGGGCGCGGCCTCGGCGGCCGAGACGTTGCGGCAGGCGCGGCCCATGACCACGGCCAGTTCGCCCTCGTGGGCCACGTGCGTGGACTGGGGCGGCAGCACGATGGGCTGGCCGGGGCCGACGACCGCGGACGGCGGCTTGAGGAAGAGCACGGGCTCGTCGGGCAGGTCGTGGGCGAACTCCTCGGCGTGCTCGGCGTAGTTGAAGCCCAGGCAGATGATCTTGGTGGGGGTGACCGGGGCCAGGACCAGGGCCTGGTCGATGGGCACGGGGCCTTCGACGGGCGTGTCCTTGCTCAGGGGCCGGACGGTCTGGCCGTCGATGGTGCCGTAGAAGATGGTGTTCCGGTAGCGGACGCGGACGACGCGCATGAAGCCTCCTCGATGGGTTCGGATGGCGTGGGACGATGCCGATCGGGCCATGCTAGCACGGCCTTCGGAGACCTGTCCAAGGCGAATCCGGCGAAACCGGAGCGGCGGCCCCGGCCCGGAGCCTCGTTCGCCGCGACGGCGCAGGGCGCGCCGCGCTACACGGTCATGATCAGCGGCAGGACCACGGGGTCGCGCTCGAGCACCTTGCGGAAGAAGCGCCGCAGCGAGGAGCGGATGCGGTCCTTGAGCTTGACGACCTCGCCGGGCGGGATGTTCTCGAAGATGTCCAGCACGATGCACTTGGCGTCCTCGAGCACGTGGCTGTACTCCTGCTCGAAGACGAATCCCTTGGAAATGATGTTCGGGCCCACGAGGATCTCGCCGGTCTGCTCGTCGATGACGATGGTCACGACCACGAGCCCGCCGCCGCCCAGGAGCTGGCGCTCCTTGATCACGGACTGGCCCACGTCGCCCACGCCCTTGCCGTCCACGTAAATGGCGTCCACGGGCACCTTTTCCTCGAAGCGCACGCCGCCCTCGTGCAGCGTCAGGGGGTCGCCGTTCTCCAGCAGGATGGTGCGCTCCGGCGGCACGCCGCACTCCTGGGCCAGGCGACAGTGCTTGACCAGGTGGCGGTATTCGCCGTGCACGGGCACGAAGTGGCGCGGTTTGACCGTCTCGAGCATGAGCCGGAGTTCCTCGCGGTGGGCGTGGCCCGAGGCGTGGATGCCCTGGACGCGCTCGTAGAGCACCTCCGCGCCGAGGCGGTAGAGGTTGTTGATGACCTTGGCGATGGCCCGGGCGTTGCCGGGAATGATGCGCGAGGACATGATCACCAGGTCGCCGCGGTGCACGCGCAGCTGGCGGTGCTCGCAGCAGGACAGGCGCGCCAGGGCCGAGAGCGGTTCGCCCTGGGACCCGGTGACCAGGAGCACGACCTTCTCGTCCGCGTGGCCGGGCAGTTCCTCCAGGCTGATGAAGGTGTCCGGCGGCAGGCGCAGGAACCCGAGCTGGCTGGCCAGCTCGATGTTGCCGAGGATGGACTTGCCGGACACGGCCACCTTGCGCCCGGTCTGCTGGGCCAGGTCGAAGATCTCCTGGATGCGCTGGATGTGGCTGGAAAAGAGCGTGACCAGGATGCGGCCCGTGGCCTTGTGGAAGACCTCGCGCAGCGAGGCGCGGATCTCGCGCTCGGTCAGCGAGTAGCCCTCGCGCTCCACGTTGGTGGAGTCGCTCATCAGCAGGTGCACGCCCTCGGCGGAAAAGGAGCGGAAGGCATCCAGGTCCGTGGCGTGGCCGTCCAGGGGGTTGGGGTCGATCTTGAAGTCGCCGGTGTGCACGATGCGCCCGGCGGGCGTCTCGATGCCCAGGCCGTAGCCCTGGACGATGGAGTGGCAGACCGGGAAGAAGTTCACGGCCAGGTCGCCGAAGACCTTGCGCTCGCCCGCCCGGGCCTCCACCAGGGTGGTGTGGCGGTCCAGGTTGTGCTCGCGCAGCTTGTTCTCGGCCAGGGCCAGGGTGAAGCGCGAGCCGACCACGGGCGCGTCCACGTAGGGCAGGAGCCAGGGCAGCGCGCCGATGTGGTCCTCGTGGGCGTGGGTCACGAGGATGGCCTTGAGCTTGGCCTTGTTGGCCAGGATGTGGTCGAAGCGGGGAATGACCACGTCCACGCCGAGCAGGTAGTCGTCCGGGAACATCAGGCCGCAGTCCACGACGATCATGGACGTGGCCGTGGAGACGACCATGCAGTTGAGGCCGATCTGGCCGAGCCCGCCCAGCGGGGTGATGGTCACGCTGCCGGAATCAGGCATTGCGCATCTCCAGGAAACGTTGGTTCATGCGCGCGCGCAGTTCGTCGCGGAACAGCTCGCGCTCCTTGATGTCGTAACTGCCCGGGAGCACGGGCGCAAGGGCCTCCACGCGCACCACGCGGTGCGGCCCCAGGCGCAGCCGTTTGCGCGGCAGGATGCGCTCGGTGCCGGCGATGACCAGGGGCACCACCGGGCGGCCGCACTTGAGGGCCATGATCATGCCGCCGATCTGGAAGGGCCCCATCTCGCCCGGCACGCGGGCGCGCGTGCCCTCGGGAAAGATGACCACGGAGCAGCCCTTGGCGGTCTGGCCCGCGGCGTAGTCGATGCTCTTCATGGCCTTGCGCGGGTTGCCGCGGTCGATGGGCACGTGCCCGGCCGCGCGCAGGGCCATGCCGAACAGGGGAATCCGGAACAGGCTTTCCTTGGCCACGTAGCCGATCCAGTAGCGGCGCAGCGCGGCGTAGAGCACCAGGATATCCATGTTGCTGGAATGGTTGGGCATGAAGATCACACCGGTCGCCCCGGGCTCGGGCGCGGCGGAGAGGTCCACGTCCAGCCGCACGCCCGCGAAGAACAGGGCCAGCCGCGACCAGGTGACCCCGGACCAGCGTCCGGCGCGTCCCTCGGGCAGGATGGGCCCGAAGAGCACGGCCGTGAGCGAAAAGAAGGCGGTCAGGGGGAAGAACCAGATGTAGAACCAGAGTGTGCGGATCATGTCGCGTGGGGGTTGTGGTCTCGGTGCGCACGGCGCCGCTCGTGCGCCGCCCACATTCCTGTAGCCGATGTTCCCGCGCACCACAACCGGCGGCGCGGAAAGGTCCGGTCCCCGGCGTCCCGGGCGGACGAGCGGGCGCCTCAGCGCTTGCGCAGGGCCACCAGCCGCGCGCCGCCGAACATGTACACCGCGCCCAGCGCCATGTAGAGCGCCTTGGCCAGGGTGGAGATGTCGCCCGCGGCCATGGCGATGGAGGCCACCTGCACGCCCGCGACCAGGAAGAGCACGCCGATGACCGCGCAGGCCAGGGTGTTGCGCATGGCGAAGAGCCCGAGCAGGAAGTAGAGGCCCACGGCCACGAAGCGGATGGTCGTCTCCTGGGTGCCGGAGGGGGCGGCCAAGTGCGTCCACACGGCTTGGCCCGTGCGCAGGCCCACGAGCACGGTGATGAGCATCTTGCGTTCGTTCATGCGAGGTCTCCTTGAGGGTGCCGGGAAGGCGCGGGCGCGGTCAGTCCGCGTGGCGCAGGAAGAACAGGCGCAGCCCCACGATGCAGTAGAACGCGCCGAGCGCGGCGTAGCCCAGGCGCAGGGTGATGGTCAAGGCCGCGTCGGGCGCGAAGACCGTGGCCGCGGACGTGGCCCCGTTGACCAGCACCAGGGCCGCGAGGATCACGCAGGCCCAGGCCATGTTCCGCCAGGCCAGCACCGAAAGGATCAGGTAGATGAACAGCGCGCCCAGGAAGGTCTGCAGGGCGGTCTCCGTGAATCCCGCGCGCCAGGTGTGCAGGGTGGAGTCGAGCATGCGCACGGCCAGGTGGGCCAGGATGAGCCAGCGTTTTTGGGTCATGGCGTTCGTGGTCGGGGTTGGGCGCGTTCCGTTTCCGCTGGGCGCGCGGTGCAAAGGCTACCCGGCGCGCACCGGACCGTCAACGCGCGCGTCCGGGCTTTCCGGAAAAAAGGGGGCCGCCCGTGCGGGCGGCCCCCTTGGTCCTGCGTCGGGGCGCGGCTATTCCTCGCCCTTCTTGTGGTCGGCGATGACCTTTTCGGCCACCGGCGGCGGCGCCTCCTCGTAGTGGTCGAAGACCATGGTGAAGAGCCCCTGGCCGCCGGTCATGGACGAGAGGTCCTGGGCGTACTGGAGCACCTCGCTCATGGGCACGTGGGCGCGCACCTCGGTGACGCCCGCGTTGGAATCCGAGCCGAGAACCTTGCCGCGGCGGCTGGAAAGGTCGCCGATGACGTCGCCCATGAAGTTGTCCGGAATGGAGACCGTGCAGAGCACGATGGGTTCGAGCAGGATCGGCTTGGCCGTTTCCATGGCCTTCTTGAAGGCCAGGGAGCCCGCGACCTTGAAGGCCATTTCCGAGGAGTCCACGGTGTGGAAGCTGCCGTCGTAGACCTCGGCGCTGAAGTCCACCATGGGGAAGCCCGCAAGGTAGCCGCGCGCCGCGGCCTCCTGGATGCCCTTGTCCACGGCCGGGATGTACTGGCGCGGGATCACGCCGCCCACGATGGCGTCGATGTACTCGTAGCCCTCGCCGCGCGGCCTGGGCGCGAAGCGCACCCAGCAGTCGCCGAACTGGCCGCGGCCGCCGGACTGCTTCTTGTGGCGTCCCTGGACCTCGGCCTTGCCCTTGATGGTCTCGCGGTAGGGAATCTTGGGCGTCTTGAGCACGATCTCGGTCTTGTAGCGGCGCTTGGCCTTTTCCACGGAGAGCTCGATGTGCAGCTGGCCCATGCCCGCGAGCAGGATGTCGCCGGTTTCCTCGTCGCGGGAGAGGTTCAGGTTGATGTCCTCGTCCAGCAGCTTGGCCACGGCGGAATAGACCTTGTCCTCCTCGCCCTTTTCCTTGGCGGCCAGGGCGTAGGTGATCAGCGTGGGCGGCAGGGCGGGCAACCGCGGCTTGAAGACGTCCTTGCCCTCGCCGAGCACGTCGCCGGTGGAGGTGTTCTTGAGCTTGGCCACGGCCACCAGCGCGCCCGGGCCCTGGGGCTCCTTGGAGGCGTTCTGGTTCTTGCCCTGCAGCAGCAGGAGCTGGCCCACGCGCTCGGTTTCCTCGGCGGTCACGTTCTGCAGGGTGGAGTCGGCCTTGAGCGTGCCGCTGACCACGCGCAGGATGTTCAACTGGCCCGCGAAGGGGTCGGCGATGGACTTGAACACGAAGCAGGAGAGGGGTTCGTCCGGGGAGCTGGCGCGCTCGTTGCCCTCGGCGTCGGTCCAGGGGGCGTGCTCCAGGGGGGAGGGGAAGAGTTCCTGGATGGTCTGCAGCACCTTGGCCCCGCCCTTGTTCTGCAGGGCGGCGGTGGCGATGACCGGGGTCAGCTCGCCGGAGAGCACGCCCTTCTTCAGGGCCGCGGTCAGGTCCTCGCCGGAGAGCTCGCCCTCTTCGAGGTACTTTTCCATGAGCTCTTCGTCGCTCTCGGCGATGTTCTCGATGGTCGTCTCGCGCAGGACCTGCACGTCGTCGGCCATGTCCGCGGGGATCTCGCCCTCGGTCACGGCGCCGTCCGCACCGAAGATCGTAGCCTTGTTCGCGAGCACGTCCACGATGCCGGTGAAGGCGTCCTGCTTGCCGATGGGCAACCCCAGGAGCACGGGCTTGATGCCCAGGCCGGAGGTCAGGCTGTCGAAGGCCATGTCGTAGTCGGCCCGGTCGCGGTCGAGCTTGTTGATGCAGACCAGGGCGGGCAGCCCGGCCCTCTTCACGTCCTCCCAGAGCTTTTTGGTCAGCGGGCGCACGCCGTCCACGGCGTCGACCACGAAGACCACGGCGTCCACGGCGGCGAGCATGTAGCCCAGGTCGCCGATGAAGTTGGTGTCGCCTGGGGTGTCGATGAGGAAGTGGGCGTTCTTCTGCCAGGCGAAGCTGGCCACCGCGGGCTGGATCGAGCCGCGGCGCTTGATCTCCTCGGGCTCGTAGTCGAGCAGGGTGGTGCCTTCCTCGACCTTGCCGATGCGGTTGATGACGCCGGATTGGAACAGCAGCATCTCGGCGATGGTGGTTTTGCCGCATCCGCCCGTCCCCACGAGCGCATACGTGCGTTGGCTATCAAGGTTCTTCGACATGTGCCTCTCCCTAGGATTTGTGGTGTTTCCGTCCCCCGGACCGGGGGTTGCATACCCACTGGGACGCGCGCGCATCCTGATTTTACGAAGGATTAGTCATAGGAAGGAGGAAAGAAAGATGTCAAGCCCTATCTCCAGCGGGGCAGGCGGGCAGGGCCCGCTGCCGGTGGGCGAACGGCTTGTGCCGCAGTGGGGATGGGGCGGGCAGGGCCCGCTGCCGGTGGGCGAACGGCTTGTTTCGCGGTGGGGATGGGGCTTTCCCCCGTTCGCATCTCGGGGGGAAGGGGGGGGCAGCGGTTCGGCGGCGCGGTGCGTCAGGCATGGGGTTTTATTCCGGGGGCCGCTCATGTACACTGGCCCACCCCACGTCGCGGAAATCCCTCCGCGCGTGGCCCCGGCCGTCTGTTCGGCCCGTGAACGACAACCGGCGGCCCCGGCCGCATTCATATGGAGAGAGCGAGTGAGCACGAAGCAGCACGGGTTCGTCCTGGTGGAGGAGCGCGACCTGGCCGAGGCCCGGTCCCGCGCGCGGCTGTGGCGGCACGAGGCCACCGGCGCGGAGGTCCTGTCCCTGGTCAACGCGGACGAGAACAAGGTCTTCGGCGTGGCCCTGCGCACGCCGCCGTCGGACTCCACGGGCGTGGCCCACATCCTGGAGCATTCCGTGCTCTGCGGCAGCGAGAAGTACCCGCTCAAGGAGCCCTTCGTGGAGCTGCTCAAGGGCTCGCTGCAGACCTTCCTGAACGCCTTCACCTACCCGGATAAGACCTGCTATCCCGTGGCCTCCACCAACCGGCAGGACTTCTACAACCTCATGGACGTGTACCTGGACGCGGTCTTCTTCCCGCGCATCGACGCCGACGTGCTGCGCCAGGAGGGCTGGCACGTGGAGGTGCCCGATGCGCCCGGGGACGGCGGCGAAGACGCGCCGGAGCCCGCGTTCAAGGGCGTGGTCTACAACGAGATGAAGGGCGCGTATTCCTCGCCGGACAGCGTGCTTGCCGAATACACGCAGCAGGCCCTGTTCCCGGACGTGACCTACGGCCTGGATTCGGGCGGCGACCCGGCGGCCATCCCGGACCTGACCTTCGAGGCCTTCAAGGAGTTCCACCGCGTCAACTACCACCCCTCCAACGCGCGCTTCTTCGTATACGGCGATGCGGACGAGGCCGAGAACCTGGCGCGCATCGCGGCCTACGTGGAGCGGTTTGCGGCGCTGCGGCCGGACGAGCTGCGGCCGGGTCCGGGGCTGCAGCCGCGCTTCGACGCCCCGCGCTTCGTGCGCCGCGCCTACGCGGCCGGTCCGGCGGCGGATTTCGAGGACGATGCCGCGGACGAGGGCACGGACGAGGCCGAAGGTGAGGCCGCAGACGGGGCCGCAGACGAGGCCGAAAACGGGGGCGAGCGGCGGCGCTGCATGCTCACCGTCTCCTGGCTTCTGGATCAGGCCGTGGACGTGGAAACGGCCCTGGCCCTGGACATCCTGGAGGAGGCCCTCACGGGCATGCCCGCCTCGCCGCTGCGCAAGGCGCTCATGGATTCCGGCCTGGGCGAGGACCTCACCGGCGGCCTGGAGGACGAACTGCGCCAGATGTTCCTTTCCACGGGCCTCAAGGGCATGGCCGAGGCCGACGCCGGGCGCGTGGAGGCGCTGGTGCTGGACACGCTGCGCACCCTGGCCGAGGACGGCCTGGGCGCGGACGCCATCGAGGCCGCGCTGAACACCGTGGAGTTCGACCTGCGGGAGATGAACACCGGGTCCTTCCCGCGCGGCCTGCACCTCTGGCTGCGCTCGCTGACCACCTGGCTGCACGGCGGCGATCCCTTCGCGCCCATGGCCTTCGAAGCGCCCCTGGCCGCGCTCAAGGCGCGGCTGGCCGCGGGCGAGCCGGTCTTCGAGGACCTCATCCGCACCCGGCTGCTGGACAACCCGCACCGCGTGACCCTGCTGCTGGCGCCGGACGAGACCCTGCAGGCCCGGCGCGACGCCGAGGAGCGCGCGCGCGTGGCCGCCAAGGTGGCCGAGCGGGCGGCGGCGCTGCGCGCGGACGAGCGTTCGGCCCTGGCCGAACTGGCCGCCGAGACCGCGCGGCTGGCCGAGCTGCAGGAGGCCGAAGACAGCCCCGAGGCCCTGGCGACCCTGCCGACCCTGGCCCTTTCCGACCTCGATCCGGACCCGCGCTACATTCCGCTGGCCGTGGAGCGCGACCGCGCCGGGTGCGACGTGCTCCTGCACGACCTGCCCACGGACGGCATCGTCTACCTGGACCTGGCCTTCGACCTTGCCGGGCTGCGCGCCGACGACCTGCCCGTGGCCGTGCTGCTGGGCCGCGCGCTCACGGAGATGGGCACGCGCCGCCGCTCCTTCGTGGACATGGGCATGCGCATCGCCCAGAAGACCGGCGGCGTGTGGCCGCAGGTGGCCACGGGCGCGACCCTGCTGCCCGGCGGCGCGCCCCTGGGCCTGCTGACCCTGCGGGCCAAGGCCACCCTGGACAAGGGACCGGACCTGCTGGACATCCTCGGCGAACTGCTGCTGGAGGCCGATCTCTCCGACATGGCGCGGCTCAGGCAGATAGTGCTGGAGGAAAAGGCGCGCCAGGAGCAGCGGTTGGTGCCCTCGGGCCACCAGGTGGTGGCCACGCGGCTGGGCGCGCGGCGCGGCCGCTGGGGCTGGATGAGCGAGATGGCCGGCGGCGTGGAGTTTCTCAAGGCCGTGCGGCGGCTGGCCGCGCGCATGGATACGGACCCGGATGGCGTGCGCGCGGAGTTCGAGCGAGTGCGCGGTGCGCTGGTCACGCGCGCGCGCGTCACGGCCAACCTCACCCTGGACGCCTCCGACTGCGGCGCGGTGCGCGACGGGCTCTCCGGCCTGCTCGGCGCGCTGCCCGGGGGCGGCGGGGAGCGCCCGGCCTGGGAACCGCGCGCGCTGCCGGAGCGCGAGGGGCTGGCCATTCCGGCGCAGGTCAACTACGTGGGCAAGGGCTTCTCGCTCTTCGACGCGGGCTATTCCTTCCACGGCTCGGCCCTGGTCATCGCCAAGCACCTGCGCACCGGCCCGCTCTGGGATCGCGTGCGCGTGCGCGGCGGGGCCTACGGCGCGTTCGCCCTGTTCAACCAGATATCCGGGGCCATGGCCTTCGCCTCCTACCGCGACCCGAATCTCGCGCGCACCCTGCGCGTGTTCGACGAGTGCGCGGACTACCTGCGCGCCTTCGCGCCCACGCCCGAGACCCTGGCCAAGGCCGTGATCGGGGCCATCGGCGACATCGACAGCTACATGCTGCCGGACGCCAAGGGCTGGGTGTCCATGACCCGCCGCTTGTCGGGCATCGACGACGCCTACCTCAAGCGCGTGCGCGACGAGGCCCTGGCCACCACGGCCGAACACTTCCGCGAGTTCGGCGCGTATCTGGCCGAGGGGGCCAAGCGCGGCTGCGTCACGGTGCTCGGCGGCCGCGCCGGGCTGGAGGCGGCCGAAGACCTGGAGATCGAGGATTTGCTGTAGCGCGCGGGACGCGGCGCGTCGGCGGACGTGCGCGCCGCATTCCGGGCAAACGCGGGCCCGGATCCGGACCCGCAGGAGGAAGACGCATGAACAAGGTCATCACCGCGCCGGACATCAAGGCGCGCAAGGGCTCCAAGCCCATCGCCATGCTCACGGCCTACGACTATCCCACGGCGAGGCTGGTGGAAAAAAGCGGCATCGACCTGATCCTGGTGGGCGATTCCCTGGCCATGGTCGTGCTCGGCCGCGAGGACACGCTCTCGCTGACCGTGGACGAGATGCTCCACCACGTGAAGGCCGTGGCGCGCGGCTGCGAGCGCGCCCTGGTGGTCGCGGACATGCCCTTCCTCTCCTACGAGCCGGACGTGGCCGAGGCCGTGCGCAACGCCGGGCGCATGCTCAAGGAGGGCGGCGCGCGCGCCGTGAAGCTGGAGTCGGCCTCGGGCGTGCTGCCGCAGGTGCGCGCGATCATCGCGGCGGGCATCCCGGTCATGGGCCACGTGGGGCTCACGCCGCAGCGCGTGGCCGAACTCGGCGGGTTCAAGGTCCAGGGCCGCGAGGGCCCGGCCGCGGACCGCATCGTGGAGGAGGCCCGCGCCCTGGACCAGGCCGGGTGCTTCGCCATCGTGCTCGAAGCCATCCCCGCGGACCTGGCCGCGCGCATCACCGCCGAGGTGGGGGCGCCGACCATCGGCATCGGCGCGGGCCCGCGCTGCGACGGGCAGGTCCTGGTCTACCACGACGTGGTCGGCCTGTTCGACCGCTTCGTGCCCAAGTTCGTGAAGAAGTACGCCGACGTGTCCGTCGATCTGGTGGCCGCGCTCACGGCCTACCGCGAGGAGGTCGAGGCCGGGACCTTCCCGGATGCGGACCATTCCTTCGGCACGATCCCCGCGGCCTGAGCGCGCCGTCGCGTCCCGGCGTTGCGCGCCCGGAGCGCTCGCCGGGCGCGGTTTCGGGATGCGGTCCCCGCGTGTTTCCGACGGTCGGCCGTTGTACGGGCTTTTCTTGCTGCACGGACCGTTTGCGTGTAGGAAGGCAGGACAAAACGCCATCTGGAGGCGCGACGCCATGAAGGATCCCCAGACCATCTTCCACGAATACCTGGTGCGCAACAAGCTCAAGATGACCCCGCAGCGGAGGCTCATCCTGGAGGTATTTCTGGCGTCCGGCGAGCACCTCGCTTCGGAGGAACTCTACCGCCAGGTGCGCGACCGCGACCCGTCCATCGGCCAGGCCACGGTCTACCGGACCCTGAAACTGCTGCACGACGCGGGCATCGCGGGCTCCTACCACTTCGGCGACGGCGTGGTGCGCTACGAGCCGCGCTATGGCCAGCAGCACCACGACCACCTGATCTGCGAGCGCTGCGGCAAGAACATCGAGGTGGTGGACGAGAAGATCGAGCGCTTGCAGGAGGAACTGGCCAAGCGCCACGGCTTCGTGCTCACCGGCCATCGCATGTACCTCTACGGCCTCTGCTCCGAGTGCCGCACGGCCTGAGCCTTTCGTCCCGTCCACAAACGGAAGCGTTTCGGCAACGCCCCGTTCTCCCTCCGACACAGAGATGCGACAAAGGATTGCACCATGCCCATAGAAAAGCTTGTGATCAAGAACTACAAGGCTTTTCGCGATGCAGTGCTGACGAATATCCCCAGGTTCTCCGTTGTTGTCGGTGCGAATGGAACGGGAAAGACGACGTTGTTCGACGTCTTTGGATTTCTGAAGGACTGCCTGACCTACAACGTAACGCGGGCGCTGCAGCGGCGTGGCGGGTTCAAGGAGGTCTGTTCTCGCGGGGTCGCCGACGGGCCCATTTCCATCGAGGTGCAGTTCCGCCACGTCATCAACAAGCGAGACCGGCTCGTAACGTACTATCTTGAGATCGGGAACGAAGAGGACCGTCCCGTGGTGACGCGCGAGATCCTGCGCTACAAGCGCGGGCGGCATGGCAAACCGTACCATTTCCTCGATTTTTCGCACGGGAAGGGGACTGCGATAAAAAACGAGGACGACTTCGACGAGGCGGACAAGAAGCTGGATCCGGAGCCGAGCGTGCTGGACAGCCCGGACATCCTCGCCGTCAAGGGTATCGGCCAGTTCACGCGTTTCAAGGCCGCCAACGCCTTTCGCCAGTTGCTGGAAAACTGGCACGTGTCGGACATCCACATCAGCGATACGCGCGGCAGCAAGGACGTCACCGGAGATGACGAACACCTGTCGGTTTCCGGCGACAACCTGCAGTTGGTCGCCAACAATCTGTTCCACGAGCACCGGGAGGTGTTCGACGCCATCCTGGGCAAGATGCAGCGGCGCGTGCCGGGCGTGACGTCCGTGCAGCCGTCGGAGACGGACGATGGGAGGCTGCTCCTGAAATTCCAGGACGGGGCGTTCCGGGACCCGTTCATCGACCGTTACGTATCCGACGGCACGATGAAGATGTTCGCCTATCTCGTCCTTCTGCATGATCCAGCCCCCAGGCCGCTGCTGTGCGTCGAGGAGCCGGAGAACCAGCTCTATCCGTCGCTGTTGCGGGAACTGGCCGAAGAGTTCAGGGAGTACGCGCAACGCGGCGGACAGGTCTTCGTTTCCACGCATTCTCCAGACTTCTTGAACGCTGCACGTCTTGAGGAGGTTTTTTGGCTCCAGAAGCAGGGCGGATACACGGTTGTCCGCCGGGCGAACGAGGACGAGCAGATCGCCGCCTACATGCGGGATGGCGACACCATGGGCGCTCTTTGGAAGCAGGGGCTCTTTTTCGGAGCCGATCCCGCATGAGCACGCTGGTTTTTTGCCTGGAGGAGCCGTCCGCGAAAGCCATGCTCGAAGGCGTCCTGCCACGCCTGCTTTCCGGCAGGAACGACTACCGGTTCATCGTTTTTGAAGGGAAGCAGGACATGCAGCGGGAGTTGCGGCGTAAGCTGCTGTTGTGGCAGGCTCCGGATTCCCGCTTCATCGTCGTTCGCGACCAGGATTCGGGGGACTGCGTGGCGGTGAAGCGCGCTTTGCGCGACATCTGCCGTAACGCTCATCGGCCCGAGGCCCTGGTGCGCATTGCCTGCCACCAATTGGAATCCTTTTACCTGGGCGATCTTGCCGCCGTGGAAGCCGGGCTTGGGGTGAGGGGGCTCGGCCAGCGGCAACGGACGAAAAAGTTCCGCAATCCAGATATGTTGTCCAACGCGCCTCAGGAACTCGAACGGCTGACGGGCAATCGCTACCAAAAGGTTGGCGGTTCGCGGGGCATCGGTCCGCATTTGCGGCTGACCGGTAATGCTTCCAGGAGCTTTTGCGCCCTTCTCGAAGGCATCCGGCGCCTGGACCAGTAACTATGCCGGGGCGACCCGGAAGTTCCTCCGTCTTTCTCCCCGGCATGCCGTATCTATCCTGTCTCAACGGCCCATGAGTCCTGCACCGCACGACCGGCCGGAGGAGCACCCCAGTCCGACGCACCCCGACTGCGTCCGCCGTATCGGCGCAGGTCGGAAGCTGCCTGTTCGACAGCCTGACCCGCAATAGCGCCCGCCGCCCATCTCGGCCGCGCCCTTATCCGGTTTTCCCCTTGGACGTTTCGCCCGTTGCCCGTTCGCGCCCAAGGCGGGCGCACCGACGTCGGCTTGACTGCGCCGTCCGACCCATGCGCGCCGCGTCTCGACAATCCACCGAAAGTACATGGAAAAATTTTCCCAACTTTTTTTAAAAATCTAGTTGAAAATGAATTTCAATTTCGATAAGGTGGGGGCGAACAGTGAGACGAGAGAGCGGACGCGGTGCAAGGGCGACGAGATACCCACTCCGCGGGCCCCTCCCCCAACCACAGGAGAACGATCATGGGTGCGGCACTCATAGGCGGCATGGACAGGCTCAAGAGGGAGTACATCAACGAGGCCAGGAAGGCGGGCGTCAAGCTCAAGGTCTTCACCGGCAAGGAGCGCGGCATCGGCGGCCGTCTCGGCAGCGTGGACTTCGTGGTCCTGTTCACGGATAAGATTTCCCACTCTGCGCGCCGCGAGGCGGAGCAGGCAGCCAAGGCCAACGCCATTCCCGTCTACCGGTTCCACTCTTCGGGCGTCTCCACGCTGCGCGAGTGCGTGCAGGGCGCCTGTAGGGCCAACTAGGCCCGCTTCCTGCCCTTTGCCCAGGACAGGCAACCCGCCGGACGGCAACCGTCCGGCGGGTTTTTTTTCGACGGTTCGCGGGCGGCCTGTGTGCGCGCGGCCAATTCGCTCGCAGCCGGGCCCTGCGCGCGGCCGGATCACGGCCGGCGGGCCAGGGCGACGATGCGCTAGGCCACGGCCTCGCGCGTGCGCGGTCCGGCCTCCTCGGCGTCGTCCGCGTCGGGAGCGGCCGAGTTGACCGACGCCGGGGACGTCGCCGCATTCCCACGCTTGCCGGCTGAGTCCTTTTCGGCCACGGCCTGCGCCCCGCCCAACTGCTGTTCGAACTTCGCGCCCCACAGCTGCAGTTCCCGCAGCACCGGCATCACCGAGCGGCCCAGGTCCGTGAGCGAATATTCCACGCGCGGCGGCACCTGCGGAAAGACCTCGCGGTGCACCATGTCGTCCGCCTCCAGCTCCCTGAGCTGCTGCGTGAGCATCTTCTGCGTGATGCTCGGCACGGACCGCTTCAGCTCGCTGAAGCGCTGCGTGCCGCCCGTGGCCAGATGAAAGAGGATGATCGGCTTCCACTTGCCGCCGATGACCTGCAGGGCCAATTCCACCGTGCAGAAATAGATCCGGTTGCCGAGGACCTTCTGGGGACAGACGTCGGGCATGCTCTCTCCGGAACGCGCGGGGCGCGCCGGGGCTTGGGCCCCGGGTGCACGGCCGCGGCCGCGCCGTTCGGCGCGGGTTGCGGTTTCCTTCCGGGTGCTATGAGTCTCTGCGATACTATCAGACCACCGGGATGCTATTGCACCGGAAAGTATGTACTTGATTTTTTCACCATACTAGCCAAAAAGTGGAACCAGGTAAACCGCGCGTGGCGGCCCGGCCCGCGCCACTGCCGTCCCGGCCTCGCAGGCCGGGGGCCTGCGCGGAGCCCACGACCGCCAGCCCGCAAAGGAGGACCCATGGACGCCCTGGAATGCATCCTCACCCGCCGCAGCGTGCGCGCCTACACCCCGGAACCCGTGACCGACGCCGAGATCCGCACCCTGCTGGAGGCCGCCATGGCCGCGCCCAGCGCCTGCAATCAGCAGCCCTGGGAGTTCGTCGTGGTGCGCGACCGCGAGACCCTGGCCAAGGTCGGCACCATCAACCCCCACGCCCGGATGGCGGCCAAGGCCCCGCTCGGCATCCTGGTCTGCGGCGACGCCACCCTGGAGAAGTGTCCCGGCTTCTGGGTCCAGGACTGCGCCGCCGCCGTGGAGAACCTGCTCCTGGCCGCGCGCGCCATGGGCCTCGGCGCGGTCTGGACCGCCGTCTTCCCCGTGGAGGAACGCATCGCGGGCTACCGCGCCCTGTTCGGCGTGCCCGAGCGCGTCACGCCCATGGCCTTTCTCGTGGTCGGCCATCCGGCCGAGGAGCAGAAGCCCGCCGAGCGCTACAACCCCCAGCGCGTGCACCGCGACGCCTGGTAGCCGCCGCCGGGGAACCGGCCGAGGAGAATCCGCATGAGTTCCGAACATGCCGTGAACACGGACACCGGCGCGGGCCCGGACAAGGTCCGCCTCGGGCCCGTCAACGCCCTGTACCCGTCCCTGACCACCCTGGTCGGCGCGGTGGTGGACGGGCGGCCCAATTTCCTGGCCGTGGCCCACGTGGGCATCATGAACCACGGCACCCCGCAGTACGTCTCGGTGGGGTTGAACAAGGCCCACCACACCCCGCGCGGCATCACGGCCCACGGCGAGTTCAGCATCTGCCTGCCCGGCCGCGATCTGGTCGAGAAGACCGACTACGCCGGGCTGGTCAGCGGGCGGCGCACGGACAAGTCGCGCCTGTTCGACGTTTTCTTCGGCGACCTGGCCCACGCGCCGCTGATCCGCGAATGCCCGGTGTGCATGGAATGCCGCCTGGCGCGCGTGCTCGACTTCGAGACCCACGACGTTTTCGTGGGCGAGATCGTCCAGACCCACGCGGACCGCGACGTGCTCGACGCCGGAGGGGCCATCGATGTCCGCGCCGTGGATCCGCTGCTCTTCGACATGGCCTCCCGGACCTACTGGGCCCTGGGCGAGCCTGCGGGCAAGTGCTGGTCCGCGGGCAAGGCCATGAAGGAACGTTTGGAGCCCTAGCGGCGGGGTCGCCGTCGGGGCCGCCGCGCGTGGACGCTTCCTCCCCTTCGCGCGGCAAAAGAAAACGGGCCGCGCGGTTCGCCGCGCGGCCCGTTCGCCGTTGCGCAAAGGGGAGCGGTCAGACCAGCGCGCCGATCTGGTACGCCAGCGTGGCCATGGTAAAGGCCAGCACCGTGTTGAAGCCCATGCTGAACAGGGCCCAGCCCCACGAGCCGGTCTCGTGCCTGATGGCCACCACGGACACGAAGCACGGCGCATACAGCATGGTGAACAGGATCATGCTCACCGCCGTGCGCGCGGACCAGTGCGGGTCCGCCGCGATGCGGTCGCTCAGGGCCCCGGATTCCTCCGGGTCCACGTCGCCCAGGGAGTACGCCGTGCCCAGGGTGGAGACGATGACCTCCTTGGCCGCGAACCCGCCGATGAGCGCGATGTTCGTGCGCCAGTCGAATCCGGCGGCGCGCGACACGGATTCCAGGGCGATGCCCATGCGTCCGGCGTAGGAGTCGCGCAGCGTCTCCTCGGCCCGGGTGAACTCCACTCGCTCGGCCATCTCCTGCAGCGAGGCGATCTCGGCCTCGTTGTTCGCGGCCCTGGCCGCGTCGAGCTGCGCCGCGATCTCGGCCGTCCGCGCGTCGAAGGCCGCGGCCTTCTCCTCGGTCATGCCCGGGAAGGTCATGGCCGCCCAGAGCAGCACGGAGATGGCCAGGATCACGGTGCCCGCCTTCTTGATGTACTGCCAGGTGCGCTCCCAGGTGTGGATGGCCAGGCCGCGCGCCGTGGGCAGCCGGTAGGGCGGCAGCTCCATGACGAAGGGCGTGGACGGGCCGCGGATGATCGTGGAGCGCAGCAGCCGCGCCACGAGCAGGGCCGCGGTCCAGGCCCCCAGGGTGATCAGGAACAGGGCCTGGGTCTTGTCCTCGCTGAAGAACGCGGCCACCAGCAGGATGAACACCGGGAGCTTGGCGCCGCAGTTCATGTACGGGGCCGTGAGCAGGGTGGCCAGCTTCTCGCGGCGCGAGCGCAGCGTGCGCGCGGCGTAGATGCCGGGCACCGCGCAGCCGCCGCTGATGCCGCCGGAGATGATCAGCGGCATGACCGAGCAGCCGTGCAGCCCGAAGATGCGGAACACGCGGTCGAGCATGTAGGCCACGCGCGCCATGTAGCCGGAGTCCTCCAGGAAGGCGATCATCAGGAAGATGATCATGATCAGCGGCACGAAGCCCATGACCCCGCCCACGCCGTCGATGATGCCCGAGACGATCAGGGACTGGAGCAGCCCCTCGGGCAGGATGGCCGTGGCCGTGTCGCCCAGCCAGCCGAAGAAGGACTCCATCCAGCCCATGGGCACCTCGCCCAGGGTGAAGGTCACCTGGTAGACCGCGTAGAGCACCAGGAGCATCAGGATCGGCCCCAGGAAGCGGTGCGTGAGCACCCGGTCCAGCCGGTCGGAAAACGCGATGCGCTCGGCGTGCGTGTCGCGCGAAAGCACGCCCTGCTTGAGAACCGAGCTGATGAATCCGTAGCGGTAGTCGGCGATCACGGCCTCGGGGTAGGTGTTCAAAGTGGCCTGCAGGTGCTCGGCCACCTGCGCGGCCATGGCCTCCAGCTCCAGGGACAGCGCGCCGTCGGCGTTCCGTCCGCGCGTGAGCACGGATTCGTCGTTTTCCAGGTACTTCAGCGCGGTCCAGCGCGCCGGATAGCGCTCGGTGAGCATCCCCCCGGTCTCGATCTTCGCGGCCATGGCCGCGAGCACCGGGTCCAGGTCCGGGCCGTAGCTGATGGACAGCGGCTTCCAGCGTTCGTCGCGCCGCGCGTCGGCCAGCTCGCCCGCCTTGACCATGAGCGTTTCCAGCCCGCGGCCCGTGCGCGCCACCGTGGCCGCCGCCGGAGAGCCCAGCAACTCCTCCAGTCGCGGGACGTCGATGATCATGCCCTCGCGCTCGGCCTCGTCCATCATGTTCAGGCCCAGGGCCACGGGCACGCCCAGCTCCAGAAGCTGCACCGTGAGATAGAGGTTTCTTTCCAGCGCGCCCGCGTTGAGCACGTGCACCACGCAGTCCGGCCGCTCCTCGGCCAGGAACTTGCGCGCCACCAGTTCCTCCTGCGTGTAGGCCGTGAGCGAATACGTGCCCGGCAGGTCCACCACGCGGAAGGTCCGCTCGCCCATCACGGCGCGGCCTTCCTTGTGCTCCACCGTGATGCCCGGGTAGTTGCCCACGTGCTGGTGGGCGCCGGTGATGGCGTTGAACAGGGTCGTCTTGCCGGAGTTCGGGTTGCCGGCAAGGGCGATGGTGATCTCTTGTTTCATGAAATTTCCTGTTGCTGAAGAAATGTTACAGGGGCTCGACCCGGATGTGGTCGGCCTCGTTGTTGCGCAGGGAAAGGGTGAACCCCTTCAGGCGCAGGGCCACGGGATCCCTGAGGGGCGCGCGGCCCACCACCTCGATCTCTGCGCCGGGCACCAGGCCCATGTCGCGGATCCGCCGACCCAGTTCTCCCCGGGCCTGGACCTCGGCGATGCGTGCAGGTTGCCCTTCCTTCAATTGGCGCAGGCAGATGGTCTCGGTCATGAAGCACTCCCGCACGTAATGAGCCGACCCAGGGTCGGCTCCACGCGCATTTCGTTTTTGTGGTTCAGCGGGATCGGTCGGAAGCCGCCGGATCGGCGGCGCGTTCTGGCGCGGCCCCGCCCGGAGCCGCGCAGTGCGTGCAGCCGGGCGCGTCGGCTCTCGACGCCGCATCGGCGTCCGGCCGGTACTGTTGGAGAGAGCCGGAGGGAGGGGCGCCGGAACGCTCCGAATGAGGTTGCCCCGAACCGGAGCACCCCCCCGAAGCGGAGCAGGATCCGCACCCGCAGCCGCACGACGCCTCGCCCTTGGCCTGGGCCATCAGGCGGCGCACCATGTACGCGGCGGCCGCCCCGATGATGAGGACGACGATCAGGGATTCAAGCATGCTGGACTCCTCGTTTACCGGCGGCCGGAAAAGTGGTCGCCGCAGGTACAGTGCCCGGGGGCGGCCATGGCCTGCGCGGAGTCGTCGTCGCTGTCCGCGGGACAGCAGAGGATCTTGCAACACAGGCCCTGGCCCAGCACCACGCTGGACCCGCGCACGTTCAGCCGCCGCGGACCCGAACCGTTGGAATCCACCACCACTGTCGTGCCGGGCGTCAGCCCCATCGCGCACAACCGCGCCCGAACCTTGCGGCAATCGCACATGCCCGTGATCTTCACGGTGCTGCCGGCGGGAAACTGATCCAACGTGCGGGTGTTCTGCATAACGTGTCCTTGTGTGCAATGGAGGTAAGCCCGTTGAAAATGATTGTCAAGTGCATTTTTGGAATTCTGAAATTTCGAATGATTGCGCTGCTATCCATACCAACATCATCGACAACAAAACTCGGCCGCCGTGCGACGAGAAGCGGTGAGAGGTGGGGAGAGGAGAAAGGAAGACGAAGAGCCGGGGGAGGGGCGGGGGAGGAAGAGGGGACCCTTTCCAAA
>JACCQO010000075.1 GCA_015709205.1 Desulfovibrionaceae bacterium
GGCGCGGCCCGGCGTGCGGCAGCGGCTGGGTGGTGGCGACGGCGCGGGGCGGCGGTGCGCGGCGCGCGGCTTCGGCGCATAGGCCCGGAGCATTGGCCCGCGCCTCCGGCGCGCGGCCCGGCGGCCCGGCCGTAGCGCATGGACCGGGGCCGCACCGCGACGCCTCATCCCGGACGCCTGATCCCTCCCGCCAGGGTTGTCATCGGCGCGGCCCGCGGCTATCATCCCCCTTCGCGGCGCGCTCCCGGCGCGCCGTTTTCGCCCCAACGCACCCCATCCGCGGACCGCGAGGAACCCCCATGCCCTACAAGGACCTCCAGGCCTTCATCAAGGACCTCGAACGCGCCGGTGAACTCCGCCGCGTCGCCACGCCGCTGGACGTCAACCTCGAGATCGCCGAGGTCACCGACCGCGTGTGCAAGACCGGCGGCCCGGCCCTGCTCTTCACCGCGCCCACGCGCGTCGCGCCCTCGGGCTCCGCCGCCTCCGGCCCCGACTCCGCCGCGCCCGGGCCCTTTCCCGTGCTCACCAACGCCTTCGGCTCCTACGCGCGCATGAACATGGCCCTGGGCACCGAAAGTCTCGACGACATGGGCGAGCAGGTCCACCAGTTCATCGAGATGGAAAAGCCCGAGGGGCTCATTCAGAAGCTCAAGCTCCTGCCCAAGCTCAAGCGCATGGGCGACATCTTTCCCAAGACCGTTTCGCGTGGCCCCTGCCAGGAAATCGTGCACACCGGCGACGACGTGGACCTCGCGCTCCTGCCCGTGCTGACCACCTGGCCGGGCGACGCCGGGCCCTTCGTCACCCTGCCGCTGGTCATCACCAAGAACCCCGAGACCGGCGTGCGCAACGTGGGCATGTACCGCATGCAGGTCTTCGACAGGAACACCACGGGCATGCACTGGCACCGCCACAAGGGCGGGGCCTACCACTACCACCTGGCCGAAAAGCTCGGCCGCCGCCTGGAGGTCGCCGTGGCCATCGGCGCGGAGCCCTGCACCACCTACGCGGCCACCGCGCCCATTCCCGACGAGATCGACGAGTTCATGTTCGCCGGGTTCCTGCGCCAGTCGCCCGTGGAGCTCGTCAAGTGCCGCACCGTGGATCTGGAGGTCCCGGCCACCAGCCAGTTCGTGCTCGAAGGCTATGTGGACCCCTTCGAGCGCCGCCGCGAGGGCCCCTTCGGCGACCACACCGGCTACTACTCCCTGGCCGACGACTACCCGGTCTTCCACGTCACCGCCATAACCCACCGCGCCGACGCCGTGTACCCGGCCACCCTGGTCGGCCCGCCGCCCATGGAGGACTGCTACATGGGCAAGGCCACCGAGCGCATCTTCCTGCCGCTGATCAAGAAGCAGCTCCCCGAGGTCGTGGACATGAACCTGCCGCTGGAGGGCGTGTTCCACAACCTCTGCTTCATCTCCATCGACAAGCGCTACCCCGGCCAGACGCGCAAGGTCATGTACGCCCTCTGGGGCCTCGGCCAGATGATGTTCACCAAGATCATCGTCATCGTGGACAAGGACGTGAACGTGCAGAACACCTCCGAGGTGCTCTGGCGGCTCGGCAACAACGTGGACCCGCGCCGCGATATCGTCATGGTCGACGGCCCGCTCGACGCCCTGGACCACGCCTCGCCCACGGCCTTCTACGGCGGCAAGATCGGCATCGACGCCACCAAGAAGGGGCCCGACGAGGGCCACATGCGCGAGTGGCCCGACTCCCTGGTCATGAGCGACGAGGTCAAGAGCAAGATCGACGGCCTCTGGGCCGATCTCGGGCTGGACTAGGCCCGACCGAGGAGAACCCATGCCCGCAGCCCCACGCCGCATCGTGGTCGCCGTCACCGGCGCGTCCGGCATGCCCTACGCCGCCACGCTCCTGCGCGCCCTGGCGCGCGCCGAGGCCGTCGAGACGCACCTGATCCTCTCCGACGCGGCCCACGCCGTCATGGAGCTCGAAGCCGGGGGGGCCGACGGAACCGCCCCCGAAGGAGAGTCGCCCGCCGCCGCGCCGCTCACGCCCGCCGCGCTCGCCGCCCTGGCGCACGCCGCCTATTCCCAGGCCGACATCGGCGCGCCGCCCGCCAGCGGCTCCTGGGTGCACCACGGCATGGTCGTGTGCCCCTGCTCCATGGCCTCGCTCGCGGCCATCGCCAACGGCCTGGGCACGAACCTCGTCCACCGCGCCGCGGACGTGACCCTCAAGGAGAGCCGCCCGCTCGTGCTCGTGCCGCGCGAAACCCCGCTCTCGCGCGTGCACCTGAAGAACATGCTCGCCGCGCAGGAGGCCGGGGCCGTGATCCTGCCCGCCTGCCCGGGCTTCTACCACGCCCCGCGCACCGTGCAGGAACTGGTGGACCAGGTCGTGGGCCGCATCCTCGACCACCTCGCCGTCCCCCACACCCTCGGCCCCCGCTGGACGGGCAGTGCCCGCTGACGGTTCCAGACGGCGGGTGCCGCGGCTGCTGTTCCCGCTTTCCCCCGTCTGGCGGCGGGTGGGACCCGCTGCCGGTTCCAGACGTGATGTGCTGCGGCTGCTGTTTCGGATTTCCCCCGTCTGGCGTACCATGTGGGCACGCGGGCGGACGGAGTGAGTTGCGACTTCCTGCACCCGCGCATTTTCCCGGCCCGGCGGGAGCCTCCGGGAAGCGGGGCACCCGACCGCGCCGACCAAGCACACCAAGGAGCGACGCCATGACCGATACCCTTACCTGGCACGGGCATTCCAACTTCCAGATCGCCGCCCACGGCGTGAACATCCTCATCGACCCCTTCTTCGAGGGCAATCCCAAGGCCGACACGCCCTGGCGGGACATCGCCAAACCCGATCTCATCCTCGTCACCCACGACCACGGCGACCACGTGGGCCAGTGCGTGGAGATCGCCACGGCCACCGGCGCGCACGTGTGCGCGGTGGTCGAAACCGCGGGCAAGCTCGCGAAACTCGGCGTGCCCGGCGCGCAGATCGTCAACGGCATCGGCTTCAACGTCGGCGGCACCGTGGAATTCAAGGGTGCGCGGATCACCATGGTCCAGGCCTTCCACTCCTCGGAGTCCGGCGTGCCCGTGGGCTACATCGTGGTCCTGCCCTCGGGCGTCACCCTCTACCACGCCGGAGACACCGGGGTGTTCTCCTCCATGGCCCTGTGGGGCTCGCTCTACGACATCGACTACGCCCTGCTGCCCGTGGGCGGCGTCTTCACCATGGACGCGCGCCAGGCCGCCCTGGCCAGCCTGCTCACGCGCGCGACCCGCGTCGTGCCCATGCACTGGGGCACCTTCCCGGTGCTCGCCGCCTCCACGGAAGCCTTCCGCGCCGAGGTCGCCGAACGCACCGAGGAGTGCGAGGTCGTGGAGATGCGCCCGGGCGAGACCATCGAACTCGTGCGCGGCTGATTCCGGCTGCGCGCCACGCAACGGGGCCGCCGGGCCCGCGGCGTTCCCGCAGGCCCGGCGGCCCCGTCGTTGCGACGCGTTTCGGTGCGTTGCGCGCCTGCGCCCCGGCTCCGGCTCCGGCTCAGGCCCGGCCGACCATGGCCGCCAGGGTGCGCGCCAGCACGTCCACGTCCACGGGCTTGGCGATGTAGGCGTCCATGCCCGCTTCGAGAAACGTCTCCCGGTCGCCCTTCATGGCGTGGGCCGTGAGCGCGATGACCGGCACGCGCGCATCCACCCCCGGCAACCCGCCCGAGCGGATGGCGCGCACCGCCTTCAGCCCGTCCATCACCGGCATCTGCACGTCCATGAGCACGCAGTCGAAGCGGTCGCGCGCCAGGGCCGCCAAGGCCTCGCTGCCGTTGGCCGCCTCGGTGATGCGGCAGCCCCGCCGCTCCAGCAGCCGCCGCGCCGCGATGCGGTTGACCAGGTCGTCCTCCACCAGGAGCACGCGCAGCCCGGCGGGCAGCGTGGGCGCGCTGGCCGCGCCCGTCTCCGCCAGGGGCCTGTCCGGCGCGCGGAAGGGCAGCACCAGGTGCATGGTCGTGCCCACGTCCACCTCGCTCTCCACGGTCAGGGAGCCCTTCATCAGCGTCAGGAGGCGGCGCACGATGCCCAGGCCCAGCCCCGTGCCCTGGTAGCGCCGCGTGTACGTGCCGTCCACCTGGGTGAAGGCCTCGAAGATCAGGTCCTGTTTGTCCTCCGGAATGCCCACCCCGGTGTCGGCCACCGTGATGTACAGGCGCATCCGGGCGTCCTTGGTGGGGGCGTGCAGGCGCTCCATGCGCACGCGCACGGAGCCGTGCGGCGTGAACTTCACCGCGTTGCCCACCAGGTTGAAGAGGATCTGGCGCAACCGCGCCTCGTCGCCGAGCAGTACGTCGGGCACCGAGTCCGCCACCTCGGCCTCGAACGCCAGGCCCCTGTTGTCCACCTCCAGGGTGAAGTTGCCCGCCACCGTTTCCAGGCACTTGCGCGGGGAGAAGGGTTCCTCCGTCAGATCCATGCGTCCGGCCTCGATCTTGGAGAAGTCCAGGATGTCGTTGAGGATCGTCGTCAGGCTCGCGGTGGAGGCCAGGGCCGTGTCGATGACCTCGGCCTGGTGCGAGTCCAAGGACTGCTCCCGGGCGATCTGGAGCATGCCGCACACGCCGTTGAGCGGCGTGCGGATCTCGTGGCTCATGTTCGCCAGGAATTCGTCCTTGGAGCGGCTGGCGGCCTCGGCGCGTTCCTTGGCGTGCAGCAGTTCGTCCGCGGCCAATCGCCGTTCCTCCTCCACGCCGGTGGCCAGGGCCACGATGCCCAGGAGCCATTCGTCGCTGGCGCGCGGCGTGAACGGGGTGGAGAACAGCGCGCTGACCACGCCCATGGGCGCGCCGCGGGCCTTGACCGGCGCGCCGAAATAGGAGCGCATGCCCAGGGCCAGCGCTTCGGGGGACAGCGTCTCCGGCGGCAGGTCGGCCAGTTCCGGTACGTGGAAGGGGCCGCTGTCCGCGGCATACAGCACGTGGGCGCACAGGTGCCGGTCCAGCCGCCGGTCGCGCTGCAGCGTCTCGGGCGTGTTCCAGGCGCAGACCGTGCCGAGCGTCTCGCCCCGGACGCGGCAGTAGTAGGTGCAGGCCGCGCCGGTCAGCGCGCCGAGCAGTTCCGTGAGCAGGCGGATGTTCTCGTCCGGGTTGGGGCCGAAGCCCAGTAGGCACTCGTTGATCATCGCCAGCCGCCGCTCGTCGCGCCGCGTCTCGGTCAGGTCGCGGCAGAGCAGGATATAGCGGTCATCGGTGATGCGCGCGGCGTTGACGAACACGATGCTGCGCTCGCCGCCCTTGCGGCGGAAGGTGATGTCCCCGGAGGAGCGGCCCGTGACCAGCAGGGTGCGGAAGTGGTCTTCCGAGGTCTCCACGGCCTCGGGCGCAGCCAGTTCGCGCAGGCTCATGGCCAGCAGTTCGTCGCGACCGTGCCCCGAAAGCCCGCAGGCCGCGTTGTTGACCTCCACGAACCGGCCGCCCTCGTCGGCGATGAGCACCGCGTCCGGGGCCAGCTCGATGTAGGCGCGGTAGAGCCTCCAGCTCTTGTGCAGCCGTTTTTCGGCCTTGCGCCGTGCGCGGATGTTGGTGACCAGCACCAGGATGGCCGCGACCATGAGCGCGAGCACGCCGCCGCCGACCCACAGGACCGGGACCATGTGTCTGAACAGGGAGTCCGGGCGGTTGATGACCGTGGACTTCTCGGGCAGCCGGTCCAGGGGAATGTCGAACCGTTCCAGTTCGTTGTAGTCGAACATGTAGCGGTTGGCCGCGTCGCCGGAGAGCACCGGCATGCCCGGTACCGGCACGCCCCGGAGGATGCGCAGGACCATGCGCCCGGCCGTGCGGCCCTGCTCGCGGTGCGTGACCAGTCGGCCGCCGAGCACGCCTTGGCCCAGGCCGTGCTCCCAGAGATGGAAGATGGGCGCGTCGGCGTTTTCGTGGATCAGGCGCAGGCTGTCGGGAAAGGACATGCTGCGGCCGACCACGTCGCGGTAGGCCGAGAGCAGCAGCACGCAGGAGGTGTGCGGCAGGGCGCGCAGCTCGTCGGCCATGGCGTCGAAGGAGATGGCCCCGAGATCGAGGAAGCGAAAGGTCGGCGCGGGCATGGCCTGGGCCAGCGCCCTGACCTTGGCCAGGTCCGCCTGCCCGCTGGGCGTTGGATCGGTGACCACGGCCACGGTCGTGAGTCCGGGCAGCAGCCGCTCGGCCAGGTGCACGGTCTCGCGCAGGGACACGGATTCGATGACCCCGGTCACGTCGTCGCGCCGGTTCATGGACAGGGCGCGCGTCTCGTCGTTGACGCCGCAGAAGACGATGGGCGCGTGCGGGAAAAGCTCTTCCTTGTGCAGCAGGGCGAAGTTCAGGGCATTGTCGTCCGCCGTGACGATCGCGTCGTAGCTGGGCAGGTGGTAAAGCTTGTACCGCAGCATGTTCAGGAAGTTTGAAAGGTTGGATTCATCGAACAGCCGCTTGCTGTCCATGAACTCCACGTCCAGGGCCACCCCGGCCGGATCGAACACCGAGTGCAATCCCTCGATCTGCTGGAAGAAGGTCGGAAAGGAAGGATGATAGGAACTGATGAGCAAGACGTGGTGGGGGGCGGCCTGCGCCGGGGCGGCACCGACCGGCGCCAGCACGGCCGCCAGGAGCAGCAGGGCCGCCAGGAACAGGCGGGGCGTGGTGTCCGGCCGCCCGGAGACGGGGCGGCTGCCCGTGTGTCCTTCGGCCCGGGGCCGTGGCCCGGCGGCGTGTGCGGTGCGGCGCGCCGCCGGTGCAGGAGTGCAGACCATGCGCGTCTCCTGGTGGAATCGTCGGTGATGAACGATCGAACGATAGCATGAATTGCGCGTCATGTAAGCAGACAAAGATATAACGTGCCTGGGCGCTGGCGCTGGACGGGGCAGGGTGCGGAGGGATCGTGCCACAGGCGGCGGGAGGGCTCCGCAGCGGACGGGCGGCTGGGAGGCGGCAGGCGGCCTGGGGAACCCGGCCGGACGGGGAACGGCTGCGGAGAAAACGGAAAAGGGAGGCTGGGGCGTGGGGGAGGACGAACGGGCGAAGTCCGGCCAGCGCGCCGCGCACGGGCACCGGGCCCGGGCGCGGTTCGCGGCCGGAATGGGCGGGTGGGCCCGGGCCTGCGTCAGAGCAGGGGGTTGGACCAGTTGAAGTCGCCGGAGCGGCGGCCCTGGTCTTTGCCGCGATGCTGGTCCTTGCCGTGTCCCTGGCCTCGGGACTGCCCGCGCGCGCCCTTGGCGGCCTTGCCGCGTGGGCCCTGGGCGTCCCGCTGCTCATCCCGCCCGTCTCGGCGGGCGGCCCCCCTGGCGGTCCGCGCCCCGGGCTCCTCCAGGGTCACGAACAGGGTGTAGCCCGCGCGCGCCAGTTCGGCCCGGTGTTCGCCCAGGTCCAGGGGCCAGTCCGGGTAGATCCAGTCGTCGGCCCCGTAGCGCCGGGTGTGGAATATTTCGTTCTTGGGGCTGGCCAGTTCCTCGCCCGGCTTGACCTCCGCGGCCTGGATGCGCGAGACGCCCACGGGCCAGTTGCCCGCGATGACGATGCCCAGGGGCAGGGGGCTCGTACCCGGCAGGGCCAGCAGGTCCTCGCCGGTCAGCTCCGGGCTGACGATGGCTCCGGAAAAGCCCAGGTCCGCCAGCGCCTGGAGCGCCAGTGCGTTGGAAGCGTTGCAGAACGGCCCGGCGATCAGCTCCAGGCCTTCCCAACGGCCGGCCTGGCCCGCCGCTCCGGCCCCGCCCGCCAATCCGGCTTCGCCCGCCGCTCCGGCTTCGCCCGCGCTCTCCGGCCCACCCTCCGTCTGCGTCGCGCCCTCCGCGTCCGCGAAGAGCGCCACCTGCCACGGCGCCCCGAGCACGAAGCGCCGCCCGCCGTTGCGCAACACGGCGCGCACCAGCCCGCGCCAGCCTTCCTCGTCCTCGGGCCAGATCACCGGTGGCAGCCACCACCAGGTCCGCCCGGCCAGGGTGCGCGACACGGCCCGCGCCGAGCCCTGCGAGAGCCACAGCCCGGCCTGGCCGCCGGACGGGTCCTTGCCCGTCAGCGGCCTGCGCCGCACGGTCACGTTCAGCGGCCGTCCCTTGGCCTGCGCCGCGCGGGCGGGCATGGACGGCGTGAACTCCGACTCCTCGCCGCGCGGGCGGGGCATGCGCTGCGTCTCGGCCTCCAGCTCGCGCAGGCGCGCCATGAGTTCGGGCTCGCGGCGGTCCACCAGGAACACGGGCGTGCCCGCCTTGGGCGCGGGCCCCTTGGCCGGGGGCAGGGTCAGCTTGCCGCCCTTGGGCACCGAGCGCGTCACCGGCACGGTGCGGTGCCAGGGCTCGTCCTCGTAGCCCACGCGCAGCAGGTCGCCGGGCAGCAGGGCGAAGCGCGGCCGGAACTCGGGCCGCGTGGCCGGGCGGCGCGTTGCGCGGCCGTCCTCCCGTCCGCGCGCCGCGTCGTTTCCCTGGCCCGCGCCCTGGCCCGCGCCCTGGCCCTTGCCCCGGTCCTTGCGCCTGTCCGCGTTCCTGCCCGCGCCCTTGCCCGCCTGTTCCGCGTCCTGTTGCGCCACGGGTTGGTGCGCGATCTTTCCGGCCAGCAGGCCCGAGCCCGTGGCCGCGGACGGATCCGTGGGGTTGTGCTGGGCCTGGGGCAGGAAATGGTAGTGCGAGGCCGGTCGCCCCAGGGCCTGGGAGAGGATGTCCAGGGCCTGCTTCTTCACCTGCGGATCGTCGGGTGCGTCGCGCAGCATGCGGTAGGCCGTGGTCACGTAATAGACGTAGTGCGGCCCCTTCTTGCGGCCCTCGATCTTCCAGGCGCGCACGCGCTCGATGGCCGTCAGCGGCTTGACCAGCACGTCCAGGGAGAGGTCCTTGCACGAGAAGTAGCGGCCCGTGTGGTTGCGGTGCGCGTAGAGGCGGCGGCACGGCTGCACGCAGCGCCCGCGCAGCCCGCTCTTGCCGCCCAGCCAGCTGGACCAGTAGCACCGTCCGGACACGCAGAAGCACAGCGCGCCGTGCACGAAGACCTCCAGGTCCAGCCCCTCGGGGCACGCGTCGGCCATGGCGCGCACCTCGTCCACGTTCAGCTCGCGCGGCAGCACCACGCGGCTCGCGCCCAGGGCCCGGGCCGGGGCCAGGGCCGCCGGGTGGCTCACGTTGGCCAGGGTGGAAAGGTGGATCTCCCCGGAATATCCGGCCTGGCGCGCCAGCTCCACGGTGCCCAGGTCCTGGACGATGAGCGCGTCCGGGTGCACGTGGCGCTCCAGCCGGTCGATGAGCCGCCCGGCCTTGGCCGGTTCGTCGGGCTTGATCAACGTGTTCACGGCCACGTAGAGCCGCACGCCGTGGGCGCGGCCGGTTTCCGCCAGCTGCGCGAGGTCCTTGACGGAAAAGTTCTCGGCCTGCATCCTGGCGGAGAAGTGCTTGAGGCCGAGGTACACCGCGTCCGCGCCCGCGGCCACGGCGGCGAGCAGGCACTGGCGGTCCCCGGCGGGGGCGAGTATTTCGGGCTTGTGGGACATGGGAGTGGCCGTGTATACCGTACGGCTTCCGGCCGCAAGCCCCCGGCTCCCCCGCGCGGCGGGGCGATCCGGCGGGCCCGTGCGGCGCCGCAAGGGCGGGCCGCGTGCGGCGGGCCGCAGAACGTCAGAAGGTTGGTTGAAGCATGGACAGGCAACGCTGCCGGACTCTGAAGGTATTGGAAAACCGGCCCGTCGGTCAATCGGAACCGGCCTCGCGCTTTTTCGAGCTCGTGCTCGAATGGCCGGGCTGGAGCCGCTGGACCCCGGGCCAGTTCGTCATGGTCCGCCCGGACTGGGGCGCGGAACTGACCTGGGCGCGGCCCTTCTCCATCTGCCGCGCCGACGAGCGCGGCCTGGTGGTCTTCTACCAGGTCGTGGGCCGGGGCACCGAGCGCCTTGCGCGCGTGGCCCCGGGCGAGGAGATCGCCGTCTGGGGCCCCCTCGGCCGCGGTTTCGCGGTCGAGGAGGACACGCCGACCCTGCTGCTCGCCGGGGGCATCGGCGTGGCGCCCTTCGTGGGCTACGCCCTGGCCCACCCCGCGCCCGAAAAGCTGCACCTCGTCTTCGGCCACCGCGAGCCCCTGGCGCGCTATCCCTTCGCCGCCTTCCCCGCGCCCGTGGCCAAGGAGAACTGGCATGAGCAGAACCCCGGCGACCTGCAGAGCTTTCTCGCCCGCGTGCGCGAGCAGGTCGCGGCGCACGCCGCCTCCGGCCTGGTGCTGGCCTGCGGGCCGCTGCCCTTCCTGCGCGCCGTGCAGGCCATGGCCCGCGACACCGGCGCGCGCGCCCAGATCTCTCTGGAAAACCGCATGGCCTGCGGCGTGGGCGCGTGCCTCGGCTGCGTCACCCCGGACGCCGACGGCCACCGCGTGCAGGTCTGCACCCACGGTCCGGTCTTCTGGTCCGACGCCGTGAACCTCGACCCGGAGAAACCGTCATGAGCGCGCCCGACCTCTCCGTGCGCCTGCCCGGCCTGACCCTCAAGAACCCCGTGCTCACCGCCTCGGGCACCTTCGGCTACGGCCTGGAGTTCTCGGTCTACGGCGACCTGGCCTCCCTGGGCGGCTTCGTGCTCAAGGGCATGTCCCTGGCCCCGCGCGAGGGCAACCCCATGCCCCGCGTGGCCGAGACCGCCTGCGGCATGCTCAACGCCGTCGGCCTGCAGAACGTGGGCGCGGAGGCCGTGATCCGCGAAAAGCTCCCGCGCCTGCCCTGGCGCGAGACCGCCGTGGTCGCCAACCTCTACGCCACCAGCGCCGACGAGTTCGGCGAACTCGCCGTTCTCCTCGCCGCCCGGCCGGAGATCGCCGCCCTGGAGGTGAACATCTCCTGCCCCAACGTGCGCCACGGCGGAGCGGCCTTCGGCCAGGATCCTGAGCAGGCCGGGCTCGTGACCCGCGCCGTCAAGGACCGCGCGGGCAAGACCCCGGTCATCGTCAAGCTCAGTCCCAACGTCACGGACATCGCCGCCATCGCCCGCGCCGCGGCCGACAACGGCGCGGACATGCTCTCCTGCATCAACACGCTCACCGGCATGGCCGTGGACCTGGAACGCCGCACGCCGCGCCTGGCCAACGTGTTCGGCGGCCTCTCCGGCCCGGCCATCAAGCCCGTGGCCCTGCGCTGCGTGCACCAGGTCCGCCGCGCCGTGGACCTGCCCGTCATCGGCGTGGGCGGCATCGCCTGCGCGCGCGACGTGCTCGAATTCATCCTCGTGGGCGCGCACGCCGTGCAGATCGGCACGGCCAACTTCACCCGGCCGGACACCGCCTTCCGCCTGCCCGGCGAGATCGCCGCGCTCATGGACAAACTCGGCATCCAAAGCCTCGACGAACTGCGCGGCACCCTCAAGGCCTGAGCGCGGCCCGTCCCGCGCGCCTTTCGGCACCACAAAAAACGGGCGGCCCCGCAGGGAGCCGCCCGTCTTCGTTTTCCTGAAAAACCGCGCGCCGCGCTACTGCACCGTGTCCGTCCTGCTGGCCGCCGTGCACGAACGCACGTGCTTGACCTTCTGGCGCACCTTCTCCATCTGCTCGACCACCTCGGGCGTGGCCTTCCACTCCTCGAAGAACTCCATCCACTGCGCGAACTCGAAAAAGCCGCGGTCCAGCTCCTCCTCGTGCGCCTGCGCCCAGACGTTGAACAGGTGCATCTCCAGCTGGAAATCGTCGCTGTCGAAGACCCGCGACACCGTGCCCTGCTGGTACTTCACCGTGTCGAACGTCGAGACCACGTACTGGCAGATCGTGGACATGGATTTCTGATAATCGATGGGCTCGTCGTTCAGCAACTCGACCAGCTTCAGGTACTCCGGATAATCGGCCTCGATCCGGGCCGCGGCCTCCTCGGGCACGCGCACGTACAACGTGCCGTCCTCGTCGCGGAGAAAATAGAACCGCAGCCAGTTCTCGAACTGCATGCAGCGGGAAACGTCCCGGACCGCATCGGAAAAAGTGTGCATCGCGCGCTCCTCGTAAGATGAGATGAACGCAACACATAGGCACCCCGGCCCCCGCCGTCAAGGGCGGCGGGGCGGGCGGGGCCGGGCGGGAAGGGAGGGAAGGGCGAAGAGCCGGGGGAGGGG
>JACCQO010000076.1 GCA_015709205.1 Desulfovibrionaceae bacterium
TTTCGCCGAAAAAGGGTCCTCCCCTCCCCGCCTCCCCCCGGCTCTTCGCCTCTCCCCATCCCTCGGCGCCACGACCAGAATTTGCACTGGACCGGGGTGGGGGGTGGGGGTAGGGAGGCCGGTTGTGCGCGTTGGAGCGCGCGAAGGAGCTTGTCATGGTGTGTTTTTCCCGTCGCCTCTTGGCGCCCGCGCGGTTCCGGGTGCTGGTGCAGGCGGCGTTCGCGCTGGCTTCCCTGTGGGTCGGCTGGCGGTTTTTCCTGTTCGTGTCCTGGGTATTGGGGCGCACGGCGGAGTATGTGGCCCGGCCCGCGGGGATCGAGTCCTTTTTGCCCATCAGCGCCTTCATGGGCTTCAGCCGGTATCTGCGCACGGGGCGGTGGGACAACATCCATCCGGCCGGGCTGGCGGTATTTTTTGCGGCGCTGGCCATGGCGCTGCTGCTGCGCAAGGGGTTTTGCGGCTACGTGTGCCCGGTGGGGTTCCTTTCCAACCTGCTGGAGCGCGCCGGGCGCGCCCTGGGGGTGAACCGCGAGCTGCCCGAGCGCGCGGCCCGCATGCTCGGCGCGGCCAAGTACGTGCTGTTGGCCTTTTTCGTGGTCACGGTCTGGCGCATGCCGCTGGCCGAGCTCAACGGGTTTCTGGCCTCGCCGTACAACCTGGTTTCGGACGCCAAGCTGCTGGACTTCTTTCTGGCGCCGGGCGCGGTGGCGCTGGGCGTGCTGTGCGCGCTGGCGGTGCTGAGCCTGGTGGTGCGCAACGCGTGGTGCCGGTTCTTTTGTCCATATGGCGCGTTGCTGGGGCTGCTGGCGCTGTTCTCGCCGTTGGCGGTGCACCGCGATGCGGCAACGTGCATCGGCTGCGGCCGCTGTTCGCGGGCGTGCCCGGCGGGCATCGACGTGCAGCGCAAGGGCGAGGTGCGCTCGGCGCTGTGCGTGGGGTGCATGCAGTGCGCCGGGGCGTGCCCGGTGGAGGGGTGTCTGGGCCCGCGCTTGTTCGCGCGTCGGCGCGCGCCGTTGCTGCTGGCCGGGGTCGGGGCGGTGGTCGTGTTCCTGGCGGCCTGGGGCTGGGCCTCGGCCACGGGGCACTGGCACAATGGGCTGCCGACGCAGATGCTGCGGCTCATTTATCTGCAGGGGCTGGGCGTGTAGCGCCGGGCGAAGCCGCCCAGAACCCTGTGCCGTTGCGGCTCGCCTGTCGGCGGCCGGTGTTGGAAGAAAAGCGCCGCGCGCGCCCGTTGGGGCGCGCGCGGCGTTTGTTTTCGGAAGGAGGGGGTTGCGGCGCGGCGGCCGGTTCAGGCGAAGAACTCCAGGGCGGGCGGGGTGTCGATGATCCCGGTCTGGGCCAGCTCGGCATAGAAGCGCGTGAGGCCGCGCTGTTGCTCTTCTCCCAGGTCGTAGACCAGGCCGTCGAAGTAGGCGCGCATGTCCGCGGCGTTCATGGACGGGGCCAGGGGCGGGCCGCCGTTGGGCGGGTGCGCGGCGTATTCCATGGCCAGGTCGGTGATGCGCTGCATGTCGGCCACGCCGCGTTCCTTGGCCAACCGCATCTGCTCCACGGCCGCGCTCAGGGCCTCGGGCTGGCGTTCGGCCGCGTCGCGCCGCACGGCCCAGAGGCCGAAGATGAAGGGCAGCCCGGTCCAGGAGCGCCAGGCCTCGCCCAGGTCCACGCGGTGCGGCAGGGCCGGGTGCGCGCGCAGGGCCAGGGCCTGGTCGCCGATGGCCAGGCAGGCGTCGCCCTCGGCGTTCTCCGCGCCCGGGAGGCCGGGGGCGCGGGCGTCCGAACCGCTTGCAGGGGCCGAGCCCTTCGCAGGGGTCGCACCCCTCGCAGGGGTCGCACCCCTCGCAAGGGGCGCCCCCCCGGCCAGGCGCGCGGCAAAGGCCATGGGGTCGCCGGTGGCGAAGTGCGGGGCCACGCGCCAGTGCCGCGCCACGAGCAGCCGCAACAGGGCGGCCGAGGTATGCGTCTGGGCGCTGACGAACACGGTGCGGCCGTGCAGGTCCTCGGGCGGCACGCGGCCGAGCAGGAGCACGGACATGACCGGCCCCCGGCTGCCGATGGCCAGGTCCGGCACCAGGAGGTACTGCTCGGGCCGGCGCGCGTATTCGATGGACGAGATGGCGGAGATGTCCAGGGCCTTGGCGGCCATGAGCTCGTTGAGCCGCGCGGGCGGCCCCGAGACCGTGGCGAACTCCACGGGCCCGCGGCGGGCCTCCAGCGCATGGTAGATGGGCAGCACGTTGAGGTACCCGATCTTGCCCAGGCGGACTGTGTAACTGTTTGTCATACGAAGTGACTTCCTGTTTGTTGTCTTTTCGTCTTCATTCAGTCTTCTGCGGCGGTTTCCGGCAGCAGGGTGTAGTCCATGGAGCGCTGTCGGGGCGTGAACGCGGCGGCGCGCACGATGCGCCGGATCTGCTCGGCGGAGAGGCGGAAGGAGACCCCGGCGGCCGCGACCACGTTTTCCTCGATCATGGTCGAGCCGAAGTCGTTGGCCCCGAAGAACAGGGCGAGCTGCGCGACCTTGGGCCCCATGGTCACCCACGAGGCCTGGAGGTTGGCCACGTTGTCGAGCACCAGGCGCGCGAGGGCAAGCAGCCGCAGGTACGCGGCCGCGGGCTGCGCGTGGCCGGGAATGGCGGTGTGCTCCGGCTGGAAGGCCCAGGGGATGAAGGCGGTGAACCCGCCGGTCTCGTCCTGCAGCTCGCGGATGCGCAGGAGGTGCTCGATGCGCTGCGCGGGCGTCTCCTCGTGGCCGAACATCATGGTCGCGGTGGTGCGCATGCCCTGGAGGTGCGCCTGGCGCATGACGTCGAGCCATTCGTCGGCCGGGCACTTGTTCGGCGAGACGCGCGAGCGCACCGCGTCCACCAGGATTTCCGCGCCGCCGCCCGGGATGGAGTCCAGCCCGGCGGCGCGCAAGCGGCGGATGACCTCGGCCGTGGGCAGGCCGAAGAGTTTGGAGAAGTGGACGATCTCCGGCGGGGAGAAGGCGTGCACGTGGATGGGGTAGGTCTTGATGAACCGCAGGGTGTCCTCGTACCACTCCAGGGGCAGGTCCGGGTGGTGGCCGCCCTGCATGAGGATCTGCGTGCCGCCCAGGGCCAGGGTCTCCTCGATCTTCTGCGCCAGTTCCTCGCGCGTGAGCACGTAGCCGCCGGGCCGGCCGGGAGCGCGGAAAAAGGCGCAGAACCGGCAGCCGCACACGCAGACGTTGGAATAGTTGATGTTCCGGTCGCCCACAAAGGTGACCACGGGCTCGGGGTGCAGGCGCAGACGCACGGCGTGGGCCAGCGCGCCGAGGGTGAAGAGCCCGGCCTCGGAGTAGAGCGTGGCGGCCTCGGAGGCGTCGATGCGGACGCCGTCGAGGATCTTGTCGGCGATGGCGCGCACGGCCGCGGGTTCGTCGAAGGGCGAGCGCTCGCGCAGGAGGGCCGTGCCGCCCACGAGGGTGGGGCCGCCGGTGGGCGCGACCTGCGCGCTCGGGGCGGCCGGACCGGCCGGTGCCTGCGGTGCGTCGGCCGCCTCGCCGTTCGCGTTGCCGCCCGCCTCCTCCTGGGCGCGGAACAGGGCGTCGCGGCGCACCGGGGTGAAGCCCGAGGCGCGGATCATGGCCTCCAGCTCCGCGCTGGTCAGGGCCTGGGCCGACTCCGCGCCCGCCGTGTGCCCGATCTTCTCCTCCACCACGGTGCCGTCCAGGTCGTCGGCCCCGAAGTGGAGCATGGCCTGGGCCAGCTTGACCCCGTGCATGACCCAGTAGGCCTTGAGGTGCGGGACGTTGTCGAGCATCAGCCGCGTGACGGCCATGGTCCTGAGGTCGTCCAGGCCGGACTGCACGCCGCGCGAGGAGAGCTTGCCCAGGGGGTTGTTCTCCGTGAGGAACGGCAGGGGGATGCAGCAGACGAAGCCGCCGGTGGCGTCCTGCTGGCGGCGCAGTCCGTCGAGGTGCTCCAGGCGGTGGCGCGGGGTCTCCATGTGCCCGTAGAGCATGGTGCAGTTGCTCTTGATGCCCAGGGTGTGCGCCTCGCCCGCGATGCGCAGCCATTCGGCCCCGCTGATCTTGTTCGGACAGATGGCCGTGCGCACCTCGGGGTCGAAGATTTCCGCGCCGCCGCCGGGCAGCATGGCCAAGCCCGCGTCCTTCAGGCGCAGGAGCACCTCGCGCGTGGATACGCCCTCCACGGCCGCGAAATGGCCGATCTCCACGGCCGTGAAGGCCTTGATCAGCGCGTCCGGCCGCGCCGCCTTCACGGCGTGCAGCAGGGTTTCGTAATAGTCCAGCCGCAGGTCCGGGTGGCAGCCGCCCACGATGTGCACCTCGGTTGCGGCCAGGGCTTGCGGTTCGCTGAGCAGCGCAACGACTTCCCCGGGCGAGAGCAGGTAGCCCCCGGCCTGGTTCGGGCGGCGGTGGTAGGCGCAGAAGCGGCACTCGTTGACGCAGATGTTGGTGTAGTTGACGTGGCGGTTGAGCACGTAGTGCGTGCGGTTGCCGTGCAGCCGCGTGCGCGCGTGGTGCGCCAGCGCGCCCACGGCGTGGATGTCCTCGCAGGCGAAGAGCTTTTCGCCGTCCGCCACCGAAATCCGCTGCCCGGCGAGCACGGCGTCGAAGACTTCCGCCAGTCCCAGCCGCGCGTAATGGTCCCTGTTCAGCATGCTCCGTCCTGTCCGTTTTCCGCAACATCTGCTGCGTTTGTTGCCGTGGTCGATTGCGATTCGTTCCTCGCGGCAGGGCCGTTCCCCATACCCGCGAGCCCGGCGCGCAGCACCGCGAGGCACGCGTCCGCCGCGCGCTCCAGCCCGGCGCGGTCCGTGCCCGCCAGCCCCAGCCCCGCATCCATGAACTCCACGGCGCGCGCCTGCAAAAACCGGTCGAGCACCGCGTCGAGCACGAACACCGCGGCAGGCACGTCCAGGTCCGGCCGCAACCGCCCGCCGCGCATCGCGTCCTCCACCATGGGCGTCAAATACCGCGCCGAATGCGCCCGCACCTCGGCCAGGATCGTTTCGCGCAGGGGGAATCGCTCCTGAAAGAGCATCTTCAGGTAGATGCGATAGACCGCCGGATGCGCCTCGATGAACTCCACGCCCGCCATGAGCGCCGCCCGCAGGCGCGCGAAAAAGTCCGCGTCCGCCGTCGCCTCGCGCACCGCGCGCAAGCGGCGGCCGAAGACCTCCACTCCGCGCTCGAACACGTAGCGGAACAGCCCTTCCTTTGTGCCGAAATATTTGAAGATCGACCCCTTGGCGATGCCCAGCCGGTCCACGATGCGGTTCACGCTGGCCTGGTGGAACCCGTGCTCGGCGAATTCCTCCATGGACGCGTCCAGCACGCGTTTGCGCTTGTCCTCGTCCAGGTTCTCGAAGGTCCTGCTTGCCTTGGGCACGGCTTTCTCCTACATATGGTGACCGGGTGGTCATCACGATGATGACCGCCTGGTCACCGTATAGCGCCGCACGGGCGGCGCGTCAACGCGATGCCGGAAAAGACGGGAGCGGGCCGGGAGGAAAGGGGGCCGCCGGACGCAAAGAGCAGCGCAACCCACGGCCGCACGGGCACGCGCACGGGAGACGACGATATGTATGCGCTCCCCGGGCCGTTGCGGTCGTCTCACGGCCCCGGCCGGGGCGTCGGCCGCCCTTCATGGCCTTGCCTGGCCGCGCCTGGCCGCACCCGCAGGCCCGCCGCCCGGACTCGCCGTTCGGCGGCGCGACGTCCGCCCGCACAAACCGCAACCCCCGGCCCCAGCGCCGCAACGGAAAGCACCCCATGACCCGGACCCTGCGCATCGGCATCTCGCCCTGCCCCAACGACACCTTCATCTTCCACGCCCTGGCCCACAACCTCGTGGGCGCGCTCGGCATCGACTTCGACTTCCACTTCGCCGACGTCGAGGAACTCAACCACGCCGCCCTCGGGCCCCACGGGCCGCACGTCACCAAACTCTCGGTGCACGCCGCCGCCCTGGCGCGGCCCGCCTACGCCCTGCTGCGCTCGGGCGCGGCGCTCGGGCGCGGCTGCGGCCCCGTGCTCGTGGCCCGCGAACCCGGCAAGACCCTCGCGGACCTGGCCGACGCCACCATCGCCATCCCCGGCCGCAACACCACCGCCAACCTCCTCCTCGCCCTCACCGGCGTCCACCACGGCCCGACCCTCGAACTCGTCTTCGACCGGATCATGGACGCCGTGCTCGACCGGCGCGCCGACGCCGGGCTGATCATCCACGAAGGCCGTTTCACCTTCGCCGACCACGGCCTGTACCTCGTGCAGGACATGGGCGCCTGGTGGGAGGCCGCCTTCAATCTGCCCCTGCCCCTCGGCGCCATCGCCGCGCGGCGCGACCTGCCGCGCGAAACCGCCCTCGCCGTGCAGGCCGCCATCCGCCAGAGCCTCGAATACGCCTTCGCCCACCCGGAAGCCTCGCGCGACTGGATCAAAAGCCACGCCCAGGAACTCGACGAACACACCACCACCCGGCACATCCGGACCTTCGTCAACGACTACTCCCTCGACATCGGCCCCGACGGCGAACACGCCATGGACACCCTCGTTCAAAAAGCCACCCAACTGGCCGGCTTGGCCGCCGCGGAAAACGGCAAGCCCGAACCGCCGCTGTTCCTCGGATGACGCCGGGGCTCCGCCCCGAACCCCGGTGGGGCTCCGCCCCACACCCGGGCTGGGACGCTGTCCCAGACCCTGCTGGGGCTAAGCCCCAGACCCCACCGGTGGGGATCATCCCCCCTGGTCCTCCGGTCGGGGTGGCGCAAAGGTGGGCGCTCGTGGTCAGGGTTTACTCCGATGCACGAACAGTCCCGGGCCGGGGCGGCCCGGGCGTGAGGCCGAAGACGACCTCCCCCCCCCCCCCGAAGCATCCCGCCCCGGCTCGGAACGCCCGCACGCCGCCGCGTGCCGCTGCGCTGCGCGGCACAGGGGCGAAGGGGAATTGTGGGACAGACGGGCGCTGGAGGCTCGGGAATGTTTGCGAGCGCGGAGCGCACCGCCCTCGCGGCTGCGCCGCCTGCTGGCTTTTTGGGGGAGGAGATGGCGGTGTCTTCCGGGGCTCCGCCCGGGCCCCCGCCAGGGTTCGGGCGGAGCCCCGGCCTCCGCCTAGTTGAACAGCCCCTTGAAGACTTCGCGCACGCCTTGGCGCACTTCGTCGATGGTGGTGTCCTTGGCTTCGTCCTTGGCGGCCTGGCCCACGTCCTTGGCGTCCTGTTTCAGGGTGGCCGATCCGCTGCCGGAATCGCCGTCGGAGCCGTCCTGTTGCTGTTCGGGCGGTGTCCAGCCGCCCGCGGCGGCGTCGTCCATGGATTGCATTTGCACGTTGGGCGGCAGTTGATAGTGGCCGGCGGCGTAGTTCTTCGTGGTCAGCGAGGTGAGGACCATGTCCTGGTCGTAGCGCAGCAGGCCGCCGTGGCCGGAGTTCTGCGAGTCGGCCAGGAGCTTTTCCAGGGACTTGGCCTCCTGTTGCCCCATGGAGGAGATCATCCGGCTGGAGAGGGCGGCCCAGGCGCGGTTCATGCGCAGCACGTCCGGGTGGGTGCAGAGCACGGCTTCGCCCTGGCTGACGATTTTGTCGTTCTGGCGCACGGTGACCTTGTAGACGGCGCCGGTGTATCCGGCGATCTTTTCGGTGCGCCCGGTTTTTTCGTAGCCTGCCGTGTAGGTTGCGGCGCCCTTCCCGGAGCCCCCGCCCCAGGAGGAAGCCAGCGCGCCCATCTGGTCCATGTCCACGGCCTGCCATTGGCCGTCGTCGCGGGTGAGCATGTAGACCTTGTCGCCGCTGAGCAGCATGACGCTGTCCGGGCCGGTGTCCATGCGGATGTGGGTGTCGTCCTTGGCGTAGAGGGTGGTGGTGGAGCCGTTGCCGTAGCGCCATTTGGCGACCAGGTCTTGCGCCGATGCCAGGCCGGGTGCGGCCAGCAGCAGCAGGATGATGGCGAAGTTGCGCATGATTCCTCCGGATTCCCCCCGGGTGAATGGGAAAAGAGCCTTTATGGCACGTTTTTTAGTGGATTCGGGTGGCCGTGTCCACGGGGGTGTGAAAAATAGGTGGCTTCCCGGGGAGATGCGGGGAGGACGGGGAGAGGCGCTGCGGCTGCGTTGCGGGCGATCTGGGGGCGGTATATGGTGGTTCTCCGGGGGGCGGGAGACGTTGCGAGGAACATGTCCGAAGGTGTTGCCGAATACATAGCGGCGCTGTTGGCGTCGGAGCGGCTGGGGCATCAGGTGGCGCACCACCGGGTGCTGCCGGAGCGCGCGGCCGAGTTCGGCGAGAACCGCCGCGCGTGGCCGCGCGCGGTGCGCGACGTGCTGGCGCGCACCGGGGTGGAGGCGCTCTACGCGCACCAGGCCCTGGCCACGGACGTGATCCGTTCGGGCCGCAACGTGGTCGTGGCCACGCCCACGGCCAGCGGCAAGACCTATGTCTACAACCTGCCGGTCATCGAGCGCGTGCTGCAGGACCCGGACTGCCGCGCGCTGTACCTCTTTCCGCTCAAGGCGCTGGCCCAGGACCAGTTGCGCACCTTCACGGCCCTGACCGCGCACTGGCCCGAAGACGCGCGGCCCACGGCGGCGATCTACGACGGCGACACCACCCCGTGGTTCCGGCGCAAGATCCGCGAGAATCCGCCGCACGTGCTGCTGACGAACCCGGAGATGCTGCACCTTTCGCTCCTGCCGCACCATGAGTTGTGGGCGCGGTTTCTGGCCGGGCTGTCCTTCGTGGTCGTGGACGAGGTGCACACCTACCGGGGCGTGCTCGGGTCGCACATGGCCCAGGTGTTCCGGCGGCTGGCGCGCGTGTGCCGCCGTTTCGGGGCCGCGCCGAGCTACGTGTTCTGCTCCGCCACGGTGGGCAACCCGGGCGAGCTGGCGCGCGCGCTCACGGGCGTGGACGCGGTGGAGATCACGCAGTCCGGATCGCCGCAGGGGCGGCGGCACTTCGTGTTCCTCAATCCGCTGGAGAGCCCGGCGCAGGCGGCCATCCTGCTCCTGCGCTCGGCGCTGCACCGGGGGTTGCGGACCATCGTCTACACGCAGTCGCGCAAGATGACGGAGCTGATCAGCCTCTGGGCCACGCAGCGCTCGGGCGAGTTCCGGGACCGCATCAGCGCGTACCGCGCCGGGTTCCTGCCCGAGGAGCGCCGCGACATCGAGGCGCGCATGGCCAGCGGCGAGCTGCTCGCGGTCATCTCCACCAGCGCGCTGGAACTGGGCATCGACATCGGCAGTTTGGACCTGTGCATCCTGGTGGGCTATCCGGGCACGGTGATGCAGACCCTGCAGCGGGGCGGCCGGGTGGGGCGCGGCATGCAGGAGTCCGCCGTGGTGCTGGTGGCGGGCGAGGACGCGCTGGACCAGTATTTCATGCGCAACCCGGCGGATTTCTTCGAGCGCGAGCCCGAGTGCGCGGTGCTCAACCCGAACAATCCGGTGATTTTGGAGCGGCACCTGGAGTGCGCGGCGGCGGAACTGCCGTTCGGCGCGGACGAGGCCTGGATCAACGAGCCGGAGACCGCGCGCATGGTCGCGGACATGGAGCGGCGCGGGCGGCTCCTGCGCTCCAAGGACGGGACCGCGCTCTTCGCCGCGCGCAAGCGGCCGCACCACGAGGTGGATTTGCGCGGCTCCGGCGGCCGGTACGTGATCGAGGCCACGGCCGGAAGGGGGACGGGGCGCGATGATCGCGGCGGGCGTGGCGGTCGCGGCGGTCGTGGGCGCAAGAGCGGCCGCGGGGCGGACGACGGGGCGCGGCCGGAGAGTGCGGCCGAACTGCCGGGCGCGTTCGGCGGCGGGCCCGACGAGTTCGGCGAATTCGGCGATCCCGGCGCGGCCGGTCTCGCCTCCGCTCCGGCCGAAACGGACTTTTCGGAATGCGTCGCGGGCGCGGACTATCCGGACGCCCCAGACGCCCCAGACGCCCCGGACGCTCTGGACGCGGCCTCCGGATCGGCCATGAACGACGTGCTGCGCCCCGCGCGCGCCCGCCGCGCCGCCGGGGCCTTCATCGTCGGCGAGGTGGACGAGCACCGCGCCTTTCGCGAGACGCACCCGGGCGCGGTGTACCTGCACCGCGGCGAGACCTACGTGGTGGACGAGCTGGACCTCAAGACGCACACCGTGCGCGCGCAGCGGCGCAAGGTCAACTACTACACCCGCGCGCGCGGCAACAAGAGCACGGAAATCCTCGACATCTACGACTCGCGCGCGGTCTTCGGCACCAACGTGCACCTGGGGCGGCTCAAGGTCACCGAGACCGTGACCGGCTACGAAAAGCGCCGCGTGGCGGGCAACACCCTGCTCACCATCGTGCCCCTGGACCTGCCGCCCATCGTCTTCGAGACCGAAGGGCTCTGGTTCGAAGTGCCGCTCGCCGCCGTGCACGCCTGCGAACGCGAGTTCTACCACTTCATGGGCTCCATCCACGCCCTGGAGCACGCGGCCATCGGCATCCTGCCGCTGCTGGTCATGACCGACCGCAACGACCTCGGCGGCATCTCCACGCCCATGCACGCGGAGGTCGGGCTGCCCGCCGTATTCATCTACGACGGCATGCCCGGCGGCGTGGGCCTTTCGCGCCAGGCCTTCGCCCTGGCCGAGGAGCTCTTCGGGCGCACCCGGACCGCCATCGCCTCCTGCGAATGCGAGCTGGGCTGCCCGTCCTGCGTGCATTCGCCCAAATGCGGCTCCGGCAACCGGCCCATCGACAAGAACGGCGCGCTCTTCGTCCTGGATCAGTTGATGACGGGACAACAGCCAGAACGTAATACGGAAATGGAACTTGTCGTATTGCAAAAGAAACAGCGCGCCGCCGCGCTGGAGGCAGGGCATCAAGGAATGACGCCGATAGATAAGCACGTGGACCCGCTGAGCGAGCGGGCCGCGGAGCGCGAGGTCTCGAACGCCGCTACGCCCGCCGCCGCATCCGAAACCGCGCCCGAAGCTGCGCCCACACCGGTTCGACCGGTCGACCCGGTCGAACCGGATGCGCCAGATGCGCCAGACGCGCCGCATTACGGCGTGCTGGACATCGAAACGCAACGCTCGGCGCAGGAGGTCGGCGGCTGGAACCGCGCGGACAAGATGGGCGTGTCCTGCGCCGTGCTCTACGACTCGCACACCGGCGAGTTCCATACCTACCTCGAAGACCAGCTCGACGCGCTCTTCAGCCACCTGACGCGGCTGGACCTCGTGATCGGCTTCAACATCCGCCGCTTCGACTACAAGGTGCTCTCCGCCTACACCCGCTACAACCTCCAGGAACTGCCGACCCTGGACCTGCTCCTGCACGTCTACGAACGCCTCGGCTACCGCCTGTCCCTCGACCACCTCGCCCAGGCCACCCTGGGCGCGCAAAAAAGCGCCGACGGCCTGCAGGCCCTGGCATGGTGGAAGGAAGGCCGCATCGACGAGATCGTCGCCTACTGCAAACAGGACGTCGCCGTCACCCGCGACCTCTACCTCTACGGCAAAACCCACCACCACCTCCTCTTCACCAACAAAGCCGGCCAAACCGTCCGGCTCCCGGTGAGCTGGTAGGGGGAAGAGGAAGAGCCGGGGGGAGGCGGGGAGGGGAGGGACCTTTTCGGCGAAAAAAGGTCCCTCCCCTCCC
>JACCQO010000077.1 GCA_015709205.1 Desulfovibrionaceae bacterium
TGGGGGGGGTGGGGGATGAGGAGGGCGAAAGCGCCGTTGCCCGGCGTGCGCCCTCCGGCCCGTCTCTGTTTTTCTTGTCGCTTCCGGCCGGAGGCGACGGCGCATTCCCGATGCTCCGCGCAACGTTCCCGCCCGACACGCCCCCCCGGCACGGCCGCATCGGGGCCGGTCCGGCATGGCCCAGCCCGGGCCGTAATGCAGGCATATCCTTTGCACTTTACGGACTTCAGGGGGGCCGCGCCGTTCGAAACGGTGCGGGCTCCAAGCGTAACCTGCTGTGAATGAAGAGAAAACGTGACCAACGGCAAGTCCCCGCCTTTGCAGGGCTGCACGTATTTTTCAGGGATCATTTCAGCGATGCAATGCGGGCGCGGCCGTTGGCCCGCGAAACAGTGCGGAGGTAACGGATGCGGCTGTACCTGTTCGAAGCGGGGGTGCTGAAAAGCAAGAAGCACTTCTTCACGCTCAACCAAGGGCTCGGCGAACCCTTTGACGTTCCGGTCCCGTTCTTTCTCATCGACCATCCCCGGGGCAAGGTCCTGTTCGACACGGGCAACGCCCTGGAGACGGTGGACCGCAAGCGGGAGCACTGGGGCGCCATGGTCGACGCCTACGACGTGGTCATGGCCGAGGACCAGTGGTGCGCCAACGCCATCCGCAAGGTCGGCGTGGAGCCCGGGGACATCGACTACGTGATCCTCTCGCACCTGCACCTCGACCACGCGGGCGGGGTCGGGCACTTCCCCAACGCCCGCTACGTGGTCCAGCGCGACGAACTCGCGTTCGCCTACGTGCCCGATCCCTACATGAAGGGTGCCTACATCCGGAAGGATTTCGACAAGGACGTGGACTGGATGCTGCTCGAAGGCTGGCGGGACGACGGTTTCGACTTTTTCGGGGACGGGTCGGTGACCATCTGCTTCACGCCCGGGCATACCCCCGGGCACCAGTCGATCCTGGTCGATCTCCCCGATTCCGGGCCCATGTTTCTGGCCGGGGATGCCTGCTACACCCGGGACAACCTGGAGAACGGCTCCCTGCCCGGGGTGATGTGGAGCGCGGGAGAGACCGTCCGCAGCGTCGCCCGCATGCGCCGGTTGGCGTCCACGCGCGGCGCGGCCATCGTCTTCGGCCACGATCCCGAGGGCTGGGCCACGCTCAGAAAGGCGCCCGAGTACTACGACTGATCCGGCGGCGCGACCAGCGCGCGAACGGAGCGGCCTAGTCGCGGCGGCGCAGGGCGAGCACGCATTCCACGTGCGGCGTGTGCGGAAAGAGGTCCACGGGCAGGGCGCGCACGGGTGCGAAGCCCGGGGCCAGGGCGGCCGCGTCGCGCGCCAGGGTGGCCGGGTCGCAGGACACGTAGACCAGCCGTTCGGGCGCGGCCTGCAGCAGGCCGCGGACCACGTCCGCGTGCATGCCGCCGCGCGGCGGGTCCGCGACCACCAGCCCGGGGCCGGGGGGCAGCTGCGCCAGGCCCGCGCGCAGGTCCGCGCAGGTGAAGGCGCAGTTGGCCAGACCGTTGGCCTGTCCGTTGGCCCGGGCCTCGCGCACGGCCGCGCGGCCGGACTCCAGCCCGGCGACCGTGGCGTCCGGCCGCAGCGCGGCCAGGGTGCGCGCCAGGAACAGGGTGATGCCGCCGCAGCCCGCGTAGAGGTCCCAGACCGTGCGCGGCGCGAAGTCCGGGCCCAGGCCCGAGGCCTCGAGCGCGGCGCGGTAGAGCAGTTCCGCGGCGCGGGTGTTGGTCTGGAAGAACGAGCCCGCGGAAAAGGAGTAGGTCAGGCCGTCCAGGGTCTCCCGGAGTTCGTCTTGCCCCAGCGTGAGCAGGGTGCGTTCGGCGTAGGCAACCTGCGCGGCCGAGGCGCGCAGGCCGAGCACGAAGCCCGTGACCTGCGGGAAGGCGGCCATGAGTTCCTCGCCCGCCCGGCGGCCGATCTCCTCCAGACCGGCTCCGGCTCCGTCGGGTCCGCCCTGTCCGGTCGGCCCGACAATGAGCTGCACCAGCAGCCCCGGGGCCGTGGCGCTGCGGCGCACCACGGCGAAGCGCCACGCGCCCTCGCGCCGCCCCGCGTGCCACGCGGGCAGCCCGGTGCGCGCCAGGATGCCGCGCAGGGCCGTGACCACCTCGGCGCAGGGGGCTTCCATGAGCAGGCAGCCGGGCACGGCCAGCACCTCGTGCGAGGCGCGGCGGCGCAGGCCGAGCACGAGCGAGTCCCCGCGCCCGGCAAAGGAGAACTCCATCTTGTTGCGGAAACCGTAGAGCCGCGGCGAGGCCAGGGGCGCGTCGGTCGGACAGTCGATCTTGGCCAGCCGCGCCAGGGCGTCGGCCACGAAGCCGCGCTTGCAGTCGAGCTGCGCGGCGTAGTCCAGGTCCTGCCAGGTGCAGCCGCCGCACTGGGCGAAGTGCGGGCAGGGCGCTTCCACCGCCCGGGGCGAGGGCGCGAGCGTGGCCGTGACCTCGGCCTCGGCGAACCTCTTGCGCACCCGGGTGACGCGCGCGCGCACGCGCTCGCCGGGCAGCCCCCGGTCCGTGAAGAGCACCAACCCGTGCACCCGGGCCACGCCCCGGCCCTCCAGGGCCAGGCGGTCCACCACGCATTCCACCTCGTCGCCGGGAGCGAGCCCGGGACCGGCGGCCGTCTTCCGCGATACTTCGGTCATGATTCGATGGGGATGGGCCGGGCCGGGCCCGGTCCGCTTGACTTTTCGCCCCGCTCGGGCGAAAGTGCGCGCTCACGCGACACGCCAAACCCAAGGGAGACGGATATGGATATGATCTCTGAGCTGGTGCACAACATGGGCCACTCCACGGACCAGGGGTTCGTCGGCGTGAGCATGATCTTCATCTATTTCGCCGTCATCTTCGGCTACGCCGTGTACCGCATCCGCAAGGGCGACCACCTGGGCCACCACTAGGCCGCGTTCGGGCCGTCCGCCGCGCCCCGGCGCGTTTTTTCGCTGGACGGATCCGCATATCGTCTTTCGCCGGTTCGGCCTCCGTTGGGAGGCCGGGCCGGTTTTTTTGCGCCCGGCGTCCGGGACGGCCGCGCCTCCGTCCCGTCCCGCTCAGGCCAGGTCGTCGGGCCCGCGGCCGTCGGCCACCTCCATGAGGTAGCGGCCGTAGTCGTTCTTGAGCATGTCCGTGGCCAGCACGCGCAGCTGGTCGCGGTCGATGTAGCCCATGCGCAGGGCGATCTCCTCCACGCAGGCGATGCGCGTGCCCTGGCGTTCCTGCACGGCCTGCACGAAGCTGCCCGCCTGCTGCAGGGACTCGTGCGTGCCCGTGTCCAGCCAGGCGAAGCCCCGGCCCATGAATTCCACCTTGAGGTTGCCCTCGCGCAGGTAGACGTTGTTCAGGTCCGTGATCTCCAGCTCGCCGCGCCGCGAGGGCTTGAGCGTGGCCGCGATGTCGCACACGCGCGCGTCGTAGAAGTACAGTCCCGTGACCGCGTAGCGCGACTTGGGCTGCGCGGGCTTTTCCTCGATGCTGATCACCGTGCCGTCGGCGTCGAACTCCACCACGCCGTAGCGCTCGGGATCGCGCACCTTGTAGCCGAAGACCACGCCGCCCTCGGTCAGGTCGCGGCAGCGGCGCAGCATCTCGGTCATGCCGTGGCCGTAGAAGATGTTGTCGCCGAGCACGAGGCAGGCCGTGTCCCCGGCCAGGAACTCGCGGCCCAGGAGAAAGGCCTGGGCCAGCCCCTCGGGCCTGGGCTGGACCACGTAGGTCAGGTCCAGGCCGAGCTGCGCGCCGTCGCCGAACAGGACCCGGAAGCGGGGCAGGTCCTCGGGCGTGGAGATGATGCAGATCTCCCGGATGCCCGCGAGCATGAGCACGGACAGCGGGTAGTAGATCATGGGCTTGTCGTAGATGGGCAGCAGCTGCTTGCACACGCCCCGGGTGATGGGATACAGGCGCGTGCCCGATCCGCCCGCCAGGATGATGCCTTTCATGCGCTCCTCTTGCTTTCGGCGCCGCGTTCGGCACCGCGCTTGCCGGTTGCGCGCGCGGACGCGCGTTCAGGGCGTGATACGTCAAATCCGGCCAAAGGAAAAGGCGCGCGGCGCGGAACGGGGCCGGGCCGGAGGGTGGGGCGGCCGGTTCGGGGGTGATGTCCGGGCGGCGGTCCGGGCGGCGGTCCGGGCGGCGGTCCGGGCGCGCAAAAAGCCCTTGGCCCGGCCCGGGCGGGCTGGTATGCAACGAGTCGCGCCGTCCGGCGCGGCTCGTGTCACGACGATCGACGCGCCGTCCGGCGCGGCTTACGTCACGACGATCGACGCGCCGTCCGGCGCGGCTTACATCATGACGATCGGCGCGCCGTCCGGCACGGCCCGCGCCATGACGTCCGGCGCGCCGCGCAGCGGGCCGCGAAAGGCCGCGCCGCCGCGCGCCACAGGAGATTGCCATGTCCAAGACCTTTTCCGCCTCCCTGCGCGACCTGCTGCGCATGGTCAAGATCGAGCACTCGGTCTTCGCCCTGCCCTTCGCCTATGCCGGGGCCTTTCTGGCCGCCGATTCCCGGGGCTTGGCCTGGCCCGGGTGGCGCGCCTTCCTGCTGCTCACCCTGGCCATGGTCGCGGTGCGCTCCTTCGCCATGGGCTTCAACCGCGTGGCGGACCGCGCCATCGACACCGCCAACCCGCGCACGCAGAACCGCGAGCTCGTCACCGGGGCCATCTCGGTCGGCGCGGCGCGCGCGTTCGTGGCCGGGTGCGGCGCCGTCTTCGTGCTCGCCTGCGCCGCGCTCAACGCCACCTGCCTGGCCCTGTCGCCCGTGGCCCTGGCCCTGTGCGCGGTGTACAGCTACACCAAGCGCTTCACCCGGCTCTGCCACTTCGTGCTCGGCGCGGTGCTCGGGCTCGCGCCCCTGGCCGGGTGGCTGGCCGTGGCCCCGGACATCGCCGGAGCCGCGGGGGCGCAGGCCCTGCTGCCCGCGCTGCTGCTCTTCTGCGGCGTGCTCTTCTGGGTCGCCGGGTTCGACATCCTCTACGCCTGCCAGGACGTGGACTTCGACCGCTCCCGCGGCCTGCACTCCCTGCCCGCGCGCACGTCCCTGGAGACGGCCCTGGCGCTTTCGACCATGAGCCACGCCGTGGCCGCCATCTTCTTCCTGCTCGCGGGCGCGTCCGCCGCCCTGGCCTGGCCCTACTACGCGGTCTGGGCCGCGGTCTCGGCCGTGCTGCTCTGGGAGCACCGGATCATCGGCCCCGAGGACATGAGCCGCGTGAACGTGGCCTTCTTCACCATGAACGGCGTCATCTCCGTGGCCCTGTTCGGCGGCGTGCTCCTGGCCCTGTACGCCTAGGCCCGCCTGTACGCCCAGGCTCGCCCGGATGCCCTGGCTCTCGCCCGGACGCGCGGACCGGACGGCACACAAAAGCCCCCGCGCAACGCACGGGGGCGGAAGGTCGTTCTCGGGGTGGGCGCGGTGCGCCCTCACGGTTACTTCATGCGGTAGGTGATGCGTCCGCGCGTCAGGTCGTAGGGCGAAAGCTCGACCTTGACGCGGTCGCCGGGAAGGATGCGGATGTAGAACTTGCGCATCTTGCCGGAGATGTGGGCGAGGACGTCGTGACCGTTTTCCAGCTCCACCCGGAACATCGCGTTGGGCAGGGCCTCCTGGACGACGCCGTCTACTTCGATCGCTTCTTCCTTGGCCATGGGAAAGCTCCTGGTTGTGGACGCCATGCGTCGCGCGGCCGCGTGCGGCGCACCGCAGTTCCCGCGCTATTTCACATTATCCGTGGAGTGTCAAGGAAACCGGGCACGTCGGAGGGATGTGGAGCTAGACCGGGTGTTCGGGCAGGAGCAGCACGTTGACGTTGGGCGTGGCCCGCAGCCGGGAGACGATGTCGCGGCCCGCCGAGGGCGCGGGCACGATGACCGTGCCCTGGAAGCCCTTGGCGATGCGCTCCCACAACTCGACCTCGGTGCAGTGCGAGATGCAGCCCTCGCACAGGGCGAAGTAGTTGCCCAGGTCGGTCTTGCCGTTGGTGCGCAGGGCGAGCATGGGCGCGCGCGGGCGCTTGTCCGAGAGCAGCCCCGTGACCGTGTCCAGGAGCAGTTCCGCGTCCACGGGCTTGGTCAGCGCGGCGTCGCCCCCGGCGTCGGCCGTGTCCTGCAGCACGGAGATGACCAGGATGGGCATGCGGCTGGTCTCGGGCTCGCGGCGCAGCGCGGCGATGGCGTCGCGGCCGTCCAGCCCGGGCATGAGCAGGTCCATGGTCACCAGGTCGGGCGCCAGGTTGCGCGCCTTGTGCAGGGCGCTTTCCCCGCAGCCCGCGGTGGCCACGTTGTAGCCCGCGCTCTCCAGCACCTGCGCCAGGTAGGAACTCACGGCCGGGTCGTCGTCCACCACCAGCACCACGGGGCGGTCCGGTGTGAAGCGCGCGCGGTCCTGCTCCACGGTGCGGTCGTTGCACTGGCAGGCGCGCGGCAGGGTCACGGTGAACACGCTGCCCTGGCCGGGCGTGGATTCCGCCTGGATCGTGCCGCCGTAATGGCGCACGATCTGGCGCGAGATGGCCAGCCCCAGCCCGGTGCCGCGGGGCTTGTCCTGGAGCGTGTCGCTGCTGCGCACCTGATGGAACTTGTTGAAGATCTTTTCCAGGTCCTGTGGCGGAATCCCCACTCCCGAGTCGCGCACGCGGACCACCAGCGCGGCCGCGCCCGCCTCGGCCTCCAGCCGCACCACGCCCCGGGGCGTGAACTTGTAGGCGTTGTTCAGCAGGTTGAGCAGCACCTGCTTGACGCGGTCCGCGTCCACGCGCAGCACCGGCAGTTCATCGGCCAGCTTCGACTCCAGCCGCACCTCGGGGTTCTGGGCGAAGAGCCCGCTGGCCGCCTGGGCCACCTCCTCCAGCAACTCCGCCGGGCGCACCATCCGGTCGCGCCACTCCAGCTTGCCGGACTCGATCTTGGACAGGTCCAGAAAGTCGTTGATCAGCCGCGTCAGCCGCTCGCCCTCGTTCTGGATGATCGCCAGGTTCTGCACGATGCGCCGCGCCTTCTTGCCCTGCAGGCCGGCGTCGACCAGGGTCGCCTCCAGGGCGCCGGAAAGGTCGCGGTTGATGAGCTTGGCGAAGCCGAGGATGGAGGTCAGCGGCGTGCGCAGTTCATGGGAAACCGAGGAGAGGAACGCCGACTTCATCTCGTCCAGCTCGCGCAACCGGCGGTTGGCCTCCTTGAGCTCGCGCGTCTTGGCCAGCAGGGCGTGGGTGCGGTCGCGCACGGCCTTGCGCAACTGCTCCTTGACGCCCTGCTCGCGCTCCTCCAGCCGCTTGCGCGCCGTGATGTCCAGGAACGAGCCCTCGAAGTGGTCCACCTCGCCGTTCTCGCGGCGCGCCACGCGGGCGTTGATGGAAACCCAGATGACCTCGCCGTCCCGGCGCTTGAACCGCGTCTCGAAGTTCTTGATCTCGCCGGATTTCATCAGCGTGTCGACCAGAAGGGCACGGTCCTCGGGGTGTTCGTAGATGCACGGGGCCACGTTGGCGCATTCGGCCATGAACTGCTCGGGCGAATCGAACCCCGCCAGTTCGGCCATGGCCCGGTTGGCGTCCAGGATGCTCCCGTCGGGCGTGGTCTGGAACACGCCCTCCAGGGCGTTTTCGAAGATCGAGCGGTACTTGGCCTCGCTGGCCGCCAGGGCCCGCTCGGCGTGCAACCGCTCGGTGATGTCGCGCGCCGCGAGCACGCCGTAGGCCGAGTTCTCCAGCTCCACCACGCGCACCGAAACCTCCACCGGCACGCCGGGCCGGGCCTTGGCTTGCGCCGCTTCCAGGCGGGCCTCGGTGGTGGCCATGAACACCGAATGCGCCGCGGGCGTGCGCAGGTAGTCCAGGATGCGCCGCGCCGCCAGGGGCGCGAAGACGTCGGCCACCGTGCGGCCCGCCAGCTCCTTGCGCAGGCAGCCCAGCATCCGCGCCGCGGTCTCGTTGCAGTCGAAGAACGCGCCCGTGCGCGCGTCGGCCAGGAAGATGGCGTCGTTGCTCTGGTCGAGCAGGGCGCGGAAGCGCTCCAGCTCGTGCAGCCGTTCCTGCAGTTGGGGATAGTAGCTCTTGCGGATGGACCGCTCGCCCAGTCCGATGAGCTTTTCGCGGGTGGCCTTCCGCTGGTCCGGCTTGTCAGAGCGCCTTGGCATAGATGGCCTTCACGTCCTCGAGGGAGGGCGCCCTCGGGTTGGTGGTCATGCACGGGTCGTTCAGCGCGTTGCGCGCCAGGCCGTCCAGGTCGGCCTCGGTCACGCCCAGTTCGCCCAGGGTGGCCGTGACGCCCACGGCCCGCTTGAGCCCGCGCACCGCGCGCAGCGCCGCGTCGCGCTTGGCCTCCGGCGCGTCCCCCGGCGTCAGGGTCGGGTCCAGCGCCAGGGCCAACTCCCCGTAGCGCGCGGGCTCGGCCTCGAAATTGTAGTCGATGACGTGGTCCAGCAGGATGGCGTTGCACAGCCCGTGCGGCAGGTCCAGCAGCCCGCCCAGGCTGTGGGCCATGGCGTGCACCGCGCCCAGGATGGCGTTGGAGAAGGCCAGCCCCGCGTACATGCTGCCGAGCATCATGCCCGAACGCGCCTCCAGGTCCCCGGGCCGCTCCATGGCCCCCACCAGCGACGCGGCCACGTGGCGCACCGCTTCGCGCGCGAAGAGATCGGTCACCGGCCCGTTGGCGTTGGAGACGTACGCCTCCACCGCGTGCGTCAGCGCGTCCAGCCCCGTGTCCGCCGTCAGCTCGCGGTCCATGGTCGTGGTCAGCACCGGGTCGATGAGCGCTGCGTCCGGCACCATGGTCTTGCTGACGATGGCGATCTTCACCTTGCGCTTGGTGTCCGTGACGATCGCGAACTGCGACACGTCCGCGGAACTGCCCGCCGTGGTCGGAATGCAGATCAGCGGCGGGCCCGGCTGCGCCACCCGGTCCACGCCCTCGAACTCCAGCACGTGCCGCTCGTTGGCGTAGACCGCGCCGATGGCCTTGGCGCAGTCCATGGGACTGCCGCCGCCCACGGCCACGATGCCGTCGCACTGCTCGCGGGCAAAGACCTCGGCCCCGGCCATGACCTCGTGGTCGCGCGGGTTGGGCGACACGGCGCTGAAGAGCACCACGCCCACGCCCGCGTCGGCGATGGCGCCCTGCACCTCCCGGGCCCAGCCCGCCTCCAGCAGCCCGGAATCCGTGACCAGCAGCACCCGGCGCGCCCCGAGATTCCCGGCATAGCGCCCGGCAAGCTGCGCGGCGCCCGCGCCGAACACGAATTCCGGGGCCACGAACTTGCGCAATTCCAGGAGGCTGGAAGTCGTCATTTCCCTATCTCCTTGAGGGATATAAACCCGTTGCAGGACTTCTTTTACATAAAGTATGCTGCGCGAGTCGGTCAATTGGCATTATTAAAAAGTTGGCCGCCCTTACGCGCGGGAAAACCGTCCGGCAACGTTTCAAGACCGCGCTGCGCGCGACAGTGAAAAAGGACCTCCATGAGCGAATACGTGGACGCCGCCCTCCAGGAACCCTCCGTCGGGGTGGTGGACAGGCGGACCTACACCTTTGCGGACGACGCGCCCTTCCGCCTCACCGGCGGCGCGACGCTCGCGCCCGTGACCCTGGCCTACGAGACCTACGGCGCGCTCAACGCCGCGCGCGACAACGCCGTGCTCGTGGCCCACGCCCTCACCGGCGACTCCCACGTGGCCGGGCGCTACAGCGAATCCGACCCCAAGCCCGGCTGGTGGGAGCTCATGGTCGGCCCCGGCAAGCCCATCGACACCGACCGCTTCTTCGTCATCTGCTCCAACGTGCTCGGCGGCTGCATGGGCTCCACCGGCCCCGCCGCCGCCGACCCGGCCACCGGCCGCCCCTACGGCCTGGACTTCCCCGTGGTCACCATCGCCGACATGGTCCGCGCCCAGCGCCGCCTCGTGGAGCATCTTGGCGTCACCCGCCTGCTCGCCGCCGTCGGCGGCTCCATGGGCGGCATGCAGGTGCTCGAATGGGCCGTGCGCTACCCGGACCGCGTGGCCGTCGCCGTGCCCCTGGCCACCACCGCGCGCCACTCGGCCCTGAACATCGCCTTCAACGAGATCGCCCGCCAGGCCATCCTCGCCGACCCCAACTTCAACGGCGGCGACTACTACGGCCACAGCGCCCCCGAGGCCTGCGGCCTGGGCCAGGGCCCGCGCATGGGCCTGGCCGTGGCGCGCATGATCGGCCACGTCACCTACCTCTCCGACGAGGCCATGCGCCAGAAGTTCGGCCGCCGCCTGCAGGACCGCGACGCCTTCTCCTTCGACCTCGACGCCGACCTGCCCGACTTCCAGGTCGAAAGCTACCTGCGCTACCAGGGCCGCAAGTTCGTGGAGCGCTTCGACGCCAACTCCTTCCTCTACGTCACCAAGGCCGCCGACTACTTCGACCTCGCCGAACAGCACGGCCAGGGCTCGCTCACCCACGCGCTGTCCAAGGCGCGCGCCCGCTTCCTGCTCGTGTCCTTCACCTCCGACTGGCTCTACCCCACCGCCGCCTCGCGCGAACTGGTCACCGCCATGAAGAAGAACGGCCTGGACGTCAGCTTCCTCGAAATCACCGCCGACTGCGGCCACGACGCCTTCCTCCTGCGCAACCAGCGTCTGTCCGGCCTGGTGCGCGACTTCCTGCGCCACGCCCACGACGACGTGCAACAAGGAAACCTCTAGATGCGCTACGACCTCTCCGTCATCGCTTCCTGGATAGAACCCGGCGCGCGCGTGCTCGACCTCGGCTGCGGCAACGGCACCCTCCTGCACCACCTCAAGACCGAGCGCCGCGCCCGCTGCACCGGCATCGAGGCCGACGAGCAAAAGGTCGCCGAATGCATCGCCAAGGGCCTCTCCGTGCTCCAGGGCGACATCAACCGCGAAATCCTCGACTACCCCGACCACGCCCACGACAAGGGCTTCGACTACGTCGTGCTCTCCCAGACCCTGCAACAGGTCTACGAACCCGACACCCTGCTGCGCGAAATGCTCCGCGTGGGCCGATACGGCATCGTCAGCTTCCCCAACTTCGCGCACTGGAAGGGCCGCCTGCAACTGCTCCTCGGCGGCCGCGCGCCCGTGACCCGCGAACTGCCCTACGACTGGTTCGATACCCCCAACATCCGCGTCATCCCGCTGCGCGACTTCCGCCGCTTCTGCTCCCTCAAGGGCTTCCACATCCTCAAGGAGGTCGCCCTGCACTCCGACCACCACGCCGAAGAAGGACACCTCGTCCACGCCCTCCCCAACTGGCGCGCCAAGTACGGCATATTCCTGCTCGGCAAGTGAGGCGAAGAGCCGGGGGAGGGGCGGGGGAGGAAGAGGGGCCCCTTTCCAAAGGGGCCCCTCTTCCTCCCCCGCC
>JACCQO010000012.1 GCA_015709205.1 Desulfovibrionaceae bacterium
GGGAGGGAGGGGGGGCCGGCCACGGGCCCGGAGAGAAGCCGGGCCCGGTGGCGGGCGGCGGGAACCGGAGGGGCGGGTGGCCCGGGTGGGACGGTTCAGGGGGCGTGGCGCGACCGGTCGGGCCCGAGCCTACGGACGGCGTGCCCTCGGGCCGTTTGCGCCACCCCTGGCCGGACGGTTAGACGATCTCGGCCTCGTCGTCGCAGGCGATCTCCACGCAGCCCGTGGGATCGATGAGCACCGCGCCGGCGCTGATGCAGTGGTCGATGAGGTGGGCGGCCTTTTCCGGCACCCAGTCGATGTGGCACTTGAGGTCCTGGCCCTCGGCCAGGCCCAGGGCGTTCTTGTGGTAGACGAAGCACTTGCGCACGCCGCCCGCCTCGGGCAGGCCGGAGTGGAACATCCACGTCACCCCGCGCCAGACGCGCGATTCCGTGCCCGTGAGCCAGGGGAACTTCTGGCCCACGAAGTCCGAGGAGCTGAATTCCTCGATGGACATGAGCTCCTCCCACTGGTGCGCCCCGACCACGGCGAAGCGGTTGCCGTCGTCGGGCACGTCGGCGGTGTTGAGCATCTCCAGGGCGGAGGCGATCTTGCCCTTGGTCAGGCCGGTGGCGTCCAGGTCCAGGGCGGTGGAGGTGGCGTCCATGGCGGCGATGATGATCTCGTCGATCTTGCGGCCCAGGGCGAAGGCGCCCGCGTTGGCCACCACGGCGCGTTCGTCGATGTTGGTCTTGAGCTCGTCCAGGGCGTCGCAGTAGTCCGCGCCGTACCAGTCGGCCAGCGCGGCGGTGACCGTGGAGTGCGCGACGTTCATGAGCGGCACGTTGCCGTGGCGGGTCTTCTGCCCGGCGGTGCCCTTGCCGACCTTCTGGAACTTGCAGGTCGCGCCGACGACCTTTTCCTTGAGGCGCACGGAGTTGCGCAGCTTGGAGCCGCGCTGCTGATAGGCCTCGTGGACCTCGTCCATGTACATGGTCACAAAGGCCTGGTCGATGGAAGTGGACATGGTTCCTCCTTGCGAGGGGTGGGGGTGAAGAAGGGGGGGATGGAGCCGATGTCCGGGTATCCCGGGCGGCGCTTTGCGGGGTGTCCGGCGGGCGGACGGGGCGCGGTGGCGCTGGTGGCGCGGTTGCGGGCGCGGAAGCGCTCGCGGGGCACGCCTGTGGCGGTCGCGTCGTCCGCCCCCGGGGCCGGTGCGCGCGGCGGGGCCGGTGGGCCGAAGGCCCGATGGGAAGGCGGATGGCTGTGGGGCCGGAGGCCCGTTGCGAGGGAAAGGAATGCGGAGTGGGCGAAGAACGATCGCGTCCGCCGAAAGCAGGGAACGGGGGCGGAGCCGTGTCCGTTTGTCTGAATGGTTAATACAGGTTTATGTTGTTTTTGTCAAGATTAAATACTGATATGGAATCGTTTATCCAACTGGGTATGTCTGGCGTCCGTTTTACGCGGCCCCGGGCGCCGGTGCGCCCGGGGTTGCCGCCGGTCAGCGCGCGGCCGTGGCCGGGCCCTGGATGGCGCCCGGGAACATGCGCGCGTAGGCGGTCTCCACCTGGCGCACATAGTCCGGATCGCGGCGCGAGGGGTCGGAATAGCGCGGGTCGCGGCGCATGGCGCGCAACTGCTCGTGGGTCAGGCCGCCGGAGCCCGAGCCCTCGCCCCTGAGGCCCGGCTCGGCCACCAGCGGGGCGATGGTCGCGAAGGCGTCGATCACGCGCGCGGAATTGCCCGCGCCGGTGCGCGCGAGCACCTCCAGCAGCTCGGGCCCGCCCACGGCCAGGGCGGCCTCGCGGGCGCGGGCCAGGGTGCGCGGGGCCTCGGCCCCGTGCGCCTCGCGCAGGGCGGCGAATTCCGCCAGCCGCTCGGCTTCGCGGTCCAGCTCGGCCTGGTGCGCCAGCTCGGCCTGGTGCGGCACGAACCACTCGTAGAGCCCGCGCGCCTGCGTGGCCGTCAGCCCCAGGGAGTGCGCCTTTTCGCGGAACGCGCCGAGCACGGTCGCGTCCGGCTCCAGGCCGCCGGGCAGCTCCAGCATGGGCAGCTCGTAGCCGTCCGGGCCCTCGGGCCGCCCGAGCTCGGCGTAGAAGGCCTGCATCTCCTCGTCCGAGGCGAACGGGCCGGGCACGCGCACCCCGGCCTCGCGGCGGCCGATGAGCCGCTGGGCCTCGGCCATGCCCTTGAGCGCGGCGGGCAGGTCCGCGTACTTGTCCCAGAACCGCTCGGCGCGCACGTCCTCGGGGATGAGCTCGCGCCAGTCGGCCGGGCTTTCGGCCGGGACGGCGGATGCGGCGGGCGCGGCGGCGGGCATGGCGGCGGGCATGGCGGCCGGGCCGTTCCCGGGCAGGGATGCTTCGGAACGAAATTGTTCGGGACGAGATTGTTCGGAACGAAATTCTTCGAAACGAGTCATCGGATGTCCTCCTGGTTCGGGGTGGGGTTCAGGGCGGCGGGGTCTTCCTCGATCATGGCGAGGATGTGCAGGAGCAGGGAGCGGCGGCCCTCGTTGTAGGCCGTGCGCTGCGGGTCGGGGTCGAAGTGCGGGGTCAGGCCGAAGCCGCGGCGTTCCAGGTCCGCGAGCACCAGCTCGCCCTCCGGGCTATCGAACGTCCTGCGGTAGGCCTGGTGCAGCCGCGGCGGGCTGGGCCGCCGCAAGGCCCGAAAGCGTCTGAAGCGTTCTGCCAAGCGCATTGTCGTCCTCCATTTTGGTTTCCGAAAGGGTCTTGGCCAGTTCGGCCACGCGCTCCATCTCTCCGGCGGCCTGTCCGGCCTGGGCGGCCCGGGCCTTTTGCGCGCGCGTGGCGAGCACGTCCCGGGCCGGGCGGACGTATTCCGTGGGCGCGCCGAACAGTTCGGCCGTGCCGCGCGCCACCGCGTCCACGTCGAAGTTGTCCATCACGCCGTAGGGGTCGTTGGCGCCCACGAACGGCGCGAGGTACTGCATGGTCTGGGACAGGGCCTGGGCCTCGTACTGCTTCTGGGCCTTGGCGATGGGCGAGGCGTACTCCACGCGCCAGCGGCGGCCGCGCAGCTCGGCGGGCGGCTCGGGCAGCTCCCCGGCGCGGCGCATCAGCCGGTAGACGCGGTTGATCAGCGGGGAGAGGAATTCGGTCTGCAGCCGCCCGACCACCGGGCCGAGCACGCGCATCTTCTCGTTCTGGCGCAGGGTGGCCTCGGTGGCGGACATGTTCGCCCCGCCCGCGAGCTGGAGCTGGTCGTTGAGGAAGATGGAGCGGATGGAGTCGCGGCGCTGCTGCATCATCCGCTCGGTGGCCGCCAGGTCGATCTTCACGGGCAGCGGCTCGATGCGGTCCGAGGACCCGGCGCGGTAGTAGCTGATGCCGCCGGGGCCGGTGTTCACCGGGCCGAGGAACCCGTCGTCCGGCACCATGAGCGGCGAATCGGCCATTTTTTCCGCGGCCATGAGCGCGGTGCGCGCCATGACGTTGAGCACGCGCACGTCGGACAGGGCCGTGAGCCCGGGGCCGCGGCCGTAGACCTCGCCCGCGGCCTTGGCCCAGCGCGGCACCATGTAGGGCAGTTCCACGTAGCCGGATTCCTCCAGCAGGTGGCGCGCGTCCACCTCCACGTAGAGGCTGGCGTAGGGATTGTTCTTCGCGCCCGCGCCGTAGGGGTCGCGGTCCGCGCGCGGGAACACGGCGTGGAGCACGTCCACCTTGCGCTCGGGGTCGCGCTCGGCCAGGGCGCGCACGCGCTCGGAGCACTCCTTGCCCCAGGTCTGGACCATCTGGCGCGCCGTGGCCTGGTAGCGGCGGAAGATGGTGTCCACCACGCCGCGCGCGTTCTCGGCCACGTGGATCTCGCCCAGGGGCCGGGCCGAGAAGCGCACCACGCTCTGCGGATCGGCCTCCACGTAAAGGCAGGCCGTGCCCAGCAGGGCGATGTCCAGGTAGAGCTCGTGCACCTGGGTCTGGAACCCGGTCTCCTCGGAGTTGAAGATGGCGACCATGCGCCGTCGGCACTCCTGGAGGTACTCCTTGACGGTTTCGATCTCCCCGAGCTCGCGGTCGCGCGTGCGCAGGTCGAACCAGGGGATGGCCGGGTTGGTGAGCATACCGCCCAGCGACGAGGCGAGCAGCTCCAGGGCGTGGGGGGGCGTGGCGTCGAAGATGTTCTCGTCGCCCGCCTCGCCGGCCCGGAGCGCGCCCGTGGCCGAGAGGAACGAGTTCTTGCGCGGCAGGACGTAGTCGCAGAGTTCCTGCCACACGGACACCCACGGCCTGCGGGCCTCTTCCATGGCCCGAAAGCGCGCAAGCGCCGTACTGACGGTTTCCTGTTGCATGGGAACCTCCTGAAGGTAGAGGGGGAGGGGACGGGCCGGGCGGCCCGGGAAGGACGGGAGGGAAGTGAGGGGGCGGCCGACGGGCGGCCGGGTGCGGCGCTCCCGGGAGAGGGCGCGAGGGCTCCGGTTGCGGGCGCGGCGGAACGGCGGCCGGACCGACGGAAGACGGCCGTCGCGCGGCGCGGGCGGCTGGGCGAATGGGGGGAGCGAGTGGGCGGAGTTCGCCGGAGACACCGGCGCAACGGTGGTCCAGGGAACAGTCAGAACGGAAGACGCGGTAATTCGTTTAGCAAATATCGCCCATTTTGTCAAGAGAGAAGCGGATGGGAACACTGCGCCCCAGCGCGCAGGCGGCTACTTCTCCAGCGCCAGCTCCAGGCCCAGGGCCACGAAGATCGCGCCGGTGACCGCGCGCACCGCGCGCTGGGCGCGGTCCAGGAAGGCGGCCACGGGCCCGGCCCCGGCCACGCAGGCCACGAAGGAATACCACGCCCCGCCGATAACGGTCACCGTGAGCACCACGGCCCCCTGGAACCAGAGCGGGGCCTCGGGCGGCACGGCCATGGCGAAGAGCGAGGTGAAGAACGCGGCGGCCTTGGGATTGGCCAGGTCCACGGCCAGACCGTGGCGGAAGGCGCGCCAGCCGCTGCGCGGCGTGCGGCGCGCGGGCGCTGCGGCGGAGGCGGGCCCCGGAGCCGGGGCGGCGTCGGCGGGAGGAGCGGTCCGGACCTGCGTCCGGGTCGCGTCGCGGGCGGTCGCGTTTGCGGAGCGACCGCGCCATTCGCTCCACAGGGTCGAAAGCCCCATGTACACCAGGTAGGCCGCGCCCGCGTACTTGACGCCCTGGTAGAGCCAGGACGCGGAGCGGAAGAGCAGCCCGAGCCCGGCCAGCGACCCGGCGGCCCAGAGCAGGGTGCCGAAGGCCACGCCCATGGCGCAGGCCAGCCCGGCGCGGCGCGAATGGGCCATGGCGGTGTGCGCCGTGGCCAGGAAATTGGGGCCGGGCAGGAGCACGGCCAGCGTCCACACGCCGAGTACGGTCAGGAGCCCGGGGGCCAGGGAGAGGATGTCCATGGGCGAATCCTAACGGTTGTCGGGTGGTCCGGTCAACGGCCGGGCAGGCGGACCCGCCGCGCCTTGCGCGGCCAGGGCCGCCAGCCGCGCGGGCACGTCCCAGGCGCGCAACAGCCGGGCGGACGCCTGCGGCACCAGGTGCTCCCAGGGCTCGCCCAGGACCATGCGCCGGCGTACGTCCGTGGCGCTGATGCCCTTCTTTTCGGGCGGCAGTTCCCAAAGCACCTCGGTGGTCAGCCCCAGGCCGCGCAGGGTGCGCAGCTTCTTGCGGCCCCAGTCGTCGTAGATGGACAGAAAGAACGCGCCGTCCAGTGGAACATAATACTGAAATGATTCCGGCATGTTGATGGGCAGCGGTACCACGGAGAAGTTTTTTTCCGCGACCCCGGCCGCCGTCAGGCAGTCGCGCAGCAGCCGGTAGCGCTCCCAATAGGTCAGGGGGTTGGCCTCGGGCGTGGAGCGCGCCGCGTCGGCCGGGTCCGCGCGCGTGAGTTCCGGGCTCGGGTTGGTGATGCCGACCACCAGATGGCGGCAGCGCGCGCGGCCGGCGAGCAGGTAGCGCATGTGGTCGTTGTGCAGCACCTGGAAGCGGCCGTGGATGACGCCGGTCTCGTGCATGGCAATGCTCCGGTTCGCCGATTCCCGGTTCGCCCGGCGGGCGCGGCCCGTCAGGCCGTGAAGGGGGCCGCGTCCCCCGGGAAATAGGGTTGATCCTGCGGCGTGTCCATGATCCCGCCGAGCTTGGCGCGGTCCAGGAAGTTGAGGATCAGCAGGAGCATCTCCTCGCCGCGCATCGCGCCCAGGGCCCCGGTCGCCGCGGCGATCTCGTCGAAGCTCGCGGCCGCGTCGCGCCGCACGCCCTGGCCGTAGAAGAGCAGCGGCACGGGTTCGCCGCCGTGGATCAGCCGCCCGGAGCTCGGCGTGGAATGGTCCGAAGCCACCACGATCAGGGCCTCGGGGTCGTCCAGGAGCGGTCCGGCGGCCTCGGCCATGGCGCGGTCCAGGGCGGCGATGACGTCGCGCTTGGCCTCGGGGCTGCGCGCGTGGGCGGCCTCGTCCGGGGCCTTGGTGTGGATGTGCAGCAGGTCGTGGTCCCCGGCGCGCTCCAGGGCCAGGCGGATGGTGGCGGCGTAGTCGCGGCGCACGTCGCCCGAGCGCGGCGCGGCCACGTGCGTCATGCCCAGGTGCGCGGCCATGCCCCGGAAGAGCGGGCCCGAGGACGCGGACAGGCAGCGCAACCCGCAGGAGGCGCGCAGGGAGGGCACGCGCGTGAGCCGCCCGGCGCGCTGGGTCACGAGGAAGTTCAGCGGCGCGGGATCGTCGCGCCGCCCATGGCCGCCGCCCGACGCCGCGCGGCGCGCCGCGTTGACGGGGTGCGCCTCCAGGGCGCGGTGCGCGCGGCGCAGAAAGGCGCGCAATGCGTCGGCCGTGGCCACGGCCGCGGGATTGGTCGCATCTGCGGCCCAGGGGAGCACGTCGGGGATCGTCAACCCCGGGACCATCACGCCCGTGTCCGTGACGTGCGGGGACACGCGCCCCGAGAGCACGAGCACGGCGAAACGCCCCCGGGTGCGGTGCACGCGGATGCGCACGCCGTCGCCCCCGTCGTCTCCGCCCCCCCCGCCGCCCCGGTCGGAAATCCCGGCCGTGGCCACGCCGTCCGATTCGTCCGCCACGGCGTCGAGGGCCGCGTACAGCGCGGCGATCTCGGCCTCGTCGGCCTCCAGGGGCTCGCCCTCGTCCGCGTCGAGCACCAGTGCGCCGCCTGCGGCGCGCACCGAGGCCAGGTGCGCGAGCACGGCCACGTCGCCGGGGGCCATGGCCGCGCCCGCGCCCAGCGCCTCCAGCGCGCCCCGGCCCGGAAAGTCCGTGGCGCGGCCGAAGATCGCGTAGTGCGCGTTCTCGCTGGGCAGCGGCTGGCCCACGCGCCCGGCGTGGTAGAGCCCCTGCGCGCCGCGCGCGGCCAGTTCGTCCAGAAAGGGCGTGTCCGCGGCCTGCAGCGGCGTGCGGTGGCCCAGGCTGGCATGGGCCCGGTCGCCCAGGCCGTCCAAAAGAAAAAGGTAGCATTTCGAGGGCACGTACGGCTCCGTGGCCGGACCATATGGCCCGACGGTTGCTCTGTGACGGTACTGCCATAGATTATGTTTAATCAAACATATCAAGATTTCCGATATAACGGCGCTGCAGCGGCGTTGGAAAACGATTTGTCTTTTGCCCCGTTGCGTGTCCTTATACCTGTATGTTCTTCGATCTGCACGTACATTCCTCCCTATCGGCCTGCAGCCGGTTGCCGCTGGAGACGATTCTCGCTTGGGCCGGAGTGCGCGGGCTGGACGGCGTGTGCATCACGGACCACGACACCATGGCCGCCGCGCACCAGGTGCGTGAGGGCGTGCAGGAGGACGGCCTGGTGGTCGTGGTGGGCATGGAGTACGCCACGGCGGACGGCGATTTCCTGCTCTTCGGGCCGTTCGAGGGGCTGCGCCCCGGCCTGGGCGCGCGGGAGGCGCTGGAGATCGTGCGCGCCGAGGGCGGCGTGGCCGTGGGGGCGCATCCGTTCCGCGCCGGGCGCGCGTTGAGCGAATGGGTGGTGCGCGAGGGGCTGTGCACCATCGTGGAGCGCATCAACGGCCGCAACCGCGATGCGGAGAACGTGCGCGTGGAGTCCTGGCTGCGCCGCTATCCGTTGCGCGCCTGCTGCGGGAGCGACGCGCACACCCTGGAGGAACTGGGCCGGGCCCCGACCCGCCTGCTTGCGCCGGTGGCCACCCGCGACCAGTTCATAGCCGCGCTGCTGTCCGGCAGCTTCGAATCCTGCGCCGCATCGGCCGCCCCGGCCGCGTCCCTGTAGCGCTTCCCCCGTCTCCGTATTCCGGATTTCCCGCCACCGGGCGCTGCTCCGCGAGCCCTCCGGAAGGTGCGTTGCGGAACCGGCGTACCGCGCCGGGCGCGGCAGGTCGGCAAGGCTTCTCGCGCCGTCCCCCTGCAACGTCGCCCGACTCTCCTGGATCGCCCGCCGCTTTGTCCAGGGATCGCGGCGATGAAGCGGCCGAAGAGCGGCGCATCGTCGCGCATACCGAAGCTGGGGAGGGAGGGAAAGCACGGCTTCAGCCCAGCCTTTCACGCCGTTCAGGCGTTCGCGTCGGGATTCTTCTCTTTTTGCCGTTCCTCCCAGGCCTTGCGCTTGAAGTAGCCTTTGAGAGGTACCAACGGGATGCCGCATTTGGGGCAGGTAAAGTGCGGCTTGACGTCTCGGTAGGTGAAGGTTTCTTCGCAGTGCGGGCAGATGAGGGATGTGTCGCTGTTGGGGTCATGCTTTATGCCGATATAGAAACTTAGGACTGCACCGATTACTCCCGCTAATGCAGATTCATATCAATAAGCATATGTGTCTACACAAAGATCCTCTATAAAACTGCACCAGCCCTGTCCTTCATATGCCAGATAGGCATGCACGATACACATCGCTGAGAATATGTAGCACATCCATTTTATCTTCATTATTTCCTCCTGCGGGCCGCGTAACGATGCTGCCGCCGGTGGCGGTGTCGGCGATGGTCAGTAGCACGGTTTCGCCCGCCCCCCGTCTCATGCCGACCTTGCCGTAGGCGCACAGGCTTGCATCTACGTCGCGCAGGGCGGTCACGATGTTGGAGCGACTCCGAGACAAAGATGCCGCAGGCCTAGTTGCCCGCCGAGAGTTGGTGGATGATTTCAAGCATCGAAGATGGAGACGCCTTCTTGCCGGTCGGCACGGAATAAGGAATATCGCTGTACGGCCGAACCGGGATTTCTTCCAGGTATTCGGGCACAAGTTCTTGCAGGGATGTTGGGCGGTTCCCATTGCGGTGGGCATACATATCGACCGCATTGTTGACGATGATGCCGGTAAAGTTTTCGGAAAGTTGATAGGAAAGGGCAAACATCTGTGGAAACAGTTTGCTCCAGTCGATTAGAGGGGTTTTGAAGGGCACCGTTCCAGTCAACCTTTTCAGGGTGGAATATATTTTTGTGGGGTCCGACGATGTATTCTCAGAAATGCGGATCATTTTTTGAAGTGTCTTGATGTATCGCAAGCAATCCTTTTCATAACGTATCCTCGACAGAAGAAATGGATTTTTTTCAAGTCGGAAAGGAAGATTTCCAAGGGCCGCGAGGCGCATTTCTCCTTTGTAGGCGCGGCTGAGCGCCTGAAACATGTCGGGAAGTTGTTTGTTGAGCTGGGCGATCTCCCAACGGAGAGGGATGTCATGGTTTTTGTCCTTATTGGCGCGAGTCGTCATCTCCATGAGTAGGGTGACAGTGCGGATGAGCAGATCGAAGTGCATGAACATATCGGATTGCTCTGCAATTCCTTGCGCCATGGTCACCATCAATCCATAAGAGTTTAGAAATTGATCAACGTCGTGAGTCAGGTAGGCATGCCAACATGAAAACGTCAAAATGCATAAGCTCAGCGACAGAGGCTTGAACTCCTTGTAGGCAGAATAGAATTGTGCGCCCCCATTGTCCGTCTTGAACAGATATGGGGAATTGTCAGCTATTGTATTGCATAACTCATTTATATAAAGATGCTTTTCTTCCGTCCATTTGCCCCACGCGTCAGGTTTTTCGTCGAGCAGCGGCAGGACTGCGAACAATTCGTCGTCGTTTTTTTCCGCCAACTGTTTCATAAGTTCGTTGGCATCGGGAGAGGGCAGTATTTCCTGGGTGAGCTCTTTGATGTGCAGCAGGGCGCGCTGCTGTTTATCCTGTTCCGCGGCGTTCCGTTTTGGAGTATGCAGCAATTCGTTTTTTCGAAGAACCGTAATAATATCCTCTCGCACGTAATACTCTTCCATGGCCGCAGCAGAAACTGCTGCGGCCAAAAGAAGAAGTATGCAGGCAATGGCGTATGGTATGCTTCTCATCATTTTTTAAAAGAGTATCCGAATTCTGCGCCCTTCTCAACCGCGTTTGATAGTGCCGAAGGAAAGCTTTTTGTTAGATTTCCATATACCTGATCGTATAACGTCATGTTGCCTGTGTTTGCGATTTCGGGAATCGATTCATAAGCTTTTGCACCCACGCCCCAAGCGTCGCTGGCGGCCTTGGCAAACTCCTTTGCCTTGGAGCCGACATCAAACCATTGTTTGATGTCACTCCATGAGGGCAGCGAGAACATCCCCGTGGGATCGACCATGTTGACGGGATCGTCGAGGCAGTAGCCGTAGACGTCCGGATCGCCCGCGGCCGCGCCCAGGGGATCGCGGGCGATGAAGCGGCCGAAGAGCGGGTCGTAGTCGCGCACGCCGAAGCGATTGCGCGGCGTCGGCCCCGCCCTTCGAGCCGCTTAGGCGTTTGTATTGGCGTTCTTTTCTTTTTGCCGTTCCTCCCAGGCCTTGCGCTTGAAGTAGCCTTTGAGAGGCATCAAGGGGACGCCGCATTTGGGGCAGTTGCAGAGTGGCTTTACGTCTCGGTAGGCGAAGACATCTTCGCATTTCGGGCAGATGAAGGGTGTATCGTTGTCTTTGTCATGCTTCATTCCCAGGTATAAGCAAATGATTGCGCCAGCTATAGCTGCAAATGTTGATAGATACCTGTGCTCGTATGTATCCACGCAATAGTCTACGAAATAAAGGCACCAGCCACTTCCCTCGTATGCAAGATATGCTTGCACAAGGCAGAGGATTGAGAAAACATAACACATACGTTTTATTTTCATCGTGTTGCTCTAAGGAATATGTTTTTGATTATCCCCACTCCCGCTCCAACTGGGGTTTTTGGGGGAAGATCTGTCGCTAAGTCGTCAGCTATGTTGATCAATTCGTATATCTTGTCTGGATGCGTTAGCGCCCAGCTTGTCGCGGGCCGGGCGACGATGTTGCCGCCGGTGGCGATGTCGGCGATGGCCAGCGGTACGGCCTCGCCCGCTGCCAGGCCCATGCCGACCTTGCCGTAGGCGTCGATCATGCGCGGATCCACGAGTTTTTCCGCCGTGTTCGTCGCGGTCTGTTCCAGTACCTCCGGCGCCTTCTGCTCCAGCGTCTGGATGGTGTCGGGCAGTTTCTCTTGCGCCGAGTCCCAGAGGCTCCCCAGGCCGTCGCCCAGGCTCGAGAACATGTCCATCACGCCGCTGAAGATCCCGGTCGTCCCCGTGGGATCGACCATGTTGACGGGGTCGTCGAGGCAGTAGCCGTAGACGTCCGGATCGCCCGCCGCCGCGCCCAGGGGATCGCGGGCGATGAAGCGGCCGAAGAGCGGGTCGTAGTCGCGCACGCCGAAGCGCGTCAGGCCCGTGTCCACGTCGCGCAGGCCGCCGGCGAAGCCCAGCGGGATGACCACCTGCGGCGCGGATTCGTCTATCACATTGCCGAAGGTGTCATAGGTGATTCTTTTTACCACTTTTCCCTGGTCGTTGGCAACGGCGCGTAGCGACCCGACCTGGTCGAAGGCCAGCCAGAAGCGGTCCGTGCCGTCGTGCAGGGCCACGGGCAGCCGGTCGCGCTCGTCGGCGTATTCGAAGCGCACGAGGGTGCCGTCGCGCAGGTCTTGCCAGGCCGCCAACCGCGGCCCCTGCCAGCGGAACAGCTCGATGGGCTCGCCGTTGACGCGCTTGGCCGTGCGCCGGCCGCCTTGGTACTCGTAGCTCAGCACGCGGCCGTCGGGCAGGTCCACGCGCGCGAGCGCGCCGTTCGGGCCCCAGGCGTAGCGGGTGGTGAACCCGGCGTGGCGCTTTTCCGTGAGAAATCCCCCGTCATCGTAGATAAAATCGGCCGAGGCGCAGGAGCGCAGCTCGTCGCCGCGCGCGTAGCGGTAGGTGCGCCCGCCGGCGTCGCGCAGCCGGTTGTGCTCGAAGACGCGGCGGCCCTGCGCGTCGTAGCGGTACTCCTCGAGCACGTCGCCGGGCTTCTGCCCGCCGTCGTTGCGGCGCACGCGCACGATGCGGCCGTGGGCGTCGTACTCGTAGTCCCAACGCGCTGGCGTTCCGTCCAGGATTTCGGTGCGCGCGGCGATGCGGCCGGTCGCGTCGCGCGTGAGCTGCAGCTCGTAGGGCACGCGCGGCGCGGGCCGGAAGGGCGGCGTGCTCGCGGGGGGTGCGGGCGGGACGGGCGCGCTGGCGCGACGGGCGGCGGGGGCATCAAGGACGGCGGGGGCGGAGGTCTGCGGAAAACGGGGATTGGGCATGGCGATGCTCCTTTGGTGGGGTGGAGTGGGGTGGAAAAGAGGTGGCGGGACGCCGGATGAGCCGGTCGGGCGCGCCGCCAAGGGCGGCCGGATGCCGTTCCGGACTCAAAAGGCGGAGGAAGGCCCGGCGGAAGGAGCCGGGCGCGCCGGGCGGGAGGCGGGCGGCCGGGAGGCGGCAAGCGCGGACGCCCCGTGCCCGCATCGCCGCGCCCGCCGCCCGGCGCGTGGTCATTCGCCCAGCTTGCTCTTGAGCCCGGCGCGGGCGAGGTCCGCCGGGTCCGTGAGGCCCGAGCCGGACGTGGCCACGGTGGAGCCGAGCCCGGCCATCTGGCGCAGGCGGCGCTCCTCGCGGTCCTTGGCCTCGGCGGCCTCCTTGTCGGCCTCGGCCTTTTCCTCGGCCTCGCGTTTGGCGCGCAGCTGCTGTTCCTCCAGAAGCTGCTGGGCCGCGAGTTGCGAACCGCTGCTGGTACGCGGCGGGGAACTGAACAAGGCGGTGAAGCCTCCCATGGTCATACCTCCTGGTCGGGGTGGTTGGAGTGGTTGTGGAAAAAAAGGGGGGGGGGGCGGGCGATCGATCGGCCGGGGGAGCATTGGGATGCGGCGCGGGGAGGCGGAGAGAGGGACGGGCGTCACGACGCCGGGCGGTTCGGGGCGCGCCGTGCGCGTGGGTTCTCGCAGGCGCCGGAGCCGTCGGGCTTCTCGCGTTTTCCGGCCCTTTCGTCGCGTTCGGCCGTCTCGTCCGGCCCGGGCCTCTCGTTCCGCGTGTCCGCATCGTCCGGCGCAGCGTCCGGCACCTCCCGGGTCGTGAGCTGGTAGGTGCGGCCGTCCGCGCCCAGGTGCTCCCGGCAGGCCGAGAAGCCGAAGAGTTCGGCGAAGCGCGAAAGCTGCGCGTTGGGCAGGGCCGTGGCCCCCAGGATGCGCGCCTTGCCGCGCTCGCGCGCGTGGGCCTCCAGCCAGCGCAGGTCCGCGCGCAGCAGGCGCAGCACGCGCGGCGAAAACGCGCTCAGGGTCAGGTGCAGTTCCAGGGCGTCGGGATGTTCGCCCACGGCGGCCACGCCGTATTCGAACGCGCCGCCCGCGCCCGTCTCCCCGGCGTCGCCTTCGGCCAGCCGGTAGAAGGAATAGTGCTCCGGCGAGTGCGCGCGCAGGGCGCGCGGCCGCCCCGGGGCGGCGAGCACGGTCACGGCCGCCCCCGGCCCGCGCCTGCGCGGCGGAACGGGCTGTAGTCGTTCTGGGCGCGCTCGGCGCGGGGCGCGGCCTCGGCCGGGCGCACCAGGGCGCGGCCCTCGCCCGCGCCGAGCATCAGGTACTGCCCGGCCTCGCACACGTGCGAGAAACGGTTCTTGCAGGGCTTGTCCTCGTAGCGCTCCTCCCCGGCCACGGGCACGCGGCGGTAGTGATAGCCCCCGGCCATACCCTTGCGCAGCACGGCGCACGCGGGCGAGACCACCAGCCCGGGCTTTCCGTCCACCAGCCGCGACAGGGGCAGGGCCACGGCCTCGCGGCGCAGCAGCCCGTCGTTGGAGGGCGCGGGCCGCGCGTCGATCCCTGCGGCGCGGAGGATGTCGAAGGGCGTGCGTTCGTCCACCTGGGACTGCTGCGAGCCCGCCGGGTCGCCGAAGATGGCGGTCTCCAGCCCGGCGTAGCGCTCGTTGAGGCGGCGCGCGAGCAGCTCGGCGAAACGCACCGCGCCCATGGAGGAGGTCACCAGTTCGTCGAGCCAGAACCAGCGGCCCGAGGGCGTGCGCTGACCGAAGACCGCGGCGGGCGTGAGGCCGAAGTCGATGCCCACGTAGAGCGTGCGTCCGGGCAGCGGGGCGAGCGGCTCCGGGGCCACGTGCACGGCGTCGGAAAACTCCGGATACACGGGCCGCCCGTCGCCCACGAAGCCGTACCGCGCGCAGTAGTACACGCGCACGTGGTCCGGGCTTTTCCCGGCCATGCGCTTTTCGTAGTAGCCGCGCGGCAGGTTGGCCAGGTTCTCGGCCGCCGGGTTGGGCGCGAACCGGCCGCCGCGCTCCAGCAGGCCGCCGGGCTGGCGGAAGAAGGCCCAGTGCGCGGGGCGCTCGACCTCGGCCAGGGCGTACCACCAGTGGTCGTCGTCGGGCGGGTTGGTGTCCATGATCACTCCGGCCCAGGTGCAGCCGCCGTCGCGCGCGGCCGGGTAGCGCTCCACGCGGTCGCCCAGTGCGTCCACCAGGGCCTTGGGGATCTCGCGCGCCTCGTTGACCCAGGCCCCGGTCAGCTCCAGGGAGAGCAGCTTCTTGAGGTCGCCGGGGCGGTCCAGGGAGCGGAAGAGGATCTCGGCCTCGGCGTCGGCGTGGCGAAGGCGGTGGGTCATGGACGAGCGGTGGAACGGGCCGAAGAGGTCCTCGCCGAACCAGTCCAGCCAGGTCTTGAGCGTGGTGTCCTCCAGCTCGCGGTAGGTGTTGCGGACCACGGCGAAGCGCGTGCGGCGCACGCCGTCGGGCCCGGCCCGCTGGGCCAGGGCGCGGCGCATCAGCTCCATGCACATGGCCGTGGACTTGCCCGAGCCCACGGGCCCCATGACGCCGCGATAAAAGGCCGGGCTGGCGTGGAAGGCGGCCAGGGTGGGCAGGGCGCGGTAGCGCCGCACGATGACGGCGGGTCCGGCGGGCGGCGTGGCGGGCCAAAGGTCCGGATCGGCCGGGGGAGCCAGGCACGGTGTGGCGGCGGGCGCAGTGCGGGATTCGGCGCTGGATGCGCTGCGGGCGGAAGTCCGGGACGCGGTGGAACGGGATCGTTGTGGCATGGCGGCTCCAGGGGAAAAGGGGGGGAATGCGGTGGGGCTGGGCGGGTCGGAACGCGTTGTCCGGCGCTCGGTTTAGGGCCCGCGAGGGGGCGAAGTGGATGGGGGAGGGGACGGGGGACGGCGCGAAGCGCCGGGATGCGCTTCGAGGCGGTGCGCGGTTTTCGGGCCTGGGACGGCGTGGCGGTCGGGCCAGCGGATCGCCGGGCCGCTAGCCGGTTTTCGAGGCCTCCGGGGCGGTCCGGGGCGCAGCCTCGGAGTCGGCCTTCGGCGCATCCTGCGGGACAGGACGACGCGCCGTGTCCGGCTCCGCACCCCGCTTCGCGCGCCGGTCCGCGTTCTGGGCCGGGGCGGGGCCGAAGTGCATCTCGATGACCACGCGCGGCGGCGGTTCATCGGCCGGTTCCCTGTCGCGCATCCCGGCCGGGCCGTAGATCTCGGGCCGGTGGCGCGCGAGCAGGAAGCGCAGCAGGGAGTCCGAGTACCTGCGTTTCACGCCGACCTGCTCGCCGCCGTAGAACACGGGCTCCTCGTAGCCTTCCAGGGCGCGGCGGCGGACCTCCTCCTCCAGGGCGTCCACGGCCGCTTCCAGGGCCTCGTCCCAGGCCGCGGCGAAGGCCGCGTCCTCGGCGCGCAGGTCGTAGACGCGGCTGCGGCTCACGCCCGCGTGGCGCGCGGCCTCGGACACGTTGCCGGAACCGCGCAGCGCGGCAAGGAACCGTTTGCGCGACGCGGGGGTGAAGGTGACGCGCCCGGCCATCAGCGCGCCCTCCGGAACGCGCGGGCGCGAGGGGCCGGGCTCCCGGGAACCCGGGAGTCCGCGCGTCCCCCCTTGCCGGAGCGCGGCGCGGCTGATAGGGACAAGGGCTCGGGAGACCCTGCCATGCGCAACGTGCGTCGAATGCGAATGCTGCTCATCATTTTATCCTTCGTCTGCTTTTTCGGCTTTTCCAAGGCCTACGGCGAGGGCGAATACCTTCTGGCCATCGGCCTGATCCTTGCGGCCATCCTGCTGCTCTTCCTCGGCCGCCGCCTCTACAAATAGCGCCGCTTCCGCGCCCGCGTCCGGGCGACCGCTAGACGACCGCCTCCAGGCGCGACAAACGCGACTCGTGGTCGTCCACGCGGTCCCATATCTTGTCCGACTCCGCCTTGGTGGCGCATTCGCGGGCCACGGCGAGCTGCAGGGCGGCCTGGGCGCGTTCGATGGCGTCCAGCCGCAGGCCGATGCGCCGGTTGGCTTCCTCCAGCTGGGCGAAGCCGCGTTTGATGAACCAGAGCACCAGGCCCGCGCCGACCAGGGGGGCGGCCGCGTTGGCCACGGCGGCGAGGAATGCGTCGTTGACCAGGGCGGCGCTCACGGCTTCCTCCGCTTGTCCAGGGAGCGGAATCCCGAATAGCCCAGGTAGCCCGCGCCCATGAGCGCGTAGAGGTCGCCGGGGATGGCCTGGAACCAGGCCTTGAACCCCTCGGCGAAGCGGGTCGCGGCGTCGGGCGCGAGGACCGTGACCAGCCCGAAGGGGATGGCCGCCAGGAGCAGCACGTACATGACGTAGAGGAAACAGGGCCGCGCGCGGCTGGTCCAGCGGTCCGAGCTCCGGGCCTCGCTCACGATGGCCGCGTAGCGCGATTCCAGTTCCTTGAACTCCCCGGCCTGCTGCTGCTTGAGGAGTTCGATCTTGGCCTTGTCGCGCTCGGCCGGGTCCGGCCAGAGCTTGTCGATGATCGTGCTGCCGAGATCGAGCAGCCCGGAAATGGGGTCGAGGGCCATCTTTCCTCCTGAAACGGTTGGGATTGGTGGGGCGGTACGGGCCGGGCCGCAGGGTGCACGGCGACGGGCCGCGCGGTGTTCTCGCGGGGCGCGGGCGTGCATGCGGCGCGGAGCCGGACCCTTGGGAAGGCCGGGGAGATTGCGGGAGGGCGTCGCAGGTGCGGCGCGCGGGATCTGAGCCGGTCGGGACCGACCGGTATCTGCAGGGGGTTCTATTTTTACCAGTTGGTTAAGGAAGAGTCAAGAAAAAAGGCCCCGAAGTCCCCCAGGCTTTTGAAGGGCAGCTGGAGGAGCGGCGAAGGGCCGCACGCCCCCGGCGGACGGTCAGTCGGTCAAGCACAGGCTCACGTGCTCGCGCAGCGTGTCGGGGTCGATGGGTTTGGGCACGAAGGAGGTCGCGCCCAGGCCGAGCACGTCGCGCATGTCCCGGGAGTCCACCACGGCGGAGATGATGATGATCGGCAGATCCTTGAGGCTGGCGTCGCCGCGCATGGTCAGGATGAGCTGACGCCCGTCGAGTTCGGGCATCATCACGTCGGTGATGACCATGTCCACGTCCGCGGCTTCGGCGCGCAGGAAGTCCAGGGCCTGCCTTCCGTTGTAGGTCATCACGTGGGTGTGGCCCATGTCGTCGAGGATCTGGCTCACCAGGATGCCGCTGACCCGCTCGTCTTCAACGATGAGGATAGTCGCCATACCTCGGTATACCCCAGAGAATAAATTTATGTAAAGACCCGGCAACGAAACATGCTGCAATCGCGTTCGCAGCGGTTTGGGGGCACGGCCCGTTCGAGCACGGTGCGCAACCTGTCGAAATCGACGGGTTTGACCAGATAGGCCAGGGGCCGCGCCTGGTCGGCCTGGGCCACGACTTCCGGGGTGGAGTAGGCGGAGCAGAAAATGATCGGCACGCGCATTTCCGCGCGCAGGCGCAATGCGGTCTCGATACCGTCCAGGCCGCCCTCGAGCATGATGTCCAGGATGGCCAGGTCTGGGGGGTCGCCGCGGGCCATGGTCAGGGCCTGCTCACCCGAACTGGCCGTGCGGCAGCGGTAGCCGAGGCGGGTGAGGACCATGTTGAATTCCATGGCCGTGATCCGTTCGTCCTCGACGTGCAGGATGGTGGCGTTGCGCGTGTCCATCGTCCCCTCTCTGGCGCAGGACGCCTGTTGGTCCGCCCTTGGGCCCGCCGCGGGGCCGGCGCCACATGCGCCGCCGCGACTCTTTTGGGCGGCCCGTTACAGCCTCCACGATACTCTATAGCTGTTTGGAGGGGATGTACAGTAGGGAAAATGCGGAGATTCCACGGGGGCGCCGGCCCGGAGGCGCAGTCCGGGGCGGGCGGCGCGTTCGCGCCGGGGCCTACCCGGTCCCGGCCGAGGGGGCCGGGTGGGCGTCGTCCTGCGGGGACTCCTCGTCGGGCGCGCAATCGTCGGGCGCACGGTCGGCGCCAGGGGCGGGGCCGTCGGCCGGTGCGGCCACGGCGGGCAGGGAGCCGCCCGCGCCCCCCATGGGAATGACCACGCCCTCGGACTCCAGCAGGTCGCCCAGTCCCGGCCCGAGGATCTTGCCGGGCCATTTGTAGAAGCAGTAGCCGTGCCCTTCCACGGCTTCGGCCAGCTTGGCCTGGCTGCCGCGGGAAAAGGGCAGGAAACTGGCCTTGATGGCTCCCTTGGTCAGGGTCAGGGTGCCGAAAAGGTAGAGCAGGTTGAACGGAACCGTGGTTTCCGGCGTGTCGTCCTTGTCCAGGACGAGAAAGGTGTTCGGCAGATTGGAGCCCTTGTAGACCTTGTACGTGCGCATGATTGCCCCGGTCCCGGCGCGGCGGGATGTGATTGTTGGCGAAAACTTTTTACCGGAGTAACACATTTTTTGTGAAAATTCCACTGGCTCTTGCCCCATGCGCCGCGGAAAGCTACACCAACGCTATGGACAAGAACCAGCGCCGGTATCCGGGCGGCACACCCTGTCGCACCGTTTCCCTCCCCCCCGCCGGGAGTCGGTCGCGGTGCGGCGCCGGGCCGCGCCATCGGGTTGCGGCCCCGTTCCTGCGGACCCGCCTGCAACCGGGCCTGCTGCTGGTCCTGGCCTTGGTTCTGGCCCCGGTCCTGGTTCTGACCCTGGTCCTGGCCATGGCCGCGCCGTCGGCCTCGGCGGCGGACGTTTCCCCGCCGGCCCCGGGGGCAGCCCCGGTCTGCATGCGCGTGCGCAACCTCTCGGGCTACGTGCTCGGGGTGGAGCGCGTTTCCGGGGACTGGTTGGGCCTGGACGGGCGCACCGTGCTTGCGCCGGGGCAGGCGGCGTGGGCCGTGGCTCTGCCTGTGGACGACGCGGAAGCCGATGCGCACTGGGGCTCGCCCATGGGCGTGCGCGTGGCCCTGGTGGCCGCGGCCGGATCCCTGCGGGCCACGCCCGCGGCCACGCGCATTCTGGTCGCGCGCATCGGGCCGCCGCGGCCAGCGGCGGAGGCGAAAGACGCGGCCTGGGCGTCGGGGCCGGGCCCGGGCGCTGCGGCGCCCTTTGCCGCCCTGTGCCCGGACGGAGCGTATTGGACGGTGGATTTCGCCGCCCCCTGAGCGGGCGGCCGGACCGGAAGAAATTCGTGGCCCGCGCTTGAAGCCGGCGGGCGCAGGGGAGGGGGGGTGTTCAGGCAAGCCGAACGGCGTCTTGGGCTGCAGGAAGTGAATCTGTTGGCGGTGGCGGGCCGGGCGCTTTTGCTCTGGCTGCCGCTGGTCGCGCTCTACGGCGTGCTGTTGTGGCAGTCCTGGGGCGAGGCCCGCGACCATCGGATGGCTGGGGTGTTCGCCGACCAGCAGGCCGAGGTGGACCTGCTGGCCGAGACCCTGCAGGCCGAGGTTCGCGCCCGGGTGGGCGCGGTGCGCAGCCTGGCGGAACTCCCTCCCGTGGCGCGACTGCTGGGCGGCGCGCCGGGCGAGGCTCGGGCCGAGGTGGAGGAGGTGTTCATGGCCGTGGCCCGGGCCAACCCGGACTTCGACCAGGTGCGCGTGCTGGACGCGACGGGCCGCGAGGTGGTGCGCGTGGACCGCTCCGGCCCCACGGCGGCCCCCGGGGCCGTGCCCGCGTCCGAGCTCCAGGACAAGTCGCGCCGCTACTACTTCATGGAGTCCATGCGCATGCCGCCCGGCGGCGTGTACCTTTCGCCCATGGACCTCAACGTGGAGCACGGCCTCCTCGAGGTGCCGCACAAGCCCATGCTGCGCTTCGGCATTCCCGTGGACCGGGACGGGCGCAGGCTGGGCGTGGTCGTGGTCAACTACCTGGGCAGGCTGCTGCTGGACGCGCTTTCCGGACCCGCCGTGGGGCGCATGGGCGCGGTGGGGCTGTGCAACGGCCAGGGTTACTGGCTCAAGGCGCTTGCGCCGGGCGAGGAGTGGGGCTTTCAGCTGCCGGGGGGGCGGGACTGGACCCTGGCCCGGCGCGCTCCGGAAATCTGGGCGCAGACCGCGACGCTCCGCCGTTTTCAGACGCTCGCGGATGCGGGGCTCTACTCCGTGCGCTGGGTCCGGCCTTTGCCGCTGAGTTCCGAAGGGCTGGGCATGGCCGGGAATGCCGCGACCGCGGCCGCTACGGGGAACGCTTCCGGAAGCGTGTTGGGGGGCGCTCCAGAGGGCGCAACCGCAGGCATGCCGGGGAGCATGCCCGGGAGCGCCCAAGAAAACGGGCGGGAAGGCGCGGCGGCCGACGGCTGGTGGTTGGTGTCCCTGGTGGAGGCGGCGGACGTGGACGCCGTGGTGCGGCCCGTGATCGGCAGCCATGCGCAATCGGCCGTGCTCGTCTGCCTTCTGTTCGGCGTTGGCGCCTTGGGCCTGGCCTTGGCCTACGAACGGCGCAAGCAGGGGCTGGCCTTCATCCGCAGGCAGTACGACCTGCTGGCCCAGGCCGAGGGCAAGCTGCGCGCGGTCATGGAATCCTCCCACGACGCCCTGGTGATCACGGATGCCGCTGGCCTGGTGGAATACTGGAACGCCGCTGCCGAGTCCATGTTCGGCTATTCGGCGGCCGAGGCCATCGGGAGGCCGGTGCACGAACTGGTGGCCGCGGCGGAGGACCGGGAACTGGCCCGGCAACGGCTGACCGAGTTCGCCCGGACCGGGCAGGGGGCGATCGTCGGGGCGGTGAGCGAGTTCCTGGCGCGGCGCAAGGGCGGCGATCGGTTTTCGGCGGAACTCGCCCTCACGGCCTTCCGCTACGATGGCGCGTGGCACGCGGCCAGTGCGGTGCGCGACATCACCGAACGCAAGGAAACCGAGCGCAGGCTCAAGGAAATGGCCGCCACGGACGGCCTTACCGGGCTGTTCAACCGGCGGCATTTCCTGGAGGTTGCCGATGCGGAGCTGAAACGGGCCCGGCGCTTCGGCAACCCCCTGGCCCTGCTCATGTTCGACGTGGACCACTTCAAGCGCGTCAACGACACCCTGGGCCACGCCGCGGGCGACGCGGTGCTGCGGCGCATGGCCGTGGTCTGCACCCGGGTGCTGCGCACCGTGGACGTGGTCGGGCGCATCGGCGGCGAGGAGTTCGCCGCGCTCCTGCCGGAGACCGGAGCGGACGCGGCGCGGGAGGTGGCCGAGCGGCTGCGCGGCGCCGTGGAGGCCGAGGAGGTGGAGCACGGGGCGACGGTGGTGCGCTGCACCGTGAGCGTGGGCGTGGCGGCCCTGGTGGCGGACGCGGACGTGGACGCGCTGCTCAAGCGCGCGGACACGGCCCTGTACCGGGCCAAGGAGTCCGGCCGCAACCGGGTGGTGGTGGACGGCGCGGGGTTGGTGGACTGACTGGGCCCGCCCGGGCTCGTCTCGGAACGGCGGCGCGCCCGGGCATCCATGCCTGCGCCGCCCCGGGGCGGCGCAGCCGGAACCGGCAGGGCGGCAGCGTCGGGATCGTGCGGAGGTCGTCCCGGCGGGCTTTCCGAGGGTGTGGGCCGTCCGCGGCCGGCTCCCGCTGCCTCCCGGCGCGCCCGCCCGCGACGGCGGACGGGGGAGCCGCCGGGGGAGCGAGCCCGTCAGGCCTTGGGCGCGGGGGGAATCTTGTTCCTGGTCTCCTTGGGCATGGGGCAGGTCCCGGCGGCGCAGGCCTCCTGCGAGCAGGGGCCGCCGCCACCGCAGCAGGCGCAGCCGCTCTTGCGGGCCTGTTCCTCGGTGATGCCGAAACGCGGCATGACGAACTGCGCCAGGGCGACGAGCACGCCCAGGCAGACGACCAGCACGATGATTCCTTCGAGCATTTTCTTTTCTCCGGTTATGGGCTAATGCCTTCCGGAGGGAATGTAAGTCCGCACCGGCAAAACGGCAACCGGGCATCGCGCCGGAGCCGCAAAAATCCCCCGCGGCCGTGCACCGAGCCGCCGCGAAACGAGTTTCCATGAAACGAGTCAACGACATCGCCAAGGCGCGACAGGGCAAGCTCGACTACTTCAACGACGCTTTCGACGATCTGGGCATCGACCTGCCGGACATGGTCAAGTCCAGCCGCGCCAGCATGGCCAACATCGGCATGTTCCTGATCAAGTCCGAGCTTTTCGACCACGACGAGATCAAGCTGCTCATGGCCACCGGCGACCTGGAGGAACCTGCGGTCCTGGACGAGCGTGACGCGGACCCCGAGGCCATCGACCAGGCCCTCAAGCGCGCGCGTTCCCCCCGCTGATCCGTTCCGCAGGCCTTCCATCCGTCTTCCTTCCAGGGCGCTTGCGCGCAACGGGCAACCGTTGCCTCCGTTCGCCGCGCACCTCTTCGGGCGCGGTCCCGGCCGGGTTCACCCGCACTTTGCCCGCGCCACCTCCAGAATGAATTCGACGCGCAGTCGGACCGGGCATTTTGGGACCTCGACCAGTTCGTAGCCGAACCTGGCGTAGCTTTCGGCCATGGCCGCATGGGTCGCCACGGCTTCCTCGAAATCCTGCCGCCGCTCGGCGTCGTTGGAGAATATTTCCTTCCACGGCGGCAGGATGCAGACCGTCCTGTTGTAGCGGCACCCGGTCGCCGCCGCCAGCAGCGCCTCCGGCATGTCCAGCCCTTCGAAGAGCGAGTAGCCGTAGACGTCGATGATGCCCCTGTCGAAAAAGACCGGGCCGGTTGCCGCGGTGAACGCCGCGTGGGCGGTGAGTTCCCGTTCCAGCATCGCGTCGCGGAACGCCGTGCGATCCAGCCAGGGCAGCGCGGTGCCGTTTTTCGCGACCTGTTCGCGGATGACGGCGCGTCCGGTTTCCGGCGCGCAGCGAAATCCGCGCCCGGCCAGCCCGTTGATGACCGCCGTCTTGCCCGAGCCCGGGCCGCCCGTCAGGACGAGGTACTTGTCGTTCTTCATGTCGTGAGGCGCTCCGGATGGTGCCGGTTGCCGGTGGGTTGCCCTTGCCGCTCCCTGCGGAAGCGCGGGGGGGCTGGGCGAGCGGAGGGCGCAGCGGCGAGCGGGACGGATGGAGGCGACGGCGCGGCGGCCTAGTAGGCCTGGTCCACGCACTTGCCCGCGGCGTCGCAGCAGTACGTGCGCCAGGGGCGCATGCCCATGGGTTCGGTCATGCAGCCCTTGCAGGCCCCGCCGCTGCAGGCGTCGTAGGTCTGGGTGCAGAGCCCTGCGGGCGAGGCGGGGCTGCACAGCTCGCAACGCAGGGTGTCGGCGCGGAAGCAGGCCTTGGCCAGCACCGTGCCCACGGCGTCGCCGCCCGCGGTCATGCACTGGGCCGGCTGCCGGGGGCAGACGCGGCCCCCCCCGGCCTGGGACGGCGAGACGGACAGGGCGAGCAGCAGGGCGGCCAGCAGCACCGGGACCAGCAACGCCGGGGCAGGCCGCACCGGAGGGAAGCGGAGGAGCGCGGCCCAGGGGCGCACGGTCCGCTTGCGGGCGGCCCGGGCCGGTCCGTCGCGGTCTCTGCGCGCCGTGCGCGGCATGCGCGGCAAGGGCTGGGCTGGAGCGTCCATGTTTGCCCCCATCCTATCCCAAGCCGGGAGAAAGCGGAAGCCGTGCCGAGCCCCGCCGCGGTGCGCCGCACGGCATGGGGGCCTGTCCGGGGCGGGACGGGTGGGCCGAGGCCGCCCGGATCGCGTCAGTTGTAGAGCCAGAGTGCCGGAGCGGGCTTGGACGGGTCGTCGTCCGCGTGCACGAAGTCCGCCCCCGCACCGATGCGCGTGAAGCCCGCGCCCAGCAGCCCGGCCACGATGCGCAGCCGCTCGGCCGGGGAGGCGCAGGCGATGTCCGCGGCCCGGCCCGCCAGGTGGGCCGAACCGGCCACGCCGCCCACGGCGGCGTTGTGCGCCGCGCAGCGGAAGCCGGAGGTGATGCGGAAGGGCGTGGCCGCCAGGGACCGCGCCTGGTCCAGGCGGGCCACGAATTCGGGCTGGATGTGGTTTGCGCCGCAGCAGGGGCAGGCGAACTCGTCCGTGTGGAAATGGCGGAAGGTGGGCATGGGGACCTCGTGGGTGGGGGGGCGCACGGAACGCGGCCCGGCGTCGGCGGAGCCGCGGTCGTGGGCAGGGAGGGATTGGGAGGCCGGGATGGCCGCGCAGGGGCGGCCCGGGAAGGGGGGCGTCGCCGGGCCGAAGGACGGGCGGCGCGAGGATGGTAATAACTGTTTAGTTAACGCTTGTCAAGAAAATATCTGTACAGTTAATCCGGAATGTCGTAGGAAGGTGGGAGGGGGCAAGCCTGAGGAGGAGGCTATGGGTTTTTACGACGATCTGGTCAACGGGCTGCACGGGCTCATCGGCGACAAGGGATCCTTCGCCAACCCCAAGCAGTTGGCGGATGCCTGCGGCGTGGCGCCCATCCAGCTCAGCCGCTACCTCAAGCGCGAGCGCTCCAAGTACGTCAAGTCTCTGGCGCGGCTCATCGACGGGGTCGGGGCGCGGCTGGTCTTTCCGGGCGAGCGACCCTGCCCGGAGGGCGAGTTCGTGGCCGTGCCCAAGGTGCTGGCCAAGCCCCGCGGCGGCTCCGGCGGCCTGGAGACCGACGACTCCGTGGACGGCTACTACGCCTTCCGCTCCGAGTGGCTGCGCGCCAAGGGGCAGCCCGCCTCCATGCGGCTGATGACCGTGACCGGCGAGTCCATGGCCCCGCGCATCGAGGACGGGGACATGGTTCTGGTGGACGAGTCCCAGACCGATCTCTACGAGGGGCGCATCTACGTGGTGCGCATCGATCGGGAGATCGTCATCAAGCGCATCGCCAAGGTGCCCGGCAAGGTCCTGCTCGTCAGCGACAACCCGGCGGCCGAGCCGCGGCGCATCGAGCTGGATCTCTCCGACGAATCCGTGGACTGGGCTCCGGTGGGCCGCGTGCTTTACGTGGCCAAGGATCTTCGCTAGCCGCGCCGGGTTCGGCGCACGACCGGCGGGCGCAGCGCCCGCCGCCTCCGGAGACGAGAAATGATGGCGCAACGCATCCGCACCATGGGCGCGGCCCGGGCTTCGCGGGCCGGGACACCGACGACCGGCCCGGCGGCCTGGGCCGCAGTGACGTGCGCATTCCTGCTGCTGGCCGCGGGGCTGCGGCCAGCCATGGCGGCCGAGCCCTACGCGGCCTTCGATGCGCGCCTGGACGGGCTCTACCAGCAGGCCAACCAGCTCGGCGACGGCATGGAGATGCTCGCGCAGCAGGGCGCGCTGGACCGGCCGGTCAACGATTCCCTGGGCTACCTGCTGGCCCTGGGCGGGCAGCAGCTCGACAACGTCCGCGACCTCATCTACGTGCTGCGCCTGGTGGCCGGGGAGGACGCGCGCCGCGCCACGGTGAACGGCCATGTGGCCGCGCGGCTCTCGGACATCGCCGACTCCCAGGGGCTGCAGCTCATGCTGCTCACGGGGCTGGAGGGGCCGGACACCGGGGCCCGCGCCAAGGCCCTGCTCGCGGATTTCTCCGGCTACATCAAGGCCTGCCGCGACCTGGCCCGCGACCTGGCCCTGCAGGCGACCACGGCCGCGAGGTAGCGCGGCCGTTCCCTTCCCGCCCGGCGCGGGCGTGGCCCCGCCATGCGGACTACCTGGGAGGGCGGCCGTGCGCCGGTTCCTTTTGGCACATTCCGGCCCTGCGCCCGCCCGCTCCGTCCGTCCGCTCCGCGCGCCCTATCCGAAGAACGCGCCGAAGATGGCCTCCAGCTGCTCGTCGTGCTCCCGGCAGATCTCCTCCAACGACTCCACGGGCGTTCCAAGGCGCTCCCACGCCCCGGAAGCCGCGCCCGGCAAGGCGAATTGCGACCCCTGCGCAATGGCCAGGGCGTTGGCGATGTTATCGGCCACGTGCACGACCATGGCCGTGAAGTCGTGTTCGCCCTCCACGGGGCCGTGGTGCAGGCGCGCGGCCATCTCCAGGCTCTCGGGAAAGCCCCAGGCCGCGAGCAGCAGCCCGCCCACGCGGGCGTGGGTGAAGCCCATCACCGCCTCCTCGGCGTCCACCAGCGGGACGCAGGCCCCGCGGGCGTAGCGCAGCACGTCCACCGAGGCCTGGGGCAGCCGCTTGAAGAGGATCAGCCGGCCCACGTCGTGCAGCAGCCCGGCGGTGAAGAATCGCTCCGGGGCCCTGTCGCCGCAATGGGTGGCCAGCAGCTTGGCCAGCAGCCCCACGCTCAGGGAGTGGCGCCAGAAGGCGGTCATGTCGATGAGTTCCGGGGGCACCCCCTGGAAGGCCGAAACCGCCGAGACGCCCATGGCCAGGGTGGACAGCTCGCGGCCCCCGACCATGGTCACGGCGCGCGAGATGGTGTCGATGCGGCGCGCAAAGCCGTAGAACGGGCTGTTGACGATCTTCAGCAGCTTGGCCGTCAGGGCCACGTCCTTGGTCACGATGTCGGCGATCTCCCCGGCCGACGCGGTGCCCGAGGCCAGGACCTCCTGGATGCCGCCGTAGACGCCTGAAAAGCTGGCCACCTCGCACTCGGCGTCCACGATGTCCTCGGGTTGGCCTTCGCCACGGAGAAACTGGTCCGGGAGATGGTCGGCGTCGCCCCGCAGGCAGCCCTCGACGGGCGGCGTCCAGCCCTCGGCGATGCGTTGCGCGGTGCGCTCGGCGCTGATGGCGTAAAGGGCGTTCATGAAAGGATCGGCGTGGTCCACGTAGAGAAAGAAGCCGCGCGCATGCTCCTCGCCCTGATGCCGGGAGCGGGCCGAGACATGCACCCCGCTCTCGCGGACGACGACCTTTTCGATGCCCCGGCGGGCGAGAAGTTCCAGGTGTTTTGCGGCGAGAGGCGTGCCGCCGGGCAGCAGCAGCCTGCCATCAGGGGTTCGGACGTCATCCGCCAGGTGCATTCCGGGCGCGACGGCGCGCAGCGGTAGGGTCTTCATGCATTCCTCCGGCCGCGCACCTCGTGCGCGGGGCTTGTTGACCGGTGGACGGGTCCCCCCCGCTGTTCCACGTTTCGACGGCTGAAGGCGCCTTGCAGACGGCGCGCCTTTTCCGCCTTCAAGGCAGCATAGCACGGACCGCGCAATTGTCCTAGTGGGGTGTGACACGGCTTCCCGCCCGCAGACGCAGTGGAGGCAGACGCCGCGAAGCGCGGCCGGTGGGGCGGGAAAAGGGCGGAGCCGGAGAGGGGAAGAGAGGGGATGAAAGGGGCGGGAGCGACGCGGCGGGGCAGGCCGCTTTCGTTTTTTTCCGTTTCGATGGGGTTTCGAATCTGCCGTCAAGAAATATTCGACGCATAATATTTTATAATTATTAAATATTTATTTGAAATAAAAAAAGTTGTGCCGGACTCGGAAAAATTTGTTGACTTTGATTGATCGCTCAATCAAGATGCAGCCGTGTGGTTGATTGATTGATCAATCACGTGCGGTTTCCGCACTGAGGAGGCTACCATGATCAAGGGCATTATCGAGCGGATCGGCAAGGCGAGCCGGAGCAACGGGGGTTGCTACGGCTATGGGCCCTACTTGGGCTTCAAGAGCCCCAACGCCGACTCGGAAAGCGCCCGCTTGGTACGGACGGACGCGCGCCACGGCGCACGTCCCGTCAATGGCAAGTCGGCACGCACATAGTTCAAACCCAGGCAGTTTGGACCTTCATGTCTCCAGAGCCGGCCGTCGTTGGCCGGCTCTCCCTTTTTGGAGGGCCGGGCGGGGCTTTTTCCCCAGCCTCGCCCGGCCTCTCCCCGGGAGACGGAGGCGGCCCTGGCCGGAGGGGAGGCGGATGGCGGGGCCTGCCGCGCCGGGCAGGCTGCCTCGTGGCCGAGGAGCCGTCGGGAGCCCGGCGGCAAGCGGAGCGGCCCGGCCGGTTCGGATTCCGCGGATTGGCCGTGATATATTTGACGTTGTTACGGCGGTAGGATAACAGTATCGACCAGTTCGATTGAAAAATGCATTCCTGCGACACGGGGCGCGCGACACGCCATGCGCAGTTCGGCCGATCGCCGTGCGCGTGGCGCAGGTCCGCCCCACGGGGGCGTCATGAACGGAGCCAGTCCCACCGTGCGAGCCGCAAAGAAACGTTCTCCCAGGAGCGCAAACGGCCGCGACGAGGCCGCGATGAGCAGCCGGGAGAAGATTCTTCTGGCCGCGCGCAAGACGTTCGGGCAGTACGGCTACGCCGACACGACCATCAAGAAGATTTCCGAAGAGGCCGGTGTGGCCTTCGGACTCATCCCGCACTACTTCGGCAGCAAGGAAAAGCTTTTCGTCCAGACCAGCGTGGGCGTGATCGACGAGGTCATGGCCCGCCTGTCCAAACGGACCGCGCTGGCCTCCAACGGGCTCGACGCGGTGATGCACTTCATGGAGGCCTACCTGGCCTGCTCCGTGGACCCGAATCTGCACTTCATGATCCTGGCGCGCTGCTCCCCCTACTCGGATGTGAAGATCGACATCAACAAGGACGACATCATCTTCAAGTTCCGCGAGCTCATCGACTGTCTCGACGGGCACATCGCCCGCGGCGTCGAGGACGGCTCCATCGGCAAGTGCGCGCCCGCGAACATGGCCGAGATCCTCTTCGGCCTGATCGTCGGCTCGGTGCGCACCCAACTCATGGCCCCGTACTGTCCCCTCGGGTTCTACGAGCAGGTCCTGGCCTTCGCCCGGTCCTCCCTTTCGCGCGGCCTGCGCTGACCCGGACCGGGTTTCCGGGCCTTCGCATTGCGGGCGTCCTTGCCCGATCCCCCCTCCCCGCGTTATACTCGGGCTCAGAGAGGCCGACATGCTCATAGAATGGGACGATTCCTACGCCGTGGAAGACTCGATCGACGAGCAGCACCGCAAGCTCTTCGACATCCTCAACGACATTTTCCGCTGCCTGCGCTCCGGGCCGGTCAGGGCCCGCGACCGCGACCACCTGACCGCCAGCCTGCGCGACTACTGCCGCCATCACTTCACCAATGAAGAGGCGTTGATGGAGTCCGTGGGCTATCCCGGTGTGGAGCGCCACCGGGTCGAGCACGCCCGGTTCAGCGCCAAGGTCGAGGAATTCGCCGCGGCCCCGGTCCAGGCGGACGCGGCCGGGCTGTTGGACCTGCTCGCCTTTCTCGACAACTGGCTCATCTCGCACATCATCAATTCGGACAAGCGCTTCGGGCACTTCCTGCGCGAGCGCGACGAACCCTAGCGCGGGCCCGCCCGCTGCCGTTGCCGCCGTAGCGATCCGGTCCCCGGCCGGTCCCCGATCCGCTTCGGTGTGGCCCGGTGCGTCCGGACGCCGGACCCGGCGGTGCGCCTCCCAACACCTCTCCTTCCGCTTCCTTCTTTCGTCGTAGCGCACGGTGTTGCGCAAGCCCGTTTTCGTGGCCGTCGCACATGACCGCCGCACGCGGCGATGCCCATTGCAGTTGCTGCGGACGCCTTCCCCTCTTACATCGCCCCTGCCGATTTTGCGGGGGAAGCGGGCGCGCGCGCAGGAGCCGAGTGTCCGCCGCGCCGTGAGCGACCACCCGGGGCTGCGGCGTGAAGTGCCGTTGCAAGGCAGGCGGCTGCAGGTCATATACAGATGCAACTCCCGCCCATCATTCCTCATGCTATTGCAAGAAAATTCGAATGCTGAACTGCAGTAGTGCAGTTGGAAGGAAAAGTGTTTTGCAGTGTAGAAAAAGAAAAATATATAAAAATATTTTGGAGCGTTTTGAAATGCAAATTCGCAACCCGATGCAAAATATTTAATCATTTATACTTGACTTTGTATAGAAGCACCGGCACAACCGACCCGTGCAGCATGTTGCGGAGCAGCACCAACAAAGCACATTTTCGAAGACAAACCAACTTTTTTCCATAAATGGGGGCATAATGAAGAGTATTCTCCAGGAAAACGCGTTGGAGTTGCACGGGATTGCCGGTGCACTCCGCTTTGTTCGCGCCGGTTTGGACGAGGGCGTCGCAGGCGAGGAGGACCTGACCCTGGGCGCGGCCTACGTGGCCGGGCTGGTTTCCGAGCGGGTGGAGCGCATCGCTTCGACCCTTTGGAGCGCGACGGACGGTCCGACCAGGCGTGGGTGCGAAAACCCGTCGGGATCGGGCGTGCGGCCCGGGAGGCGGGTCGGGTGAACGCCCCGGGGCCGAAAGAGTATGCAGCGCGGCTCCAGGACGTCCGGGAGGCGCGGACTCGCGGGATGACGTCCCCGGCCGGTCCAGGCGCTCGGGCGGCGACTGCGGAGGACGGAGCGAACTGCGGACGGTTCTGCGCGGCGCCGGGGAAGCAGGCCGTGGCTGGGCCGGGTTACGGCTCGGCCGGGGACTGCGCGCACCCCGCGTCCCGGGCGCGGGTGTGACCGTGCCCGCGCGGGGCTGCCGGGCCCGGCGCGGCTGAAGCGTCCGGTATCGCGTTTGCGCCGTACGCGGGTGGCAATGCGTGGGAGCCGCGCCGCCGCTGCACCGCCGGCATCGGTTCCGCTGCCGATCCGAGCCGACCGGGGAGACGGCGTACTCCTGTGCTCCGGCGTGCGGCGATCTTCGCGCGATCCTGGGGACGGGCCAGAGGACCAGGGATATCGAGGTGTTAACCAATTGGAAAAATATTCTTGACTTTTTATACCCATTTGGATAATAGCAGGGCATCGATCGAACGGTACGCCGACGATGGGGCCGGCGGGAACAGCATTGCTCCGCGCGCTGCTGCGCAGCGGGGAGGCAAAGGAGAACGGAATGTACAAAGCCTGCGGGAATTGTCGCTTTTGGAACAGGACGACCCCGGACCAGGAATGGGGAAAGTGCCGTGTTGCCAACCCCTTCATGGAGCTGGATATTTTTGGCGGGAGCTGCGTGGCTACGCGGCGGGGAGCCCTGTGCCCGCGCCATCTGCCGTGCAGTTCGGACCAGGTTGGCGCGGGCCTGGATGGGGCCACGGGCGGCATGGCGAACCCGGTGCGAGACGATGCCGCCTCTGCTGGCGGCCGGGATGTTGCGGAATCATTTGATAACTATTTGGTTAAATCTTTCACCCCGGCCGGGCCCGGTCGCGGCCGGGGCGGCCTGGCTGAGAAGCTGGGAGCTGGGGAGCCCGCGGTGCGGGAGCGGGTTTCGGGCCCGGCGACGTCCCGGGAAGCGGCCGGGCTCCTCGGGAGCGACGCCCCCCTGGCCCGCGTCCGTGAAAACGACCCGCCGCGCGCCGAGTTCCATCGCGCAGAGTCCGGCGGGGCCGCTTCCGGCCAGACCGATGCTCCGGGCTCCGGAACGCGGACGGCACCGGGCGCGGAACACAAGGACGGACACGCGCGCGCAAGGGGAGAAGCCTTCTGGCGCGTGACCTGCACTCTGCGTCTGGCCTGCGCACCCCTGGCCGCGGAGGAGGGGCGATGAGCGATCGCGCGGCCACGACCCCGGCCCCTGGGGATGCCGCCACGCAGGCCATGCCCTCCGGCGTGGTTCCCGTTGGCGCGGTTCTCGTTGGCGCGGAGCCTCCCGAAGCGGTTGTCCCCGGTGCGGCTCCCTGTGGTCTTGATCCGTGTGGTCCGGATTCGTGCGCCACCGCGCCCTCGGCCCGGCCCCTGGCCCCGTGCGTGCCCCCGCCTCCCGCTCCGGAGGCGGCGCGGGCCTGCGCCGCGCGCCCCGCCCCGCCGTCCGTCCCGCCGTCCGTCCCGCCATCCGTGCCGCCCGCCCGAACCGGCTTTACGCGCCCCCCGGGCGCCATGCCCGGGGCCGCCTTCCGCCGCCCGCGGCCGGGCGGCGCGGAAGCCCGCGCACCGGCGCAGCGGCCCGCGCGGAGGCGCTGCCGCTACCCGGGCTGCAACCGCTCCCTGCCGCCGGGCTACTGGTTCTATTGTCCGGAGCACCACGCCCTGGTCAGCGACGAATACGATCTGGACATGCAGGGCCTCTGAGCCTGCTCCCGCAAATAGCGAGGGCCCTCCGGAAAACTTCCGGGGGGCCGTTTCGTTCGTCGGCAGGAGGGGCCTCTAGTAGGCCTTGAAGCTCTCGTAGGCGATCTTCAGGCCGTCGGCCGTGGGCACGAAGCGGTAGGCCTTTTCCAGGGTGCGGTCCCGGTCGCTGGCGTAGCAGTAGGTCATGGCCCGCGCCTCGATGCCCGTCTCCGTCGCGCGCACGTCCGTGACTTCGCTGCGCGTGCAGTGCAGGGCCTCGGCGTTCCAGCGGTCCACGATCCGCGGGATGGCGCGCACCAGCCCGTCGCCGGACAGGGGCGTTCCGCGTTCGAGTTCGGCCTCGGCGTCGTAGTCGTAGAGCGAGAGGAAGCGGTCCACGTCGCGCAGGTTCATGGCCTCGCGCTGGGTGTCCAGCAGGGCCTGGACCGCGGTGCGCGCCGGGTCGTCGGCCTTGGGCGCGGGCTTGATGTCCGCGCACCCCGCGCCCAGCAGCGCGGCCAGGGCCAGAAGCAGGGCCAGGATCGCGGGCGCACCGGAGCGCGCACGGAATTTTCCGAAACAAAATTGACCGAAACGGGACCGGCCGGAACCCAGGGGCGCGAATCGCATCTACGTCCAGCCTACCGGTCCAGACAGGCCTTGATCAGCTCGCCCAGCACCTTGTCGGCCTTGTCGTTGGCGACCTGGCAGGTGCCGACCTTCTGGTGGCCGCCGCCGCCGTAGGCGAGCAGCAGGCTGCCCACGTCCACGGAGGAGGTCCGGTTGAGGATGGAATGGCCCACGGAGAAGACCGTGTTCTGTTTCTTCATGCCCCAGATGACCTGGATGGAGATGTTCGTCTTCGGATGGAGCGCGTACATCACGAAGCGGTTGCCGGGCTGGATCTCTTCCACGGGCCGCAGGTCGAGCACGAGCACGTTGTTGTAGACGCGGGAGTTCTCCTGGAGCATCTCGCGGAAGCGGCGGTCGCGCTCGTGGTAGAGTTCCACGCGCTCCACCACGTCGGGCAGCTGCAGTACGTCGTCGATGGACATGGTCCGCAGGTAGCCGATGAGGTTCTCCATGAGTTGGTAGTTGGAGAGCGTGAAGTGGCGGTAGCGGCCCAGGCCGGTGCGCGGATCCATGATGAAGCCCAGCAGCACCCAGCCCTCGGGGTTCTCGATCTCCTCCAGGGCCAGTTCGCCGCTGTCGACCTTGTCGACCCAGTGGAGCATCTCGTCGTATTTGTCGCCGAAGCGGTCGTGGCCGCCGAAATATTCCCAGATCACGCGCGCACAGGATTTGGCGGGTTTGGAGGAGCCCTTGAACTCGAAGCCGAAGCCGAGGCGCTCCTGCTCGCTGGAATGGTGGTCGAACCAGTAGCCGCAGCCCGGAATGTAGGGGATGTTGGCGAGGATGTCGCCTTCGTCGCCCGGGTATTTGCCGTCCTGCACGTCCTTGGGATGCACGAACATCCAGTTGTCCATGATGCCGACCTCGGCCAGCAGTACGGCACAGCCGAGACCGTCGAAATCGGCCCGGGTCAAAAGCCTCATTACGCATCCTCCTGGGTCGCGCCGCGCCACGGCACGACGTTTCTTCGATCCGAAATGGTGATCGTGGAAAACTACTGGAAAAATCGTCGCATTGCAACGGAGATGGTACGTGGAATGCGCCTTGACGCATTTTCACGACGCGTGGAGATGCCGGGTGATGACCTCGGAAAGCACGGCGATGTCCAGGGGCTTGGACACGTAATCGTCCATGCCCGCCTCGATGAACCGCTCGCGGTCGCCCTTCATGGCGTGGGCCGTGAGCGCGATGATCGGGATGGCCGCGTCGAATTCGCCGGAGGTATCGGAGCGTACCTGGCGCGTGGCGGAGATGCCGTCCAGCCCGGGCATCTGCACGTCCATGAGCACCAGGTCGTAGCGTCGGCTGCGCAGGGCCGGGAGTACGGCCGAGCCGTCCCCCACGGCCTCGGCCTGGTAGCCCAGGCGCGCCAGGAGCTTGACGGCCACGATGCGGTTGACGGTGTTGTCCTCGGCCACGAGGATGTGCTGGCCCTGGCCGCGCCGCGTGCGCAGGCCGGCGCGGCAGGAGGGCGTGCGCGGCATTTCGCGGGCCACGCCCAGCTCCAGGCAGACGTGCACGCTGGTGCCCTCATCGGCGGTGCTGGCCACGGAGAGGTTGCCGCCCATGAGCTGCACCAGGCGGCGCACGATGCCCAGTCCCAGCCCGGCCCCGCCGTAGCGCCGGGAGAGCGACCCGTCGGCCTGGGTGAAGGCCTGGAACACGTGGGCGACCTTGTCGTCCGGAATGCCCGGCCCCGTGTCCGAGACCACGAAGAGGGTGCGCACGGTGTCCGGCGTCCGGCCCGCGCCCACCTGCGCGATCTCCACGCGCACCTCGCCGCCCTCGGAGAACTTGAGGGCGTTGCCCGCAAGGTTGAAGAGGATCTGCATGATCCGGCTGCGGTCGCCGATGACCGTCTCGGGCAGCCGCTCGTCCACCTCGAAGACCAGCCGCCCGCCGCGCGCGGCGGCCTGGCGCTGGAAGTTCTCCATGAGCGCCCGGATGGTCGGGCGCAGGGGAAAGGGCTCGGGCAGGATGTCCATCTTGCCCGCCTCGATGCGCGTGATGTCGAGAATGTCGTTGATGACGTTGAGCAGGCTCCGCGACGATTCCACCGCGGTCTGCAACAGGGAGCGCTGCTCCTCGGTGAGTTCCGAGTCCAGGACCAGGCTGATCATGCCCATGACCCCGTTGAGCGGGGTGCGGATCTCGTGGCTCATGTTCGCCAGGAATTCGTCCTTGATCCGGCTGGCGGCCTGGGCCGCGTCGCGGGCCTGGGTCAGGGCCTCCTGGGCGTGCACCTGGTCGGTCACGTCCATGAGCACCTCGATGACCTGCCCCTCCTCGGTGCACTGCACGTTCTTCAGGGCGATGCGCTCGCCCGCGCGGCAGCGCATCACGCAGCGTACGTTCTCCAGCCTGCCGTCGCGGGCCTCCAGCGCGGCGCAGTCGTGCTCGCCGCAGAGGTAGTCGCGGCAGGACCGGCCCACGGCCTCGGGCCCGAAGAGTTCGATTCCCGCGGGGTTCAGGTAGGAGATGCGGTTGTCCCCGTCCATGCCCAGGTCCACGCGCACGATGGGCACGGGCGAGTTCTCCAGCACGGTCTTCAGGTCGCTCTGGGCGCGGCGGCGCGCGGTGATGTCCGTGAGAAAGGCGTCCCAGAGCACGCCGCCGTCGGGCGCGGGCCGGGGCACACCGCGCACGCGGCACCAGAGCACCCGGCCCGAGACGTGCACCAGGCGCAGTTCCCAGTCGATGATCGAAAGTTCGGGGACGGAGTTTTCGAGCACGTTGAAGAACTGGGGCAGGTCCTCGGGGTGCACGGCGGAAAAGGCCATGGCCGCGTTCTTCATGGCCTCGGCCGGGGAGAGGCCGGTCAGACCCTCGAAGCCGGCGCTCAGGTAGGGCAGGCTGAACACGCCGCCCGGGTCGCGCTGGACCTGGAAGAGCATGCCGCCGGGCAGGTTGTCGCCCAGGGTGCGCAGCCGCGATTCGCTTTCGCGCAGGGCGCTTTCGGCCTGCTTGAGGCCGGTGATGTCCATGAGCGAGCCGTCCCAGACCCGGCGTCCGTCGGGCAGCACGCGGGGCATGGCGCACAGGCGCAGCCAGAGGATGTCCCCGCCGCGGCCGTGGACGCGCACCTCCTGGTCGATGCGGGACATGTCCCGCGCCGAGGCCACGGCGGCCGCCCGCAGCCGGGGCAGGTCCGCGGCGTGCACGAAATCCGTGGACTCCAGAGGACGGTCCAGGTATCCGTCCACATCCAGTCCCGTGAGCCGGGTGAAGCCCCGACTCAGGTAGGTCAGCCGCACGCGGCCGCCCGCGCCGAGTTCGGCCTGGATGAGCACCCCGGCGGGCAGGTTGTCGCCCAGGGTGCGCAACCGCATCTCGCCCTCCTTGAGGGCCTCCTCCATGCGCTTGCGGTGCGTGAGGTCCAGGGAATAGACCGCGACCATGTCCGGGGCCAGAAAGATGTAGTCGGAGAGCAGGTGGCGCGGCGGGCCGCCCGCGTGCAGGGGCTGCGAGGCCTCGGTGCGCAGGGCGGCGCGGTCGCGGAAGCACTGCTCCACGTTGGCCGCGTAGCCCGGCGGCAGGAGGGCCGCGGCGTCGCGGATGGGGCGGCCCAGATAGAGCCGCAGCCCGCTCTTGGTCTGCCTGTCGGTCTCGTCGTTGACGTCGAAGAGCACGAAGTCGTCGCCCTCGCGCCGCCAGATCGCGGCCGACAAGGGCAAGCCCTTGAACAGGGCCATGAACCGCTCGGTGGCCCGGCGAACCTCTTCGTCCTCGCGCTGGCGGCGGGTCACGTCGCGCACCAGGCCGTAGAGGTGCGGTCCGAACCCGGTCCATTCGGTCATGCCGCCGAAGTGCGACACGTGGCGCACGTCGCCGTTCTCGGCCAGGATGCGGTGTTCCAGGCGCACGGTCCGGTTGCCCGTCATGGCGCGTTCCAGGTCCCGGCGCACGGCCTCGCGGTCCGCGGGATGGACCAGGGCCACGAATTCCTCCAAATTCAGCTCATCGCCCGCCCCGGGGCAGCCCATGATCTCCTTGAACAGGCCCATGACCGAGAAGGTGGCGTATTCCGGATTCCATTCCCAGCAGCCGATGCCTGCGGCGGCGTAAGAGGCCAGGCGGCTCATGCGGTCGCGGCGCAGGGCCGCGCGGCTGCGCTCCATCCACCATACGCATACGGCCAGGGCGGCGATGAGCAGCACGGCGAGCACCCCGAGCACGACGACGGCGGCGCCGTTGGCGTCCTTGGCGAGCACGGCGGCCACCCCGGGCGCGGTGCGGGGATCCCCGAACACGGCGGCGGCTTCGCGGGCGGCGGCCGCTAACCGCGGCGCTTCGGCGATCATGGTCTTGATCATGGTGTTTTGGGTGAAAGTTGGTGCGAAGCCAGTTCTAGCAGAGGTCGCTGGAAATCGAAATACGCCCTTCGGACGGGCGGAGGGAGCCGTGGCGTGGCCCGCGCGGTCCGGGCTTGCCCGCGCGGCGGCGCGCGTCTACGATGGTGCCGCCTGCAGGGCGGGCCGGGACGCCGCCCGCGCAAGGGCGGCGTGAACAGGGCCTGTGGACGGGCAAGGGAGGTGATCGTGGACGAACGCGAGGTGGTCAGGGCCATCGTGGAGCAGGCCAGGGCGCGCTGCCGCACCGTGAGCGGCGAGCTGCGGCCCTGGTCGGTCATGGCCCGCGGGGCCGAGTCGTTGGAGGGGGAGGTGCGTCGGGGCGGCGATCCGCTGGTCCTGTCCCTGGCCCTGCTGCAGGCGGTGCTGGAGGGATTTCCGGCCGTGCTGCCCGGCGACGAGCGCTTTCACCGCGAGAACTGCCTGCACGCCCTGGCCGACGGGCTGTGCACGGCCCTGCGCGCGGCGCGCGGCCTGGCCGAGCCGGACATGGACGCCATGCACAAGGCGCGGCTGGCGGGCGTGGCCGCGGCCCTGGAACGCACCGCGGCCTCGCTCCTGGCCGACCCGCAGGGCGCGGACCCGGCGCGCCTGGCCTGGGAACTGACGGAGTTGGCCCAGGTCGTGAACCATGCCGTGCGCGATGTTCCCGATGCCGGGCCCGGCACCGAGACGAGCGATTTTCCCGATCTTTTCCCGGACCCCGACTGATCGGCCCCTGATCGGGCAGGCCCTATCGGCCGGACATGAATGGAGCGCGCCGCGTCATTCGGCTTCGGCCAGCGCGGGCAGGCCGCTTTTGAGCTTGGCGCGGACGGCCTCCACGTCGTTGGCGAACTCGCACCCCACCACGCGCGGGGATACGCGCTTGACCACGGCGGTGAGCTTCTTCACCTTGGTCTCGCCCATGGACACCAGGTCGAAGGCGATCTCCTGGCCCACGGCAAAGGTCGCGTTGGTGGCCTTGAAGCCGATGCCGACCAGGCTGATGTCCACGACCTGGAAGGTGTCCTCCACGTGGGGCAGGCGCGCGGCGTAGTCGGCCAGGGGAATGCGCCCGGTGCGGCGCTTCTCCACGCCGTCGCCTCCTCCGGCCATGTCCAGGAACCGCATGCCCGGCCCTCGGCGGCGCGGCGCGGCCTGGGGGTCGGGCGGCCGCAGTTGCAGGAACAGGCCGCGCATCTCCGGCGGCACCTCCTGGCGGTCCACGATGGGCGCGAGCACGCGCGCGGCCTCCTCGCGCTCGTCCGCGTCCACCAGGGCCCGGGCCAGGGCCACGCCCACGCTCACGTCGCCGGGCGAGAGCTCCGCGGCCCGGCGGTAGTGGCGCACCTGTTCGGCCGGATCGTTCTGGCCGCGCAGGTGGTCGCCCACGACCTTGTAGGGGTTGGGTGCGTCGGGCGTGGCCTTGCGCACGTAGTCGTAGACCTCGCGGGCCCGTTCGTGCTGGTCGAGCCAGACGTGGGTCTCGGCGGCCTTGTTCATGAACTGGCTGGTGCGCTCCAGGTTGCCCTGGCCGCGGAAGGCCTCGGCGATGCCGCGATAGGCCTCGGGAAAGAGCAGCCGCAGGCGGATGGCGCGGGCGAATTCCGCGATGGCCCGGTCGTAGCGGCGCAGGGTCAGGAATTCGCTGGCCTTGCTGAAGTGGTCCATGGCCCTGGCCTGCTGCCCGGCCACGCGGCGGCCAGGGGGGAAGGGCCCGGCCCCGGCCCGGGGGCCGTCGGCGGCCGGATACGGCGCCTCGGGGTGCTCCTTGGGCGACGCCTGGGGCGTCGGGCGGCGCTCGATGTCGCGCAGGGGCTTGTCGTGGTAGCCGCCGAAGAGCGCCTTCTCCACCTTGACCATGAACAGGTAGGGCGTGAAGGGCTTGTTGATGTAGTCGCGCACGCCGAGCTTGAGGGCCTGTTCGATGGCCGTCATGGGCACGCTCGCGCCCATGAGCATCTTGGGTTGGCGGAAGAGCTTGCGGTGCTGCAGGGCGGTTTCCAGCAGGTCCATGGAATTGGCCGCGGCGATGGGCCAGTCCAGAAGGTAGAAGTCCGCGGCCTCGTGCTCCAGGGCCGTGAGCACCTGGTCGGCGGAGGAGGTGAAGGCGACCCTCTCGTAGCCGTTGTCGGCGAGGATCTTGGAGATGATCTGGCGCGCGGCCGGGTTCTTTTCGGCAACGAGGATGCGGATGGCGTCGGTGGCGTTCATGACGACCTCCTCTCCTTGGTCGGACGGTGCCGGCGGTATGGCCGGACAAAACCGGCCTTGTTTGTAACAGGGCTGCGACGCAAATTGTCAAGTCGGGCCCGATCCGTCTGCGCTGCGGGCGGGCCGGGGGCCGCATTACGGCATTGCGCGGGCCCCATGAAGTTCATATAATCACTTGCCGCGTCGGGAACAGGCGCGGCGTCGGAGAATTCGTGGCACACAGGCTTTTGACGTGGTTGGCGTGCGCGGCCGTGCTGGCCGCCCTGTCCGGATGCGGCTGGGTGGAGTCGGCGGGCGACGCGGTTTCCGACGCCATGGGCGGCGCCGTGGACGCAGTGGGCAGTGCCGTGGACGCCGTGGATTTCTGGTCCGGGGACGTCGCGGCCAACGCCACGGCCCCCGTTTCGGCCCCGGATGCCGCCCCGGTTCCGGACCCGGATGCGGCTGTCGTCGCGGCTTCGGGACCAGGCCCCGGGGCCGGAGCAGATTCCGGCCAGGGTGCGGGCCCGGCGCAGCGCCAGCGCCCCAACGGCACCACCACCCCGGAGCAACCCCTGTCGGCGGCGACCGATGCCGCCGACGTCCCGGCGCAGCCCCCGACCTCCGCCGCCCCGGCCGCCGTTCCCCCTGCTGCGGCCGCCGCCCCGGCTCCGGCGCAGGTGCCGGCCGCGCCCGCGGCGTCCGCGGCGACCGCGGCGACCACGGCGACCGGGGCGACCGGGGCGACCACGGCGACCGGGGCGACCACGGCGACCGGGGCGACCACGGCGACCGGGGGCGAGCGCGAATACTGGTACTACCCCGACGACCGCGTGTACTACGACCCGCAACGCTCGGTGTATTTCTTTTGGCAGGCGGGCGAATGGCGCAAGGCCGACGCCCTGCCCGAGAACGTGCGCATCCTCCTGGGGGAGCACGTCGCCTTGCGGGCCGACGCCGATACCCCCTATGCGCGCAACCGTGAACATATGAACGATTATCCGCCCACCCGGCTGCGGGTGAAGCCCGGATCGTCGGGCCGGTGGTGAGCCGGAACCCGGCGGGGAGATCGCATGTACCCCGAACAGACGGATCAGTCCCAGAAAGGGGCGGTGGCCTTCGTGGACGGCCAGAACCTCTTCCACGCCGTCAAGGCCGCCTTCGGTTATTCCTTTCCCAACTACGATCCCGTGGCGCTGGCCGAGCGCATCTGCCGCATGCAGGGCTGGCGGCTGCGCCAGACGCGCTTCTACACGGGCATGCCCGCGCAGCAGGAGAATCCCTTCTGGCACGGGTTCTGGACCAACAAGCTCAAGGCCCTGGAGGGGCGGCGCAACGTGGCCGTGTGCAGCCGCGAGCTGCAGTACCGAGATGAGGCCATCCGCCTGCCCGACGGGTCGGTCTTCAATTACCGCTCGGGCCACGAAAAGGGCATCGACGTGCGTATGGCCATCGACCTGGTTGCCCTGGCCTACCGCCAGGGCTATGACGTGGCCCTGGTCTTCAGCCAGGACCAGGACCTGGTGGAGGCAGCGTCGGAGATCCGCCGCGTGGCGCGCGACACGGGCCGCTGGATCAAGGTGGCCTCGGCCTATCCGCACAAGACCCCGGGCCGGGGCATCGGCAAGGGGATCGACCGCACGGACTGGCTGCCCTTCGGCAGGGAGGTCTACGACGAGTGCGTGGACCGCGCGGACTACCGCCCGGCCCGCGAGGAGGTCGAGCGGCTGCTGGCCGAGCGCGAGGCCGAACGCGCGCTGGGCCCGGCGTCCGGTTCCGTCTCCGGTTCCGGAGTTGGGACGGGGCGGGGCCCCGGACTGGGCGGCGGACCGGGCGACCGGTCCTTGGAGGGGGCTGCGGACCGGCTCGGGGAGCAGCCCCGGGACGGGGCCCGGGACGACGCAGGGGACGACGCCGAGCCGGATTTCAACGCCGCCTCCCGCGAGTGTGTGGAGGCGCCGCAGTCCATCTTCGGGCTTGACGACGAGGACTGTGCGCCGGAGGACGAGCCCGGGCCGATCGGGCCCGAGCCGTCCGGGGCCTGAGTTGCCCCTGAGCCGTTCGGGGCCCGTGCCGATCGCGGTCCGGCCCCTTCGGCGATTCCTGCGCGGCCCGGCCGCGCGCATTCGGCCGCTGGGCCGGGAGGAGGGTACATGACCGAGGCGGAACGCAAGCACGTGCACAACATCTCCCTGCGCCTGCAGGACGTGATTTCCTACCTGCAGGACAACGATCCCAAGTACTTCACGGACGAGGACTTCGACTCCCTCACCGTGGTGCTCTCGAACATCGCCAAGGTGCTGCGGGACATGTCCAGCGCAACCGAGGACTGACTCTTGGACTGACCCTTCAGCCCGACGCGGCTGCGGCCGATAGGCCGGGTAGGGGGTCCGACAGCCCCGGCCCGTCGGGACGTAGCGTCGGGCCCAGGGCCGTCAACGGCAACCGGCAGGAATGGCGACCATGCGAATAAATGCTGCCAGGGCCCGGCGAGGGGCGCTTTGCGCGGCGCAGGCCGGACCGCTCGGCGTCGCGCCTGCGCCGGGCCGCGCGGTTGCGCGCCTGGCCGCGCGGATGGGACTGGCCGCGCTGGCGCTGGCCGTGCCCGTATTCCTGGCCGGGGCCGGGCCGAATTTCGGGCCCCGGGCGGCCCTGGCGCAGTCCGCTCTGCCCGCGCCCCTGAACCGGCGCGACGCCGAGCGGCTGGCCAAATGGCAGTCCATCTTCTCCCTGTCCCGGGAGCAGCGCGCCCAGCGGCTGGTCAACCGCCGCGCCGCAGACGATCGCCTGTCGCGCAATTCCCTGGCCGACCCGGCCTGCCCGGTGGGCCGGGAGGGCGAAGAGAGCCCACCGGACGCATATTCCCCGGCCCCCTGAGCGGCGGCTTCGCCCTCGGAGTGGTCCGTCCCCATCCCTTTTCTTTCACCCCACTGCTTTCTTTTGCGTTTGTCCCGCCGTGCAACCGTGGGCGCGGAGACGAGAATCCCTTTTATTATAATTGGAGCACAGGTAAAAAAGAGGAATACCGGAAAGAAAGAGTGCTCCCATGAACGCACAGCGCAAGGATTTTTCCCCACAACAGGACGGCGCGGCCGACGCGGGCGGCACGCTCCCGGAAGATGCGTGCCCCGCGGCCGTGCCCGTGCCCGAGGGGCTTTGCCGGCGTATGCTGGCGACCACCGGTCTGGCCGTGACCGTGCGCCGCGCCGAGGATCTGGCGCCGCTCTACGCCAATCCGGCGGCCCTGCGGTTGTTGGGCGCGCGCGACGCGGAGCACTGGCGGACCATCGATCCGCTGGTCTGCTACCCGCCGGAGAGCGTGGCCCTGTTTCGCGAGCAGGTGGAGCCGGTGCTGCTCCGGAGGGGCACCTGGGAGGGCGACCTGGAGCTGTGCGACGTGCAGGGTGGGCGGCAGACCGTGCTGGCCCGCCTGGACGCGCTGTTCGACGAGGCCGGCCGCCCCACGCACTACGTGGCCATGTTCCACGACATCGCCGAGCGCAAGGCCGCGGAACTGCGCCTGGAGCGCAGCGAGGCGCGCTACCGCCAGCTCTTCCACGAGATGCTCGCGGCCTACGCCCTGTTTCGCTTGGTGGAGGACGAGGCGGGCGAGCCCGTGGACCTGGAATGCCTGGAGATCAATCCGGCCTTCGAGTGGATCACCGGCCTGGACAGCGAGCGCATCGTGGGCGCGCGCCTGGGCCGGGCCCTGCCCGGGGCCGAGGGCTTCTGGCTGGAAAGCTGCGCGCAGGTGGCCCGCGGGGGCGACGTGGTGCGCGCGGAGCGCTATTTCGCGGACCTGGACCGCTATCTGGAGATCAGCGTGTTCGGGCCCGAGCCGGGGCTGGCCGTCACGGTGTTCAACGACGTGACCAACCTGGTGGCGGCCAGGGACCGCTACAGCAAGGCCAACGAGGAACTGGAGTCCATGTTCGCCAACAGCCTGGTGGGCATCATGCTCGTCTCCGAAGAGTGCGTGGTGGTGCGCAGCAACAACCGGCTGGAGGAGATCCTGGGCTACGGCCCGGGCGGGCTCACGGGGATCGGTTGCCGCGCGCTGCACGGGTCGGACGAGCGTTACGACCTCTTCGGCCGCGTGCACTACCGCCGCCTGGCCGAGGGCCGCGTGGTCCAGGTGGAGCATCGGTTGCGCCGCAAGGACGGCGCGGACGTGTGGTGCCGGCTCTACGGCAAAACCCTGACCCAGCCGGGGCTGGCGAACGGCGTGCTCTGGGTGGTGGACGACATCGGCAACCTCAAGCGCGCCGAGGAGGTGGCGGTCAAGGCCAAGAACCAGTTTCTGGCGAACATGAGCCACGAGATCCGCACCCCGCTCAACGGCGTGCTGGGCATGCTCCAGCTCCTGCTGGACACCGGCCTGACCCGGGAGCAGGCCGAACTGGCCTCCACGGCCCTGAACTCGGGCAAGAGCCTGTTGACGATCATCAACGACATCCTGGATTTCAGCAAGGTCGAGGCCGGCAAGATCGAACTCGTGGTCCGGCCCTTCGAGCTCTCGCGCATCCTGGATACGGTCTCCGCCACCTTCCGCGCCGACGCGGCGGCCAAGGGGCTGGCCCTGGACATGGTGCGCGAGGGCATCACCCCGCCGGTGCTCGTGGGCGACGAGGGCCGGCTGCGCCAGATCCTGCTCAACCTGGTGGGCAACGCCATCAAGTTCACCGAGCGGGGCAACGTGACCCTGAGCGTGAGCCAGTCGGCGCAGTCGGCCGACGCCACGGCGGTTACGCTCCTGTTCAGGGTCAGCGACACCGGCATGGGCATTCCGCAGGACAAGCTCGGGGCCATCTTCGAATCCTTCACCCAGCTGGACGGCACCTACACGCGCAAGCACGAGGGGCTGGGACTGGGATTGGGCATCGCGCGCCAGCTCTCCCGGCTCATGGGCGGGGGCCTGTCCGTGGAGAGCGAGGAGGGCGCGGGCTCCACGTTCTACCTCTCGCTGCCCTTCGGCGTGCAGGACATGGACGCCGCGGCGCAGGCCGTCCTGGGGGCCGCGCCGCAGGCCATCCCGGCCGAGGTGCGCGGCCTGCGCGTGCTCGTGGCCGAGGATAATTTCGTCAACCGCACCCTGGCCGCCAAACTCCTGGAGCGGCTCGGGCACGTGCCCACGGCCGTGGCCTCGGGCATCGAGGTCCTGGGTGAATTGGCCCGCCGCCGGTTCGACGCCATCCTCATGGACGTGCAGATGCCGGAGATGGATGGCCTGGAAACCGTGCAGCGCATCCGCGCCGGCCAGAGCGGGATCAACGGGGCCGACATCCCGGTCATCGCCATCTCGGCCCACGCCATGACCGGCGACCGCGAGCGATTCCTGGAGGCGGGCATGAACGACTACATCGCCAAGCCCGTAGACATCAACGAACTGGACGTGAAGCTGCGCCAGGCCCATGGCCGGGCGTAGTGCCGGGCCGGACTGTGTCCGCTGGGCGGGCGGGAGGAGGGAGCGATGCTCAGGCTCTTGATCGTGGACGATTGCCCGACGTCGCGGCTGGTGCTGTGCGCGGGGCTCAGGGAGCTGGGACGCTGCGACGAGGCCGACGGGGGCGTGGCCGCCGTGCGGGCCTTTGCCGAGGCCCTGGCTGCGCACGAGCCCTACGACGTGGTGCTCATGGACATCATGATGCCGGACATGGACGGGTTGCAGGCCGCGCGCGAGATCGCCGCGCTCCAGGATGCGGCGGGCGTGGAGCGCTGCGCGCGGGCCAAGATGATCATGGTCTCCTGCCTGGACGACAGCCACCACGTGACCAGCGCGCACTATGAGTGCGACGCGGACTATTACATTCCCAAGCCCGTGGAGCTGCCCGTGCTGCACGAGGCCCTGGTCAACCTGGGCCTGCTCGCCAATCCGCTGGACGCCGAGGACGGGGAGTGCGGGGCATGACGGACGAGCGCGGCAAATGCGGCGGAGGCCGGGCCATGGACGAACGGTTCCTGATGATCGGCCAGGGCGACGTGTTCACCGCGCCCACGCGGGTGCGCACGGTCCTCGGCTCGTGCGTCTCGGTCACCTTCCACTGCCCCCAGCGCGGGGTGGGGGCCATGTTCCACGCCCTGCTGTCCCGGCGCTGCGAGTTCGAGCGCTGCGAGCGCAACAACGCCTTCCGCTACGTGGACTCGGCCATCGAGGAAACCCTCAAGAAACTGGGGCGGCTCGGCGTGACCCCGGCCATGATCCAGTGCAAGATCTTCGGCGGGGCCAACTCCCTGGTGCGCGAGGGGTTCTGCTCGGGCCGCCGCAACGTGGAGGCTGCCTTCGAGACCCTGGAGCGACGCCATCTCCAGGTCGTGGCCACCAGCGTGGGCGGCGAACGCGGCCGCAAGCTTCTGTTTTTTCCCCACCTCGGCGACGTGTATGTCAAGCTCCTGAACAGCTCCCTCTGTCCGCTCTAGCTTCGGCGCTCCGGCCCTCGGCGACCCTGCGGATCTCGGTCCGGCGTCGGCGTGCGTCCGGCGGGCGGGAAAAGGCGGAAGAAGGGCGGAAAGGCCGGGCGCGAGACGGGCCCGCAGGCGGCAGGGCTCAGGCGTAGCGGCGGGCCAGCAGGTCCAGGACGGCACGCGTGCCGCGCGCCAGCCGGGCGCACCGTTCGTCGGCCGTGGTGCAGGCCTGGTCCAGCAGGTCGGTCTCCAGGCCCCGGGCCAGCTCGGCCAGCCCCTGGACAAGGATGGAGAGCACCGAGCCCGCCAGCCAGTGCGCGGCCCTGGCTGTGGCCCGGGCGTCGCCGTCGCGCACAGCGGCCTCCAGGGTGCGGAGCATGGGCGGGGCCTCTTCGAGCACGCGCACGGCGAGCATGCGCGTGTCCTCCGGGCCCAGGCCGAAGCCTTCCAGCAGTTCCTCGGCGGTGCGCAGCCGCCAGCCCGCGTCCTCGACGGACGCCGGGTTTGGGGAGGCGGCCGGGGCGGGGCCGGGGAAGGATTCCGAAGAAGGGGCCGGGGACGTCCCGGGACCAGGGGCGCCGGAGGCGGCGCGGTCCAGCGCGCGCAGCAGGGCCCGCAGGTCCGGCGCGCCGCGCCCGGTCACACCCAGCACGGCGTCCGCGCCCAGGGCCGGAAAGTCGGGAGGGGACGAATCGTCGCCCTCGGTGGGGCCGTCGCCCCCGGTGGGGCCGTCGCCCCCGGTGGGGCCGTTGCCCCCGGTGGGGGCGGCATGCCCGGCCGGTTCGTCCGGCGCGGGCAGGGCCACGAATACGGGCATGCCCGCGGCGACCTCGTGGGTGGCGGATTCGCGGATGGCGCGCAGCAGGGTCGCGCAGCCGAGTCCTGCGAGGTCGGCGTGGAGCACGGCCGCGCCGATGCAGCCGCGCACCAGTTCTTGCAGCGCCGCGCGCCCGTCCGGGGCCCAGACCGCGTCATGACCGTTTGCGGCCAGGCCGCGCGCAAGGTCCTCGGCCGCGTCCCGGTCCAGGCCGGCCAGCAGAATGCGCCGTCTCATGGCACGATTATTCCGCAATTTCCAGCGGTTGACAAGCAGGGATCGCCCGAGCGCGCGCCGGTCGAAAGGACGCGGCCAAGCCGGGCCGTGCGGCCCGGTTCCCGGGTGCGCCTCGCCGCGCGGGGGCGTTTCGGGCGCGGCCTACGCGTTGGTGCTGACCACCAGTCCGGTGGCCTGCTCGAAGTTCTTGACCAGCGAGGTCTGGAAATCGCTGTGGTAGACGTTCTCCACGCTCTTGGGAAGGAAGGCGTTGGGGTCGCCGGTGAATTCCGAGGTGAAGGTCATGGCCTTCTGCAGGGCCCGCTGGTTGTCGCTGGCGATGGAGTGGCTGATGGTGGCCATGCGGATGATGCCGTTCCACAGGGATTGGTTGCTCATGGGCCTGGGAAGGCTGAAGGAGGGGCTGCTCATGGTCGGTCTCCCTGGGCGCGGTCCGTCGCCGCGCGTGCTGCTGAAGACGGTCCCTGTCGAAGGCGGCCGCGTCATTCCTTGACGCGGCATTCCACGGGTGTGTCCTGGTCCACTCCGATGCCCGGCACTTCCTGGATCATCACGACCTTGTTCCGGCCGGTCTGCTTGGCGTGGTACATGGCGCGGTCCGCGAGCACGAAGAGGCCGTGCGGGACCTTGGCCGGAAAGGCGTCGGTGCAGGCCACGCCGATGGAAGCATTAATATGGAGAATCCGGCCGTCGTCAAGAGGCACTTCGGTGGCGGAGATGGCGCGCCAGATGCGCTCTGCCAGGACGCGGCCGCCGTGGCAGTCGGTCTGGGGCATGATCACGGCGATCTCCTCGCCGCCGATGCGGGCCACGATGTCGCCCTCGCGCACCTGGACGGTGATGGTGTGTGCCACGGCCGCGAGCACGGCGTCACCGGCCTTGTGCCCGTAGGTGTCGTTGACGCGCTTGAAGTGGTCCAGATCGATGATCGCCAGGCCCAGCGAGGACTTGTAGCGCAAGGCGTTGGCGAACTCCCGGTCGAAGGTGACGTGGAACATGCGCGTGTTGAACAGGCCGGTGAGGTCGTCGACCATGCTCAGGTGCGCGAAGTTCTCCTCGGCCTTGCCGAGCACGTAGCCGAAGGCCGCGAACACGGTCATGGTTCCCAGGCACATGTAGGCGAACAGGGACAGCTGGTAGGAGGGGGGCACGAGGCGGTGCAGGCTGAGGGCGCGTTCGAGGAAGATCCAGCCCAGGGGCGCGCCGAGTCCCAGCACCCCCCCCTGGATCATGCGGCGCAGGCGCGAGGGCGCCTGCCGCTGCACCATGTACTTGTCCACTGTTCGTGTCATGCGTTCGGCCAGCATACCCCACGCGTCGCGTGCGGGCAATGGCGTTGGACACGAAAGGGGTGTCGCGGGCGTCGAAGGGGGAGGGCGGTCAGGCCATCCAGGCCTTGGCCAGGGTGAACATGTCCTCGTACTCCAGGCGGTCGCGCAGGGCCCGACACATGCAGATGCTCAGGTCGGCCTTGCGGCCCACGGCGGCGAGGATGGCGTCGCGGTGCACGCGCATGCGTTTGCGCACCAGGGGGGCGTCGAAGCCGTCGATGACCAGGGAAAGCCCGTCCACGAAGAAGGAGGAGTTGACGAAGCGGAAGTAGCCCTGGCAGGCCTCGCGGCCTTCTCGGCGCGCGAGCATGACGTAGAAGAGCAGGGTGACCATGAGCTGGTCGGGCTTGATGTGGTGGTCCACATTGAAATACACGGAATGGTCGGCCTTGGGGTCCGCGGGCACCTTGGCCAGTTCCTGGGCCAGGCGGAAGGCCTCCTGCTCGGTCAGCGGGGTGCGGTCGAACTGCGCGGTCATCTTGGCCAGGGTCTTGCGCGGGTTCTCGGCCACGGCGATGTCCAGCAGGGCCATGCGCATGAGGTCCAGGCGCACGGCCAGGCCGTCCAGACATGTCTGGCGGCGGGCCTGGGCCGCGGCGGCGAAACGCTCGGCGTCCAGGTTGGACAGGCACGCCTCCAGCAGGTAGCGCACAAAGGGCTCGGGCGTGTACTCGGCCTCCTCGGCCAGGGCCTTGATGTTGCGCTTGCCCACCAGCTTCTTGAGCGACAGCCAGTAGGCGGCCAGCCCCTCCAGGGGCATTTCCACGAGGTCTATGTTGCGGTCGGGTTCGTCGCTCATGGTCCTGCTCTGCGCGTCCTGCCGCCCAGCCCGGTGGGCGTTCGGGCGGGGCGGGCCCGGAACCGGGATGGTGCTGCGGCATTTTCTTTTTTCAGCCAACCCGTTATTAGCAGTCCCATGGAAGGAAGGCAAATGGCGCGACGCCCCGAACGGACTCCCGAAGGACCCCCTGAAGGACGCGAACCGAACGGCGCACAGCTGGAGGCGGAGACCGCGCGGGAAGAGGGCGGAGACCCCGGGGACCGCGTGGGCCGTATTCGCGTGGACGCCGAGACCTGCACGGGGTGCGGGCTGTGCGTGCGGCTGTGCCCCTCCGGGGCCCTGGCCCTGGATCCGGACGGCGGGGGCGCCGCCGCGCAGACGCGGCCCTGCATCCTCTGCGGCCACTGCGAGGCCGCGTGCCCGGCCGGGGCCGTGCGCGTGGAGGCGCTGTGCGACGAAGCCTCGGACTTCGCCACCTTTGCCGCGCCCGGGGGCTGGCTGCCCTACGGCCGGGCCGACCTGCCCGCCCTGGCGCAGCTGATGCGCTCGCGCCGCTCCTGCAGGGCGTTCCGCGACGAACCCGTGGCCCCGGCGCTGCTCGAGGACCTGGTGCGCCTGGGTGTGAGCGCGCCCTCGGGCACCAACAGCCAGGCCTGGACCTTCGCCCTGTTGGAGGACCGCGCCGCGGTGCTGGCCCTGGGCCGGGCCGTGGGCGGGTTCTTTCGCCGCCTGGAGCGGCTGGCCGCGCGCCGCTGGCTGTGCGCGGCCCTGCAGCTCGCGGGCCGGGGCGAACTGGCCCGCTACCGGCGCGAGTATTCGCCCCGCGTGCGCGAGGCTCTGGAGGCCTTCGACCGCGAGGGCCGGGACATGCTCTTTCACGGGGCCCCGGCCGTGATCGTGGTCGGCTCGCGCGCGCCCGGGGAGGTTCCGGCGAGCTGCCCGGCCGAGGACGCGCTGCTGGCCTGCCAGAACATGCTCCTGGGCGCGCACGCCATGGGGCTGGGCACGTGCCTGGTGGGCTACGCCGTGGAGGCGCTCCGGCGCGACGCCGGGGCGCGTGCGGCGGCGGGCCTTGCCCCGGGCGAGGGCGTGCACGCGGTGCTGGCCGTGGGCTGGCCCGCGGTGGCCTTTGCCCGGCCCGCGCGGCGCAAGCCCTTTGCCCTGCGCCGGGTGCGCGGCGCGGGCGGGGAGGGGTGAGCGGTCCGCGCGCGGACCAAAACGTCATTATTTTCTACGCGGAACGGGCTTCGTGGGCCAAGCATCGGTGGCGTCCCGCGGGCGAATCGGATACACTGCGCCAAACAACCTCATTCAGGCGCCTTGCGCCGTCCCGATAGGGGGAAACATGTCAGGCGAACGCCAACTCGCGCTCACGGAAGTCGGCACCAACGAAGTCGAGATCATGGTCTTCTTCCTGGACCTGACCGAAAAGGGCCGGGTCTACCGTGCCTATTTCGGCGTCAACGTGGCCAAGGTGCTGAAGATCATGCGCATTCCCGATATGACCATGAACCCGCCGGAGAAGTCGCACCAGGCGGTGCAGGGCGCGTTCAACTTCAAGGACCGCGACCGGGTCATCCCCCTGGTGGATCTGGCCGCGTACCTGGGCGCGGTCAAGGTGGAGGACTCCGAGGAAAAGGTCATCATCACCGAGTTCAACGAGGTCATGACCTCCTTCATCGTCACCGGCGTCACGCGCATCCACCGGCTGAGCTGGCGCGACATCGAAAAGCCCGACCGGCTCGTGGACCGCTACAGCGAGCACGCCTTCACCGGCGTGGTGCGCATCGACGAGACCGTGGTCTTCATCCTCGACCTGGAAAAGGTCGTCATCGAGCTCAATCCCCGGTCGGCGCTGGCGTTTTACGGCACCGAGCAGGGGCAGATCATCGCCGACCGGGACATCCACATCCTGCACGTGGACGATCAGAACCTGGTGCGCAAGATGGTCAAGCGCTCCCTGGAGAACAACGCGCGCTTCCACGTGCATTCGGCAGAGAGCGGCGAGGACGCCCTGAACTGGCTGCGCGCCCGGCTGGAGGACGCCCGGCGCGAGGGCAGGCAGTTGGAGGAATACGTGGACGTGATCATCTCCGACGTGGAGATGCCGGTCATGGACGGCTTCACCCTGTGCAGCAAGGTCAAGAAGGATCCGGACCTGCGTTCGGTGCCGCTGTTCCTGTTCTCCTCGCTGATCACCGAGGAGACCATGCACAAGGGCGAGTCCGTGGGCGCGGATGGGCAGTTCCCCAAGCCCCAGACCGAGGGCATGGTCTACGAGATGATGACCACCCTGGCGCGCAAGGTGGTGGGCGAGGACGTGGACGCCTGAGGGACTCGCCCGGTTTTCGGCAGCGGGGGTCCGGCGTTGGGTGGTGAGAAAAAAATCACGTTTTTTTCTTCGGCGACGGTGTAATATCCTGCCGGAATGAACGCAATCCCGAACCTGTCGCGGATCGATCCGCCGCGGCGTTGCAATCGGGCGTCAAGCCCGGCGGCATCGCAGCGTCCCGGCGCCTGTCGCGCGCGGGCCCTGTGCTGCCCCGGCCGCCCGCGGCCGCGGGCGGCGTTCGCGTTTCTGGCCGCGCTGGCGGTCCTGGCGGTCCTGGCGGTCCTGGCGTCCCGTCCCCGCGAGGCCCTGGCCGAGCCGGAAACGACCGGGCGCGGACTGGTGGTCGGGGTCTACAACAATCCCCCCCTGGTTTTTCGCACTTCCGACGGCGTGGTGCAGGGGTTGATCATCGACGTGCTGGAGTGGATCGCCCCGCGCGAAGGCTGGACACTGCGCTTTCGCTTCGGCACCTGGGCCGACCTCGTGCAGGGGCTGGAAGACGGCAGCATCGATCTGGTCGGCGACATCGCCCTCACCCACGACCGGGCCCAGCGCTTTCGCTTCAGCAACCAGACCGTGGTGACCAACTGGAGCCAGGTCTACGCCCGGCCGGGCAGCGGCGTGAGCACGGTCTTCGATCTGGCCGGGGCGCGCGTGGCCGTGCTGGACGCCGACGTGCACGGCGGCAACTTCGACGAACTCATGGCCCGGTTTCAGGTGCCCTACACGCCCGTGGCGACGTCCTCCTACAGGGAGGCCGTCGAACAGGTGCACTCCGGCCAAGCCAAGGCCGCGGTGCTCAATCGCATCTTCGCCGACTACCTCTCCGCGACCTCCGGCCTGGTGGCAACGCCCGTGCTCTTCGACCCCATCGGCATCCGGTTCGCCGCGCCCACCACGGGCGACCCCGCGGTGCTGGCGGCCCTGGACCGCCATCTGGCGCAACTCAAGGCCGACCCGCATTCCCCGTACTTCCGCTTCCGGGAGCGCTGGATGTCCGGGGACGAGCGGCCGTACAGGATGCCGGACTGGCTCCGGCGCACCCTGCCCGTGGCGGGCGGCCTGCTGGTGGCCGCCGTGGCCTGGGCCCTGGTGCTCCGCGCCCAGGTGCGCCACAGCACCGCCCAGCTCCGGCGGCGCACGCGCGAACTGGAATGGCAGGTCTCCGAGCGCCGCGCGGCCGAGGCGCGGCTGCGCGATTCCCAGGCCAACTACCGCGCCCTGGTGGAAGGCTCCATCCAGCCAACGGCCATCGTGGCCTGGGACCCGGTCCGGTTTCTCTACGTGAACAGGGCCATGTGCGATTTCATGGAGCGCGGCGAAGAGGAACTGCTGGCCATGGCCGGCGATGCCCTGTGGGTCCCCTTGCACCCGGAGGAGCGCGAAACGCTCAGCCGGCGGCACGAGCGGCACAGGACCGACGGGACGCTAATGGACCGTTGCGAGGTGCGCGTGCTGGGCCTGGGCGGCGAGGTCCGCTGGGGCGACGTGCTCGCCGCGCGGGTCACGTATGCGGACCAGCCCGCCATGCAGGTCACGCTCATGGATGTGACCGCCCGCAAGCGCGTCGAGGCCGAGCTGCGCGAGGCCAAGGAGGCCGCCGAGGCGGCCAGCCGCTCCAAGAGCGAGTTCCTGGCGACCATGAGCCACGAGCTGCGCACCCCGCTCAACGGGATCATGGGCATGCTCCAGGTGGCGCGCATGACCGCCGACGGGGCCGAACGCGAGGAGTCCCTGGCCACGGCCCTGAGCGTCAGCCGCCATCTGCTCACGATCATCGGCGACATCCTCGACCTCTCCAAGATCGAGGCGGGCAAGATGGACATCGCCCGGGAGCCGTTCTCCGTGCGCGCGGTCATGGAGTCCGTGGTCGGGAGCTTTGGGCCCCAGGCACGGGAAAAGAGGCTGGAGCTGGAATGGGAGGTGGCCAGGGACGTGCCCGCGTTGCTGCTCGGCGACGGCGTGCGCTTGCGCCAGATCCTCTTCAACCTGGTGGGCAACGCCCTCAAGTTCACGGAGCAGGGCCGGATCCGCATCGAGTGCGACTGGCTGCCGGGGCGCGGCCGTCCCGGGGCGGCTCCGGCCGGGGAGCCGGACGCGGACGGGGACGCCGCCGGGGACGCTGGGGACAGGGACGGGGATGCGGGGCGGCTGCTCGTTTCGGTCGCGGACACGGGCATGGGCATCCCGCGCGACAAGCTCGACCGGGTCTTCGAGAGCTTCACCCAGGCCGACGGCTCCCTGGCGCGACGTTTTCAGGGCACGGGGCTGGGGCTGGGCATTGTGCGTCGTCTTGTGACCCTGATGGGCGGTACCGTGGGCATCGATTCCGAGGAGGGCGAGGGCACCCTGATCTACTTCCACGTGGCCGTGACGGCGGTGCGGGACGCGTCCGCCGTGCGCGCGGCCCTCGGGGGGGCGGACGCGGATCGCACCGTGCCGCCCGCCGGGCTGGCGCGCAGGATGCGCGTGCTCATCGCCGAGGACGACGTGGTCAGCCGTTTGGCCGTCAGGCGCATGGTGACCCGGCTCGGGCACGAGCCCCAGGCCGTGGATTCCGGCATCGCGGCCCTGGCCGCCCTGGGGCGCGAACGTTTCGACTGCCTGCTGCTGGACATCCAGATGCCCGGACTGGACGGGCTGCAGACCGTGGCGCGCGTGCGCGAGCGCGAAGCCGCCGCCGGAGGCCCGCGGCTGCCGGTGGTGGCCCTCACGGCCCATTCCATGCGCGGCGACCGGGAGCGTTTCCTGGCCGCGGGCATGGACGACTACCTCTCCAAGCCCCTGGAGTTCGAGGCCCTGCGCCGTGTGCTCGACCGCCTGGCCGCCACCCCGTCGCCCACCGCCAAGCAGCGCACCGCCAAGCAGCGCACGGTCAAGTAGCGCACGGTCAAGTAGCGCACGGTCAAGTAGCGCACGGGCCGGGCGCGTTCAGCGCCGCGGCCCCCTTCCCACGGATTGCCCCGCCCGGGCGGGGCTGCTATACCCTGTCCGTCGGGCCCGGCACCGCCGCGGCGCGGCATGGGAATCCGCATGAATCGCACCGTACCCCCGCCACCGCATTTCCCGGATCCCGGTCGCATCCGTTCGCCGGGCACGCCGGAGGCCTCGGAAGGTCCCGGCGCTTCCGGCGCGCCCGGCGGCGGCATCCTGCTGCGGCGCATTTCCGTCCAGGACCTGCGGCCCGGCATGTACGTGGTCGATTCCGGGCTCTCCTGGACCGAGCACCCCTTTCTCTATTCTGAGGAGGGGCTGGTGCGGTCCGCGGAGCACGCGCGCGCCGTGGCCGCCGAGGGCTACATCGAGGTCTTCGTGGACCCGGCGCGCAGCGCGAACGCGGCCTGTCGTCCGGCGCGCGGCGCGGCCGCCGATGCCGAGTTGGGCCGCTCCGTGGCCACGGCGCGGGGCCCCGCGCCCGATCGGGGGGCCGGGCACCGGGCCGAGCACAGGTCTGGGCGCCGTCCCGTGCCCCTGGCCCGGGAGACCGGCCCGGCCGGGGCCATCTACCGCGACTCCATCCAGTGCGCGCGCAGCTTCCTGCACGACGCCGAGGCGGGCAATCCCATCGACGTGGCCGCGGCCGAGCGTTGCGTGCGCGGGGTCATGGGCAGCGTGGGCCGCAACGCCGACGCCCTGGTCAGCCTGTCGCGGCTGCGGACCTTCGACGCCTACACCTTCACCCACTGCGTCAACGTGGCCGTGCTCAGCGTGGTCTTCGGCTCCTACCTGGGCTTGGCGGGCCACGCGCTGCGGCGCCTCGGCATGGCCGCCCTGTTCCACGACCTGGGCAAGGCGCGCATTCCGGCCGAGGTGCTCAACAAGCCCGGCCGGCTCACCGAGCGCGAGTTCGCCATCGTGCAGCGCCACCCGCGCGAGGGCCTGGAGGTGCTGCGGCGCAACGGCGTGGAGGACGAGGGCGTGCTCCTGGGCGTGGTCCAGCACCACGAAAAGCACAACGGCCGGGGCTACCCCGGGCGGCTGCCCGGGGGCATGGTCCACGAGTTCGGTTCGATCATCGCCCTGGCCGATGTCTACGACGCCCTGACCAGCGAGCGGGTCTACAAGCGGGGCATGCTCGCCAACCGCGCCCTGCAGATCATGTACGGCATGCGCGAGGCGGACTTCGCCCCGGGCTGGGCCGAGCGCTTCATCAAGTGTCTGGGCATCTACCCGGTGGGCAGCCTGGTGCGCCTGGAGGACGGGCGGCTGGCCGTGGTCCTGGAAGCGAATCCCGAGGCGCCTTTGCGGCCCACGGTGCGTTTGCTGCGCGCGGACGGCGGCAGCGGCGAGGTGCTCGACCTGGGCGCGTCCGGTTTTGACTCGTCCGGCCCAGACTTGCTTGGTTCAGATGCGTCCGGCCCGGACGCGCCGGGGCCGGCCATCGCCGACTGCCTGGACCCCACGGCCCACGGCGTGGACGTGGCCCGCCACCTGTTCTGAGGCCGGTTCCTTCCGACGCTTTCCCGCTCTTTTCCGGCGCGCGGGGCGGCAAGAAAACGGCCCGGCAAGCTTGCCGGGCCGTTCGTTTTTCGCGGGAAGTCGCGTGGCGCGGCCTATTGGCTGCGCATGAAGATGTCCCGCAGTTCGGCCACGTGGGAGGGCAGGGCGAAGAGCACGGCGTGCACGGTGTTGGGGTTGATGCCCAGGCGCGCGGTCACGGCCACGGAGGGCAGGTAGTGCGTGCCGTCGATCCCCGCGCCCTGGCCGCTGGCCTTGGCGATCATGTCGCCGCAGTGCACCAGGTCCAGGGCCAGGTCCACGCCCTCGTAGGATTCGGGCGAAAGGCGGTGGCGCACCACGGTGACGATCGCCTCCGGCAGCTTCCAGTGCTCCAGCAGGGCCGCGCCGACCTCGGCGTGGTCGATGCCCAGCACCTCGCGTTCGGCCTCGTGGAAGGGGATGGCCTTTTCCTCGGCCAGGGCCAGGATCGGTCCGGCGTCCTCCTCCAGGAAGGTGCCGAGCACGATCTTGCCGATGTTCACGAGCAGGCCGGAGGTGAAGGTGTGCGGCGGTGGGTCGATGCCCAGCTCCTTGGCCAGCAGTTCGCTGGACAGGGCCACGGCCACGGAGTTCTCCAGCAGTTCGCCCGGCTCCAGGCCGTAGCCGCGAATGGCCTGGCGCGAATAGGGGGCCACGCCCACGGCGATGACGAGCTGGAAGATGCGGTTGGCGCCCAGGCGGATGATGGCCTCGCGCAGCGATCCGATGGTGCGCACCGCGCCGAAATAGCTGGAATTGGCGATGCGCAGGATGTTCACGGTCAGGCCGGGGTCGTACTGGATGACCTCCGAGAGCTCGCCCATGTCCGTATTCTCGTCCTGCAGCAGGCCGAGGGCCTTCTGGATGGATGCCGGAAGTTGCGGCACGGCCTTGGTCTTGAGAAGGATTTCCTGACGTCTGCTCATAGCTCCCGTACCTCCCCCTGGCTTTCCACGCGCACTGCGCCGCTGCCGACGTGCAGGGTCATGGTGCGCGTTCGCGTGCCGCCGGTGTCCCGGGCGGCGAGTTTGAGGCCGTGGCGCTCGAGCAGCTCGTCGAGCAGCTCGTCGTTGCGTTGGCCGTTGTTGAACAGGTGCAGTCCCCCGAGCAGGGTGGCGCAACCCGCGGCCTTGATGACCATGCGTTCGGGCTCGGCCCCAAGCCGACGCATTTCCGCGAGCAGGCTGGGGAAGGAGTTCTTCAGAAAGATCAACGGAGCGTCGATTTCCTGCTCCTTGAGCAGGGGGAAGGGCAGCAAACTGGTGAGCATGCCGCCCGCACCGACGGCCGGGTCGTGGATGCTCAGCCCGAGGCTGGTGGCCAGGTTTCGGGCCACCAGCGTGTCCGAACTCCGGGTGCTGACCTGGATGTCGTACACGGCGAGGAGGATTTTCGGCATGCGGGCGTTCCTCGTTCCGGAAAAGGATCCGGGGGTTGCGCGGGTTCCGTGTTTTCAGGGTGTTGTTATGGCGCGAGGAAGGCTTCGCGTCAATATGTGCACGGATGTTGCGGCGGTCCGGCGGCGGCGCGGGGCGTCTTTTTTCCACATGCCTCGGTCGGCATGACGGCGGCGAAGGTGACGCGAGAAAACAAAATTAATGATTTAATATGTCAAGATAACAGATAAAAAAATTGTTAATATCCTGTTGACAAGGTGCGTGCCCGGCTTATTTCTTCTGTGAAAAAAATAGGAGGGCTATGCCATGATTATTGATTACACGCCGTTTGATCTGTTGCACAGGGAGATGAGCCGTCTGCTCGGGGGCATCGCCCGGCCGTACGAATACGCGCTGGCGGGCGTCTTCCTGCCGCAGGTCAATCTCTCCGAGGACGAGGACAACTTCTATCTGGACGCGGAACTGCCCGGCGTGGCCCGCGAGGACCTGGAGATCACCCTCACGAGCCAGGGCGTGGTCATCCGCGGCGAGCGCAAGACCGCGGAGGGCGGCTATTTTCGCAACGAACGCCCCAGCGGCAAGTTCACCCGTTCGGTGCACCTCTCCGCGCCCGTGGACCGCGACAAGGTCAGCGCCCATTACGCCGACGGCGTGCTCAGCGTGACCCTGCCCAAGGCCGAAACCTTCAAGCCGCGCAAGATCGCCATCGAATCGTAGGAGGTAGGAACGATGAGCAAGGAAATCGCACGCACCATGGAACCCTGCATGACCTGCGTCCGGCCCATGGCCGATGTGGTCGAGACCGGCGAGGGCTTCCACGTCTACATGGACATGCCCGGCGTGGGCCGCGACGGGCTCGCCGTGGACCTGGCCAACGATGAGGTCACTGTGCGCGGCAAAAGCGGCTACGCGCCGCGCGCCGACGCCGGCTCCGTGCACGCCGAATTCGGCCCCGTGGAGTACGCGCGCTCCTTCGCCGTGTCCGATGCCGTGAACCGCGAGGCCATCACCGCCTCGATCCGCGACGGCGTGCTCGACCTCTTCCTGCCCAAGGCCGACGAGGTCAAGCCCCGGCGCATCGAGATCACCGGCTAGGCGCGGCGCGCGCGGCCGCCTGAGATCGTACGACACCCCCGCGGCGCGAAAGCGCCGCATGCGGCGGGCGGCCTGCGGGCCGTCCGCCGCTCCTTTTTGCGGCCTCGTCCGGGCCGTCGCCCCGCGCCATGCGGCTCCGCCAGCGCTCCAGGGCCGCCCGTCTGCGGCCGAGAGTTGGACAGCGCTCGTCCCTGCGGCTATGGTCCGCAGCTATGCGCGCTCATTCCGCTTTCAGCCCTTCCGGCCTCGGGCCGTCTCTTGCCGCGCCCCGGCCCTCGGTGGCCCGGGGAGTGGGCGCAGCCCTGGCGGCCGTGGCCTCGGGGCTGCTCGTGAACCTCGGCGTGGTCCAGCACCTTGCCTGGCTGGCCTGGGTCTGCCTGGTGCCCTGGCTCGCGGCCACGCGCGGCGCGGGCGGGCGCAGGGGCTTTCTGCTGGGCATGGCCTGCGGCGTGGCGACCTGGGCCGCGGCTACGTGGTGGGCGGCCGTGGGGCTGTGGGCCTGGAACTCCATGGAGCCCTGGCGCGCGGCGCTCACGGCCTGGCTGCTCTTCCTCTACCAGGCCGTGCCCTATGGCCTGGCGGGCTGGTGGCTGGGCGCGCGCACCGCGGGACCAGCCACCGGGCCGGGCCTGCGCGGCCGGGAGATTCCGCCCGTGGAGGCCGCCGCCGTGCTTACCCTGGCCCTGACCCTGTACCCCACGGTGGTGCCCGGCACGGCCGTCAACCTGCTCTCCGCAGCGCCGGTCCTGCTTCAGCCCCTGGAACTGGGCGGCGAGCCGCTGCTCGTGTTCCTGGTCCTGTTGGCCGCGGCCTGGGGTGCCCGGGGCCTGGGCACGTTGGGGGGCTCGTTCTGGGCTCCCGGACCACCGCTCGGTCTCGGTCGCGCCCTGGGCTCCTTCCTGTGCGCCGTCCTGGTGGTCGGCGCGGTGTGGGGCTACGGCGCGTGGCGCATGGCCGAGCTGGCCGCGGACCCGGCGCGCGTGGCCGCCGCGCCCGTCTCGTGGCGGCCTGCGGGGGCTCCTCCCGCCACGCCGCCGGTCGTGGCCGCCGGGACCGCCGGGACCGAAGCGGCGCACGCGGCGCACGCCGCCCCCGCGCCCGCCACGGCCCCCTCTTCCTCTTCTTCTTCCGCCGCCGCCGTCGCCGCCTCCCCCGGCCCCGGCTGGGTGGCGGTGGCCTCGGTGCAGTCCGCGCTGCCCATTTCCGGCGAACAGGGCCCCCTTTTCGTCACGCCGCCCCAGGGGGAGCGCGGGACGGCGGATGTGGCCGCCATGGTGCGCGACGCCGGGAACCTGCTTCCCCGGCCCGGGCTGGTGCTGCTGCCCGAGCTGCCCCTGTTCGTGGAGTGCGCCACGAACGACGGCGACACGCATCGGTTCACCGTCGCGGCGGCCGAAGCGGGCGCGACCCTGCTCATGGCCTGCGGCCACGACCTGGGCTACACGTCCGAGGGCCGGGCCCTGGGCTACTACAACGCGGCCGGGGCCTGTACGCCGGGCGCGGAGTTCGGGCCCCTGTACCACAAGCGCAAGCTCGTACCCTTCGGCGAATACGTGCCCTTCGAGCAACGGTTGCCCTGGCTGCGCCGCCTCGTGCCCGGGGCCCTGCGCTACCTGCCCGGGGGTGGGATTTCCGTGTTGCGCGCCGAAATCCCGGCCGGAGCGGCCACCGCGGTCGGTTCTGCGGACGTGCTGGCGGCCGCCGAGCCGGACCAGGCCCCCGCGCTCAAGGTCGGCGCGCTGCTCTGCTACGAGGCCCATTTCGCCGCTTTGGCGCGCGCGCAACGGTTGGCCGGGGCCGACGTGCTCGTGAACCTCTCGGACCTGGCCTGGTTCGGGCGCACCTCGGTCACGGACTGGCACATGGCCCTGGCGCGGTTCCGCGCCGTGGAGCTGCGCATGCCGCTGATCCTCTGCGGCAACATCGGCCCTTCCGTGGTCGTGGACGCCCTGGGCCGCGACGTGCCCGGCTCGCGCCTGCCGACCTGGTTGCCGGGCGTGTCCACGGCCCTGGTTCATCCGGCCGGGCCGCCCTCGTTCTACGCCCTGCACGGCAACTGGTTCCTCTGGGTCCTGGGCGCGCTGCTGGCCGTCCGGTGGCTCGCACGCGCGCTGGGCTCGGTGCTAACAGACAGTGAGTTTGCGACAACCTTAAAGTGAAATATAGTGGGACACTGAGACACATACCGAAATGAAAATGGCTTGTGTCGTGCGGGCTTCGGGGTTTTAGGATGGGCGAAAAGGGGGTTCGACATTGAGTCTGCGACTACTATAAACCTCGGCGGGGAAGCGGTGGTTTCGAGACTTGGCTTGCCCTGAAACAACGGCTTGAGCAAAGAACGATTAACAACCGCTTAAAGCCTGATTAACAAGGGGTTCATGGTCGGAGAGATGGAACCGGAAAAGGGGTTTTGGGCAGGTCACGGGCCAAAGCTTGCCGACCAGAAGTATAAAGCGAGAAGTATAAACCTGCTCCCTCTGATCTTGGGCACGAGGTGCCTCCGGCAGGCTGTTCGAAAAAGCAAAAGGCCGTGACCCGCCCCCTACGTCCTGAACGCTTCCGGGGATGAACCGGACGGTGTGTGCCACGGCACGGTTGTTCATATTTCTTGATCTTGGGCACGAGGTGCCATCGTCAGGCAGTCGAAAAAAGAAAAGGCTGTGACCCGACCCCTAACGTCCTGAACGTTTCCGGGTATGAACCGGACGGCGGTGTGCCACAGCCAAATTTGATAGTAAGAAGATATGAACGAAAGTCAATCACCGCCAGCCTGTTGGATGTTGGATTATTTTTGCCGCTTGGAAAGTTCATGTTCTAAATATACTACGAAAAAGAACCTCTGCCACCGCTTTCTAATTGTTCGAGTCTTTGGGCCAAAAAAATCTGCAAACCATCGGTCAACTTCTTTTGCTCGTGAATGTAAATTGAATTCTTTGAGAACGTTCGCCTCCCTCTCTTCAATTTCCGCATCCTCTGGCAGAAGGCATTGAAGATTTTCATCTTTCCCATTGTCGATGCATGAATCATGATTCTTTTTCAACTCATGAACCATTATATATCCAACGGCCTCGGGTGCCTTAATAATATCAAATTCTGATTGGTCATTAATCTTGAAAAGACGTTTGGATTTCCTTTCAAGGTCACATGATGATTCTCCACGGTATCTATTGCAGTATTGCATAATTTCGTTGCTAAGAAAGTCATTGTCTTCAATGGTGCTCGTACAAGGAAGAATTGGACCTGAGCGCACGTCCAGTGCTTCTGACACCCTCTCTACGATACTATCCATAAGGTCATCTGTGAGAGTTCTTTCTTTCACTCTTCAATCCCTCCTTTCAGTGCAGAAACAATTGCAACGGCTTTCTCTTCAAGTTCTTCATTTATGATTTTTGCTATCATTTCTTTCTGTTTATTTGTGATTTTGTATTTTGTTCGGCCAATAGCCTTGCCTACTATCTCCATACCAATGGATGGCATATTTCCTTGACCTTCAGGGCGAACATTTCCCACGCCCAGCAGATCATCTATCGAAACACTAAGCTCACCGGCTATTTTGACCAAAGCGCTCCCTTTAGGGTCGCCCCCCTCCTCATATTTCTGAAGAGTTGAAACGGCAACGCCTATTCTTTTAGCTAACTCCTGCCTACTAAGAGAGTGCTTTTCACGCGCTTTGCGAAGGCGCTCACCGAATTCTCGGTACTTTTTTGAAGGTCCATCCCACTCAGACATACACCACTCATTATGCTTAGGCTGCCTGACTTTCGGCCACAGAGGGCAATGCCAACTCTTTTTTAGGCTTGACACGACCGAAAAAAGAGTTGAAGCTACCGAAAAAGAAGCTGCGCTAGTTGCGGTTTTTCGAACCAATTTAGTCAACTGTATTAGATCGAAGGGCGACATTGCCCGTTTTGGTCACCCTAGCGCGCATTTGTAAGCCCAGTCAACGGCCCAGTTCGGGCGCATAAGGTGCTCGAACTGGGCCACGAGGGCAGAACTCGAAGAAGTGTGGACGTCATGACCCAGATTTCCAGCAAAGAGCAGGTGCTCGTCATCCTCCGTGAAAAGCTCCCTCCAATCTTCAGCAGGAAGCATGTTGAGGAGCTGACCGGCGGCGTCATCACTGCTGTTTCTCTCGCTGGGCTGGACAAAAACGGCAACGGGCCGAAGGCGTTCAAGATCGGAGGCCGTGTCGGTTACGAAAGGGATTCCTTTCTTGAGTGGCTTGAGCAGAAGGTAAAACCTCGTGGAAAGCAGAAACAGCCCGGATGGCTGATATGTCCGAAAGGGAAATGAAATCAAAATTTGGCGGTGGGAGCCTAATCTCCAGCAACGCCACGAACCCAGCCTTTGTTTTTGCAGTTTCTTGCGGCTGGTTTTGTGCGTTTCAGGCTTCCACCGCCATTCCCTTTTTCTGGACAGCGCAGACCTGCAAGGGGGCGTGACGGCATGAACAACTACCAGCATTCCCTCTTTTCCTTCACCGAACAGGGCGAAGGAAGCCAGAAGGCCACCGCCACGGCACAGATGCGCATTGGCGGCCTTGCTTCCACGCTGAAAGCCTGCATGCAGCAAGCTTTGGCATCTGCCGCCCCTTATCTTTCCCGCGCCCAACTGGTGGACCGGATGAACGAAATCGCCAAGCAAAACGGCGTGAAGATCACCACGGGGCGCACCCGGCTTCTTACGACCAACATTCTGGACAAGTGGCTTGCTCCCAACGACACGGACGACATTCCGCCGCTCATGGCCGTGGAAGTTTTCATGTTGGCCGTTGGTAGCTTGGCACCCCTTGAATTCCTTGCCGAATTTCACGGGTGTAAACTGCTCGATCCCGATGAAATCCTGCTTTTCGAATACGGCAAGGCCAAGTTCGAGAGCAAGGAACGCGCCCGCAAGCTCCGCAGATTGGAGAACGATCTTGCGGAAACCCGCATCAAGCGGAGGAGATAGCCATGAGCAAGCGTCTGAAAATTTTATCTATGCAAGAGTGTTTTCCGTATCCGCGCTTCACGACGAGATGCCTGAAGGAGATGCTGGACATGACGGCCAAGGCTTTCGAAAAGCGGTCTGCCCGCGAAGGCTGGAAGCGTATCAGCGTCCAGGAATTCGAAGAAAACGGCGAAATCGTCCAGTACGAAATGTGGGACGCCTTGACCATGCCCGTGAAAACCCGCGCGGCCATTGCGCAGGGACACTACCAGATAGAGGAAGACGATTCCGCCCTCATCTGTGAGGTGGAGGATGAGATTTCCCGCCTCATGGTCCTGTTTCCGGGAGCCAAGGAGAAGGTGCTTACGGCGGCGCTTTTCCGTGCCCGCCAGTTTGAATGCATCTGCGACGCCATTCTTTCCCTCAGAATTCCGGCTGACTTGGCTTTCGAGGCCATAGGCACGGTTTCCGGCACTCCGCAGTCGGTCTTTGAAGAGATCAGCAGCCGCCTTGACGGTGACAGGGAGTTTTCCTTCCTCACTTCGAACGATGACACGCGTCTGCTCATGCTCATTCAATACTACTCCGAACGCTCCGGGGAGTTTCTTCCTGAACTCGGCAATCCTCAGACCTTTTCCGCCGACGAGGGCGCTCTTCAGTAGGCATGCGCATGAATCTGGCAGAACTCCCGAATAGCGCCTTCAGCACGGCGCAGGTTGCAAAGATGTTGGGCGTTTCCGTCCCGGCAGTGCATGCCCGTGCCAAGCGCAACGAGTGGGAGTTGGCCCCGGAAAAGAAGCAGGGCGGCGGCTTTCTCTGGCACTTCAACAGCATGGATGAAGAAACAAAGGGGAAGGTCTCCAATTTCCTTATCCGTGAGGACCGCAAGAAGAACGGCCCCTCCCTGACTTTCGAAGCGATTCCGGCGCAGGAGCTGGAAGAACTGTGGGACGAATTCAACAAAAAATCCAGCAAGACCAAAGAAAAAGCCTTCCTCAGACAAGAAATCCTACAGGACGTCCTGAATCTGTACGAGTCTGGAGTAACGCTTACTCAAGCCTTTGTGGCTGTCGGTCAGATGCGCGGGGTCGCAGTCGGCACCCTTCGCAACTGGTATTTCGGCACTGCTTCCAAGAGAGGGGTGCGCGGCATTGATCCCAAGGATTGGGCACCGATTCTTGCCAATCAGTACAAGGGTCGTGTGACCCGTGCTCATTGCGACCCCATAGCTTGGGAGTTTCTGAAAAAAGACTATCTGCGCACTGAAGCGCCTTCATTTCTTTCCTGTTTTCGCCGCCTGGAAGATGCCGCAGAAGTAAATGGTTGGATGATTCCTTCAGGCCGCACCCTTTCCCGCCGTCTGTTCGAAGAACTTCTGCCCGCAGTTATCCAATACATGCGCACGGGCAAAATTGTTAACGATTACCCCGATCAGGTGCGCAGAAGGGATACCTTTGCAGCGGGTGAAGCGGTTTCCGGCGATGCGCTCAGCTTCGACAAAATTTACGTATACGACGCCAAGACCGGCGAAGTCTACAATATGCGCGTGTGGTTCTTTGAGGATGTGCGCTCAGGCAAGATTCTCGCCTGGGCAGGGGACAAGACCGAGAACAGCGACATGTTCCGGCTGGCTACATACAACCTCGTCGGTGAAACAGTGCCCCGGTACATGTACATCGACAACACCCGCGCCGCCGCCAACAAGATTATGACCGGGCAGATGCCGGGTCGTCACCGCTTCACCAACAAGGCCACGGACCCCGTTGGCCTGTTGAAGCATTTTGGCATTGAAGTCTGCTTCACCAACCCGGACCATGAAATTTCCAGCCCCGGCAGCAAGCCCATTGAGCGAGCTTTCGGTATCGGCGGCTTGCATAGCATGATGCGCGATCTGCCGGTTCTGGCCGGACGCGGCTATTCCAAAAACCCCATTCCCGACACTGAATTCTTGGAGCTGCTGCCGCAGGTTGTTGCCGCATACAATGCCCGCGAGGGACGTACCGGCGGCATCTGCAACGGCAGGAGCTTCGATCAGGTCTACGCCGAAGGGCTGCAACAGACCACCATTCGCAAGGCTTCGCCCAAACTGAGAAACATGCTTCTGCTTAGCCAGGAGTCAGTCAAGGTAAACAGACAGGGTGTTGTGAGCATCAAAGCCGGACGTGGTGAATCCAGGCACCGTTATTACGCTGAAGAGCTGGCTCACAGATCTGGCGAGTATGTTGCTGTGCTCTTCAACCCAGAAAGCCTGTCTGATGACGTTGAAATTTACACTCTGGACGGCAGGCACGTCTGCACCGCTCGCTGGTTGAAGACTGTGGCCTTCAATGACCGCAAGGCGGGGCGTGAACATGCCAAGCACAAGACGCGCAGAGCCAAGCACATCAAGCAGGCCGCAAAAGAAGCCGCCCTCATCAGCGATCTTGAATTCCAGCAGCTTGGCGCCAGCAAGCCTGTTTCTGAAAATCCCGTTCCCGCCAAGACACTTACCATGCTTTCCGAGAAAGAAGTGACTGAAAAGCTTGACCAAAAAGTTTCCCCTGAACGACAGCGCCAGCTCAGGGAGATTCTTCAGAAAAATATCATGGCTGAGGATAACGACGTGTTTCCTTTTGCCGCACAAGGTTAACCAGTAGCCCGGAGGAGCACCACAATGGAAGCTACAAATGACCGCGTACAGCTTGACCAGGACAGCTTGAAAGAGGCTGTGCGCAAGGAAATGAACCGGCTGGGGCTGAGTCAGACCAGACTCGCCAAGGAATCGGGAATCAACCAGACGCGCCTGTCTTTGTGGTTTTCCGGCAAGTATTCCGGCGATACCGAGGCTGTTGCCACCGCCCTTTCCCGCTGGCTGAACGCGATTCAGGAGCGGGATCAGGAAGCCAATCGCATGAGCGCCGCCCCGAGCTGGCGGCCTACGCCCACGGCGAACGGCATCACCGGAGCACTCAGATATGCGCACCGCGCCGGGGATATCGCCCTAGTGTATGGCGGGGCTGGCGTGGGCAAGACCTGCACCGCCCGCCATTATCAGGAAAACCATCCCAACGTGTGGGTTGCCACCATGAGTCCGGCCATGAATAGCGTGGCCGCCTGCCTTGAACGTATCGCACTCGCCATTGGCCTGCCCGAAGCCCAGCCCAGCGCCGTGAAGACGGAAAACGCCATTGTTGCCCGCCTGGAGAACACTGGTGGCCTGCTGATTGTGGACGAGGCCCAACACCTGCCTGTTTGCGGCCTGGAGGCTATCAGGAGCGTTCACGACGCCACCGGCCTTGGCTTGGCCCTCATGGGCAACGAAAGCATCTACAGCCGCATTACCGGCGGCGGACGGCAGGCTCATTTCGCGCAACTGTTCAGCCGCGTCGGCTACCGCGTGAGGCTGGGCAACCCTTCCGCCGGAGATGTGGAAACGCTGCTTGCCGCCTGGAACATCTTTGAAGGGAAGAGTCAGAGCCTGTGCATGGAAATAGCCAAGCAGTCGGGCGCACTGCGCGGCCTCACCAAGGTTCTGCGCCTTGGGAGCCTAATGCTCACGGAAGACGACAAGTGCCTTACCTACGATCACATTCAAACCGCCTGGGCCGATCTTGGCGGCGCACTGTAAGGGGAAACAGACATGAAGAGCACCATTGACCAACATCAGCAGGGAACCATTTCGGACAACATCCGTTCATATTCGATCGCATTGCACGGCGAACTGCAAGCTCTTGGCGCGGAGGAAGGTGGAGTCGCCTTCAACGCCCTGAGCGGGATTCTCTCTGAAATAGAAAGTGTTCGACAGCTTGAAACCCTTCCTTTTCAGCTCCTTACTAGCCTCGCGGTAAGCGAAGGCGCTGCCCTCCTGAATCGAAAAGAATCCATTTCCAGTGCCATGTCCCGGTACGTAAAGACTCTTTGCGAGGAGTTTATTCGCCTGGGCGCGGAGTTGGAAGGAATCGCCTTTCACGCCCTGAACGGCATCGCTTCCGAGGTCGAGCGGATCAGTGGGCTTGAAGCCCTTTTTCCCAATGTGTTTCATGTCGAGGCTGCTCATTCCGGGAAACTTCTCGCACTTATGGGTGGCGCAGACGTCGAGGTGCTCCGTCAGCAGTTCAAAAACGCCGCCTACGAGCTGGCCTACAGGGACGCAAGATAAGCGAAACGGCCCGCGTGGGCCGTCTGTCGGGCGTGGCGGCCCGGCACTGATGAGCAGCCAACAAGTACACAAGGGGATGGATATGAAGCTCGCAATCTACCACGAAAACAGCAGTCTCGCCTCCTCGGCGCACGCGGACCCCAGGGCCAGCAATTACCCGGAGGAAGGCGTTTTCGATCAAATCAGACGCCAAGCGACAATCCTGCGTGAAGAGGTCCGCAAGGACCGCTAGGGAGAGTGAGAAATGGGAACCATCATATCCTTTCCGGCAGAGCGGTGCCGCCCCACACAAGAAGTTGCACACGGCCACAACTGCCTGTTCATCCCTTTTCCCAAGCAGAATCAAGAACCCGCCGCCCCTCGGAAGCAAGCGGCTTCCAAAGCCAAGAAGGCCTTTGTGGGCGGGAAGCCCAAGACCAAGCGCACAAGCCTGATTGCCAAGGTCAAGATTGCCCAGAAGCAGCTTGGCCTCAGCGACGATGCCTACCGGGAGATTCTGCACACAAATTTTGGCGTAGATTCCTGCACCAAGCTGGAAGAGCGCGAGCTTGTACGGCTTGTCAGTTATTTCCGCACCAAGGGCTGGAATGAACGTCCTGCCCGCAAGACGAAAGAAGACAAGCACGGCAAGCCCTTGACCATGAAAGACCAGAAAAACCCCGCACGGCCCACGCTGGAACGCATAGAGGCCCTTCTGGCGGAGTTGGGCAAGGCAAGGGGACAGTACATGCCGTGGAGCTATGCGGCGGCGATCCTGGAGAAGCAGACCGGCTTGCCGCGTCTGGAACAGGCCACAGTGCGCGAATTGCAGAACGTCATGGTCGCACTGGAAAACACACTGGCAGTAAGCCGCACCAAGAAAAGCAAGGCTTAAACCGTGGAAACACGGCTTTTACGTTGAAAAAGGCATCATCCGAGGAGGATTCGAAAATGATTGTTCATGGCTCGCATTATTTGGGATTTGAAGGCGTTCTCGGCACACTGGAAAACGTTGCTTCCTTGATGGCCCTGCTGGACGAGTCTTTGACCAGCGGGAACCGGGAAGGCTTCGTCAATGCCAAGGCAACCAAAGGCTTGAAGATCATTTTTGATGAAATCCAGCATGCCCTTGACGCCGTTATCTGCGAGGGCAAGGACGGCGGCTACCTGGCCTCCGAAGTTCCTTCCTCTGTGTATCTTGATATTCTGGACAATCTTCATGACTTGGGTGCCGTTGTGGCTTTCATGTCCGATGTTCTGACCGTTCTTCCTCCGCACCACTCCTTGGGACAGAAGGCCATTGACGGTCTGAACAGCTTGCTTGTCAGAGGCTCCGAGACCGTGGAGACCGCCTGTCGCATGATTGAAGAACAGGCGGGCAACGGCCTTGCCGTAACGGGCAAAGCAGCCTGCGCCTAAACCGGGATTCAAGCATGGATGAACGGCGCACAATGGAAAAGATGGCTGAAAAGTATCCTGCCCTGCTCCCTGCGAGCGTGAGAGAGATGGCGGACCATCTTGGCCTGCGCAACGCCTTATTGATAACCAAGCGGCTTGGCGGGACTACGCACGATGTTCCCAAAGGGGATACGAGTATTGGCCGCGTCCGGGAACGATGGCTGAAAGAAGTCCTCGGAAGTGAAACCGCAGAAGCCTTTATTTATCATTACGGTGGATGCCGTGGGGTTTATATCCCAAAATGTCAGGTCTTTTTCTCCACCATTCAAGCTATCGCCATGCAGGAAAGATTTGACGAACTTTCTGAGGAGGGTTTGAGCGCCAGGAACATCGTATCTATGCTGGTCGTTGAGTTTGGGCTGAGCGACAAGACCGTCTGGAAAGCTTTAAAGCGTGATCCTGCCGACATGGCTGCGGCCAAGACTCCTCACAAAAAGGAGCAGGCTTTCAGAATAAACAAGGCGAGCAAAGCCGTATGCAGGACATAAACGAATTCAACAATCTCACGGTGGACGTCACCGACCTTGCGAAGGGTGACTATCTCAGGAGCCGCCTGGACAAGCTTTGTGCGGACACCTGTCATACTGTGGATGAATTGTATTTTGAACAACATGGCCGTGGCCTTTCCCCCTCGGAGTCCCGAAAGGTGGTCGGGAAGGTAAAGGCGCTGCTGGAAACCATTACCTTGTAGCTTCAGTATCGCACAAGAAAAGGAGATCACCAGAATGTTTGAAGACAAGTTTGCCAATCTCGAAGCCGACTTGGTGGCAAAAATAAACGAGCTTGTTCCTCCTGCCGAATTGGCATTGGAAGAGGCCCGCACCCGCCTTGCGAATCTGGAAGAGAAGTTCCAGCAGTACCGGGCGGAGTACAAAGGTTTTGAGCATGGCAAGGCCAGTAAGACCCGGCAGGTTGCTGATGCCGTCGCTTCCGGCCAAGACCCCGAGATTGCATGGCAAGCCTTTCGGGAGGAAGAGCTGCGGGCCAAGGAAAAACATGAAATTGCCAATCAGTTCGAACACTCCCATATCCCCCATGCGAAGCGCGTAGTTGAACAGCGAAAAAAAGAAGTGGGAGAGGCTTACGGACAGGCCCGAAAAATCATCCTCAAGCAGTATCTGCCCGAAGTGAAGGCTATCATGGACGAGCTGTTTGAAGTTGATGCGGCATGGCAACAGGCCTGCGAGACCCATTCTTCCGGTTGTCATGGCAAGTTCTTCCTTCCGGTGCCTTATCGCCTTAAAGAACAACTGGACGATCATTTCAGCAAGGTCGTTCTGTAGGAACCTTCTGGTGGAAAGCAATAGCAGCCAAATACTTCAAGGAATGGTGCTCCTTGGCAACCCCGTGGAGGCCTTGCAGCCGGAGGGCGGCCCGATGTCGCTCCCGCGCAAAGGTCTCCACGGGGAACAATTACAAGGCCATTCAAGAGCTGTTAGGTGGCGCTTAAAAGGTCATTAAGCGGACGAAGGACGCCAAAAAGGGGCAGGCTCCAGAAATGGACTGCCCCTTCTTTAGGTTTATAGTAGTCGCAAACCAAGTGTCGAAGAGTCGTAAACCTAGTGTCGAGCTACAGCATGGACGCCCATCCCGAGCATGGGGACGAAAGCGTGGTCCAGGGGCGCGTCAGCGGCGTGTGGAACAACGACGAGACCCTCGCGGGCTACCTGCTCATGGTCACCGACGTCACCGAGCAGCGCCGCGCCGAGGAAAACCTCGCCCAGATGAACGTGCACCTCGAGCACCTCGTGGACGAACGCACCCGCGACCTGAACCGCAAGGCCCGGCAGCTCGAACTGGCCAACGTGCGCCTGCGCGACATGGACCGCCTCAAGTCCGACTTCCTCTCCGCGGTGTCCCACGAACTGCGCACCCCGCTCACCTCGCTCCTCGGCTTCGCCAAGCTCGTGGCCCGCGATTTCGACCGCCACTTCGCACCCGCCGCCGCCACCGCCGTGGGCCTCGAACACCGCGCAGAACGCATTCGCGACAACTTGCACATCATGGGCCTGGAAAGCGAACGCCTTGCCCGGCTCATCAACAACTACCTGGATCTCGCCAAGATCGAATCCGGCCACCTGGAATGGCAGGACGCCCCCCTGGACATGGCCCGCGCCGTGGAACGCGCCATCGACAGCGTGGCCGGGCAATACGCCGACAACCCCGCCGTCGCCCTGGAAACCGACGTGGCACCCGACCTGCCGCCCGTGGTCGCCGACCCCGACCGCATCCACCAGGTGCTCATCAACCTGCTCTCCAACGCCGCCAAATTCACGGCCCGGGGCCGCGTCCTCGTGAGCGCCGCGGCCGAATCCGGCTCCGTCGTCCTCCAGGTCGCCGACACCGGCTCCGGCATCCCCGAACAGGACCTGTCCCACGTCTTCGACAAGTACCGCCAGGCCGCCCGCCAACAGGACACCCTGCGCGTGCCTCAGCAAGGCACCGGTCTCGGCCTCGCCATCTGCAAGGAAATCGTGGAACACTACCGAGGCTCCATCACCGCCGCCTCCACCTACGGCCACGGCGCCACCTTCACAGTCCGCCTGCCCGTGGCGTAGCGGGCGGGCGGGGCTCCGCCCCGCACCCCGCTGGGGGGGGCATCCCACCCCCAGCCCCCCAGCCCCCCATCCCCCATCCCCCGGGACCCCGTTCCGGGCGAGCTTCTGCCGTCTTTGGAATCCCGACCATTCTTGGCCGCCCCTCCGTTCGCCATTGGAAACAGGGTGGAAACGGTCGCGGAAGCGACGGACGGCTGATCCCCGCTGATCTTGTCTCCATAACATATTGAGCTTCCAGGTTAATTTTGTGCCCGACATGGGTGCCGGCCTTTATCGCGTGGAACGGCATCATCCGCGCGCACGCATTGCCGTCGTGTTCCGGAGTGCCGGAGAAGGCAACCGCAGCGGACCCCCACGGCCATGAACGCCGAAGCGGCATTCATCAAAGTGGCACGCATCGCTTTTCACAATGTCGGAAAACAGCGCCATCAATGACACCGGTTTTGGAAAACCGCGCACGAGCCACGATAGAAAGAGCTTGTCGTGCCCCTTTTTTGCCTACCAGTTCGCGCTACGTCCTCAGTCAATTTTAAAAATGAAATTCTTTATCATAATGGTCGGCGTGCCCTCAGGTCGGTGCTCATACATTATTCTCATTGTTTCCATTGGTTATAATGAGAAAAATATGAAACCCCGGGATTTTTTGTCCGATTTTAATTGACTTTGAAAATCAACTTCATTAGGTTTCGACCCTGTTCCCGGGGCTCGCCCGGAATCGAAAGAGTCGTGCCATGTTTGATGTCTGCAATCCTCGATTTTTATCCCAACAAGGCGGCCTTGCTGCGGTTGGCGGCATTTGAGGGGCTTGAGCGCATCGGTGCGGCGCCGCGTCCTCGTGTCCTCAACTGTAAACGTGCAAATTTCTCATAATGATTTTGAATTATTCGACGTAATCGCCTTGTTGATGTGCCGCGCCCGTTGATGCCGTGATGCATGGGGCAACGCTTTGTGGCGCCGCAAGAACTCTATGACCCCGTAAGAAGAGCAAGGAGGAGTGGAGTGGGTATCTGCCATGAGATCGGATCTGTGCTTCAAGGATTTTTCCGTACGGGTGCCCTTGGCGCGGCGCAGGCGTTTGCCGCAGACCGCGTACGGCGTGCGATGTTTCTCGCGGCCTTGGCCCTGACCCTTGGCGGGACGGTGCTGTGCGGCCCCGTCCATGCCGCCGGGGCGGAGGAGGGCGAACCGTGCCGGGTGACCATTCCGGCGGGGAGCCTCGAGGATGCCCTGACGGCCTTCGGGACCCAGTGCGGCCTGAATTTGGATTTCGACGCCGCAGCCCTGGCCGGGCGGGGCGTCGCGGGCCTGAACGGGACGTTCGCCGTGGTTGAGGGGCTGGCCTTGCTGCTGGAGGGCACGGGCCTGCGCGCCGAGGTCGAAGCCTCCGGGCGCGTGACCCTGGTGGCCCGGAGCACCACCGCCGAGGAGGAGACCGTGCTGCCCAAGATGACCGTGCAGGGCGAGCCCATCGGCACCCACGAGATTCCCGTGGAGAAGATCAAGCGCAGCATGGCCAAGGACATGGCCGACGTGTTCGAGAACGACCCCTCGGTGATCGTTGGCGGCGGCGCGCGCAACGCGCAGCGCGTCTACGTGCGCGGGGTGGACGCCGTGAATCTCAACGTGACCATCGACGGTGCCAAGCAGGGCGGCAGCCTGCACCAGCATCGCGGTGACATCGGGGCCATCGACCCCATGCTGCTCAAGCGGGTGGCCGTGCAGACGGGCTCCAGCGCCGACGCGGGCCCGGGCGCCCTGGGCGGCAGCATCCGCTTCGAGACCGTGGACGCCCAGGATCTGCTGGAGCCCGGCGAGAGCCTCGGCGCCATGGTCACCGGCGGTTTCGCCAGCGCGGACGAGTCCTGGACCGGCGGCGGCTCGGCCTACGGCGTGTTTGACGAGAACTTCGGCCTGTTGGCGCACTTCTCGGCCACAGACCGCGACGACTACACCGTGGGCGGAGGGGGCGAGGCGCCCAACACCGCCGGTGAGGACTACGACTACTTCATGAAATTCAGCATGCTTGAGCGCCAGGGCCACAGCCTGCGCCTGAGCGCCGAAAACAAGCGCGACTCCGGGCTCTACGTCTGGGGGAGCGACGGCAGCGACATGGGCTACGCCGCCTCGGGAGTCGACCCGGTCTACGTCAGCACCGAGCGCACCAGCCTGGTCTTCGACCACCGCTACCACGAAAACAACCCGCTGCTGGATACGCGCGTCAACGCCTATTACACCCAAAACTCCGTGGACAACGAGGACGGCGACTCCGAATACGCCGCGAACGTGCTGGGCTACGACCTGCGCAACACCTTCCACCTGGCCCTGGGCGACGTACTCCTCGACCTGACGGCGGGCGGCGACGGCGTGGCCGAGGAGAACACGGCCGAGGTGAGCGGCGACGACACCTCCAACGACTCCCACAACCTCGGATTCTACATCCAGAATCGTCTCAGCTACGGACCCGCGCGCCTGTCCTTCGGCGCCCGGTTGGACGCCTACCGCGCCGAATTCGGCGAGGGCACCATCCAGGGCAGCCGCGTCTCGCCCAGCGTGGGACTGGAATACGACCTGCTGGAGGACCTGACGGCCTTCGCCGGCTACGGGCAGGCCGTGCGCGCCAGCGGCACGCTGCCCGGTTCCTGGATGGCGAACATCGACGGCGCCACGAAGTTCGACGTCGACGCGCCCGAGACCTCCCAGCGCTACGAGGGCGGCCTGCGTTACCGGAAGGCCGGGGTTTTCCGGCCCGACGGCCAATTGAATCTGGAAGGCTCGGTTTTCCAAAGCCGTCTGAAGAACGTCATCACCGCCGTGGGCGGCAAGGGCGGGGTGGTCAAGCAGATCCTGAACTCCGATCCCCTGATCTCCAAGGGCTGGGAAGCCCGCGCAGGCTGGGGCTTCGAGCCGTTCGAGACCTCCCTGGCCTACACCCACGTGATCACGCGCGACGCGAACGACGAGCCCGTTTCCGTCACCCGTCGTCTGGTGGCCGCCTCCGGCGATCGCCTGACCTGGGACAGCCGCTTCCGGCCCCTGGAGAGCCTGACCCTGGGCTACACCATGAGCTACGTGGCCGAACTGACCGACGTGCCCGACGGCACCGAAGACCGCCCCGGCTACGTGCTACACTCGGTGCAGGCCGAATGGCGGCCCCAGTGGGTGCCCGGCCTGGCCCTGAATCTGGCCGTGCACAATCTCGCCGACCGCCGCTACAGCGAACAGACCAGCATCCTTGACAGCAACGGCGACGCGCTGCTCGAGCCCGGGCGCGACATCCGCCTGGGCCTCACCTATCGCTTCTAGAACGACATATCGACGAACGAATAAGGAGACGAAACATGTTCAAAGGACTTCTTGTGCTGCTCCCCGCGCTGCTGCTCGCGGGGTTTGCCCCGGCCGCCCCGGCCCGTGCGGCGGATACCGGGCGGCTCTACCTCGTGGGCCTGGGCGTGGGTGACCGCGACAACATGACCCTGCGCGCCCAGAAGATCGTGGCCAAGGCCGACGTGGTCTTCGCCATGAAGAGGATGCTCAAGGACTACGCCGAGATGCTGGAAGGCAAGGATCTCTACGACGCCGGGCATGGCCTGTTCGCCTCTTTCGGGCGGCGCGGCGGGGACAGCTCCGCCCTGGAGGCCCAGGCGCGCAAGGTCATCCGCAAGGCCGTGGCCGAAGGCAAGACCGTGGCCATCCTCGACGGCGGCGACCCCATGATCTACGGCCCGCACACCGGGTTCCTCACGGAATTCGCGGACCTCAATCCCGAGGTCGTCCCCGGGGTGTCCAGCTTCAACGCGGCCAACGCGGCCCTGTTGCGCGGCGTGGCCAGCGGCAAGGTCAGCCATTCGGTGATCCTCACGGCGGCCTTCGGCGTCCGCGAGGGCTACACCGGCAAGGACACCCTGGCCGAACTGGGCAAGACGCAGTCCACCATGGTCTTCTTCACCATGGGCATGAACCTGCCCGAGGTGGTGGAGCAACTCAAGCGGAGCTATCCCGCCGACACGCCCATCGCCATCGTTTCCTATGCCGGATATCGCGACAAGGAGCAGGTGCTGCGGGCGACCCTGGACACCATTCTTGAGCGGAGCGGCGGCAAGTTGCCCTTCGAGCACCTGATCTACGTCGGAGACTTCCTGAAATGACGAGCCAACCGGCTGGCACGGGCGTCCTGAAGCGCGAGATCGGGCTGGGTTCGGCTCTGACCCTGGTGGTCGCCAACATGGTGGGCACCGGCGTCTTCACCACGTCCGGCTTCATCATGGTGGAGCTGGGCAGCGCTCAGGCGCTGCTGCTCTGCTGGCTGGTGGGCGGCCTGTTCGCCCTGACCGGCGCCCTGTGCTATGCCGAACTGGGGGCGATGATGCCGCAGGCCGGCGGTGAATACCGCTACCTGCGGCGGACCTTCGGACCGCTGCCCGCCTTTCTCTCGGGCTGGATTTCCCTCATCGTGGGGTTCTCCGCGCCCATCGCGGCGGCGGCCATCGCGTTCGCCACGTATGCTTCGAGTGGCGGACGCGACCCCTGGTTCGTCCTGAACGTCTTCGGCAGGCCCACCTTCACCTTCTCGCCCGCGACCCTGCTGGCCGTGGGCGTGGTGGTGGTCCTGTCCCTGGTGCATTACCACAGCGTCGGCCTAGGGCGGCGGGTGCAGAATCTGCTCACGATCTTCAAGATCGGCGTGATCCTGCTCTTCGCCCTGGGCGGACTCTGGCTCGGCAGCGGCGACGCCGGGCGGTTGGCCGGGGTGTTCACCTCCGGCGCGGCCGCGGGCGCGGTCTTCAGCCGGAAGTTCGCCGTGGCGCTGATCTTCGTGTCCTTCGCCTACAGCGGCTGGAACGCCGCGGCCTACCTGGGGGCGGAGATCAAGCGCCCCGAACGGAACATCCCCCTGGCGCTCATCGCCGGAACGGTCATCGTCATCGGCCTGTATCTGCTGCTCAACGTGGTCTATCTGTACGCCCTGGCTCCCGGCGAAATGGCCGGGGCGCTGGACCTCGGCGTCCTGGCGGGCGCGGCCCTGTTCGGCCCCGGGGTGGGCCGGGCCGTGGGCATGATCGTCGCCGTGGCCCTGTTGTCGGTCATCAGCGCCATGGTCATGGCCGGGCCCAGGGTCTATTACGCCATGGCTTGCGACGGGGTCTTCTTCAAGTGTTTCCGTCAGGTGGACCGCACGCGCAGCACCCCCGGCAAGGCCATCCTGCTCCAGGGCGCGCTGGCGGTGCTGATGATTCTTTCGGCCACCTTCGAGACGCTGCTCATCTACATCGGCTTCACCCTGTCCCTGGCGTCCGTCCTCACGGTCTGCGGGCTCGTCAAGCTGCGCCTGACCGACCCCGACGCGTCCAGGCCCTACCGCACCCTGGGCTATCCCCTTACGCCGCTGCTGTTTTTGGCGGGCAACGCCTGGATCGTCGTGCACTCGCTGCTGGAGCAGCCCGTGGCGGGGCTCTATGGCCTGGGCACGGTGGTGCTTGGGGCGCTGTGCTACGGGCTGTTCCGGCCCGTGGGCGGGGCACCCGTCCCGGGCGCGGGCGAGGGCGAGCCCAAGGCCGGGACGGCGCGGGAGAGCGAGCTGGCCTCGGTTCCCGTGGCGGCGGGATTTTCCCTCGACGCCTCGTCCGACGCCTCTACCGGAGAAGCCGGCCGGAACTGGTAAAATTTCCCCCCGTCGGGCGGTAGCTTTTGGATGAAAATGATTGTAGTAATCATCCTCATTTTCGGCTGCCGAAAGATTGGGATCGTCCAAGCAAGGAGAGAGGACATGCAGACGCGAATCCTGGCCGCCGCACTGGCGGCCGCGATTCTGTCCGGCGCGATGGTGGTGGGCGCCAGCGCGGACATGACGGCCCGGGAGGCCGACCAGACCCTGCGTTCGGCGGCCAGGACCCAGGCCGCCGCCCAGGCCGAGGCCGACCGCTGGGGCCAGGAGCGCGAAGCGCTTTCCGCCGAGGAGCGGCAACTGCTCGTGCGCGAGGAATGGCTCGGCTACCAGATCGCCAAGCACAAGGCCTACATCGCGGGGGAAAACGCGGCCATCGAGGACCTTCGCCAGCGCAAGGAGACCTTCATCGCCGTGCGCCAGGAGCTGGAGCCCCTGCTGGACGCCCTGGCCGGGCGGCTGGAGCGGGTCGTGGCGGCCGACATGCCCTTTCTGCCCGGGGAGCGCGCCGCGCGCCTGGAACACCTGCGCACCGCCCTGGACGACTACCATTTGGCGCTGGCCGAGAAGCTGCGCCGGACCTTGGAGGCCCTGCGCATCGAGGCCATGTACGGCGAGCAGGTGGAGGTGACCGACGAAGCGTTGGCGCTGGACGGCCAGGAGGTCCAGGGGCGCGTGCTGCGCCTGGGCCGGCTTGGCCTGTATTGCCTTCTCCCCGACGGGCGCGCCGGCATGTACGACACCCAGGCCCAGGCGTGGCGCGTGCTGCCCGCGGGCGTGGGCGGCGAGCTGGCCAAGGCGGTGGAAATCGCCGGACGCCGCCGGGTGGTGGAACTGATCGCCTTGCCCGTGCCGCGGGTTCAGCCATGAAGAGGAGAGCCAAGGGAATGACCAAGGCGGCGTTGCCGATTGTGGTGTGGTGCCTGGGGCTGGCGCTCTGGGCCGGGGCTCCGGCACCGGAGGCGCTGGCCGCCGAGGGCGATTGGGGGCGGGCGGGGGCGCAGGTGCGCCAACGCAGCCAGGAAATGCGCGACGACGCGGCCGCCGTGCGCCAGGACGTGGCGAGCGACCGCAAGCGGACGACCATGACCGTGGTCGAGCGCCGGGCGCGGGTGCGCACCCTGGAAAAGGAGTACGACGCCCTGGTGAAAAATCTCCAGGAGCGCGTGCGGGAGCGGGCCCGGATGGAGGCCGACCTCGAGGCCGAACAGGAGGGCATGCGGGCCCTGGAGGGCACCATCCGCCAGTCCGCCAAGGACGCCGACAAGATGCTTTCGGGCAATCCGCTGACCGCCTTGGCTCCCGAGCGTCGCGCGGTGGTGGACGGGCTGCTGGAAAACCACGCCTTCCCCGACATGGTCACCATCGGCCGCCTGGCCGACGTGTTTCTGGACGAGGTGGTCCTCACCGGGGGAGTGCGCCTCCGCCAGGGCGAGTATGGCGGGCCCGACGGCGCGCGGCGCACGGGCGAGATCCTGCACGCGGGCCGTTTCGGCACCTTCTTCCGCGCGGCGGACGGCGAGGTGGGCGTGCTGGCCGCCGGCGCCGACGGCCTGGACCTGCGGGCCCTGCCCGATGCGCTGCCCCGGTCCGCCCGTTCGGACGTGGAGGACTTCTTCGACGGCCAGGGAGGAGTGTTGCCCCTGGACGTGGCCGACGGCGCGGCCTTCCGCCGCAATGCGTCCAGCGACGGCGCATGGGACTGGCTGCGCTCGGGCGGGTTCCTGGTCTGGCCCATCCTGCTGGTGGGGCTGGTCGGCCTGGGGCTGGGGCTGGTGCGCTTCATCACCCTGGGCTCGTCGCGGGCCTTCTCCGAATCGCGCATGCGCGAGGTCGTGGAACGGGTGGAGCGCGGCGAGTTCACCAAGGCCAGGGAGTATTGCGCGCAGGGCAGGAAGTTCCCGGCCTGTCGCGTGCTGGGCCGCGCCCTGGACCATGTGGGCCTGAACCAGGAGGTGCTGGAAAACGCCCTCCAGGAGGCCATCCTCCAGGAACTGCCCCGGCTGGAGCGCTTCCTGCCGTCCATGCAGATCCTGGCGGCCATCGCGCCGCTGCTTGGGCTGTTGGGCACGGTGACGGGCATGATCAACACGTTCCAGGTCATCACCCTGTTCGGCACGGGCGATCCCCGGATGATGTCCGGCGGCATCTCCGAGGCGTTGATCACCACCCAGCTCGGCCTGGCGGTGGCCATTCCCATCATGGTCCTGCACCATTTCCTGGAGCGCCGGGTGGACGTGGTTCTGGGCGACATGGAGCAGAAGGGCACGGCCTTCACCGTGACCCTGCTCAAGGCCGGGGCCCTGGCGGCCCACGGGGACAACGTGTTCCTGCGGAGCATGGAGGAGGCGTGATGGACGTGGCATCCCTGCTGGCCAACAGCGGCGCCTATCTGGCGCGCGGCGGCTGGATCATGGTGCTCATCCTCGGGCTGTCCTTGTGGATGTGGCTGCTCATCGGCAGGCAATGGCATCTGCTGCGCAGCAACAGCTCGCTGGAAAAGGGCGTGGGCGAGTGCCTGCGCCACGCCGGGGAGCCCGGCTTCGCGGCGGCGCCCTGGCAGCTTCAGTTGCTCGAAGCCGCCGAGGCCGCCCGGAGTCTGCGCGCGCGCATGCGCAAGCGCTATCTGGAGGCCCAGACCGCCAGCGTGTCCCTGAGCTTCCAGCGCCACACGGGGACCATCCTCATGCTGGCGGGCGCCGCGCCGCTGCTCGGCCTCCTTGGGACGGTGACGGGCATGATCGACACCTTCGACATCATCGCCGTCCACGGCACGGGCAACGCCCGGGGCTTGGCCTCGGGCATCTCCGTGGCGCTGGTCACCACCCAGGCCGGGCTGGTGACCTCCGTGCCGGGGTTGGCGCTGGGGCTTTTTTTGCGGCGGCGCGCGGCCCGTGCCAGCGAGCGGGTGGTCCGCTTCACCCATGGGCTCATGCTGGCGGGGGGCGAGAGGCCGGGGCGGAGGGCCCGCGTTTTTTCCGCGGCCGCGAAAGCCCGTTCGGCCACCGCGAAATCCAGCGAGGAGGAGGCATGAATTCCATCCGCTACAGCCGGGCGCGGCGCTCGGGCGGCTCGGACATCAACATGGCGCCGCTCATCGACATGATCTTCATTCTGCTCATCTTCTTCCTGGTGACCACGAGTTTCACCAAGGAGTCGGGCGTGGACGTGGAGCGGCCCGTGGCCGCTTCGGCCCAGACCAAGGAGCAGACCAACATGGTCATCGGCATCGACAAGGACGGCCTGGTGCACATCGAAAACCGCGTGGTGGACGTGCGCGCGGTACGCGCGGTGATGGAGCGCTTCCTGGCCGAAATTCCCGAGGGCTCGGTGGTCATCGCCGCCGACCGGGCCAGCATCACCGGCGTGGTCATTTCCGTGCTCGACGCCTGTCGCATGGCCGGGGTCAAGCACGTCAGCGTGGCCGCTCGCCGGCCGTCGTAGCCGGAGGAGGGAATCCGCATGAGCGCATGTGCCTGTTGCCTGGCCTCGCCCCTGCCGCGTTCGCGCGTCTGGAGCTGGACCTGCGGGGTGCTTCTGGCCCTGGTCATCAACGCGGTGCTGTTTTTGGGCATTCCGTGGCTGACCGAGCGGGACGACGCCACGGCCGAGCGGGAATACGAGGGCGCCGTGCTGCTGGCGGCCAGCCCCGAGCCACCGGCGGAGGTGGAGCCCGAGCGGCCTCGGCCCGAGCGGGAGCTGCCGCCGCAGTTGCCCGACCTGGCCTCGCCGCCCACGCCCCAAACTCCCCAACCCCCGGAAACCGTGCGGTTCGAACTGGCCCTGGACACGCCGACGCTCAACGGGGCCACGATGGTGGCGCCCCTGGTCGAGGCGCCTCCGGCGCCGCCCCTGTCCGGGCCACGGCTGTTCGAGGTCGGCGAGGTGGATACGGCGCCCCGCGTTCTGCGCGGCGCTCCGCCCAGCTATCCCTTCCACGCCCGGCGCCAGGGCATCGCCGGTCGGGTGGTGGCCCGTTTCCTGGTGGATGCCAAGGGGGGCGTCAGCCAGATTTCCATCGTGGAGGCCACGCCCAGGGGCGTGTTCGACGCCAGCGTGCTTCAGGCCGTGGCCCGCTGGCGCTTCAGCCCCGGCATGCTGGAGGGCGTTCCCGTGAACACCTGGGTCGTGGCGCCCTTCGAGTTCAAGCTGTGAGCGCGCGGTCGTCCTTTGGAACCGTCCGGGCCGTGGCCCTGGGGCTCGCCCTGCTGGCCGGGCTCTGGAACGGCGGGGCGGCCCTGGCCGCCGGGCCGGAGCTGCCCCCCCGCGCCCACAAGGCGTTGTATGCGGCGCAGCGGGCGGCCGACGCCGGGGAGGACGCCCGGGCCGTGGAGATTTTGGACGCCTACCGCGAGGAGGCCTCGGCCTCCGGCGAAAAGGTCCCGGCCCTGGTGCACTTGGTGCGGGGCGCGGCGCAATACCGCCTGGGGCGGATGCAAGCCGCCGCCCAGACCTTTGCCCAGGCCGTCCGGCTGAAGCCGGGCGACCCCGACGCCCGTCTCAACCTGGGGTTGGCCCTGTGGGCGGCCGAGAAGCCCGGCCCCGCGGGTGAGGCCTTCGAGGCGGCCTTTGATCTCTATCGCAAGCGGGGCGGCGTTCGGCCCGAGCTGCTGTATCAGGCCGCCGCGGGCCACTATCAGGCCGGGGCCACGGCCCGGGCGCGTGCGGCCCTGAAGGCCCTGTGGGACCTGAACCCGAAGGAAACCCAGGATGCCTGGCACCGCCTGTGGATCCAGGTGCTGTGCGACGGCGAGGAATGGAGGGCGGCGGAGCGGGCCATCGCCGGGCGTCTGGAGGTTCGGCGCGCCGAGCGCGGGCTGTGGAGGCTGCTGGCCCAGGTGCGCGCCAACGACGGACGCTACGCCGAGGCGGCCAGCGCCCTGGAGGTCGCCGATGTCCTGGAACCCCTGGACCGGCGCGATCTGCTTTTCCTGGCGGACGTGCACGCGGCGGCGGGCGCGCCCCTGCGCGCGGCGGCGCTGCTGGAGCGGGCGGTGGCACGGGACGATGCGCCGGACCTGCACGACCGGCTGGCCCGGCTGCTGGCGCTGGGCCGTCGTCCGGCCGAAGCCCTGGCCCACGCGCGCAAGGCCCTGGCCCTGGCCCCGAGCCGGGACCGGGTGTTGGCCGTGGGGCAGCTGCTGAGCGTTTCGGGCGACCGCGCGGCCCTGGAGGCCCTGTGCCGCGAGCATGCGCGAAACGACGCGGAGTCCGGCGAGCTGCTGCTGCTCGCGGCGGTGTCGGCCATCCAGGCCCGGGCCTGGGGCGAAGCCCGAGGCCTGCTGGGCCGGGCCGCCGACGATCCCAAGGTGCGCCCCCGGGCCGTCGCCTGGCGCGCGGTCCTCGACGACCTGGAGAGCGTCCAGCGCGAGGCCCAGGCCGCTGCGCAGGGCTCTCCCTCCTGAGCGCGTCGCCGGGCCGGCGGTGCGGCGAAAGTCGAAGGCCGGTCCCGGGCGGGGCTGGCCTTCGGCCGTGATGGGGCGGGGCTGCGCTGCGCGCCCGTTTCGTTTCCGGACCGGCCCCGGCGTTTCCCCTCCAGCCCCGCACGCCGCCTCCGCCGCCTAGCGGCGGGCGGTGAGGCCCAGGTAGATGGCGGCGAGGGTGATGGCGGCGCCCAGGGCCCCGAGGGGGCCGGTGGGGCGCTGGAAGATGAGGATGTCCCAGACGAAGGCCAGGGTGGGTTGGATGAGCATGACGAGTCCGGCCATGGAGGCGGGCAGTCGGGGCAGTCCCTTGGAGATGAGCACCCAGCCCAGGGCCTGCGGGCCGAGGCCGTAGAGGGCCATGAGGCCGAGCGCTTCGGGGTCGCGGATGACGAAGGATTTCCCGGTGGCGGCGGATTCGGCCATGGTCAGGACCATGACGCCCACGCAGAGCCAGGCGATGTTCGTGGCGGCCGGGAGTTTTCCGGCCACGGACTGGCTGCGGCGCAGGGTGAGGATGTAGCCGGTGTACCACACGGCGGTGAGCAGGCCGAGGGTGACGCCCGTGGCGGTGTCCGGCGGCAGGTTGGAGGGGTCTTCGCCGAGCAGCAGCCAGAGGCCGAGCACGGCCAGGGGCATGGAGGCGAACAGGCGCACGGAGCCGGGCTCGCGGAGCAGGAACACGCCCCACAGGGCCAGGAAGAAGACCTGGAAGTTGGCCAGGATGGTGGCGAGCCCCGGGCCCACGTACAGGATGGAGGTGTGCCAGCACTCCAGGTCCAGGGTGAAGAAGACGGCGAGGGTGGCGGTGGTCAGCAGGGTGGAGCGCAGGTGTTTGCGGTCCGGGGTCAGGCGGCGGCGGGTGCCCAGCACGTAGAGGATCAGGAACAGGGCGCCGAAGGCCATGCGGTGGAAGGTGGCCTGGGTGCCGCTCACGCCCGCGAGCTTCACGAGGACGGCGGAGAAACTGATCATGACCGCGCCGGCGAGCACGAGGAGGAAGCCCTTGCGATCCGGGCCGGTACGGGAGAGGAACGGCGCGTTCATGCCCTGGTTCCTTTGGAAAAAGCCACTGATAGTCCCGCGGTTGCGGAAAGGCAAGCGCGGGCGGGCCTAGAGGGTGTGATCCAGCGGCAGGGTGGTCGGCAGTCCGGTCTGGGAGAGGGTGGTCTCGATGGCGCTGATGTTGTCGATGAAGACCTGGACGAAGCGGTGGTCGAGCTTGCCCAGGCGCACTTCCTCGCGCAGGATGTTCAGGGCCATGTTCTGCGGCAGGGCCTTCTTGTAGTGCCGGTCGCGGCGCAGGGAGTCGTAGATGTCCACGATGGCCAGCAGGCGGGCCTGGAGGATGACGTCCTCGCCCATGATGCCGTTGGGGTAGCCCGAGCCGTCGAGGCGTTCGTGGTGCTGGAGCACGGCCTCGAGCAGGTTGGGGAAGTGGCTGGTGAAGGGGATGGACTTGAGGATGCGGTGGCTTTCGGTCGGGTGGCGCTTGATTTCCAGCCATTCCTCGGGCGTGAGATTGCCGCGCGGAGTGAGCATGCGGTCGCGTTCTTCCTCCATGAGCACGGGCACCACGCGTTCGCCCACGCGCACGCGTTTCTGGGCCAGTTCGTGGATGAAGGCCACGTCCTCCTCGCTCAGGTCGTAGGCGGTGTTCAGGCGCGTCAGCCGGTCCATGAGCGGCTCCCAGTCGGTCTGGTGCATCTCGCTCCACATGCTCAGGCGCAGGCCCACGAGCTCCAGGTAGCGCTCCGGCAGGCGCGAACCCTTGGTGAGCACTTCCTCGCGCACGCCGATCTTGCCCACGTCGTGCAGCAGCCCGGCGAAGAAGATCTCGCGCAGTTCGGCTTCGGAGAAGTAGAGGGCGGAGAGCGCGCCGTTGGCCGAGTTCACGGCGCGGGCCAGCCCCATGGCGTAGCGCGCCACGCGGTGCGAGTGGCCGGCGGTCAGGCTGTCCCGGGAGTCGATGGCCGTGGCCATGGACTGCACCAGGGCGGTGAGCATCTGCTGCACCTGTTCGAAGTGCTGGGCGTTGGCCAGGGCGGTGGCGGCGGCCGAAGCCAGGGTCTCGGTGCGCTTGAGGTGCGCGGCCTTGAAGCCCGGGCCGGGGTGGGAGGAGCCGAGCACCAGCGCGCCGAGCGGGGTGCCCGAGGAGAGTAGGGGCACGACCATGAGCTGGGCCAGGGCCGGGAGCTCCGCGTTCCAGCGTTCGTCCTCTTCCAGGTTGTTGACGATCTCGCCCTGGGAGCGGGTGCGCACCACGCTGTCGTAGAGGTCGCCCCCGGCCACGCGCAGGAAGTCCTCACGGCTCAAGGGGCCATAGGTAGCCAGGCACTTGTGCCGTCCCCTGCCGTTGCCGCCGCCGTGCAGGAACACCGCGCCGCAGTCCGTGGGCAGGGCCGACTGCTCGCATTCGGCCAGAAAAGAGTGCACCACGTCCATGAGCTTGATGGAACTGTTCAGGTTGACGGTGGCGCGTTGCAGCAGGGCCAGTTCGCGGTACTGCTCCAGGGTCTCCTCGCCCAGGCAGCGGCGGCCGAATTCGCGGAGCACGATTTCGTCCAGGCCGCTGCCGAGCATGGCCAGGACGGCGGCGGCGCGGGAGGCGTCGAGGCTGCCTGGGGCGGCGTCCGCACTGGGGCCGACCACGAGATGCCCCAGGTGCGCGCCCTCCACGGCGAGTTCGCGGCAGAGGTGCCCGTCGCCGGGCACCGCGGGCAGGGCGGCGGGGTCCAGCTCCGCCGAGGGGGTGCCCGCGGCGGCCAGGATGCGGTCCGGCGCGCACACGGCCACGTAGGCCCCGGGCCCCAGCAGGGGCAGGGCTGTTTCCAGGTGCGGCTGCAGGAAACGCGGCTTGAGAAGTTTCTTCAGGCGGATCATGCGAATGCGGCTGATTCGGGGGCGGTCCGTCGGCAACGTCGGCGTCGGGTCCGGCGGCTAGTCCGAAAGGTGCAGCAGTTCCTTGGCCAGCGCCAGAACCTCGTCGGGGTCGAAGGGTTTGGTCATGTAGTCGAAGGCGCCGATCTCCAGGCCCTTCTTGCGGTCGGCCTCCTGGCCCTTGGCCGTGAGCAGGACGATGACCGTGTCCTTGAGTTCGTCGTCGCTCTTGACCGTGCGGCAGACCTCGTAGCCGTTGAGCTTGGGCATCATGATGTCGAGAAAGACGACCTCGGGCCGTGCGGTGCGGATGGCCGCGAGCCCTTCCTCGCCGTCGGCGGCGGTGATGATCTCCACCTCGAATTCGTCCTCCAGTTCCTCAAGGGTCTGTGCCAGCAGGGACCGGATGTGCATTTCGTCTTCCACGATGAGAATTTTTTTGGTCATAGGAGATCGCTCCCTCGCAGGTTCGATTGCCGCGCCCGGCTCGGGCCCGTCGTCACAATTCGTCCGGGTCGTCGTCGTCGCCGAAACGGGTGATGTGTATTGCTCCAGTATTTCGGGCAAGGGCCTTCAGGTCAAGTGCTTTGGCGAGGTTTCCGGGCACCAGCGCCACGCCGTCGAACCCCTGGCGCAGTCGCTGCGCCAGCTCCGCGGGCGTCACAAGCTCCACGGATGCGTCTTTTCCGGCGCGGTCCCGCAGCGCGCCGGGGGCGTCCTCCTCCTGCTGCAGCAGGCGGCGCACGGCCGCGAGCAGCGTTTCCTCGTCGATGGGTTTTTCCACCACGGCGTCGGCCGGAATGTCCTCGTCCTCGCCCAGGATGGAGACGACCAGGATGGGCGTGCGCGCCAAGTCCGGGTCCGCGCGCAGCCGCCGCGCCGTCTCCCGCCCGTCCAGCACGGGCATGAGCACGTCCAGGGTGATCAGGTCCGGGCGGAACTCCTTGGCCAGTTCCAGGGCCGCGGCCCCATCCGGCGCCGTAAGCACACGATACCCCGCGTCTTTCAGGACGTCCACCAGGAAGGCGCGGATCGCGGGCTCGTCGTCCACCACCAGCACCAGGGGACCGTCCTGTCCCGCCGCATCCTCCTTGAGGCGCTCGGCGGCCACGGCCGAGGCCCCGTCCACGGGCATCTCGAAGCGGATGGTCGCGCCCCGGCCGAATTCGGATTCGGCCCAGATCACCCCGCCGTAGCGGCTGAGGATGTTGTGGCAGATGGACAGGCCCAGGCCGGTGCCCGCGGGCTTCTGCAGCAGGGTGTCGCCGCCCAGGGCCTGGTGGAACTTGTCGAAGACCTGGAGCAGTTCGTGGCGGCGGATGCCCGCGCCCGTGTCCGCGACCTCCACCTGCAGCCAGCCGTCGCGGTGGCAGGCGCGCAGGCGGATGCTGCCGCGCTGCGTGAACTTCACGGCGTTGCCGAGCAGGTTGACGAGCACCTGGAGGATGCGGTCCGCGTCCGCGCGCACGGGCGGCAGGTCCGCGGGCACCTCGGAGACGAGGCGCACCGAGGCCCCGCGCCTGGGCGAGACGCGCAGGGCGTCCACGGCCCGGGCCGCCACGTCGTGGAAGGAGAATTCCTCGTCGCGCCACTGCATGCGGCCGGACTCGATCCTGGCCAGGTCGAGCACGTCGTTGATCAGCCGGGTCAGTCGTTCGCCCTCGTCGGAGATGACGTGCAGGTTTTCCAGGATGCGGTCGGCCTTGCGCCGGTCGTGGCGCGGCGGTGCGCCCGCGGCCTCGGGCAGGAAGCCGCCCCGGAAATCCTTGGCGATGAGCTTGGCGAAGCCCATGATCGAGGTCAGGGGGGTGCGCAGCTCGTGGGAGACGGAGGAAAGGAAGGCGCTCTTCATGCGGTCGAGCTCCTGGAGCCGGTTGTTCATCTCCTCCAGCTTGCGCGCCTTGCGTTCCACGGCGCGGGTACGCAGCCGCACGATGCGCTCCAGGTCGGTGTTCAGGGTCTCCAGCTCGCCGCGGCGGCGCGCGTTCAGGTCGCGCAGGTCGCGCAGGCTGCGGATCATTTCGTTGAAGCGGCGGCAGAGGTAGCCGATTTCCCCGGGCGCGTCTTCGGGGGCGATGCGTTCCAGGTCTCCGCCCGCGACCGCGCGGCAGGTGGCGGTCAGCTCCCGCACGGGCTTGAGCATGGAGCGCAGGATCAGCGCCAGCGCGCCGCCGAGGATGACGATGGACATCAGCGAGGGCAGGAAGATGGAGCGGAAGAAGCGCGGCACGCCCGCCTCCAGTTCGGACACGTAGGCCGTGGCGACCACGTACCAGCCGGTGGTCGGTTCCTGGGTGGCCCACATGATCTTGCCGTGCGTGAAGTGGCCCAGGTCGTCGGGCCGGTCCCAGTCGTAGCGCACGGTGTTCTCGCCCCATTCGCGCTGGGCCGTGGCCACGATCATCGCGCACATGTCCGTGTTCTTGCCCGGAACGGGGAGTTCCCTGAGATTGCGGTCCTCGATGTTCGGATGGGCGAGGACGTTGCAATCCTGGTCGGTGATGGTCATGTAGCCGCTTTTGGCGATGCCGATCTCCCGGATGCGCGCCTTGAGCTCGTTGAAGGAGGAGCGGTTGAGCTCGGCCAGGGCGGCCTCGATGGGCCCCATGGACATGCGCGAGCGGATCAGCAGGTCCCAGGGCGGGAAGTAGAGGCCGGAGACGAGCACGCCGTCCTGGTCCGCGCCATCGGGAAAGGTCGCCAGATAGACCGAGGCCGCGCCGTCCAGGGTGCGGGCCCGGCGCAGCAATTCGCCGTACACGGGCAGCCCTTCGCGGTCCAGGTAGGCGGTCATGTTCCGGCCGATCATGGCCGCCCGGGCGTGGGCCACCACGGTGAGCCCGGCGTCCAGCACCGAGGGCGGCACCGGGCTCAGGGCCGCGAGTTCGCTCAGGCGGGCGAAGGCCTGCTCGCGCGCCCGGTGCGGCGAAAGCGCGCCGGAGATTTCGCGCGCGCGGTAGGCCTGGAGCTCGGCCAGGGCGTGGCGGTTGGCCAGATCCAGCAGCCCGCGCGCGTTGGCCAGCTCCATGTTGTGGACCTCCTCCATGGACATCCGGGAGCGGGCGATGAGGTCGATGGTGTTGCGCAGCAGCACGAGGGTGGCGTGGTCCTGGATGCCGCTGACCAGGGAGCTGCCCACCCAGATGGACACGGCCAGCGCCCCGGCGGCCGTGAGCACGGACATGACCAGCGTGGCGGCGACGAGCCGCCAGAAGGTGGACTGGTGCAGGGCGAGGTGGTCCGCGTTCGCCCGGGTCATGGGGCCTCCCTGGCGGTAAGCGGTTCGAGGTGCGGCGGAAGCCCGGCCGCGATGCGGCGGCGGCGCCATTCGGCCTCGGGCAGCACGGTCTGCGCGCCGGGCTTCTCCAGGACGATCTCGAAGAAGTCCAGGCGGAAGGGATCGGCGAGCACCTGCGCCGGGGTCTTGCCGCGGACCATGTACACGGTCTGCACGGACTGGTGGTCCAGGGCCCGCCAGGTCTGGGCGTCCTTGAGCAGGGCGTGGGTGTGGCCCTCCAGGGCGCGGACCACGGCCGAGGGGTCGGTGCTGTGCGCGCGTTCTACGGCGGCCTTGTATTCGTAGACGATGGTGTAGGCGCTGGCGCCCGAGGTGGAGGGGTAGCGGCGGTAGCGCCGGACGAAGTCCTCCACGAAGCGGATGCCGCGCCGGTTGTGGTCGCGGTAGGGCAGGGTCCAGGTCCAGGGCAGGGTGCCGACCACGTCCTGCATGGCCTCGGGCCCGGCGCGCTCGGCCATGCCCAGGGTCAGGTTGGGGACCACGAAGCGCGCGCGCGCCTTGAGCCCCATGGCCGTGGCCTGGCGCAGGGCGTAGGCCATGTCCTTGCCGAAGAGCACGAGCACGATCACGTCGGGCCGGAAGGCGTCGGCCTGTTCGAGCACGTTGCGGAAGTCCGTCTCGCCCAGGGGGGTGAGCGCCGCGGGGTGGGCCAGCCGGTCCTCGGTGTGCGTGGCCCGGCGAAAGCTCTCCTCGGTGGTCCAGCCCCAGGTGTAGTCCGCGGTGATGTAGAAGAAGCGCTTGTCCGCGTAGCGCTCGTTGAGCCAGTCGGCCATGGTCAGGGCGGACATGTGCGAGTCGTTGCACGCGCGGAAGCTCATGCGGTGTCCGTCCTCCAGGGTGGTGGCCGTGGAGTAGGTCAGGGTGCCGAAAAAGGGCACGCCGTAGCGCTGGCAGGTTTCCGCGGCCGCGATGGCCACGGCGCTTGACGAACCGCCGAAGACCATGGAGCATCCGGAGCGGATCAGCTCGCGCACGTTGATGGCCGTCTTGAGCGTATCCGAGGCCGAGTCGCGGGGCATCAGGCGGACGCGGCGGCCCAGGATGCCGCCCTGCACATTGATTTCGTCCACGGCCATGCGCGCAGCGCGGATCTGGTCCAGCCCCTCCACGGAATAGGGGCCGGTGAGCGGATAGTTGATGCCCAGGAGCAGCGGATCGTCGGCGTCCGGGGGCGGCGCGTCGGCCGCGTGGCCCGCTGTCGGGGGCGCCGCCAGCGCGAGCGTCAGCGCCAGCAGCAGGGCCGGAAGAAGCGCCGGAAGGAGCCCCGCCGTCGCGGGGCGGGAGGGGGGCCGTGGCGAAGGGTGTGCGTGCTGCGGTGGCTGCATGGGGGGTGGTCCGTGTCGGTGCACAACCATTTCAGTCTGGATTCGAGTTTACACCCTGCATTAAAAAAAACAACCGAATGGGCGGATTTATCATGGCTGCGTCGATGCTTCGCGGCGGCCTCCGGACGGCTTCGGAGGGATGCGGCGAGCGGCGGGCGGCGGCAAGGAGGAGAACGCCATGGAGCATGTGGAACTGAATGTGGAACTGTGCAACCGAGACGGCCTGTGCGCCGCGGTCTGTCCCCTGGGACTCTTGCACATGGAGGGCGAGGGCGGGCTGCCCCTGGTGCGCGAGGGCATGGGCGCGCACTGCATCGGCTGCGGCCACTGCGAGGCCGTGTGCCCCACAGGCGCACTGCGCCTGGCGGAAATGGCCGCCGACCCGTGGCCCGAGATCGACCGCGCCGCGCTGCCCTCGGCCGAGGCCGTGGAACTGCTGATGCGCTCGCGGCGCTCGGTGCGCGCCTTCCGGGAAACCCCGCTGGAGCGCGCCGAACTGGCCGGGCTGCTGGAGGTCACGCGCTGGGCGCCCACCGGGCACAACGCCCAGGCCGTGGAGTGGTGCGTGGCCCCGGATCGCGCGGCCGTGGAGCGCGTGGCCGGGGCCGTGGTCGAGTGGATGGCCTGGGCCTGCGAGGAGCGCAGGGACCTGGCCCGAACGCTGTTTCTGCCCGGTACGGTGCGCGCCTGGCGGCGCGGCAAGGACATCGTCACCCGCTTCGCGCCGAACCTGGCCGTCTGCCACGTTCCGGACGCGGGCGTCACGCCCGAGGCCGACGGAATCGTCGCCGCGTCCTGGCTGGAGCTGGCCGCGCACGCGCGGGGGCTGGGCGCGTGCTGGTGCGGCTACGTCATGCTCGCGCGCGAGCACCCGGCCGTGCGCGCGGCCCTGGCCATTCCCGAGGGCCGGGTCATGGCCGCGGCCATGATGTTGGGCCGGCCCCGCGTGCGCTACCGGCGCATTCCGCCGCGCAAACCGCTGTCCGTGGCCTGGCTTTAGCCCGCTCCCCCGCTGCGGTCGCCCGCTCCGCAGGGGAGATTATAATGGCCCGGCCTCCCCAGCGGCGTATATCCGTGGAGAAATATCGCGGGGTTGATGCAGCCGTTGGGGGGAGGCATGGACGACGCCGAACATCGCAACAGGACGACCGAGACTCTGGGGGGGGCGCAGGCCGACGGGCCGGGCGAAGGCGCCGGGTCCTCCGCGTGCGGCTCCGAGACGGCAGGCTGGCTGCGCGACGCCCTGGATCTTTCCGGCGCCCTCTGCGTGCTGCTCGGGCCGGACTACACGCTGCTCGACTGCAACGAACCCTGCGCCGCTGCCTTCGGGCTGCGGCGCGAGGACGTGCCGGGCCGTTCCCTCTCCTTCCTCGTGGGGTCCGAACTCTTCGCCTCGGCCTTTCGGCGGCACGTGGACCGCGCCCTGGCCGGGGAAGCATCCCATTTCGAACTCTGGCTGGACCTGCCCGCCACGGGCAGGCGGCGGCTGGCCGTGGCCTGCGCGCCGACGGACGGCCCCGCGTACGGCGGGCGCGGCGTAATCCTCGCGGCGCGCGACACGACCACCACCGAGCGGCTGCGCCAGGAACTGCTGCAGACCCGCGAGTTCATGACCACCATCGTGGACAGCGTGCCCGTGGCCCTGTTCACGGTCACCGCGGGCCGCGGGCGCGTGCTCTTCTGGAACCGCCCGGCCGAGGACCTTTTCGGCATGCGCGCCCAACTCGTGGTCGGCCGCACCGTGGCGGAAATTTTCTCCGCGGAGCAGGCCGGGGCCCTGCGGCGGCTGGACGGGCTGGCCCTGGAACGGCGCGCCCCCCTGGTGACCGAGGACGAGGCCATCGACTGCGGCGCCGGAAGGCCCGTGCGCGCGCACACGGTGCGCGTGCCGGTGTACGACGCCGACGGCGAACCCCGCCTCGTGCTCTACATGGCCAGCGACCGCACCGAGGAGCGGCGCTGGGCCCTGGCGCGCGACCGTTGGGGCATGCTCCAGCAGACCCTGGCCCTGTGCGCGCGCGACCTGCTGGCGGGTAGGGAGGAAGGTGCGCTCGCCACCGTGCTCGGCCGGCTCCTCAACGCCGCCGGAGCCGGCCGCGTTTCCGTGTTCGAGAACTTCCGGGACCCGGTGGACGGACTGTGCGGCCGCCAGCTCCAGGAGATATCGGCCCACGGCTGCGAACCGCGCCAGGAGGTCCCGCTGCTGCGACACGCGGTCTACGGCGTCCTGGCTCCGGATTGGGAGCGGCCCCTGGCCGGGGGCGAGGTCATCAGCGGCCTGCCCGAGGACTTCAGCCCCGCGGTGGCCGAACTGATGCATGCGCGGTCCATCCGCTCCCTGCTGGTGATCCCGATCAACGTGCTGGGCCGCTGGTGGGGCGTGATGGCCTTCGGCGACACGCGCACCCCGCGCCGTTGGGACCGCGAGGACGTGCTCTTCCTGCGCACCTCGGCGGAGATCGTGGGCGCGCACCTGGAACGCACCTCCGTGGAGCGCGAACTGCGCGCTTCGCACGACGGGCTGGAACGGCGCGTGCGCGAACGCACCGCGGACCTGGAACGCACCAATGCCCTGCTCGGTGCGGAAATCCGCGAGCGCAAGGCCGTGGCCGCCGCACTGACGCGCGCCCGCGACGAGGCCACGGCGGCCAGCACGGCCAAGGACAGGTTCCTGGCGAACATGAGCCACGAACTGCGCACCCCGCTCAATGGCGTGCTGGGCATGGCCCAACTGATGCTGACCACCCGCCTGACCCCGGAACAGCGCGAGATGCTCCAGGTCTGCCTGCAGTCCACGCGCGGCCTGTTGCGCATCGTCAACGACCTGCTCCAGCTTTCGACCATCGACCAGGGACTGCTGGAAATCCGCTCGTGCCCCTTCGGCCTGCGGCGCATGCTCACCCCCCTGCTGCGCGGCATGACCGACGAGGCCGCGCGGCGCGGCCTGGCGCTCGAATGCGCCGTGCACCCGGAACTGCCCGACGAACTCGTGGGCGACGCCGGCCGCGTGCAGCAGGTGCTCGTCAACCTGCTGACCAACGCCCTGAAATTCACCCCCAAGGGCCGTATCGACCTGCTCGTGGAGCCCCACGAACCGCCCTCCGACGACGGAACGCCGGGCAAGGTGCGTTTCACCGTGCGCGACACCGGCGTGGGCATCGCTCCGGAAAAGCACGAGGCCATCTTCGATCGCTTCTCCCTGGGCGAGGACTTCATGACCAAACGCTACGGCGGGCCCGGACTCGGGCTGGCCATCTCGCGCGAAATCGTGCAGCGCATGGGGGGGCGCATCTGGGTGGACAGCGCGCCCGGAGCCGGGGCGGCCTTCCACTTCGTGCTGCCCCTGCTGGAGGCGCGCCGGGACGCGCGGCCGCACCCCGAGGCCCCGGCCTGCGCAACGTGCCCGGCAGCCTCCGCGCTCCTCGACCCCGCGACGTGCGGGACCGAACCACCCCCCACCGGACTTCGGGCCTCGACCGGAGAGCCGTTGCGCGTGCTGCTCGTGGAAGACGAACCCGTGAGCCGCCTGGTGGCCCTGCGTGCCCTGCAATCCTTGGGGTTGGAGGTGGGCGTGGCCGAAAACGGCGACGAGGCCCTGCAGGCGCTCGCCCGGGGAGGCGTGGACGTGGTGCTCATGGATATGCAGATGCCGCGCCTCAACGGAGAGGACGCCACGCGTCGCCTGCGCTCGGGCCAGGTGCGCGGCGCGAACCGCGACGTGCCGGTCATCGGCGTTTCGGCCTTTGCCCAGCCCCGCGACCGTGAACGCGCCCTGGCCGCCGGCATGAACGACTACCTGACCAAGCCCTACGAGATCGAGACCCTGGTGCGCGCCGTGGAGCGACAGACCGGACGCAACCTGCGCCTCCCGAAGGAAACAGGCGGGCCGGACGGCCTGGAAAAGGCGTATTGACAAACTTGCGGGCCGGAGGGATGTTTTACCTGAGCCCCTCCCCAGGGGCGAGGAGGACCCCATGGCATCCCGGAACGCGCAGAACCCCCACGGCCAGGTCCACGGCGGCGTGCGCGCCGCCGACGATCCGCACGAAAGGTTGGCGGAGTCCGAAGAGTTCCGCCGCCACGAGGCCGCCAAGGAGAAGCTCTCCTCCCTGGATCAGGTCAACGTGCTGGATCTGTCCTTCGACGACGGAGAACTGGAGGACTACTACCTCAACGGCCGACTGGTGACCTCCCTGGCCTCGCCCGACGACGCCGGGGATTGATCCCGCCGGGCCGCCCTCCGCTCCGCGCCGGGGCGCTGCCCCGGACCCCGGTGGGACGCCGTCCCACACCCTGCTGGGGCTCTGCCCCAGACCCCGCTGGGGGGGATCATCCCCCCCAGGCCCCCCGGTCGGGGGGGCGCGTGGGTGGGGGCGTTGGTCCGGGTTTACTCCGACCCGGAACGCTCGCACGTCGCCGCGTGCCGCTTCGTTGCGCTGCGCGGCACAGGATCGAAGGGGAATGGAGGGAGAGGCCGGTGCGGACGTGGAGGGCGCGGGAAAGGTTGGCGAGTCGGGAACGCGCCGCCCTCGCGGCTGCGCCGCATGCGGGCTCGGGGGACAGTAGAGCGGACGGCTGGTCGGATGCCCAAAAGGAGCTTCAGGGCTCCTTTTTTCGTTGGCAGCGTAACGCCGTTTCCGGCGCGGGGGGCACTGTGCGCCCTTCTCGCGGTCGCCGGTGCTGCGTGGGCATTTCAGCGCTTCCGCTCGCGCTCCACCACCGCATCCCCGAATCCTCCGCCTCCTTTCCCTTCTTCGTCCCCCCCAGGGCGCATCCGCCGCCAAAGGCGGCGGCAGCCCGGCGCGTCCGTCCCTTCCGCCACCTTTCCCTCATATCTCGCGTCCGTCCCCGTTCGGCATCAACGCGCTTGCCATAGCCCGCACCGTCTCAATCCACCAGCTTCCCTTCGCTCGCGCTGGGCACCGCATCGTCGTGTCCTCTCCCTCTTTCCCGTCCGCCCCAGGGCGCATCCGCCGCAAAGCGGCGGCAGCCCGGCGCGCTGCACCGCTCTCCACTTTTCCCGCTCGTCCCGCGCCAGCACCACCCCGTTCGGCATCCACGCGCACTCAACAGTCACCTCCGCCCTCATCCAACCAGCAGTTTTT
>JACCQO010000078.1 GCA_015709205.1 Desulfovibrionaceae bacterium
TTTTTTCGCCGAAAAAGGGTCCTCCCCTCCCCGCCTCCCCCCGGCTCTTCGTCTCTCCTCCCCCTTCCCCCCGGCAACTTGTGGCTTGGGTGTGGAAGGGGTAGGGGGTGGGGTATGGGTGATGTGGTATTGCGCGAGCGCGTGGAGGGTGCGCCGGGGGTGACCGTGGTGTGCGGGCGGGTGTGTGGCGCCGTGTTCGCGCGCCATGCGCACCGGTGTTTCGTGGTCGGCGCGGTGGAGAGCGGCGCGCGGCGCTTGGGGCTTGGCGGCGGCGAGGTGGTGGCCGGGCGCGGGGTGTTGTTCCTGCTCAATCCGCGCCAGCCGCATTCGTGCGTGGTGGAGGCCGGTGAGGCGCACGGGTACGGCGTGTTGAGCGTGCCTGCGGAGCGCATGGAGGCGCTGGCGGCGCGGGTCTGGGGCGTGGACGCGGCGCGGGTGCGTTTCGACCGGGCGGTGGTGGAGGATGCGGATCTGGCCGTGCGGGTGGCGGCGCTGGCGCACGCGCTGACGGCCCCGGGGCCGGGGCGCGGTGTGGCGGATGCGGTCGGGGAGCTGGACGCGGTGCTCGGCGCGGTGATCGCGCGGCACGGGCGGCCGTTGCCCGGGCCGGAGCCCGAGGCGCATCCGGCGGCCCGGCGCGCGCGCGGCGCGATCGACGCGGCGGTGGCCCGGGAGGCGCGGGAGGCGCGGGAGACCCGGGAGGCCGATGGGGCGGCGATCGGGGTCGAAGACCGCGAGGAGCGGTTGACGCTGGAGGCGTTGGCGCGGCTGGCGCATGCGAGCCCGTTTCATCTGCAGCGCATCTTCAGCCGCGAGTACGGGGTGTCGCCGCGGCGGTACCAGGAGCAGGAGCGGGTGCGCGCGGCGCTGGAGCTGTTGGAGCGCGGGGTGCCCATCGGCCGGGCGGCGCTGGAGGCGGGCTTTGCGGACCAGAGCCATCTGACGCGCGTGTTCCGGGGGTTGATGGGCGTGCCGCCGGGGCGTTTCTTGCGCGGGGCCGGGCGCGGCGAGTAGGCGGGCGGCGAGGCGGTGGAGCCGCCGGCGCGGGGAAATTTTCGGGCGGCCGGGCAGCCGGGCTCCATTGGGGGCCGCCGGGAATCGAGCGAACCACGGAGCAGCATGGAGGCGAAGCGCATGGAGGCATTGCAGATCCGCACCACGGCGCGGCAGGACATGGTCAACGTGACGCGCGAGGTGCAGCGGCTGGTGGAGGCGCGCGGCTGGACGGACGGCGCGCTGGTGCTCTTCTGTCCGCACACCACGGGCGCGCTGACGATCAACGAGGCGGCGGACCCGGACGTGGTGCGGGACATCAAGGCGAACCTGGCCGCGCTGGTGCCGGAGCGCGGGGACTATCGGCACGCCGAGGGCAATTCCGACGCGCACATCAAGACGTCGCTGGTGGGCCCGAGCCTGACGGTGATCGTGGAGGACGGCCGCGTGCAGCTCGGCACGTGGCAGGGGATTTTCTTCTGCGAATACGACGGTCCACGCGCGCGCAAGCTGTGGGTGAAGTGGCTTTCGGCGTGAGTGCGCTCGGCAATTCGCATTTCGAGATCAAAAAACGCCGCCCCGGCAACGGGGCGGCGCTTTCTTTTCGCGGGTGGTGCGGGCCTTCGCTGCAGGGTCCGTCCTGCTCGTCCTTGAAAACGTCCTACTCGTCCTTGAGCGCGCGGCCCATGAGGTCGGTGACGGCCAGGCGCGGGTCCTTGCTCTTGTAGAGCACCTGGTAGACCTGCTCGGTGATGGGCATCTCCACACCGTACTTGGAGCCCAGGGCGTAAAGGGCCTCGGTGGTCTTCACGCCCTCGGCCACGGCCTTCATCTCGTTGAGGATGTCCATGAGCTGCTGGCCCCGGCCCAGGCGCAGGCCGACCTGGCGGTTGCGCGAGAGGTCGCCGGTGCAGGTCAGCACCAGGTCGCCCATGCCCGCCAGGCCCATGAAGGTGTGCGGGTCCGCGCCCATGGCCCGGCCCAGCCGGCTCATTTCCGCCAGGCCGCGCGTGATCAGCGCGGCGCGCGCGTCGGAACCGAACTCCAGGCCGTCGGCGATGCCCGCGGCGATGGCGATGACGTTCTTGACCGCGCCGCCGAGCTCCACGCCGCGCACGTCCGGGTTGGTGTAGACGCGGAAGTAGTCCGTGGAAAAGGCCTCCTGGAGCTGCCTGCCGAGCTTCTTGTCCTCGCAGCCCAGGGCCACGGCCGTGGGCATGCGCCGCGCGACCTCGTGGGCGAAGCTGGGGCCGGAGAGCATGGCGAAGCGCGGCTTGAGCGTGGAGAGTTCCTCCTCCACGATCTGGGACATGGTGCGCAGGGCGCCGACCTCGATGCCCTTGTTGGCGCAGACGACCACGGGGCGCTTGGGCAGGAAGGGGAAGAACTCCGTGAGCACGGTGCGGAAGAACTGGCTGGGGACCACGAAGAGCAGGGCGTCGGCCGAGCGCACGGCCGCCTCGGCGTCCATGGTCGTCTCCAGGGCCTCGGACAGCTCCAGGTCCGGCAGGTACCAGGCGTTGCGGCGCGTGGCCTTGATCTGGGAGAGCACTTCCTGCTCGCGCACCCACAGGGTGGTTTCCACGCCCTTGCGCGCCAGCAGGTCGGCCAGGGTGGTGCCCCAGGCCCCGGCGCCGATGACCGTTATCTTCATGGTTCGTCCTTTTTGTCTGAGGTGCTGTCCGCGGCGCCGTCCCGGCTCGCCGCGGGGCGGGCCGCTTTCCGGGCCGCACGGAGTGCCCGCCGCGTTCGGCCCGGCCCCGATGCGCTCCGGACGCGGAGCGGTCCGGAACGGGGCGCCGTGCCCACGGCGCACGGCCGGGGGCCACGCCGCCCGGACCGATCGCTGCACAAACCGATCGCCGCCCGGGCTCGGGCCGCGTCGGTCGCGGCCCCAACGCGGCGGCGGATCACTCTAACCGGCCCTCCGGCCCCTGACAAGCCCGCGCCCGCGCCGCGCGGCGTCCACGCGTCGGGGCGAGGAGCCCGCCGTACGTCCTGCGGTCCCGTCCCCAGCCGCGTTTCCCGCCCCGCGTTCCGCCCGCGTCCCCTGCCGACAGCCCGTTTCCGCGACCTCGGCGCCACCGAAGTCCCTGCGTCCGCTCCGGGGGGCTTTCCCCGGGGTGGGCGAACTCCTCCCGCAGCCTCTCTTCGCCTCGTCCGTTCCCGGTTTTCGGCCGCCCTTCGCTGCCTCCTCGCCTCTCTCCCCCCCCTGCGTCCTCTTCCTCCCGCAGCTCCGCCCTTTGGCCGCTCTGCCGCCTCCTCGCCGTCCCCCCTCCCGCGTTCCCGCGATCGAGCGTTCGGGGCGGGGTGTCCTTTTCGCCGGCATTCGATCGGGGCGGGTCTGGCACAGCCGCCCCGTCCCGATCGACCAGCCAAGAAAAGGACACCCCGCCCCGGGCGCGGCGCCCCACGCACGTTTCCCGCCCCCTTTCCGCTTCATCCCGCGTCCCTCGGCCCCGCGCCCCGCGCCGCGATCGCGCTCCCGGTTGCATCCCCGGCCCGGGCAAGGTATCACTCCAACCTGCCATGAAGACCTTTACCGATACCGAACTGCGCATCCTCAAGCTGGTGCAGGGCGACCTGCCCGACTCGCTCACGCCCTTTGCGGACATCGCCCGCCAGGCGGGCACCGACGAGGCCACGGTCCTGGGCCTGCTGGAGCGCATGAAGGCCGACGGCTCCATCCGCCGCTTCGGCGTCTCGCTCAAGCACCAGAAGGCGGGCTACGGCGTCAACGCCATGGTCGCCTGGCGCATCGCGCCGGACGAACGGCTGCTGGCCGTGGCCCCGATCATGTCCGAAAGCCCCAACGTATCCCACTGCTACTGGCGGCGCGAGCAGGCCGACTGGCCCTACAACCTCTACACCATGGTCCACGCCAAGAGCCGCGAGGAGTGCCTGGACGTCATCCGTCGGCTCTCCGAGGCCACGGGCGAGAGCGATTACGCGATCCTCAATTCCATCAAGGAATTGAAGAAAATCTCCATGACGTATTTTTAACCCCTCAAGGAGTCGGCATGACGACCTCGAAGGACCTCTTTGCCGCGGCGAAGCGGCTCATCCCCGGCGGCGTGAACAGCCCGGTGCGCGCCTGCCTGAGCGTGGGCAGCGACCCGCTGTTCATCGCGTCGGCCAAGGGCGCGCGCCTGACCACCGTGGACGGCGACGAACTGGTGGATTTCGTCATGAGCTGGGGGCCCATGCTCCTGGGGCACCAGCATCCGGACGTGGCCCGCGCGGCGCACGCGGCCGTGGACCGCGGCGCGAGCTACGGCGCGCCCTGCCCGGACGAGGTGCGCATGGCCGAACTGGTGGCCGAGGCCGTGCCCGGCGTGGACATGCTGCGCATGGTCAACTCCGGCACCGAGGCGACCATGAGCGCCCTGCGCCTGGCGCGCGGGGCCACGGGCCGCGACAAGGTCGTCAAGTTCAAGGGCTGCTACCACGGCCACGCGGACGCCTTTTTGGCGGCGGCGGGCTCGGGCGTGGCCACGCTGTCCATCCCGGGCACGCCCGGCGTGCCCGCGGACACGGTCAAGGACACCCTGCTCGCGGACTACAACGACCTGGACGCCGTGGCCGCGCTCTTCGCGGCCCACGGCGCGGACATCGCCTGCGTGATCGTGGAGCCCATGGCCGGGAACATGGGCCTGGTGCCCGCCGCGCCCGGCTTTTTGGAAGGCCTGCGCACCCTGTGCGACGAGCACGGCGCGCTGCTGATCTTCGACGAGGTCATCACCGGCTTCCGGCTGGCCTACGGCGGGGCGCAGGCCCGCTTCGGCGTGACTCCGGACCTGACCACCCTGGGCAAGATCATCGGCGGCGGTTTTCCGGTGGGCTGCTACGGCGGCAAGCGGGAGATCATGGAGCGCATCGCGCCCGTGGGCGACGTGTACCAGGCCGGGACGCTCTCCGGGAACCCGGTGGCCATGGCCGCCGGGGTCGCCACGCTCACGGCCCTGCGCCAGGCGGACTACGCGGCCCTGGAGGCGCGCACCGCGGCCCTGGCCGACGAACTCGGCGACATCCTGCGCGCCAAGGGCGCGCCGGTCACGGTGAACACCCTGGCCTCGATGTTCACGATCTTCTTCACCGAGGGCCCGGTCACGGATTTCCCCTCCGCGGCCAAATCGGACGGGGCGCTGTACACCTCGTTCTACAGGCAGATGCGCGACGCGGGAATCTACCTCGCGCCTTCGGGCTTCGAGTGCGCCATGGTCTCCTTCGCGCACACGGACGAGGACTTCGCCAAGACTCTTGACGCGGCGCGCGCGGTGAAGCTGTAGCATGTCCCCCAACGGCAACGGCCGCTCCACGGCCGTCTACGCACTCACGCGCCAAGGGGCCGAGCTGGGCAAGACCCTGGCTCGCCGTCTGGGCGGCACGCTCTACGTGTCCCAGAAGCTCGGGGACTTCTGCCCGAACACCTTCCATTCCCTGCCCAAGCTGGTGCGGGAGACCTTCACCTTCTACCGGCGGCACGTCTTCGTGTGCGCGGCGGGCATCGTGGTGCGCGCCGTGGGGCCGCTGGCCGCGAGCAAGACCGTGGACCCGGCCGTGGTCGTGCTCGACCAGGAGGGGCGCTTCGCCGTGAGCCTGCTCTCCGGGCACCTGGGCGGGGCCAACGAGCTGGCCCGCGAGTGCGCGGCCGTGACCGGCGGCGAGGCCGTGATCACCACGGCCACGGATACGGCCGGGATTCCGGCCATCGACGACCTGGCGCGCGAGCGCGGGCTGGCGGTGGCGCGCGCCGCGCGCATCAGGGAGATCAGCGGCGCGCTGCTGGCGGGCCGCCGCGTGCAGATCATGGACCCGGACGGCTGGCTGGGCGAGGCCGTGCGCGACGAGACCTTTTTCATCGACGTGGAGGCGGCCGACGCCTGGGATGCGGAGCGGCCCGGGGCCGTGGTCACGCACCTGCGCGACGGCGCGCCGCGCGCGGCGCTGCTGTTGCACCCGCCGTGCCTGGCCGTGGGCGTGGGCTGCAACCGGGGCGTGGCCGGTTCCGTGATCCTGGCGCGGGTGCGCGGTGCGCTGGAGCGGGCCGGGCTGGCCGAGCCCAGCGTGGCCGTGCTGGCCTCGGTGGAGGCCAAGCGCGACGAGCCCGGGCTGGCCGAGGCGGCCGGGGCCCTGGGCGCGCGGCTGGTCTTTTTTCCGGCCGCGGAGCTGGCGCGCGTGGCGGTGCCCAACCCGTCGCAGGCCCCGTTGGAGGCCGTGGGCACGCCCAGCGTGTCCGAGGCGGCGGCCCTGCTGGCCTCGGGCGGCGAACTGATCGTTGAGAAGCGCGCGGCCGACGGCGTGACCGTGGCCGTGGCCCTGGCGCGGGGACCGGCGTGAGCGGGCGCCTCGCCGTGGTGGGCATCGGCCCGGGCGGGCCGGAGTGCCTCACTCCCCAGGCCCTGGCCGCGCTGGAGACGTCCGGAACGCTCGTGGGCTACACGCGCTATCTGGAGTTGTTGCCGCCGGAGCTGCTGGCCGGGCGGGAGGTGGTCTCCACGGGCATGACCGGCGAGGTGGAGCGCTGCAACGCGGCCCTGGACCGCGCCCAGGCCGGGGAGCGCGTGGCCGTGGTTTCCAGCGGCGACGCGGGCGTCTATGGCATGGCCGGGCTGGTGCTGGAGTTGGCCGAGGCGCGCGGCGCGCTGGCGGACGTGGACATCGAGATGGTCCCGGGCATTCCGGCGGTCGTTGCGGCGGCGGCCATCCTGGGCGCGCCGCTGATGCACGACTTCGCCTGCATCAGTCTTTCCGACCTGCTCACGCCCTGGGGGCGCATCGAGGAGCGGCTGGACGCGGCCGCGCGCGCGGATTTCGTCATCGCGCTCTACAACCCGCGCTCGCGCCGCCGCGCCGGGCAGCTTCCCCGGGCCCTGGAGATCATCGGCGCGCACCGCGCGCCCGGGACCCCGCTGGGTTTGGTGCGCCAGGCGCACCGGCCGGACCAGTCCGCCCTGGTCACGACCCTGGGGGCCTTCGACCCGGCCGCGGCGGACATGCTTTCGATCTGCATCGTGGGCAACTCCGCCACGCGCATGGTCGCCCCGGCCGCCGCGCCCGGGCCCGGAGCCCCGCGAGCGGCCCGGCTGCTCACTCCGCGCGGCTATGCCGGGAAATACGACCTCACCCCTTCACAAACTCCTCGCGGATAGGGTACTGTGCGCCGGCTTCCGGAAGAACTTCGGGCCTATTTCGGGGGAGTTGCCGGGATGCGGCCGCACGCGCGGCCGTTCCGCGCAGCCGCCGCCGCGAATCCGGTCCGAGCGTTCGCGTCCGGTTTTGTTTGGGCGTGCCGCGCGGGGCTCCCCCCGGTGTCCGCGCGGCGACGGAAGAACCCCCAGGGGTTCGCGACCGCCTTGCCCCATGCGTTTTCCGCCTGGGGAGGGCCGCTCGGAGCGGCCCGCTCACTTGACAGTGGGCTCACAGTCATCTAGTTTGGTACGTGAAAATTTTAACGTTCCTGGGCAAGGAAGGAGGAAAGCATGAAGAAAACGCTGTTCATGAGCCTGATTTGTGCGGCCATCGTGTGCGCGTTCGGGCTCGCGACCCTGTACGCGGCCGACGCCCCGGCGGACGGCCTCAAGATGGAGGCCACCAAGAACCCGGTGGTCTTCAACCATTCCGCGCACAAGAAGTACGACTGCAAGGAATGCCACCACACCTGGGACGGCGCCGGCGCCATCCAGAAGTGTTCCGACAAGGGCTGCCACGACAACATGGACAAGAAGGACAAGTCCGTCCACGCCTACTACAAGGCCATGCACGGCAAGGGCAAGCTGAGCACCTGCGTGAGCTGCCACAAGGACGTCGCCAAGGCCATGGACAAGGACGCCAAGAAGGCCCTGACGAGCTGCAAGAAGTCCAAGTGCCATCCGTAAAAGCACGTCTTAGCCATACGTTTTGAGCATTCATGGGGGCCGCCCGAGGAAATCGGGCGGCCCCTTGCTATCCCATTTTTTTTATGCTTTAATTTTCGTTGGAAACCAGTATATTCGGTCGCTGGAAGGCTCGGCGCGTCCGTCTCCGCCGACCCCCGCCGCCAAGCGATCGATCCCGCCACCACGCTTTGCGGACGCAAACCGTAACTCCGAAGGTGCGCCATGGCCGACCCCAACAATGACGAAGTCATCATCGAACTGACCGATATCGTGGAAGAAGGCTCGGAGGACGACGCCGAGTCGCCGCTTTCCGCCGACGGTGATGACTCCGGGTTCGAAGACGAGCTCGAAAACCTGTTCGCCGACGACGAGGACGACGATCCCCTGGCCGGCCTCGGCGACGACGACCTCGCCGGGCTCGGTGGCGCTCCGGCCCCCGGCAAGGCGGCCGAGCCCGAGGCGGACGGCCTGGGCGACCTCGGCGAACTAGGTGAACTGGGCGGCGACGACCTGGACTTCAGCGCCGCCCTGGGTGGCGCGGAGGGCGGCGAGGAGGACGGCGACGAGCTGCCCGACCTGGACGGCCTGCTCGGCGACGAGGACACCGCCGCCGCGGCTCCGGCCGCGCCGGAGGCCGCCAAGGCCGACGATCTCGGCGACCTGGAAGGACTGCTCGGCGACGAGGATACCCCCGCTCCCGCCGCAGAACCCGAAGGCGTGGAGCCCGGCAATTTCGGCGACCTGGGTGACCTGGGTGACGGCCTGGACTTCAGCGCCGCCCTGGGCGACGACGAGGAGGAAGCCGCAGCCGCCCCTGCCGCAGACGACGACGAGGAAGGGTTGCCGGACCTCGACGACCTGCTCGCCGACGACACTCCGGCGGCCGCCGATGCCGCCGCACAGCCCGAGCCCGAGCCCGAATCCGAGCCCGCCGCCGCACCCAAGAAACGGAAAAAAGGCCCCTTTGACGACGAGGAATTGCCCGCCGAGGACGAACTCGACCTGCACGGCCTCGACGAACTGGTGGACGAACTCGACCTGCCCATGGCGCAGATTTCCGGCGGCCGCGGCGCGGCCAAGGGCGAACCCGCGGACCTGGACGACCTGCTCGACGGCCTTGACGAGCCCGCCTCCGTCGAGGCCGCCGCGCCCGAAACGGGCGACGAGCCCGACGAACTCGCAGATCTCGAGGCCCTGGTAGAGCCCGAGGCTCCCGCAGAGCCGGATGCCGCTGCAGAGGTCGAGGTCCCCGCAGAGGACGAGCCCCTCGAATTTCCTGAGGAAGAAACTGCCGAAGCGGCCGAGGCCGCCCCGGCGGAGACGGCCGAAGAACCGGCGGAAGAAGCGCCCAGCGAGGCCCCCGCCGAAGAGCTCGCGCCCGAGGCCGCTGCGGAACCGCAGGACGAGGACATCGACGACCTGCTCCAGGGCCTCGACGACCTCGAAGAAGCGGCCGAGGCCGAGACCGACGGAGATTCCGCGCCGGAACCGGCCGCAGCAGCCGGAAACGCGGCAGAAGCGGACGACGAGGACGAGGACATCCTCGCGGCCCTGGACGCCCTGGACGCCGCCCCTGCCGCCTCCGCGCCCACCGCCCCTGCCGCTGCCGCCCCGGAGCCCGAAACCGACTTCGACGCCGATTTCGACAAGGACGACGATTTCGGCATGAATACCGCGGACGTGGACGACATCCTCGCCGAACTCGAAGGCGGTGTGCCCGACGCGCCGGTCTCCGAAATCCCCGAGCACGGCTCGGCCACCGCCATCCCCGACGTGGACGACATCCTCGCCACCCTGGACGAGGAAGTGCCCGGACTGGACGACGGCCTGCCCTCGCCCGCCTCGGAATACATGGGCGAGGTCGCTACCGTCGCCCCGGCCGCCGTTGCGCGTCCCGCAAATGCACGTCCCACGGATACCGCGCTGCTCGGCCGCATCGACGCCCTGGAAAGCAAGCTCGCGCGCATGGAGCGGCTGCTCACCGCCGCCCTGGGCGAAGACGCCGCCGCAGAATTGGCCGCCTCGGACGAGGAGACCTCGGCCCTGCTCGAAGGCCTGGCGCGCGACGCCGTGCAGACCGGCGACTGGTCCGGCTTCATCTCCGCCGTGCGCGACGAGATCCGCGCCCAGGTGGAAAAAGCCACTCCCGCCGCCGCCGCCCGCATCCTGCGCGAGGAAATCGCCGCCCTGGCCAACGAACTGCCCTAGCACTTCCACCCGGGCCCCAGCCCGGTCCCCGGCGGCCCAACCCGCCACCCCGAATCCCGGCCCCATCGGCCGGGATTCGACGTTTGCACCCCCGCCCACCCCGCAACCCGCCGCCCGCGCCCCTTCTGGATTCTTTCGCGACTTTCTCTGAACCCTTTCTCGACCGCCGGGACTCCGTCCCGGACCCCGGTGGGACGCTGTCCCACACCCTGCCTGGGCGCTGCCCCGGACCCCGCCGGGGGGGATGATTATACTGCCCCCCGGGCCCCCTGTTCGGGGTGGCGCGAAGGTGGGTGCGTTGGCCCGGGTTTACTCCGGCGCACGAACAGTCCCGGGTCGGCGGCGGGGGGAGCGCGATGCCCGCTGGCGCGGGCTTCCCCCTCCCCCCGCCGCCGACCCGGAACGTTTGCATGCCGCCGCGTGCCGCTGCGCGGCACAGGGTCGAAAGGAAATTGCGGGATGGGGAACGGGCGCGGGAGGCCAGGGAGGGGGCATGGTTGATCGGGCGCACGCCCTCGCGGCTGCGCCGCATGCGGGCTGGGTTGGGAATCAGGGGAACGGCCTGCAGGACAGAATGAAGACCCGTCGGGTGCGGCGGAAAGAAGCGTCCCTTGGGCCCGCTGGCGCGGTTTCAGGGTGCGCGTGGGCACGGCGCATGGAGAAAAACGACGGCAAGGGACCGAGGGGAGGGGGTGGGAGGTGGGCTGCGGCGGTCGTTCGGGAGCGCGGCAGGCCGTGCGCGGTCGGGAGAGGGGCGGGGACAGGAGAAGCCTGGCCTGTGACCGGGTGCAGGCGCGCCGTCTTCCGGGTACAAAAAAAGAGCCCTTGGGCTCCTTTCCTATGCTCGCCGCATCGGGCGCGGCCAGGATGCTTACCGCATCTTTTGGGTCGCGGGCGGCGTCATCCGCTCCAATTTCCGGGAACGTTACGGCTCGCCCCCCGAGCAAGCGGGGCATACAATGCCCAAGGGCTCACCCGCAATGGTCCCCGCCTCTTTCCCGCCCGCCCCAGGGCGCATCCGCCGCAAAGCGGCGGCAGCCCGGCAAGCTCGCTCCGC
>JACCQO010000079.1 GCA_015709205.1 Desulfovibrionaceae bacterium
CCGCCCCCACCATCACCTTCCTAAACTTTCTTTTGTGCGGCGCCCGGCCAGGCCGGAGTCCGATCGCTTTTTCAAACGGACGAGGAAAGACCGGGAGAGAGACTCCCGGGAATGTCGGATGGGACGAAACGCGCAGGCTCGGGTCAGGTCCGGGGCTGCGCGTTTTTTCTGTGGTTGCGCCAGATCTGCCAGACCGGGGGGATCAGCAGCAGGGCGATGATCGCCCAGAGCACCAGGCACTCCGGGCGCGTGAAGAAGACCGCGTAGCTGCCGTGGCCGATGATCAGGGCCTGGGCAAAGCCCGTCTCGGAAATGGGCCCCAGGATCAGCCCCAGGATCAGCGCGCCCAGGGAGAACCCGGCCTTTTCCAGGAACAGGGCCGCCACCGCGAAGACGAGCATCACGAAGACGTCGAAGAGGCTGTTGTTGATGGCGTAGGACCCGAGCACCGAGAACAGGCACACGGCCGGGATGAGCAGCGAGGTGGGAATCAGCGCGATGCGCGCGAAATACGGCGCGAAATAGAGCCCCAGGCCCAGAAAGACCAGATTGGCCAGGAACATGGAGAAGATGAAGCCGTAGGTCACCACCCCGTGCTTGGTGAACAGCTCGGGCCCGGGAATGAGCCCGTGGATGAGCAGCCCGCCGAGCAGCGCGGCGGCCACGCTGTTGCCCGGAATGCCCAGGGTGATCGTGGGCACCAGCGAACCGCCCACGCAGCCGTTGTTGCCGCTCTCGGCCGCGGCGATGCCCTCGGGGTTGCCCTTGCCGTAGGACTTCTTGTTCTTCGAATGCTGCCGGGCCACGTTGTAGGACACGAAGGCCGCGATGGTCGCGCCCTCGCCCGGCAGGATGCCCACGATGGTCCCGACCACCGCGCCCAGGCCGATGAACCTGCCCAGCCCCTTGGGCATGGGCTCGCGCTTGATCGGCTGGAGCACCGCGTCCTCGTGCATGATCCGCCGCTCGCCCGTGAGCTTGAGCATCTGGGTGATGGAGAACATGCCGATGAGCGCGGGCATGAACGAAACCCCGTCGTAGAGGTCGCGGATGTGCAGGGTGTAGCGCAGGCTCCCGGAGATGGGGTCCGTGCCGATCACCGCGATGATCAGCCCGAGCACGCCGGAGATCAGCGCCTTGACCAGCTTGCCCTCGTCGGCCAGGGAGACGATGCCCACCAGCCCGAGGATGGCCAGCAGGAAGTATTCCGGCGGGCCGAAGCGCAGGGCGAAGAGCGCGAGCAGCGGCGCGGTGCACAGCAGTACGAACGTGGAGAATATCCCGCCCGCGAAGCTGGAGACCACCGAAACCTTGAGGGCCATGCCGCCGCGCCCCTGCTTGGTCAGCGGGTAGCCCTCGATGGCCGTGGCCGCCGCCGCGGGCGTGCCCGGGGTGTGCAGCAGGATGGCCGGGATGGACCCGCCGTACATGGCCCCGCAGTACACCCCGCCCATGAGCACCAGCCCGGTGAGCGGATCAAGCGCGTAGGTCACGGGGATGAGCAGGGCCACGGCCATGGTCGCCGTGAGCCCGGGCATGCCGCCGACGATCACGCCGGACACCGTTCCGATGAACACGGCGCAGAGCGCCGCGGGCGTCATGAGCGCTTGCAGGGCCTCGAGAATCATGCGCGTCCTTCGGGAGAGGTTTTCAGAAGAGCGCCCCCTTGGGCAGCTGGACCTCCAACAGCGTGGCGAACACGGCGTAGACGAAGGCCAGGATGCCCGCCGAGGTCAGGACGATGGGCAGCGCGCGGCGGTAGCCCATGGCGTACATGGTCGCGGGCAGGAACAGGACCGAGGCCGGAAAGAAGCCCAGGGGTCCCAGCGCCCAGCTGTAGGCCGTAAGCAGCACGAGCAGGACCCAGAACCGCCGGGGGTCCGCGGCCAGCCCGAGGCGCTGGTCCCCGTCGGCCGGGCCGGACCTGGCGTGGAGCAGGAGTTGCGCCGCGCACAGGATGCCCAGGAACCAGGCCAGGAAGCGGACGTAGGCCGCCGTGGACTCCTGCACGAAGGCGGGATAGCTCGCCGTGCTGCGGTGCAGCAGCACGGCGAGCGTCAGGAAACCGACCAGAAAGAGCCGTTCGGCAAGCCGCTTGGTCATCCGGCGGGCTCCGCCCTACCAGGGGGCCTTGTCGTAGTAGCGCTGGGTCTCGGCCTGCAGCCCCTTGAGGTACTCGAGATACTCGGGACCGTTCATGGGCCACAGGAAGAGGTGGTCCTTGTTGGCCGCAGCCACGAAATCGGGATCGCCGACCACCTTCAGGAAGAGGTCGTCGAGCTTGGCCAGCACGGCCTTGTCCACGCCCGCCGGGGCCACGAAGCCGCGCGTGGCGGTCATCAGCACGTTGCAGCCCTGCTCCTTGCCGGTGGGCACGTCGGGCAGCAGGTCGCTGCGCTTTTCCGTGAGAATGGCGATGATCCGCGCCTGGCCCGCCTGGTGCTGCGCGAACATCTGCGAGAGGTTCATGAAGCTGGCGTCCACGTGCCCGCCCATGATCGCGGACTTCTGCTCGGTGGAGCCCTTGGTGGGCATGAGGTTGAAGGCCACGCCCGCGGCCTCCTCGTACTTCTTGGCGGCCACGAAGTCGTCGGAGCCGATGCCGTTGACGGCCACGGTCAGGCTCTTCGCCTTGGCGGCCTTGGCGAAGTCGTCCAGGTTCTTGATGGCGCTGGCCGGCGGCACGACCACGATCTCCGGGTCGTCGTTGATGTTGCCCATGACGTGGAAGCTGTCCAGGGTGTAGCGCGCGCGCTGGGAAACCACGTGGGCCACCACCTGGGTGGTGAAGACCATGCCGATGGTCAGCCCGTCCGGCTTGGCGTCGGCGATCTCCTCGAAACCTTTCTGGCCGCCGGAGCCGCCCACGTTCTTGACCACGAAATCGGCGCCCGGCCAGTACTTCTTGGCCGTGAGGATGAACAGGCGGGCCGTGGCGTCCGTGGACCCGCCGGCCTTGGAGGGCACGACGATGGTGATCGGGCTCTCCGGGTATTCGGCCTGGGCGGCCACCGGCAGGACGAGACAGAAGGCGAGCACGAGGAACAGTAGGCGTTTCACCGGATAATCCTCCGCGATGTTGAGGGTTTCATGCGCCCCGGTTACGTATTTGTTCCATTTATTGCTATTCTTGTCGATAGGCTATGTCAATATTCGATGGAAATCCGACGGGAAAGCTGCGCCCGGAGACATCCCCGCGCGGGGAACGCACGGCAGGGTTCCGAACGCGCAAGGGCCCCGGCTTCCGCCGGGGCCCTTGCGCTGCGCGGACCGGGCCGACGAGGCCCGGTTGCGCTCAGAAACGCGGGCCCGTGGCCACGATGCGGCCCTGGGCCAGGCGCGCCTCGTGCGTCATCACCGGGAGCACGTCGCCGTCGTGGTGCGTCACCAGCACCAGGTGCATGCCTCCGGCGATCAGCTCGTTGAGCACGCCGACCATGTTCGCCCGCGCGCCCTCGTCCAGGCCGGAAAGCGGCTCGTCGAGCAGCAGCAGCTCCGGTTCGCCCACCAGGGCGCGGGCCAGGAGCAGCGCGCGCATCTGGCCCGTGGACAGCGACCGCAGCGGGCGCGTCGCCAGGTGCGCCGCGTCGAGCCGCTCCATCCAGCGGCGCGCCTCGGCGCGCTCGTCGTCCGAGGTCTGCCGGTAGAGCCCGATGCTGTTGTCGAAACCCGAGAGCACGAGCTGCTCGCCCCGGATGTCGTAGCGGTAGGTGGCCTGGAGCCGGTCCGAAACCAGGCGCACGGCCCGGCCCAGGGACTCGCGCCCGCGCACCTCACCGCCGTGGCGCGGCATGACGTAGCGGATCGAGCCGCCCGCGGCCGGGTGCTCCTCGCCGGCGAGGAGCCGCAGCAGTGTGGACTTGCCCGAGCCGTTGCCGCCCGAGAGCATCCACTGCTCGCCCCGGCGCAGGGTCCAGGTGATGCCGTGCAGCACGGGCACGCGGTCCACGAAGACCGTGGCGTTCTCGATGCGCACCAGGGGCTCGGCCGCCTGCGCGCGGCACGCGGCCACGGCGCGCAGCGCCTCCACCGACGCCGGGCCGAGCGGGCGCGCCCCGCCGCCGGTCCCGCGGCAGGTCCCGGCGTTCGCGCCGTCGGACGCGGCCTCCTTGGGGGCGTCGCCGCCGCGCGCCCCCGCCCCGGCCGCGACATACGGCCCGTCCGCGCGCATCACGCCCTTTTCCAGGCGGATTTCGCGCCGCAGGCACGCGGGCAGGCTGCCCTTGCGGTGCGTGGTGATCACCAGCGTGGAGGTGCGCCCGACCCGCTCCAGCAACTCCATGACCCGCGCCCGCGCCTGGCGGTCCAGGCCGTTGCTGAACTCGTCGAGCAGCAGCACCCGGGGCCGCGCCAGGCAGGCGCGCGCCAGAAACAGCAGGCAGAGCTGCCCCTGGGACATGCCGCCCACCCCGCGCTCCAGCAGATGCGCCATGCGCATCTCGCCCGCCAACGCGCGGGCCCGCTCACGCGCGGCCCCGCCGGGATCGTCGTAGAGGAGCGGGCCGTCCGAGACGCCGCTGAGGATCAGGTCCTCGCCGCACAGGTTCCAGCCCTGGCGCACGTAGAGCTCCATGACCGCGGGCGAGGCCAGGGCGACCATCTCCCGCCCGCACAGGGGCGTGGCGGAAAACCCGTCCGCCGTGCGCCAGAGCACGGAGCCGCCCCCGGCGTCCGGAAAGACCTCGCCGCGCAGCAGCCGCAGCAGCGTGGACTTGCCCGAGCCGTTGCGCCCCTGGACCACGAGGTGCTCGCCCTCGCGCAGGTCCAGGCTCACGTTGTCCAGGGCCTTGGCCCCCTGCAGCGTCACGCGCACGTCCTGCACGCGGATCAGCGTCCGGCCCGACTCGCCGCCCCCGGATTCTTCCATAACACTTTGATTATCCATTGGTTACTCTCGATTTTTCCACCCTTGCGCGCGCCCGTCCCCCGGCATGCGAACACCCGCCATGCACCAAAATTGGGCAGAGGGCGGGTGCGGGTCGCTCCAAGTGCGTCCGGAGGACCCCTTCGTTCCGGCTGCAGCCGGCCCTTGCCGCCGTCGCGCGCTGCGGAGGGACGCGCGGGCGGAAAGGTATGAGGAGGGGAGGTGCTACATGGTGGCCATTTCGCGGAGCAGGGATTCTGTCCTCTTGATGTTGCCCACGCCGCAGGTGCACTGGCGCGCGATTTCCATGGCGGCCTTGTGCGCGGTGATCTTGCCCTTCTTGATCTTCTCCACCATGGTTTCCACCAGGCGGGAGGCGATCATGCCGTGGCCGCACATGGTGGTGATGGCCAGGACCTTTTCGGAAGGCAGCTTCTCGGTCTTTCCATGAATGCCCAGGGAAACCTCCTGGGTGTGCAGCTCCACATTGGTGGCGTTGGCGATGCGCGCGGTCTCCGAACGCAGGCCGGAGATGACGATGGAGGCGCCGGTGTCGGCCTCCTTCAGCTCGCGCACGACCTTGGCCACGGTGTCCGCGTCGTTGAACACGGCATGAGCTATGGTATTGTCCTGCACGTTGTCAACCAGGGTGCTGTAGTCCACGCTGAGCACGCTGCCCTGGCGCATGTCGCCCATGTTGTCGGGATTGTACTTCTTCACGATGTCGAAGAACTTCTTGAACACCGGGGACATGCCCTTGGCGTTGACCGACTGTGCCGTGATGGCGAAGACCACGAAGTCGGTCTTCAGGGATTCCTCGGTGCCTCTGCGATGCAAGGTATGGGTCATTGTCGTTGCTCCTTCTCTTCGCGCTTGCGATCAGTCGTTCGCCCGGGGACGTCCCAGACCGATGTTCGTCTTGCCGTTGATCGAGGCCTTGATCCCGGCTTCCTTGACATAGGCGTCCATGGCGAAGGTCCCGTCCTCGTCGGCCCGGCAGCAGATGTCCAGGCTGAAGACCGTGTCCAGGGTGGCGGCCACTTCCTTGATCCGCTTGAGCACCGCGGTGACCTTCTCGTTGGGGCAGATGAACTCGACGATGGCCGAAAGCGCCTTTTCGTTGTGGTACTGCGGGTCGATGGCGCCGGTGGCCGTGTCGGTCATGATCGAGGTCACGGGGTTGAGCGGCTCGAACTCCACGCCGAACTCGGCGCAGGCCTTGGCCACCTTCTCCACGTCATAGAAGCGGGTGCCGACGCCCGGGCGGCCCAGCTCGGCGGCGATGCCGCAGAAGCCGCGCTTGAACCGGCCGGTGACCTCGTTGGTCTTCATCTCCTCGGTGCCGCGGCCGGGCACGTTGGTGGTCGGGTGCGAAACCCAGGGGTCGCTGAAGTTCTTGCGCAGTTGCCGCGCGGGAGGCAGGGTCTCCTCCATCTCCAGGGAGCCGGTGGGACAGACGCCGGCCTTCAGGCAGGTGCCGCACTCCACGCATTCGTCCAGATCGATGACCGCCTTCTTGTCCACCACTTCGATGGCGTTCATGGGGCAGTAGGGGACACACATTTTGCATCCGATGCACGAATCCAAGATACGCATGTGATACTATCTCCTTTCCTCAAAGTGTTACTACGTTCCAAGCCAGCCGTTATGAAGAGATATGCGCCGTTTTCGGGGCTCTGCAGCTTTTCAGCCGCTTGCACAGGGAGAGCACGCCGGGCAGGAGCATGGCCCCCAGGGCCACGACCAGCAGCACGGCGGAAATGGGACGCTCGAAGAACGTGAAGTAGTCTCCGCCGCTGAGGATCAGCGCCCGCCGGAATTCCGTCTCCGCCAGCCCGCCGAGGACCACGCCGAGCAGGATGGAGACGATGGGGAAGTTGAAGCGCTCCAGCACGTAGCCGAGCAGGCCGCAGGCGAGCATGGTCCACACGTCCACCATGCTGTTGCGCACCGCGTAGCAGCCCACCACGCTCAGGACCATGATCAGCGGCCCGAGGATCTTGTAGGGGATGCGGATGAGCAGCGCGAAGGCGCGGATGAACGGCGGCGCATAGAGCAGGATGAGCACGTTGGACAGCAGCGAGGCCGCGAAGATGGCGTAGACCACGGGCATGGCGTCGGTGAACAGCGTCGGGCCGGGCTTGATGCCGTGGATGATGAACGCGCCGAGCATGACCGCGGTGGTCGCGCTGCCGGGGATGCCCAGGGCCAGCAGCGGCACCAGGGCGCCGTTGGCCGCGGCGTTGTTGGCGGATTCCGGGGCGATGATGCCCTCGGGGATGCCCGTGCCCCACTCCTTGGGCTTCTTGGACCAGCGCATGCCTTCGCTGTAGGAAAGCACCGCGGCCGTGGTCGCGCCCACGCCCGGCAGGATGCCGATGAGCGTGCCGATGGTCGAGGAGCGCAGGAACAGGCCGACGCGCCCCTTCCACTCGCGCAGGCGCGGCAGGGCGGAACGGGCCTTCTTGGAGATCTCCAGGGTCTGGTCGTCCACGCTCGCCTCGGTCTGGATCTTGCGCAACACCTCGGAGATGGCGAACATGCCCGTGACCACGGGGATGAAGTTGATGCCGCCCATGAGCCCGGTGAAGCCGAAGGTGAAACGGTTGGCGCCCATGATCGGGTCGATGCCCACGGTGGCCAGGAACAGGCCGAAACAGGCGCAGATGAGTCCCTTGATCTCGTTGCCGCGGTTCATGACCGAGATGACGCTGATGCCCGCCACGGCCAGGGCGAAGTATTCGGCCGAGCCGAACTTCAGGGCGACCTGGGCCATCTGCGAGGAGATGGTGATGAGGAAGAGCGTGCCGAAGACGCCGCCGAAGGCCGAAGCCGCGATGGACCAGCCCAGGGCCTGCCCGGCCATGCCTTTCTGGGCCATGGGGTAGCCGTCCAGCGTGGTGGCCACGGCCTCCGGCGCGCCGGGCACGCGGAAGAGGATGGCGCTGATGGAGCCGGAGAACACGGCCCCGATGTAGGTGGCCACGAGCAGCACGAAGGCCGCGTTGGCGTCGAGCGAATAGGTCAGCGGGATGAGCAGGACCACGGCCATGGTGCCGCTGACGCCCGGCAGGGCCCCACAGATGAGCCCGAACAGGACTCCGCCCGACATGATCAAGAGGTTCAGGGGCGTGAGCACATCCCCAAGTCCCAGGAAAAAGTCAAACATGTCTCCTCCGGATGTCTCGATGCTTCTTGGTCGCCGGCTCTGGACGAGCGCCGGCCCGGATCAGTAGAAAAGCTTGCTGACGTGCTGGAAGACGCCCGTGCCGCGCGGCAGGGGTACCGACAGCAGGTGCGGGAACAGGAAGGTCAGTACTGCGGTGGATCCGAGCGCGAGCAGGAGGCAGCCGCGCAGGGAGATGCGCAGGCTGAGCAGGTAGAGGAAGAGCAGCACCGCCGAGGAGAGCACGAACCCGCACGTGGGCAGCAGCAGCAGGTACAGGACCAGGAAGATGAACGTGTACAGCCCGCGCTGGGGATATTCCTGCTTGTCCTTGGCCAGGTCGGCGGTGTCCGCGGATTCGCCCTCGCCGCGCACGGCCTCCAGGCTCTCGCCCCGGCGGATGCGCCGGATGTCGATGACGAAGAGCAGCGCGGAGAAGAAGAACATGCCGCCGAGCATGATCTCGGGCCAGGTCGCGGGCCCGACGGGGTTGCGGCTGCGGCCGGAGACGTGGATGGTCGTGGCCTCGCAGAACATGAAGACCGAGATGGCCATGACTACCAGTAGAAAGATCGGTTCCTTGTATTTCTTCAACATGCTGCTGTCTCCGTCGCACGGCTTGGCGCCGAGTTCGTCCCTTGCGCGGCCCAAGGTTCGGCCGCCTGCATCCCCGACGGTCGTTCCAAACAGACCGCCCTTTTCGTCGTTCCACGGCCCCAGGCAGACCGCCGTCGTCCTTTCCCGGTCCCGGCGCGGTTTCCGGTTCCCGGCACTTGCGCCGGGCCCACTCCCGTACACCGCGCGCAGGGGCAAGGAAGGGCAAGGCCCGCCTTACGGGCCGGGCCTCGCCCGGGCTTCCTGAGACGACTAGAAGCCCAACTTTTTCATCGTGCTGGAGAACATGCTGATCTCGTTGCCCAGGAAGGCGTTGAAGTCTTCGGGGCCGAGATAGCCGGGGCGCAGGTCCAGACAGGACTGCTTGACGATGTCCAGGTACTTGGCGTCCTCGCCGGCCTTCTTGAAGGCGTCGGCCAAGGTCTTGATGATCGCCGGGTCCGTGCCCTTCTTGACCAGGATGCCGCGCCAGATGCCGATGTTCACGTTCCAGCCCTTTTCCTTGGTGCAGGGCAGGTCCGGGAAGCCGTTGACGCGCGTGTCGTTGAGCACGACCAGGGGACGCATGCTGCCGTCCTTGAAATAGCCGCCCAGGGGGCCGAATTCATCGAAGAGACAGTCCAGATGGCCGCCGAGCATGGCCGCGTGCATCTTGCCCGCGCTCTCGTAGGGCACGTACTGCATGTCGATGCCCATGGCCTCCATGGCCAGGGCGACCATGACCTCGTCGAAGCTGGCGGAACCGGTGCCGCCCACGGTCAGCTTGCCGGGGTGCTTCTTGGCGTAGGCCACGAGCTCGTCGATGGTCTCGAACGGGCTGGCCTTGGCCACGGAGAGCGAGGCGGTGTCGTGCTGCATGCGCACCACGGTGTCGTACTTGTCCAGGCCGTAGGGGGTCTTCTTGGCGGCCACGTTCACGGGGTAGTTGGAGGTCATGGCCCAGATGGTCTGACCGTCGGCGGCCTGCTGCAGCACGTAGTCGCCGCCCACCGCGCCGGAAGCGCCGGGCATATTGACCACGACCACGTTGGCGCCGAGCACCTTGGACAGCGGTTCGGCGATGGACCGCGCGAAACGGTCCGTGCCGCCGCCCGCGCCCCAACCGACCACGAGCTCGATGTTGCCGTTGGGATAGTCGGCGGCCGCGGCGTTCACGACCATGCCCAGCGTGATCACGATGGCCGCGATCAGGGAAAGTACCTTGTGCACGTTCTTCATGCTCCCACTCCTTTTCGGTTGTTCAAGCCATTGCCTCTGTTCACGTGCATCACGAAAACGTGATGAAATGCGGGATATTGCCAACTGCAGCCGGACGGTTGCCCGTTCCCTTTGCCACGTGCCCGGGCCAGGTCCCGGCACGCGGCCCGCGCGCGCGCCCCGTTCTCCGCTTGACAAGGCGGGGAACACGGTGCATGTGGCATTGCTCCCGATGCGAAACCGAAAGCGCGCGCTCGGCGCGCCGGTTCCGCAGGGAGGGACGTCCGTAACCGGACCGCCCCGCGGCCCTTGTGGGATCGGTCCGGGGCGCCGTTACGCAAACGCCCCGAACCAGGGATCCCGAGCCGTCCCCCCCCATGGCCTGCGCGACCGATGTCCGCATCCCAGCGATCGACACGGCCGCGCGGCCCGGGGAGGTTTCCGCACTTGTCAAACTGCCTCTCGTGCGGATGCCGGGATAGAGCAAGGCGCATGCCAGGGCGGAGGCGGCCTGACTATCACCAGCCATTCCAAATGGTTGCAAAAAGTGCGCTCCAAATCCTTCTTTTCACAATCCGTTCCAGCACTGTTGCATTGTTGAACGATTGTTACACAACGTGACGACCACGTAACAATCGGGCGACGATGTCGGCAGCAATACTGACCCCCACTTTTCGCGGGGAAGCAATGCTGCCCCCCTTTCGCGGCCCGCGGTGCCACGATCCACGCGACGCTTTCCCTCGCCCGCGCTCGGCGATCGCGCAAGCCCCCCTCTTTCCCCTTCTCCCCCAGGGCGCATCCGCCGCAAAGCGGCGGCAGCCCGGCAAGCCCGCTCCGCTCT
>JACCQO010000080.1 GCA_015709205.1 Desulfovibrionaceae bacterium
CCCCCCGGGCCCCCCTCCACCCCTCTCCACCCCCAAAAACTGCTGGTTGGATGAGTGCGGGGGGGATTTTTGGGACCGCGTGGATGCCGGACGGGGTGGGTGCAGGCGCGGAAGGAGCTGGAAAGGTGGGGGGCCGTGCGGACGTGCCGGGCTGCCGCCTCGTTGCGGCGGATGCGCCCTGGAGGGCGGGGAAGAGGGGGAGGAGACGACGATGCGGTGGCCGAGCGTGATCAGGGACAAAAACGGAAAAGCCGAAGGTGCCCTCGAACACGACAGCCGAGCGCGGGCGAGGGAAAGCCATCACTGACGTCGCGATACCGCCGACCGCCAAAAGGGTGGAGCAGCATCGCTCCCCGCGAAAGGGGTGCAGCAGCATTGCTGCCGAAAAGAGTGCAGCGTCACGTTGCCGGGAGGAAAAATGGACTCCATTGATTTCAGGGACGTGGGACAGCGGCTCAAGGCCTTCCGCTTCGGGTCGGGGCTGAGCGCGGAGGAGATGGCCGCGCGCATGGGCATCTCGCGCGCGGCGCTCTACCGCTACGAAAAGGGACGCCCGCCGAAACTGGAAAAACTCGAGGCCATGGCCGGAGCCCTGGGCGTGTCCCTGGCCACGCTGCTCGGCGTGGGCGTGGAATACGTGGCCAGCGCGGCCAGCTTCTTCGAACGCATGCGCCAGGCCGAGGAGGAGGCCACGCACCTCTTCGCCATGTTCGGCCCCGTGCCCTACGCCCTGACCACGGACCGCTTCGACGAACTGCTGCCCACGGTACTGCGCGAGGGGCTCCGGCTCGGCCCGGCGCATGGCCCAACGCCCAACCCGGGGCACGGTCCGGCCGAGGCGGACCGCGCGCGCACCGAACGGCTCTTCGACGACGTGGCCGGCTCGCTGCGCCGGCGCAAGGAGGGCTACCGCCGCCGCCTGCCGTCCCTGGTGGGCCTGGTTTCGCGGCCGGAGATCGAACGCTTCGCGCGCAACGGGTTCATCGGGGCCTTCGGCCTGCCCGCCGAGGAACGGCGCGAACGCCGCCGCGTGGCGCGCGCCGAGGTGGAGAACGTCATCGCCATCCTGGAAAACCCGCCCCTGGGCGTGCAGATCGGCCTGCTCGCCGACGCCATCCCGAACATCACCTTCCAGCTCTTCCGCCAGCCCGGCCGCACGGTGCTGGCCATGAGCCCCTTCCGCCTGGGCGACTTTCCCAACGTGAGCACCGGCGTGGGCATGTTCACGCACTCGCCCGAGCCCGTGGAGCTCTACGAGGAGATGACGCGCACCCTGTGGGACGGCGCGCTCAAGGGCACCGAGGCCGCGGCCTACCTGCGCCGCATCCTGCGCGCCGCCGCGCGCGAGGACGCCGTGCACGAGCAGGCCGCGCGCGAGGAGGCCGCCTCCGCCGCGCCGGGCCCGCCGGGCGCGTAGGCGCGCCCGGCCCTGGACCGCAGGGCGGCACGGGCGACAAAAAACCGGCCCGTCGGGCCGGTGCGCATCGGTGTGGCGGATTGTCGGCGGGCCGGAAGGAAACGCGCGTCGCCCGCCAGTCGAAACGCTCGTCAGCCAAACCGCTTGTCGGCCGTTCCGGCAAAAAGCGCCTCCCAGTCCAGGGGCCGGTTGGAAACCTCGTTCTTGCGCTGCAGCCAGGCCCAGCCCTCTTCCGGGATCAGGGACACGGGCACGCGGTTGACGAACTGCCGCCCGCCGTCAAGACAGCACTTGCACGACCAGCCGCACACGTCGCAGGTGCACCCGCCGGACTTGATCATCTCCTTGACCGTGCCGGAGTTGTCGCAGCACGCGTCGCAGAGCAGCAGCACGGGCCCGGGCACGCGTTTCACGACCCGCCGCCCTTGCCGCGCCCGCTTGCCGTGCCGGGCGTCTCGTCCACGTCGTCGTCGGCGTCGCGCCAGGGCTGCACCGGCCCGCGAAAGGCGAAGGCGGCGAAAAAGGCCTGGTCCTTGGGCAGGAGATAGTCGCCCGTGAGCCGGTAATAGAGGTCGCGGTAGAAGGGATTGGCCTTCAGCTGCGGGGCCAGGGCCGTGAACTCCTCGCGCCGGTTCAGCGCGAAAAAGGCCAGGGCCCGGCTGTAGAGCACGCGGCGCGTGGGCTCCAGGGTTTCGAGCACCTCCAGGGCCTTGCGCATGCGCCCCAGGAGCATGTACTGCCGCGCGCGGTAGAAGTCCCAGGGCATGGCCCCATCCCAGCGCGGGGCCATGATCTTCAGGAAATTGTCCTGCAGCCGCAGCAGCCTGTTGCGGGGCGCGGTGTCGGCCAGCCGCCCGAAGTTGCAGCGCAGGTAGGCCACGTAGAGGTCCGCCTCGGACCCGATGCCGGGCATGGGCCGCTCGGCGGCCAGATAGGCCTCGCGGTAGGCGGCGAAGGTCGCGTCCTCGGCCCCGGTGCACCGCGGGGCCGGGAGCATGGCCCGCAGCCCGAAACGCGTCGCGCGCGGAGCGTCCGCCGCCTCGCCCGCGCCGTCGTCGAAGTTGTCGCGGTCGAAGAGCGCGAGGTAGTCGCGCGTGCGCGGCAGAAGAGGCTCGGCCAGGGCCAGCCGTCCGGCGTCGCCGTCGGCGTAGGCGATCAGGTCGTCACTGCCCGCGTAGCGGCCGTCGGCCCGGCGCAGGTGGCGGTTGAACATGGGGTCCACCAGCAGCCAGCGCGTGCCGTCGGCCACCTCGGCGAAGGTGTGCGCGACCACGTCGGTGCGCGCGATGGGCTGGGCGTCGGAAAAGAGCAACGCGGCCGCAAACCCCTGTTCGCTGCAGAGCATGTTGCCCCCGGCGAGCAGCAGTCCCATGTTGTCGGAATTGAGCGCGGTCTGTCCGTCGGGCCCCGGCGTGCCCAGGCCGTAGTAACGCTCGTACATGCCCGGAGTGGCGAAAAAGTTGACCACCTCCACGGCGCGGCGCACGCGCCCGGCCAGGGTTTTGGGCCGGGCCGGCTCGGAGGCCACGGCCGCGTCCACGCCGCCGGGCGCGGCGAAGAGCGGGGCAAAGGCCGTGGCGTTGGCCGCCTGGCCGAAGAGCGCGCCGCGCATGAGCAGCGGCAGCGCGATGTCGTAGACCCGGCGCGGGGTGAAGAAGTCGTTGAACACGAGCTGCAGGGACGCCCCGCGCGCCGGGGCGGGCCAGGCCGCGAGCAGCAGCGCGAGCGCGGCCACGGACGCAAGCGATGCAAGGGACGCACGCCGCGAACGCGAGCGGGCTGTGCGGGCGGCCAGGGGCCTGCCGGACGCCGCGCCGGAGGCGCGAAAGGAAGCGAAGGGAAAAAACAACCGGGCCGTCTTGAAAGGGCTTACGGGAATGTCGTGCCGCATGCCGCAATCTGGGCCGAACCGCGTGCCCCTGTCAATCTCGTCCGCCCCACTGTTTTTCCGGGCCCAGTTGGTTTATACCGCAACGACGACCCATTTTCCGAACCCCAACCCGACCACGATCGAACCCATGGGCATCCTTCGACTCGCGGACCTGCAACCCGGCATGACCCTCGCGGCGGACCTCGTCTCGCCGCAGGGCCGCCTGCTGCTCCACGCCGGCGCGCGCATGGACGAGCGCGCCTTGCGCATGTGCAAGATCTGGGGCGTGGTCGAGGCCGACGTGGACGGCGTTCACGACGCCGCGCCCGAGGGCGTGGACCGCGCCGTTCCGAACGGCCGCGCCGCGGCCGACCCGGAGGTGCTGGAGCGGGCCAGGGCGCTGCTCGACGCGCGCCTGGGCCTCAGCGATCCGCGCCACCCGGCCGTGCGCGAGGTGCGCCGGCTGTGCCTGCCGCGCGTGGCGGCGGCCGTGGCCGCCGGCCGCCACGCCCCCCCCGGGTTCGCCCCGCTCGAAACGCCCCCGACCCCGATTCCGGACGACGAAACCGCCGGCGACGCCCGGGTCGCAGCACTTTCCGCCGAAGACGTGGTCGCGCGCGAGGTGGAACTGGCCTCCCTGCCGGACATCTTCGCCCAGATCATGGAGGCCCTGAAGAACCCGAGTTCGTCCGCGGCCCACGTGGCCGACGTGATCGCCCGCGACGTCAGCCTCTCGGCCAAGCTCCTGCGGCTGGTCAACAGCCCCTTCTACGGCTATCCGCAACGCATCGACTCCCTGGCCCGCGCCGTGACCATCATCGGTTCCAACCAGCTCACCAGCCTGGCCCTGGGCATCTCCGTCATCACCCTGTTCGACGACGTGGACCCCGCGCTCATCGACATGCGCTCCTTCTGGCGGCACAGCGTGGCCTGCGCCGTGCTCGCTCGCGCCATCGCCGTGCGCCGCATCCACGTGCGCGAGGAGCGCTTCTTCGTGGCCGGGCTGCTGCACGACATCGGGCGCCTGGTCATGCTCCGCCGCCATCCCGGCCCCGCGGCGCGCGCCCTGGCCGAGGCCGCGCGCCGCGGCGTGCCCGGCCACCAGGCCGAGGCCGAGATCTGGGAATTCGACCACAGCCTGGTGGCCAGCCTGCTGCTGGAAAAATGGCTCTTCCCCATGGGGCTGGAGCAATCCATCCGCCACCACCACGCGCCCCTGGCCGCCCAGGACCCGCCCGACGCCGCCGTGCTGCACCTGGCCGACTTCCTGGCCCACGCCCTGGGCTACGCCTCTGGCGGAGCCGCGCCCGCGCCCCCGCTGGCCCCCGCGGCCTGGGAGGCGCTCGGGCTGCCCAAGAACGTCCTCGAACCCGTGGCCGATCTGGCCGACTCCCAGATCGCCTCCATCCTCGACATCTTCTGCAACGGACACGACCATGGCCAGTGAGACCGACGCCGAACGCATCGCCCGGCTCGAGGCGCGCGTGGACTACCTGGAGGCGGTCAACCGCACCGTGCTCGACTCCCTGGAGCTGGCCGCCAGCCTGGGCGACTTCCACACCAGCTTCAACCAGTTCGACGACGCCGGGGCCATCCTCCGCGAGACCGCCTCGCGCGCACGGCGGCTGGTGCAGTTCTCCGCCCTGGCCTTCCATCTGGTGAACGAGGAGACCTCGGACTTCGTGCCCGCCCTGTGCGAACCCGCCGAGGACGCGCCGGACATGGCGGCGCACATGGAACACCTGGTGGAGGGCGGGACCCTGGCCTGGACCCTGAACCGCAAGAAGCCGGTCTTCGTGGCCGCGGCCGACGGCAAGGGCGAACTGCTCCTGCACACCCTGGCCACCGCCTCGCGCATCCGCGGCGTGTTCGTGGGCGTGCTTGCGGAAGACATGCGCTCCATTGCGGACGCCACCCTGGCGGTCTTTTCCATCATCATGCTCTCCAGCGCCAACTGCCTGGAAAGTTTCGAACTCTATCGTCTGGTGCGGAACATGAACCGCAACCTGGAGGAAAAGGTCCGCAAGGAGGCCGACGCGCGCGCGGCGCTTTCGCGCCAGCAGGCCAAGCTGCGCGAGCTGGTGGCCGAGCTGCGCACCGAGGTGGCCGAGCGCAAGGCCTCGCAGGAGGCCTCGCGCAAGTTCGAATTCATCGCCAACTCCTCGCGCGACTTCCTGACCCTGGCCAGCCGCGACTACGTGTACGAGGCGGCCAACCGCTCCTACCTGGAGGCCGTGGACCGGTCCCGCGAGGAGGTCGTGGGCAAATCCGTGGCCGAGCTCTGGGGCGAAGACATCTTCAATTCCACAATCCGCGCCCACTTCGACCGCTGCTTCGCGGGCGAGGAGGTGCGCTACGAGCAGTGGTTCGACTTCCTCTCGCGCGGCCGCGGATTCTACGACGTGATCTTCTCGCCCTACCGCAACAAGGACGGCGAGATCACCCACGTCTCCGTGGTCTCGCGCGACATCACCGCGCGCAAGCTCGGGGAGGAGCGGCTCACGGCCTCGCTGGCCGAAAAGGAGGTCCTGCTCCAGGAACTGCACCACCGGGTCAAGAACAACCTGCAAATCATCACCAGCCTCATGGACATGGCCATGCGCCGCCTGGACGACCCCGTGGCCCTGGAGGTCTGCCGCGGCGTGTACGGCAAGATCCACGCCATGGCCATGATCCACACGCGCTTCCACGACGCCGGGCGCATGGACGCCATCAACGTCGCGCCCTGCCTGCTGGACCTGCGCGAGCAGCTCGCGGGCATGTACGGGGCCGAGGACGTGCGCTTCGAGACCGACGTGGAGGACGTGCTCCTGCCCATGGAGCTGGCCGTGCCCTGCGGGCTGGTGGTCAACGAACTGCTGACCAACGCCCTGCGCCACGGCCTGGGCCCCGGCCGGGGCTCCGTGCTGCGCCTCGCGGTGCGCCGGGAGGGGGACGACCTGCGCATCGAGGTTGCCGACGACGGCCCGGGCCTGCCCCCGGCGGCCGACCCCGCTGCGACGTCCGGATCCGCGTCGAACGGGGGCCCGGGAACCATGGGCATGAAACTCGTGGCCAACATCGTGCGCAGGCAGTTGAAAGGTTCCCTGGAAGCGACTAATGAGAATGGATTGAAGGTGCGCATCCTCTTCCCCGCCCCTCCGGAGAAACCATGACCGAACGACGCAGAATCCTGATCGCCGACGACGAGGCCGTGATCACCACCCAGCTGGAGGAGATGCTCCTGTCCTTCGGCTACGACGTGATCGGCGCGGCCTCGTCCGGAGCCGAGGCCCTGGAGCTGGCGCGCGAGAACCGGCCCGACCTCGTGCTCATGGACGTGGTCATGCCCGGCGAGATGGACGGCATCGAGGCCTGCGGCCGCATCCAGAACGAACTGGACATCCCCGTGGTCCTGCTCACGGCCTATGCCGACGACGCCTACATCGGCCGGGCCAAGGGCGTGGAACCCGGGGCCTACCTGCTCAAACCCTGCAAGAACGACCAGATCCGCGCCGCCGTGGAGGTCGCCCTGGAGAACCGCCGCCGCGCGCGGATCATCACCCAGATGGCCGACGGCTACCGCAACCTGGCGCGCCACCGCGAGACGCAGATCAAGGAAATCCACCACCGCGCCAAGAACAACTTCGTCATGGCCTCCAACCTGCTCAACCTGCAGTCCATGTACGTGCGCCAGGGCGACTGCAGGCGCGCCCTGCGCGACAGCGGCAGCCGCATCTCCACCCTGGCCGCCCTGCACGAGCGCCTCTACCGCTCCGACAACCCCGAGGGGCTGGACGCGGCCGAATACGTCGAATCCGTGGTCCGCGCCCTGTACGGAGCCTACGCTCCGGCCGAAAACATCTCCCTGACCACGGACCTGGAGCCCATGGAGCTGTCCCCGGAAATCCTGGGCCCGGTGGGGCTGATCGTCACCGAGCTGGTGACCAACGCCCTCAAGTACGCCTTCACCCCCGGCTATCCCGGCCAGATCATGGTCCGCTTCCGCCGCGCAGGCGAAGCCTTCGAGCTCCTGGTCAGCGACAACGGCGTGGGCTTTCCCAAGGACTTCGAACTGTCCGCCTCCGAAAGCATGGGATTGGGGCTGGTCTGGGACCTGGTCTACGAGATGGGCGGCAGCGTGGACCTGGAAAGCACCGAGGGCGCGATCTTCACGGTGCGCCTGCCCGTGCCCCTGCTGCAGTAGCCGCGGCCCCGCCGGGCGGCGTTGCGGACCAGGCACCATCCTTTTCACCGCCGCGCCCGCCCCGGCCTTGTGTTGCACTTGACGCGCGGATACAGAGATTCCTTGTACTTGTACGTTTTTTTTTGCTAGGAATTGTCCATGCCCGTATCCGTGGAAAGCTTCACCACGCCCGGCACGGTCTACCAGACCGATCCAGGGGCGGAATCCTGCACGTGCGACGACTGGACGGCCAACCGCTCCGGCTTTGACCGCGGCGACCCCCGGCGCTACTGCAAGCACCTGCTCACGCTGCTTTTCGACGAAACCCAATCCCTGCCCGACAACGATCCCGCCAAGCGCCAGGAGCGCGCCTTCCGCCGCATCCGCGACCTGCGCCACGGCTTCCCGGCCTGCCGCTTCTACGAGGCCATGGAGATCCTGGGCTGGGAATACGACGTGTACTTCCCCCTGGACCGCCAGAACCCCTGGGTGGAGGTCTATTCCGACGACGGGGCCCGCCGCTACAACGTGATCGAGAACCGCTGGGATTCCGCATCCCGGCCGGTGGAGGCGGACGCCCTGGTGCAGGCCATCACGGCCATCTCCGACGAGGAGCGCGGCCGCACGCGCGCCAGGGCGCGGCTGCGGCGGCTGCGCGTCTCCGTGCGCATGGGCATCGTCACCCTGCTCACCTTCCTGGTGCTGCTCTCCGGCTCCCTGGTGCTCGCGGTCTCCTACTTCGGCGGCTCCCAGGCCGTGCGCGTGCTCATGCACGCCCAGCTCGCCGGGCGCGCCGAGGCGACCATCGACAAGACCCTGGACTACCTGGACCCCGCGGCCAAGGCCGCCGCCCTGCTCGCGAACCTGGTCGAACCGGAGCGGATCAAGGGCGCGTGGCGCGACGGGGGCACGGGCCAGGCCCTGCTCGCCGCGCTCCAGGCCAACCCGCAGCTGCGCTGGACCGCCTTCGGGACGCCCAAGGGCGACATGCTTCTGGCCCAGCGCATGGCCGACGGCAGCGCCAGCCTGCAGACCGTGCTGCGCGAGGGCATGGACACCCAGGTCCTCTGGAGCCATTCCGACCCCAGGTGGGCGGACACCTTCCGCTCCGGCACGAAGCGCTCGGACGAGGCCCCGGACCCGCGCGACACCTTCTGGTACCAAAAGGCCGCGGCCCGCGAGGTGCTCTCCTGGTCCGACGTGACCATCTCCGAGGTGGACGACGCGCCGGGCATCGTCTGCGCCCTGCCCGTGCTCCGCGGCGGCGCGCTGCAGGGCGTGGTCGGCGTGGGCATCGACCTGGCGGACCTGGCCCTGTTTCTGGGCAAGCTGCGCGTGGGCAGGACGGGCCAGGCCTACATCCTCAACGCCGCGCGGGACATCGTCTCCATGCCCCTGGCCTCGCGCGCGCAGATCCACCAGCTGGTGCGCCGCCAGGCCGCGGCGGGCGGGACGGGGCTTTCCCTGCGCCCGGCCGACGTGGCCCCCTACGCGCCCATGGCCGAGGCCGCGCACCTGTTCTACGGCGCGGCCCGCAGCGGCGACGGCGAGGATTTCATGACCTTCGCCAAGGACGGAACGAACTACGTGGGGCTGTTCAAGCCCTTCCCCGGCGGCCGCGAAGGCCTGCCCTGGACCATCGGGCTGGCCGCGCCCGAGGACGACTTCATGGGCCCGATCAAGGACTACGCGGGCATCGTGCTCCACGTGGCCGTGGCCCTGATCCTGCTGACGATCATCCTCGGCGTGCGTTTGGCGCGCGTCTTCGCCCGGCCCCTGGACATGCTCGCGCAGGAGATGACGCGCATCCGCGACTTCCACCTGGAGTCCGGCCTGAAGGTCGATTCGCCGATCATCGAGGTGGACAACATGGGCCAGTCCCTGGCGAACATGAAGTCCGGCCTGAAGAGCTTCCGCAAGTTCGTGCCCGCGCAGCTCGTGCGCGACCTCATCGCCCTGGGCCAGGAGGCCACCCTGGGCGGCGAGTACCGCACCATCACGATCATGTTCACGGACATCGCCTCGTTCACCTCCATCTCCGAAAACGCCAAGCCCATGGACCTGGTCATCCGCCTGGGCGAGTACATGAGCCTGATGACCACGGCCATCCGCGCCCAGCAGGGCACGGTGGACAAGTTCATCGGCGACGCGATCATGGCCTTCTGGGGCGCGCCGCTGACCCTGGAGCGGCACGCCTTCCGGGCCTGCCGCGCGGCCCTGGCCTGCCGCGAGATCCTGCGGATCATGGGCCCGCGCTGGAACGCCACGTCCGTGCCCGCCTTCCCCACCCGCTTCGGCCTGAACACCGGCGAGGCCATCGTCGGCAACATGGGCTCCGACGACCGGCTCAACTACACGGCCCTGGGCGACCCCATCAACCTGGCCGCGCGCCTGGAGAGCCTGAACAAGCAGTACGGCACGGAAATCCTCATCAGCGAGCATACCTACGAACTGGTCAAGACCCGCATGGCCGCCCGGCGCGTGGACATCGTGGCCGTGAAGGGCAAGACGAGGCCCGTGGCCATCTACGAGCTGGTGGACGAGACCGACCGCGTGGGCGAGAAGGACCGCGAGTGGATGGAGGCCTACGCCCGGGCCTTCGAGCTCTATCTCGCGCGGCGCTGGAACGAGGCCTCCTCGGCCTTCGGCCGGGTCATCGTGCTGCGCGGCGAGGACAAGGCCAGCGAGGTCTTCATCCGCCGCTGCGCCGTCTACACCGCCGCCCCCCCCGACCCCGACTGGGTCGGCGTCTTCGTAGCCACCACCAAATAAGCAGGGAGCAATGCTGCCCCACCCCTTGCGGCAGCGTGACGCTGCCCCCCTTGCGCGGTCGTCGGGTGCACGGCCGCGGTTTCAGCTTTCCTTCGCCCGCGCTCGGCTTGCGTAACGCCGGATCACCGGCCACTTTCCCTTCTCCCCAGGGCGCATCCGCCGCAAAGCGGCGGCAGCCCGGCAAGCCCGCTCCGCCCTCCATCTTTCCCGAACGCCCGCGCCCGCACCCACCCCGTCCGGCTTCCACGCGGTCTCGACAGTCACCCCGTCCTCATCCAACCAGCAGTTTTTGGGGGAGAGGTGGGGTGGAGGGGGGTCCGGGGG
>JACCQO010000081.1 GCA_015709205.1 Desulfovibrionaceae bacterium
CCCCGGCCCCCCCTCCACCCCTCTCTCTCCCCAAAAACTGCTGGTATGGGGAAGAAGCGGCGCGTCGCGCCTGAAAAAAGACGAAGAGGAAAGAAGAGCGAGAAATGGGAAGAATGAAATTCTGCCAGGCCTGTTTGGCCGATCAGGTGGGAATAGAGAAAGGATTGCGTGGTGAGTTGAGATATCTGGTGGGGAGAAACAAAAAAATCCGCAGCAAGGAAAAAGCCGCGCCCTGGGGCGCGGCTTTTTATTCGCCGAGGTAGGCCTTGCGGATTTCGGGGTTGACGAGCAGGGCCTCGGCCGAGTCCTCCAGGGTCACGCGGCCGGTTTCCAGCACGTAGCCGCGCGAGGCGGTCTTCAGGGCCAGGTTGGCGTTCTGCTCCACCAGGAGAATGGAGGTGCCCAGGTCCGCGTTGACGCGGCGCACGGTGTCGAAGATCAGCTTGACCACCAGCGGGGCCAGGCCCATGGAGGGCTCGTCCAGGAGCAGCAGGCGCGGCCGGGCCATGAGCGCGCGGCCGATGGCCAGCATCTGCTGCTCGCCGCCCGAAAGCGTGCCGCCGTGCTGGCGGCGGCGTTCGCGCAGCACCGGGAAGAGGTCGTAGATGTGGTCGATGTCGGCCTTGATGCGTTCGGCGTCCTTGCGGAAGAACGCGCCCATCTCCAAGTTCTCGCGCACGGTCAGGCGCGGGAAGATGCGCCGCCCCTCGGGCACCTGGCTGAGCCCCATGGCCGGAAGCCGGTCCGCGCCCAGGTCGAGGACGGATTCGCCGTCGTAGAGCACGTCGCCGGAGACCGGCGGCACGATGCCGCAGATGGTCATCAGCGTGGTGGACTTGCCCGCGCCGTTGGCCCCGATGATGGTCACGATCTCGCCCGGCATGACCGTCAGCGAGACGTCCTTGACCGCCGTGATCTTGCCGTAGGCCGCGGTGACGTTCCTCAATTCCAGAATCGGTTCACTCATTCCCTGCACGTCCCTGTCGTTTCTCTCGAAATCTCTTTTCCCCCTCCGGCCCCACCCGCCAGCAGTTTTTGGGGGATGAGAGGGGTGGAGGGGAGTCTGAGGGGAGGCGGGGGGAGAAGGACCCTTTTTTCGCCGAAAAAGGGGTTCCCTCCCCCCGCCTCCCCCCGGCTCTTCACTGCATCAGTCCGCCTCCTCGCTTCTCGACCCGAAGCGCGGGGCCGGGATGAGGCCGGCGGGGCGGAAGAGCATCATGATGGTCATGGCCGCGCCGAAGGCGAGCATGCGGTAGAGTTCGAATTCCCGGAAGGCTTCGGGCAGGGCGATGAGCGCGAGCGCCCCGAGGATGACGCCGGGGATGGAGCCCATGCCGCCGAGCACGACCATGGACAGGACCATGGCCGATTCCAGGAAGGTGAAGCTTTCGGGGCTGACGAAGCGGAAGCGCGCGGCGAAGAAGGCTCCGGCCAGCCCGCCGAAGACCGCGCCCATGGCGTAGGCCAGGAGCTTGAGGCGGAAGGTGTTCACGCCCATGAGCTCGGCGGCGGTCTCGTCCTCGCGGATGGCCTCCCAGGCGCGGCCCACGCGCGAGTAGTTCAGGCGGTAGACGCTGATGACGGTCACCACGGTCAGGCCGAGGATGACGTAGTAGAGCCCGTCCAGGCTGCGCAGCCAGATGGTCTCCAGTTCGAAGCCGTTGGCGAAGGACGGCCAGATCACGGACGGGGCCTTGACGCCGAGGATGCCGTTGGGGCCGTTGGTCAGGCCCATCCAGTTGTTGAGCACGATGCGCACGATCTCGCCGAAGCCCAGGGTGACGATGGCCAGGTAGTCGCCGCGCATGCGCAGGGTCGGGTAGCCGATGAAGCAGCCCGCGATGGCGGCGAACACGGCGGCCACGGGCAGGCAGAGCCAGAAGGAGATGCCGAAATGGATGGAGAGCAGCGCGTAGGTGTAGGCCCCCACGCCGTAGAAGGCGATGTAGCCGAGGTCGAGCAGTCCGGCGAGGCCGACCACGATGTTCAGGCCCAACCCCAGGCAGACGTAGACCAGGACGTTGATGAACACGTCCATGACGTAGCGGTTGGCGACCAGCGGCAGGCACAGGGAGCAGGCCAGCCCGACCAGGGCCCAGACCCACACGGGCAGGCCGGAGTACGCGGCGCGGGCCGCGTTGCGCCCGGCGGCCAGGCCCCGGCCCAGGGGGTCGAGCACGCCGCGCTCGCGCAGCAGCCAGACCACGACGCACAGTCCCGAGGCCACGGCGACCGCGGCCCAGACCTTGAGGCTGTCGGCGAAGCTGACCTGGTCGCCCTTGAGGCCCATGAGCGGCCAGAGCAGGAAGTAGAACCAGACCAGGCCGATGCCCCAGAAGCGGAGGATCTTCTTAAACTCTCGTGTCATCGACGTTCTCGCCCATGATGCCCGTGGGCATGAAGTACAGGACCGCGATCAGGATGATGAAAGCGAAGACGTCCTTGTACTGGCTGGAGATGTAGGCGGCGGCGAAAATTTCCACGAGCCCGATGACGAAGCCGCCGATCATGGCCCCGGTGATGTTGCCGATGCCGCCGAGCACGGCGGCGGCAAAGGCCTTGATGCCGGGGACGAAGCCCATGTCGTAGCGCACGGAGCCGTAGTAGAAGCCGACCATGATGCCCGCGGCCGCGGCCAGGGCCGCGCCGATGGCGAAGGTCGTGCTGATCACGCGGTTGGCGTTGATGCCCACCAGGGCGGACATGGTCTTGTCCTGGGCCGTGGCGCGCATGGCCTTGCCGATGCGCGTGCGGAAGACCAGGAGATTGAGGCCGATGAGCAGCGCGGCGGTGACGGCCACGATGATCACCTGCATGTAGGAGATGGACACGTTGCCGATGGCGAAGCCGCCCTGGGTCATCTGCGTGGGGTAGGCCTTGTCGTAGACGCCCTGGGTGAGCATGAGGCCGTTCTGCAGGAAGATGGACATGCCCAGGGCCGAGAGCAGCACGGCCAGGCGCGATGCCTTGCGCAGGGGCTTGTAGGCGACCTTTTCCACGGCCATGGCGAGCATGGCGCAGTAGCCCATGGCCAGGAGCATGCCCAGGGAGAGGCAGACCCACGGCGGCGCGCCGGTGGTCAGCAGCCAGCCGATGAGGATCACGCCCATGTAGCCGCCGGCGGCGAAGAATTCGCCGTGGGCGAAGTTGATGAGCTGGATGATGCCGTAGACCATGGTGTAGCCCAGGGCGATGAGCGCGTACACGCCGCCCAGGGTCACGCCGTTGGTGAGCTGTTGCAGAAAGTAGTCCATCGCGCCTTCGGGCGTTTGAACCCGGGGGCCGGGCGGGCCCGGCCCCCGGGAGGGGTGTCAGGGGGACCGGATGGTCCTAGTAGGTCTTGCCGGTGGCCGGATCCCAGAAGTTGGCGAAGGCGCCGTCCTTGACCACGCGGATGATGTAGTTGGAGCCGGAGTCGCCGTTCTCCATGAACTTGATGTGCTTGGAAGCGCCCTCGTAGTCCATGGCCATGATCTTCTCGCGGATCTTGGCCGGGTCGGTGGAGCCGGCCTCCTTGATGGCCTTGAGCAGCGTGTAGGCCGCGTCGTAGGCGTAGCCGGAGTACGCGCCGGGCTGGCCGTACTTGGGCTCGTAGGCGCCGATGAACTTCTTGTAGGCGGGCTTGTCCACGTCGATGTAGCCGAAGGTCAGGAAGATGCCCTCGGCGGCGTCCTTGGCGATCTCCATGAGCTGCGGGTGGTAGACCGCGTCCTGGCCGATGATCTTGGCGGTGATGCCCATGCGCTTGGCCTGGATGGCCATGAGCGAGCCGGAGGAGGAGTTCTGCAGGCTCATGTAGAGCACGTCGGGGTTCATGGACTTGATCTTGGTGAGCACCGCGGAATAGTCCTTGTCGCCCTGGTTCACGTGGTCGTGCATGAGGACTTCGAGGCCCTTTTCGCCGGCCAGCTTCTCCACGTTGTCGGCCAACCCCTGGGAGTAGGTGGTCTTGTCGTCGACGACGAAGACGGTCTTGGCCTTGAGGTAGTCGGTCATGAACTTCACGGCGACCACGGACTGGTCGTCGTCGCGCCCGCAGATGCGGAACATGTATTTCAGGCCGCGCTCGGTGACCTTCTCGTTGGTGGAGGCCGGGGTGAGCATGGGGATGTTCTGCTCGGCCAGGGTCTCGGAGGCCGGGATGGTGGAGCTGGAGCAGTACGCGCCGACCACGCCGACGACCTTCTCGTTGATCAGCTTGTTGGCGGCGGCCACGGCCTGGCGCGGGTCGCAGGCGGAATCCTGGGCCACGAGGGTGATGTCGTCGAAGCCGGGGATGCCGCCCTCGGACTTGATGACTTCGATGGCGGTGCGCGCGCCGTTGGCGATGTCGTTGCCGTCCGCGGCGTAGGGGCCGGTCAGCGGGCTCAGGGAGCCGAGCTTGAGGACCTGGGGCTCCTTCTTTTCTTCCTTGGCGCAGGCCCCGAGCATCAGGGCGACGCAGAGTACGGCGACGAGTGCGGCGAGCTTTTTCATGGTTCCCTCCTGAAAAGAACGGTTATGCGGCGGCCTCTCCGCCGAGGTAGGCCTCGATGACCCGGGGATCGCGCTGGATGTCCTCCGGGACGCCCTCGGCGATCATCACGCCGTGGTCCAGGACGACGATGCGCGAGCAGATGCCCATGACAACCTTCATGTCGTGCTCGACCAGCAGCACGGTGATGGCTTGGTCGCTGATGCGCCGGATGTCGTCCATCAGGCGCACCGATTCGGCCGGGTTCAACCCGGCCGCGGGTTCGTCCAGCAGGACCACGCTCGGCTCGCTGGCCAGGGCGCGGGCGATCTCCAGCCTGCGCTGGCGGCCGTAGGGCAGGTTCTTGGCCAGTTGGTCCGCGGCCTTGCCCAGGTCCATGAACTCCAGGGCGCGCATGGCCTTGTCGCGGATGAGCTCCTCCTCGGCGCGCTGGGCGCGGGTGCGCAGCACGGCGCCGACCACCCCCGTGCGCGTGCGCGCGTGCTGGGCGATCATCACGTTCTCCAGGGCGGTCATGTTCTGGAAAAGGCGGATGTTCTGGAAGGTGCGCGCGATGCCCGCCTCGAGGATCTGGTGCGGCCGCAGGCCCGTGAGCGGCTTTTCGCGAAAGACCACCTCGCCGGAGGAGGGGTGGTAGACGCCGGTGATGACGTTGAAGATCGTGGTCTTGCCCGCTCCGTTGGGGCCGATGAGACCCACGACCTCGCCGGGCGCGAGCCCGAAGCAGACCTCGGTGAGGGCCTTGACCCCGCCGAAGTTCACGCTGACGTCGTTGACCGAGAGCTGGTAGTCCATGTTTCTCGCGAAAATGGCAAAAGGTGACTGAAAGGGGTCCGAATTCCGAAATTTGTGAATGTAGTCCAATAGCCGTACGGGGCTTTTTTGGCAAGCCGGGCCCCGACGGAGGCGGTAACGACACGATTCGTTGTTTCTTCTGATCAGGAGAACGATCGACTTTTTTTGACCCTATACACCAATACTTTGTTCTTGACAAATACCCATATCCAGAATTCTACTTTCGACCATGGGCAAAATGAAACTGGACGACGTGGACCGGAAGCTGCTGGGGCTGCTGCAGGAGAACGCGCGCATCTCCAACGCCGACCTGGCGCGGCGCGTGGGCATGGCCCCCTCGGCCGTGCTCGAGCGCGTGCGCAAGCTGGAGCGGCGCGGCGCGATCCTGGGCTACGAGGCGCGCATCGACCCCAAGGCCCTGGACATGGGGCTCACGGCCTTCACCTTTGTGCGCACCGAGGAAACGCCCGGGTCCATCGAATCCGGCGAGCTTTTGGCGCGCATCCCCGAGGTCATGGAGGTGCACCACACGGCCGGGCAGGACTGCTACCTGCTCAAGGTCCGCGTGGCCGACACCGAGGCCCTGGGGCGGCTGCTCATCGAATTCGGCCGCATCGAGACCGTGCGCGACACGCGCACGACCATCGTGCTGACCACGGTCAAGGAGTCCCTGGCCCTGCCCACGGACTCCGGGCCGGGCCACGCCGCGGGCGCCGATCCGGACGCCGACACGGCCGCCTAGCCGCGCGGCCGGAAGCGATGCCCCCGGGCACTTTTCGGCAAGGATGTCCCCGCACCGTCGCACCGAACGAAACCGCCCCAGCGGGCGGAGACCCCGCCCGAACGGGCGCGGGAACATGACGAGGAGGCAGACATGAACGCGAAATCCACTTCCACTCCGGCCAACCACGAACTCGAGGAGCGCATCCGCCGCCGCGGCCGCGACTTCTTCGCGGCCATCAAGGGCGAGGCCCCCTCCATCTTCAACAAGAACTGGTGGACCGGCAAGGTCATGGACTGGTCCATGCGCCACGAGGACTTCAAGGTGAAGCTCTTCCGCTTCGTGGACGTGCTGCCCTGCCTGACCTCCGGCGCCTCGCTCAACCGCCACATCCGCGAATACTTCGCCTCGGAATCCGGCGGCCTGCCGCCGGTCATGGCCGTGGGCCTCAAGGGCGCGTCCCTGGCCGGGAAGATCGGCGAAAAGGTGCTCTCGGCCTCGATCCGCTCGAACATCGAAAAAATGGGCCGCCAGTTCATCGTGGGCCAGACCGCCGCCGAGGCCGTGAAGAACATCACCAAGCTGCGCCGCGAGGGGTTCGCCTTCACCATCGACGTGCTCGGCGAGGCCACGGTCGGCGAGGCCGAGGCCGACGGCAGGCTGGTCGAGCACCTGGAGCTGCTCGACGCCCTGGCCGCGGCCGCGCCGGACTGGAAGTGCCTGGGCGGCGAGGAATCGGACTGGGGCTACGCCCCGCCCATCAACCTCTCGGTCAAGCCCTCGGCCTTCTACTCCCAGGTCAAGGCGCGCGACTTCGAGGGCTCGGTGCGGGCCATCGCCGCGCGATTGGAAAAGGTCCTGGAAAAGGCCATGGCCATCGGCGCGTTCGTGCGCATCGACATGGAATCCCTGGACTACAAGGACATCACCATCGAGGTTTTCAAGCGCCTCCGGGCCGACCCTCGCTTCCGCGACTACCCGCACTTCGGCCTGGTGCTCCAGGCCTACCTGCGCGGCACGGAGCACGACGCGCGCGAGCTGGTGGCCTGGGCCCGCGCCGAAGGGCTGCGGCTCAACGTGCGCCTGGTCAAGGGCGCGTACTGGGACTACGAGACCGTGCGCGCCAAGCAGAACGGCTGGCCCGTGCCCGTGTTCACCATCAAGGCCGAGACCGACGCCAACTACGAGCGCGTGGCGCGCATCTTCCTGGAAAACCACGACGCCTGCTTCCTGGCCTGCGGCTCGCACAACGTGCGGACCATCAGCGCCATCCTTGAGACCGCGCGCGATTTGGGCGCGCCCGAGGACGCCTTCGAGTTCCAGGTGCTCTACGGCATGGCCGAGCCCGTGCGCAAGGGGCTGCTCGCCGTGGCCGGGCGCGTGCGCCTCTACTGCCCCTACGGCGACCTGATCCCGGGCATGGCCTACCTGGTGCGCCGCCTGCTGGAAAACACGGCCAACGAATCCTTCCTGCGCCAGTCCTTTGCCGACGAGGCCGACGTGGCCCGGCTGCTGGAGGACCCGGCCGCCACGGCCGAACGCGAGCGCGCCGAACGCGACGCACGCGCGGCCGGGCGCAAGGCCGGGGCGTCCGAAACGTCCGCCCCCGCCGAAGCCCTGTCCCCCTTCGCCAACTTCCTGGCCCCGGACTTCACCATCCCCGAACTGCGCGAGGCCTTCCCGCAGGCCATCGCCCGCGTGCGCGCCGGGCTCGGCGCGGAGCACGCCCTGTGCATCGGCGGTAAGGACGTGCGCACCGGCGATCGGCTGGCCTCGGTGAACCCGGCGAACACGGAGGAGATCATCGGCACCGTGTGCCAGGCCGGAACGGCCGAGATCGACGCGGCCGTGGCCGCCGCGCGCGCGGCGCAGCCCGCCTGGGCCGCGCGTCCGGCGGCCGCGCGCGCCGAAATCCTGCTCGCCGCCGCGCGGATCATGCGCACGCGCGTGGTCGAACTGGCCGCGCTGCAGGTCCTCGAGGTCGGCAAGCAGTGGGACCAGGCCTACAACGACGTGGCCGAGGCCATCGACTTCCTGGAATACTACGCGCGCGAGGCCGTGCGCCTGCTGGCCGCGCCCCGGCGCATGGGCCGCGCACCCGGCGAACTCAACCACTACGGCTACCGGCCCAAGGGCGTGGCCGCCGTAATCGCGCCGTGGAACTTCCCCCTGGCCATCTCCACGGGCATGACCGCCGCCGCCCTGGTCGCGGGCAACGCCGTGCTCTACAAGCCCTCGGGCCTCTCCTCGGTCATCGGCCGGGGACTGGCGGACATCTACGCCGAGGCCGGAATCCCGGCGGGCGTGTTCAACTTCACCCCGGGCCGGGGCTCGGTCATGGGCGACCATCTGGTCGAACACCCGCACGTGCACGCCATCGCCTTCACCGGCTCCATGGAGGTCGGCCTGCGCATCCTGCAAAAGGCCGCCGCGCCCGCCGAGGGGCAGATCCACTGCAAGAAGGTGGTCGCGGAGATGGGCGGCAAGAACGCCATCATCGTGGACGACGACGCGGAACTCGACGAGGCCGTTTCCGGCGTGCTCTACTCGGCCTTCGGGTTCCAGGGCCAGAAGTGCTCGGCCTGCTCGCGGGTCATCGTGCTCGACGAGGTCTACGACCGCTTCTGCGAACGTCTGCGCCAGGGCGCGGCGTCCCTGGCCATCGGCCCGGCCGAGAACCCGGCCATGGCCATGGGCCCGGTGGTGGACCGCGCGGCCCAGGCCAAGATCCTGGAATACGCGGACCTGGCCGCGCGCGAAGGCCGCATCCTGCTGCGCGCCGAACCCGACCCCGAGATCGCCGGGCCCGTGGAAAAAGGCTGCTACGTGCCCATCGTCATCGCCGAGGGCATCACGCCCGAGACGCGCCTGGCCCAGGAAGAGGTCTTCGGCCCCGTGCTCGCGCTCCTGCGCGCCAAGGACTTCGACCAGGCCATCGAGTGGGCCAACAGCACCCGCTTCGCGCTCACCGGCGCGGTCTACAGCCGCAGCCCCGAACACCTGGAACGCGCCCGGCGCGAATTCGCCGTGGGCAACCTCTACCTGAACCGCAACTGCGTGGGCGCGCTGGTGGAACGCCAGCCCTTCGGCGGGTTCAACCTCTCCGGCGTGGGCTCCAAGGCCGGCGGCCCGGACTACCTGCTGCAGTTCGTGGACCCGGTCACGGTCACGGAAAACACCATGCGCCGCGGCTTCGCGCCCATCGAGGAGGACGACGACTGGATTTAGGCCTCCGGCGGCTGCTCGCCGCAGGGGCGCCTCCGGCGGCCAGAGAACCCTTTGAAAAGGGTTCTCTGGACTCTCCTAAACTTTTTGACGCGCCTTCGGCGGGGACGTGCGCTCGCCGGGCCGCGCACAACAAGGCGCCCGGCCCCTTGTGGGGCCGGGCGCCTTGTTGTGCGCAAACGGAACGTCGTCAGGAACGCGGCGCGGCCTCGAAGACCATCACGAACACCGCGCCGAGCACCAGCGCGCCGCCCACGTAGCCCATGGGGCTGAAATACTCGCCCCACCAGACCCAGGCCATGAGCGCGGCGATGACCGGCTCCAGGTTGGCGACCACGGCCACGCGCGTGGCCGCCAGCCGCCGCAGACCGGCCAGATAGGCCATGTACGCGCCGTAGGTCGTGAACAATCCCAGAAAAAGGAACGTCCCCCAGGACACGGCCGAAAGCCCGGCCAGCGGCGTGAAGTCCACGAACGGCGCAAGCCCCAGCGCGCCCACGGGCAGAATCCACACGTACAGGGTCGCGGCGTCGTAGTCGCCCAGGTACTTCTTCCCGAAAACGTAGTGCAGCGCATACGTCAGGCCCGAGACCAGCCCGCAGACCACGCCGAGCACGCTCACCCCGCCCGCGCCGCCGCCCGACCCGAGCGACACGCACGCGGCCCCGCCCATGGCCATGGCCAGCGCCAGCAGCTTGGCGCGCGACAGCGCCTCGGACAGGAACAGACGCGCCAGCAGCGCCACCCACGCGGGCGCGGTGTAGAGCAGGATCGACGCCAGCGCCGCCCCGCCCTCCTTCACCGCCACCTGGTAGGACCCGAAAAACACCGATACGCCCACCAGCCCGAAGGCCAAAAACGCGGGCACGTCGCGCCGCGCAATGCGCCCGCGCCGCGCCACCGCGCAGTGCAGCAGGAAGAACGCCGCGCCAAAGACCGCCCGCCAAAAGGCCACCTCCAACGGAGCCACGCCGTCCGCCAGCGCAAACCGCGCCACCGGCCCCAGCAGCCCCCACAAGAAGGCGGCGAGAAACACGAACCCATACCCCGCAAAGGCCATCCGGCAACTCCTTGGCAACCAGCCCCAAACCCAACCGCAAGCCCCGGCCATTACCGCGTTTCCCGCCGCGCGGCAACTGGTGGGGGCAGGGGGCGGAGAAAGGGAGCGAAGAGCCGGGGGGAGGCGCGGGAGAAGCGGGAAAGATGGAGAGCGGAGCGAGCTTGCCGGGCTGCCGCCGCTTTGCGGCGGATGCG
>JACCQO010000082.1:0-4214 GCA_015709205.1 Desulfovibrionaceae bacterium
GCCGAAAAAGGGTCCTCCCCTCCCCGCCTCCCCCCGGCTCTTCGCCTCTCCGCCCGCCCGTCCTCTTCCGCAAACGAGAACCTCCCGTCAGGGACGTCCTGCCGGGAGGTTCGCGTACAACCTTCAAGGGGGAAGGGAGGACGCCCGGTTGCGAGGGGGGTGGGCGTCCGTTGTCCTCGTTGTTATCTCTTTATTTCCAGCGCCTTCTTGAGCATTTCGTCGGAGGTGGTGATGATCTTGCTGTTGGCCTGGAAGCCGCGCTGGGTCATGATCATGTCCACGAATTCCGTGGCGATGTCCACGTTGGATTCCTCCACGGCGTTGGAGGCGATGGCGCCGCGCGCGCCCTGCAGGGCGTCGTCGACGATGGCCGGCCCCGATTCCAAGGTGGCGGAGAAGAGGTTGTTGCCTTCGCGGTTCAGCCCGTATTCGTTGGCGAAGATGACCAGCTGCACCTTGAAGAGCGCCTGCTCCTGGTTGTTGGAGTACCGGCCCGAGATTACGCCGTACTTGTCCACTTCCAGGCTGGTCAGGAAGCCTTCGGCGTAGCCGTCCTGGGCTTGGTAGCCGGCGGACGTGGCGCCGGAGTGCGAGGTGCGGCCCAGGGCGGAGAGGGTGCCGGAGAAGGTCGGGAGCGCTGCGCCGGAGCCCGTGCTCGCGTCGGCGGCCGTGGTGCCTTCGCCGGTGGCCCAGGCGCCCGAGGGATTGCTCAGGCCCAGGTCCAGGCCGAAGGTGGAGGTGGTCGTGGTTGCGCCGCTGGCGTTCAGGAAGGCGGCCGTGATCTGCGGATATCCGTTTTCGTCGAAGTCGGCGGTGGTCCAGGTGGAGAGGTCCTTGCTCACGCCCGAGGCCGTGGCCGCGTCCGGCGTATAGGCGGTCATGGACTGCAGCTCGCCGGTGGCGCTGAAGGTCAGGGTGCCGATCATGAGCATGCCCGCGCCTTCGCCCGCGCTGGAGCCGGTGCCCCGGCCGTCCTCGGCCGGGTCCATGCCGACCACGTATTCGTAGACGCGCTGGTTGCCCGAGGACGCGCCGTTCACGCGGTCGTAGTACACGGTCAGGGTGTGGCCCTGGCCCTCGGCGTCGTAGATCTTGATGGTCTGTGCGCCGGAGTAGGCCCCTTCGGCCAGGGGAGGCTCGGCCGATCCGTTCCAGGCCTGGGACAGGGCGAAATACGGGTTGGCGGCGTCGGTGGTCAGGTCGTCGTCGCTGCCCAGGTTGCCGGCCAGATGCACGAGGGAGGTGGCCTTGGGGGCGATGACGAAGTGGCCGTCCTCGTTGCCTTCCAGGCGGATGTCCGTGGTCGAGCCCCAGTTCACGGTGTCGCCGGAGACCAGGGCCTTCTGGCCCTGCAGGCGCAGGCCGCCGGGGTTGACCAGGTAGCCGCTCTTGTCGAAGCGGAAGTTGCCCGCGCGGGTGTAGTAGTCCCTGGCGCCGTCGGACACGGTGAAGAAGCCGCGCCCGCCGATGGCCAGGTCCATGACGTCGCTGCCCTGGGAGAGGGAGCCCACGCGGTAGTCGGTGATGATGTCGGCCACGGCCGAGCCGTGCCCGGTCTGGGAGAGGCCGGTGATGGAGCCCCCACCGGTGGTCTGCACGTCCGAGAACAGGTCCGAGAAGACCGTCTTCTGGCCCTTGAACCCGATGGTGTTCACATTGGCGATGTTGTTGCCGACCACAGACATGCGCTGACCATGCGTGATCATGCCCGTGGCGCCGATGTACATGGAATCGAAAGCCATTGCCTAGCTCCTTGACAATTTCTCCCCGCCGGATGCGGGAAAAAATTTCCCCTGCCGCAAAGGTAGCACAGGTCGTGCCAAAGGCGCGCGGCGGGGCCCTGGGGCGCGGACCACACCGGGCGCGCGAAAAGGCCGGGACCCGCGCGGGGTCCCGGCCTTCGCATGCAGGGGGAGCCGGGCACCGTCGGCCCTAGCTCACGCCGTTCCAGCCCACCACCTTGCGGAGCCGGTCGAAGATGCCCGCCAGGCTCGCGTCGGTGCGTACCTCGTGGACGTCGCGCAGCTTCATGGCCTGGGCGATCATCTGGGTCAGCCGCTCCTCGCTGGGCACGAGCAGCAGGATGCGCGAGAGGCCGTCGCCCACGGGCATGCAGAGGATGGCTTCTACGTTGAAGGCGCGGCGCGAGAACAGGCCGCAGACGTGGGACATGACCCCGGGGTGGTTGCTGACGATCAGGTCCAGCACGGTGAAGCCGGTGTCCTGCGGAACGGCGGTGTTCGGCGCGTCGGCCGGTGCGGGGCGGGAATCAGGCGCGAACATGGCGTTCACCTCCGATCATTTCGGTGTTGGCGGCTCCCGGAGGAACCATGGGGTAGACGGGCGCGTCGGCGCTGACCGGGGCGTTGACCAGCACGGGGCCGGGGTAGTCCAGGGCCGTGCGCAGGGTCTGCAGCGGGTCGTGGGAGAGGGAGAGATCGAAGGCCTTGATGCCGAAGCCGCGGGCGATGGCCGCAAAGTCGGGCGCGCAGGTGAAGGAGGTCGCGTAGCGGCGGCCTTCGAAGAGCATGTCCTGGAGCTGGCGCACCAGGCCCAGAGACTGGTTGTTGGCCAGGATGATGGTCACGTTCGCGCCGGTTTCGGCGGCGGTGGCCAGTTCCTGGAGGTTCATGAGCAGGCTGCCGTCGCCGCTGAAGCACACGACCTTGCGGCCGGGCTCGGCCAGGGCCGCGCCGATGGCCGCGGGCAGGCCGAAGCCCATGGTCCCCAGGCCGCCGGAACTGATCCACTGGCGCGGGCGGCGGAAGGGATAGATCTGGGCGGTGCGCATCTGGTGCTGGCCCACGTCGGTGACCACGATTTCGGAGCCGTCCAGGAGGTCGCCGGTGCAGGCCACCAGACCGTAGGGCGTGCGCGGGTCCTGGGCTCCCGGGGCCACAAGCGGGTGCTCGCTCTTGAGCTCCTCCACGCGGCCGATCCAGGCGGCGTGATCGCGCTCCTCCACCAGGGGCAGCAGGGCCGAGAGCGTGGCCAGCACGTCGCCGCGCAGGGGCGCGTCGGCGCAGCGGATCTTGTTCAGCTCGGCCTGGTCCACGTCCACGTGGATGACGCGCGCGTCGCGGCAGAAGGAATCCGCCCGGCCCGTGGCGCGGTCGTCGAAGCGCGCACCGGCCACGATCAGGCAGTCGCACTCGGCGACCACGTAGTTGGTGGCGCGCGCGCCGTGCATGCCGAGCATGCCCAGGTAGCGCGGGTCGTCCGTGGGCACGGCGCCCAGGCCCATGAAGGTGGCGGCCACGGGCATGTCCGCGCGGCGTGCGAGCTGCAGGGCCGCGCCCCCGGCCCCGGCGTGGATCACGCCGCCGCCCAGGCACAGCAGCGGGCGTTCGGCCTCGTTGATCATCCGCGCGGCGCGGGCCACCTCGGCCGGGTCGGGCAGCAGCGGGGTGTCGGCGCGGCCGGGCTCGGGCAGCACGGTCGCGTCCACCATCTGCAGCTGCACGTCGCGCGGGATGTCCACGAGCACGGGGCCCGGGCGGCCCGAGGCCGCGATGCGGAAGGCCTCGGGGATGATGAAGAGCAGTTCCTCGGCCGAGCGCGCCAGGAAGTTGTGCTTGGTGATGGGGATGGACATGCCGTAGGTGTCCACCTCCTGGAAGGCGTCGGTGCCGATGAGCGGGCTGGCGACCTGGCCGGTGAGGCAGACCATGGGCACGGAATCGAGCTTGGCGTCGGCCACGGCGGTGAGCAGGTTGGTCACCCCGGGGCCGGACGTGGCGATGCACACGCCGGTCTTGCCCGTGGCCCGGGCCATGCCCTGGGCCAGGAATCCCGCGCCCTGCTCGTGGCGCGTGAGCACGTGGCGGATGGCGCGGCTCTGGGACAGGGCGTCGTACAGGGGCAGGTTCGCCCCGCCGGGAATTCCGGCCACGAGGGAGATGCCTTGTCGTTCGAGCAGGCGGACGGTGAGCTGGGCTCCTGTGAGGTGCATGCGGGCCTCCTTTCGGGGCCCCGCCATGGGAGCGCGGACGCGGGGTGGGTGCTGATGCACAAGAAAACCCCCGCCGGCGCTCGCGCCGGCGGGGGTTGGTGGTGCCTGGTGGCTGGACCGATCCCGTTACGGCGCTGCGACGCGTACGCGTACGCCTACGACGACCACGGCCACTACCATGGAACCGGTCATCGGCAGGGGCTGCCGGGACGGAAGTAGGGCGGTCGTGGTGGTGCGCATCGGGGTTGGTCCTTGCTGGAAA
>JACCQO010000082.1:4314-10310 GCA_015709205.1 Desulfovibrionaceae bacterium
ACTGCCGTTGCTGGAAAACTGCCGTTGCTGGAAAACTGCCGTTGCTGGAAAACTGCCGTTGCTGGAAAACTGTCGTTGCCGTTCGTTCCGGGCGGTCGTTTGCGCCGCCCTGAAAAAAGCCTTAGCTCGGCAGCCGTGATTCGTCAAGGGGGACGGGCGGCTGGAAAGGGATTTTTTCGTTCCGGTCCGGCGCCCTCGTCCGGTTCCCGGTTCGGTCCCCCGGCTCAGGCTCCCGTCTGGAAGGGCCGGAAGTCGTTCTTGCCGCTCTCCTTGACCGTGTACATGGCCTCGTCGGCCTTCTGCAGCAGGTCCTCGGCGTCCATGCCGTTGTCCGGGAACACGCTCGCGCCCACGCTGCAGCCGATGCGGCAGTGCAGCCCGTCCACCTCGATGGGACAGTTGAGGTCCTCGATGATGCGCCGGGCCACGGACTCCACGTGGCCGTTTTCGCCCGACTGGTAGAGCAGGGCCGCGAACTCGTCGCCGCCCAGGCGCGCGGGCTCGCCCGAGCCGTAGAGCGCGCGCCTGAGGCGTCGGGCCACCTCGCGCAACACCTCGTCGCCCACGTGGTGGCCGTACGTGTCGTTGATCTGCTTGAAGAAGTCCAGGTCGATGAACAGGACGGCCATGCGGCCGCCCGCGTCGCCCCCGGCCTCCAGGAATTCGGCCAGCCGCCGCAGGAAGTGCGCGCGGTTGGCCAGCCCGGTGAGCTGGTCGCGCGTGGCGCGGATGGTCAGCTCCTGTTCGGCGCGCTTGCGCGCGCTCTCGTCGCGCAGCAGCCCCTCTATGTGCTCCACGCGGCCCATCTCGTCGCGCACCGCGCTCACGCTCAGCGCGGCCCAGAAGGTGGAGCCGTCCTTGCGCTTGAGCGGGCATTCGAAGTTGGCCACCGAGCCGTGCTCGGCCACCAGGCTGAACAGCCGCGCACGGTCCGCGGCGTTGACGTAGAGGTGGACGGCGAGGTCCGTAACCTGTGCCAGCAGTTCGTCGGGAGAGCCGTAGCCGAGGATGGAGGCCATGGCCTGGTTGGCGTTGAGCAACCGTCCCTCGGGTGCGGACTGGAAGATGCCTTCGGCCGCGTTCTCGAAGATCGTGCGGTAGGTCTGCTCGGCTTGGCGCACGGCCTTTTCCGCCAGCTTGCGTTCGGTGATGTCCACGAAGTTGAGCAACGCGGCGGGCTCGCCCTCGAAATTGACGTTGCTGGAGGAGCCCAGCAGCCAGATGCGCTGGCCCGAGAGGTTCGTGGACACGACCTCCAGCTCCTCCACGTCGCGGCCTTCCAGGAACATGGAGCGGGCCTCCGAGTAGGCCTCCATGTCCTCCCACAGCCCTTCCAGGGTGCGGTGGCCGATGAGCTCCTCCTTGGGCATGGCGAAGATGTGTTCGGCGCGGGAGTTGGCGTAGAGGATGATGCCGTCGGCCAGGCCGACCACGAGCACGGCCGTGGGCGCGGCGTCGAACATCTGGCGCACGTCCGAGGCGTTCTTGCGCAGGTTCTCCTCGGCCTCGGCCTGGTCCGTGGCGTCGTAGATGGTCGTGACCACGTAGCTTTCGCCCGCGGTGGTGACGTAGCGGTGCTGCGCCGCGCACATGGTGCGCCGACCGAAGCGGGCCAGTTCCAGGCACCCGGCGCAGAGCAGGGGTTCGCCCAGCTCCATGACCTCGTGCAGGTGCCGGGTGAGCAGTTCGGCCTGGTCTTCGGGCAGGATCTCGGCAGCGGTCGCGCCGATCACCTCGGTGCGTTCGAGGTCGGCCATGAGCGCGGCCGGCGCGTTGCAGTAGACGATGCGGGTGTCGGGGGAAAGAATGAAGACCGGGGCGTCCAGGCAGTCCATGGCTCCGGTGAGCAGTTCCGAACCGCACTGGGCCACCATGCGCTCCAGATGTTCCAGGCGCTCTCGGGCCTGGTCCAGTGCGCGGGCCAGCTCGGCTGTCGATCGCCCTGTGCGCGAGTGCATCACCGTCCCCCTCTGGCCGTCGGCCCGCGCCATGGCGACGCAGGCAACCGTATTCATAGCCAAGGGTACTACAATCGGGCAATGAACGCAATGACCGGGACTGTCAGGCGGCCCCGGAGGCCCGGCGGACGCCGCCCCGCGCGCCGCCCGCGGCCTGTGGAAAAAGGACGGAAAAGGGCGCGTCTGCGGCGCTAGGCCTCGATCCAGCCCTGCAGGGCGGCGACGATCTTGCGCGCCTGGTCCGTACTGGAAATGTTGAACTTGGACTGGGAGCGGTATTCGTCGTTGACCTTGCGGTAGCGCCGGATGACGAAGCGGTCGGGGCCGTATTCCTCGCGGGTGCGGTCCCACTGTACGTAGCGGAAGATGATCGTGGTCCACGCGCCCTTGGAGAGGACGACCTTGTCCAACTCCTTGACGATCAGAACGCCGTCTTCTTCGTAGTCGATGGTGATTTCTTCGATGTTCGAGGCCATGGTGGTGTCCTTGTGCCGTTTGTTGGAGGCGCCGCGGAACGGGCGCCGGTTGGGGTGTGGCTCGGGCCGCGCCGTGGCCGGTCGGCCGGGAACGGAGTCAGGCCCCCGTGCTCCCGCGGCCGCCCGCGGCCCGCGCCGCCGTGATGCGCGAGCGCAGATAGGCGCGTACCAGTTCGCCGGTCTCGCTGTCGTCGGGCGCGGCCTGGCAGTAGCGCGCGATGTCCTCTTCCACCTTCCGCTCCATCCGCTCGGATTCCATGAACATAATGTAGGTGAGCACGATGGCGGCGTTGTTCTCGCAGGTGCCGTCGCAGAGCTCCTCGACCTGCTCCCGGGGCACGGTCTCCAGGAGCCGGTTCGCGAACTGCGCGGCCCAGCCCTCGTAGACCTCGTCCGGAATGCGCGGGACCATGGCCGCCACGGCCTCGCCCACGCCGGGCGCGATGTCCGGCAGGGTCACGGCCAGGTATTCGAAGATGGCCTCGCGGCGGCGGGCCTCGTCGCCGGAGACCTGTTTGCGGACCGTGGCCGTCAGGTGCTCCAGGCAGCGCTCTTTCCAGGTTTCCATGTGCGCTCCTTGCGGGTGGCGGCGGCCGGGCGCGTTCGGACTCGCCTGGGCGCGCCGGGCCGTAGAGCCCACGACTCTTACTGAAACCCCTCCGGCCCGTCAATGCGTCCGCCGCCTGCCCCCGTCGCCGCGCCTCCGGTCGGGCCGTCACGCCCGCTGCGGCCTCTCCGGCCCGCCGCGCGGCTGGAGCCGCGCGCCCCTTTTCATCGCGCCCCGGGCCGGGTAAGGAGGGGCCATGAGCGCACGCACTCCCGACTTCGATCCCGGCCCGCCCCCGGATTTCGGCCCCGATCCCGGGCCGGACCCGGACGCCGAATGCTACGGCCCCGACTTGGCTCCCGATTTCGTTCCCGATTCCGCTCCCGATTCCGCTCCGGACAGGGGCCCCGGTCCCTCCGGTCCGCCCCCCGCCGCGCGATCGTCCGCGCGCCCGGCCGCGTCCGACTCCGCCTCCCCCTCCGGCGAGACCGACCTGCGCCGCGCCCTGCGCGCCGTCTTCGGCTTTCCGGACTTCCTCGGCCTGCAGCGCCCGATCATCGAGCACGTCATGGCCGGCGGCGACGCCGTGGCGCTCATGCCCACGGGCAGCGGCAAGAGCCTGACCTACCAACTCCCGGCCATCCTCCTGCCCGGCACCGGCGTGGTCGTCTCCCCGCTCATCGCCCTGATGCAGGACCAGGTCACCGGCCTGGTCCAGGCCGGGGTGCGCGCCGCCTACCTCAACTCCTCCCTGTGCGCTTCCGAGGCCTCGGACGTGGTCCGCCGCCTCTTCGCCGGGGAACTGGACCTGCTCTACGTGGCCCCGGAACGCCTCCTCTCCAACGGCTTCCTGGACATGCTCGCGCGCATCCGCGTCTGCCTCTTCGCCATCGACGAGGCCCACTGCGTCTCCCAGTGGGGCCACGACTTCCGGCCCGAATACACGCAGCTTTCCGTGCTCGCCGAACGCTTTCCCGGCGTGCCGCGCCTGGCGCTCACCGCCACGGCCGACGGCCCCACGCGCAAGGACATCGTCGCCCACCTCGCCCTGCAGGGCGCCCGCGTCTTCGCCGCCGGGTTCGACCGGCCCAACATCCGCTACCACGTGGTGCCCAAGGACCACCCGCGCCGCCAGCTCCTGAAGTTCATCGAGGAGGAACACCCCGAGGACGCGGGCATCGTCTACCGCACTACGCGCAAGGAGGCCGAGCGCACCGCCGCCTGGCTCGCCGAGCGCGGCCGCGTGGCCCTGCCGTACCACGCCGGGCTGACCCCCGGCGAACGGTCCGCCAACATGGAGCGCTTCATGCGCGAGGAGGGCGTGATCATCTGCGCCACCGTGGCCTTCGGCATGGGCGTGGACAAGCCCAACGTGCGTTTCGTGGCCCACCTGGATCCGCCCAAGAGCCTGGAGGCCTACCACCAGGAGACCGGCCGCGCGGGCCGCGACGGCCTGCCCGCCGACGCCTTCATGACCTACGGCCTGGCCGACGTCGTGCGCCTGGCCCAGATGGTCGATTCCGGCAGCGCGGAAGACGCCATCAAGCGCGTGGAGCGCCACAAGCTCTTCGCCATGCTCGGCTACTGCGAATGCGCCTCCTGCCGCCGCCAGGCCCTGCTCGGCTACTTCGGCGAAACCCTCGCCGAACCCTGCGGCAACTGCGACAACTGCCTGCGCCCCGTGGACACCTACGACGGCACCGTGGCCGCGCAAAAGGCCCTCTCCTGCATCTACCGCACCGGCCAGCGCTTCGGCGCGGCCCACCTCTCGGACATCCTCCTGGGCAACGCCACCAAGCGCGTCTCCCAGTTCCAGCACGACCGCATCAAGACCTTCGGCTGCGGCACCGAACTGGACAGAAGCCAGTGGACCTCCGTCTTCCGCCAGCTCACCGCCGCCGGGCTCGTGACCGTGGACATCGAAGGCTACGGCTCCCTGCGCCTCAACGCCGCGAGCTGGGAAGTGCTCAAGGGCGAACGCTCCGTGACCCTGCGCAAGGACCCGCCCAAGGCGGGCAAGACCCCGCGCCGCGAACGCGAACCTCGCGGACCGCGCTGGTCCACCGCCGGAGAGGAGTTCCTCGACACCGGCGAATCCCGTGAACTCTGGGCGTCCCTGCGCGCCGTGCGCACCGGCCTGGCCACGGAACAGAAGATCCCGCCCTACGCCGTGTTCTCCGACCGCACGCTCATGGAAATGGTCCTCTACCGCCCCCGCGACGAAGGGGAATTCGCCCTGCTCAGCGGCGTGGGCCGCGCCAAGCTCACCCACTACGCCGAACCCTTCCTCGCCGCCCTCGCCGGCCACGAGGACGCCCATGGCCGCCCCGACACCGTGCGGGACTTCCCCGAGGAACGCCGCGAGGAAAAGACCACTCGTCAGCGCGAACGCGACAAGCGCCGCGCCGCCGGAGAACTCAACGACACCGCCGCCGAAAGCCTCAAGCTCTTCGAGGAACTCGGCGACGCCGCGCAGGTCGCCGAACGCCGCGGCCTCAAGCCCGGCACCGTCATGAACCACCTCGCCGAGGCCGTGCGCGCGGGCCGCATCGACGTCTGCGCCGCCACCGGCCTGACCCCCGACGACGTGCGCCGCATCGCCGAAACCCTGGAAGGCTTCCACGCCCGCGGCGTGGCCTCCATGACCCCCGTCTTCGAATCCCTGGGCGGCAAATACCCCTACGAACTCCTGCGCATCGTCCGCGCCTCCCTGCTCGCCCGCTGAGTGTCCGGGCAGACCGGGCGCAGGCGGGCCGGGCGGGCGGGGCTCCGCCCCGGACCCCGCTGGGGCGCTGCCCCAGACCCCGCCGGGGGGGATCATCCCCCCCGGGCCCCCCGGTCGGGGTGACGCGGAGGTGGGGGCTTGCGGTCCTGGTTTACTCCGGCGCACGAACAGTCCCGGGTCGGGGGGGGGCGGCTCGGGCGTGAGGCCGAAGACGGCCTCCCCCCGAACCGCCCCGCCCCGACCCGGAACGCTCGCACGCCGCCGCGTGCCGCTTCGCTTCGCTGCGCGGC
>JACCQO010000013.1 GCA_015709205.1 Desulfovibrionaceae bacterium
CACCAGACCAAGTACTCCATCGAGGAGGCCGTGGCCAAGATGATCCAGTCCATGTCCATGGCCTGGGGCTTCCGCGTGCCCGTCTACCCGAAGATCAGCGCCTCCTCCACGTCGCTGGCCGTGCTCAACAACCTGGTGCGCAACCCGTTCGCGGGCGGCCTGGCCATCGACGGCGAGGACGGCGGCACCGGCGCGGCCTACAACGTGTCCATGGACCACATGGGCCACCCCATCGCCTCCAACGTGCGCGACGCCTACCTGACCCTCGTGGAGCAGGGCAAGCAGAACGAGGTGCCCCTCATCGCGGGTGGCGGCACGGGCAAGAACGGCAACCTGGCCGCCAACGCCGCCACCCTGATCATGCTCGGCGCCAGCGCCGTGCAGGTCGGCAAGTACGTGATGCAGGCCGCGGCCGGATGCCTGGGCAGCGAGGGCGACCGCTGCAACGTCTGCAACATCGGCGTCTGTCCCAAGGGCATCACCTCCCAGGACCCGCGGCTCTATCGCCGCCTGGATCCGGAGCAGGTCGCCGAGCGGCTGGTGGACATGTTCCTGGGCTTCGACGCGGAGCTGCGCAAGATCGTGGCCCCGCTCGGCCGTTCCACCTCCCTGCCCGTGGGCATGTCCGACGCCCTGGGCGTGACCGACTACCACATCGCCGAGCGGCTGAAGATCCGACACGTGGTCTAGGCCCGGACGACGCAGCGAATAATCCAACGGAGCAAATGCATGGGTAAGGTAGTGAACATCCCCGGACAGGTCGACGGCGAGCGCGTGGCCTCCCGCATCCTCGAGGAGCGGGTGCAGCGCGCCGTGGCCGACGGGGCGCGACGGATAGAGATCGAGGCCATGGGCCAGCACGGCCTGGGCGGACGGCTGTGGTGCGCGGGCGACGAGCGCGTGGACGTCGTGGTCACGGGGTCCCCGGGCCAGCGGCTGGGTTCCATGGGCTTCGCCAACACGCGCATCGAGTCCTTCGGCCCGGCCTCGGACGACACGGGCTGGCTCAACGCCGGGGCCGAGATCATCGTGCACGGCAACGCGGCCAACGGCACGTGCAACGCCATGGCCCAGGGCCGCGTGTCCGTGGCCGGGAACATCGGCTCGCGCGGCATGACCATGACCAAGCGCAACCCGCGCTTCGCCCCGCCCGAACTCTGGGTCCTGGGCTCGGCCGGCGACTACTTCGCCGAGTTCATGGCCGGCGGCGTGGCCGTGGTCTGCGGCGTGGACGCGCAGGATCCCGAGAATGTGCTCGGCCACCGGCCCTGCGTGGGCATGGTCGGCGGCAAGGTCTACTTCCGCGGGCCCATCAAGGGCTATGCCCAGGCCGACGCCAAGCTCGCGCCCATCGACGACGAATCCTGGGACTGGCTGAGCGCCGGACTGACCCGGTTCCTCACGGACATCGACCGCGCCGACCTGGCCGGGACCCTGGCCGTGCGCGAGGACTGGCAGTGCATCGAGGCGCGCACCCCCTTTGAGAAGACCGGCCGCAAGCGCCGCTCCATGGCCGAGTTCCACGCCCAGGTCTGGGACGCGGAGCTGGGCCGCGGCGGCATGATCGGCGACCTCACGGACCTGGACCGCTCGCCCATCCCGCTGATTCCCACGGGCGAGCTGCGCCGCTTCGTGCCCGTGTGGGAGAACAGGAAATATACCGCGCCCTGCCAGGCCAGCTGTCCCACGGGCATGCCCGTGCAGGAGCGCTGGCGGCTGGTGCGCGACGGGCTCATCGACGAGGCCGTGGACCTGGCCCTGGCGTATACGCCGTTCCCGGCCACGGTCTGCGGCTACCTCTGCCCGAACCTGTGCATGCAGGGCTGCACGCGCAATGCCATCGGCTCCATGAAGCCCGTGGACATCACCATCCTGGGCAAGGCCGGGGTGGACGGGCCCGCGCCCAAGCTGCCAGAGATCACGGGCAAGCGCGTGGCCGTCATCGGCGGCGGCGCGGGCGGCATCTCCGTGGCCTGGCAGCTGCGCATGCGCGGCCACGACGCCGTGGTCTACGACATGGAGAAGGCCCTGGGCGGCAAGATGGCCCTGGCCATTCCGGAAAGCCGCATCCCGCGCGAGGTGGTGGAGAAGGAACTGGAGCGCGTGCGCGAGGTTCTGCCCCACGTGCACCTGCAGCAGAAACTCACGCGCGCGGAGTTCGAGCAGCTCAAGGCCGACTACGACTACGTGGTCCTGGCCACGGGCGCGGGCAAGCCGCGCAAGATTCCGGTGCCCGGCTCGGAGATGGCGCTCACGGCCCTGGAGTTCCTGCGCGACGCCAAGGCCGGAACCGCCAGGCCCGGCAAGTCCGTGGTCATCATCGGCGCGGGCAACGTGGGCTGTGACGTGGCCACCGAGGCCGCGCGCATGGGCGCGGAGTCGCTCACGCTCATCGACATCCAGACCCCGGCCGCCTTCGGCAAGGAAAAGGCCGACGCCGAGAAGGTCGGCGCGACCTTCCGCTGGCCCTGCTTCACCAAGGAGATCAGCTCCGCGGGCGTGACCCTGACCACGGGCGAGACCATTCCGGCGGACACGGTGATCTTCGCCATCGGCGACGCGCCGGACCTGGAGTTCCTGCCCGAGAACGTGGCCACCGCGCGCGGCCACGTGGTGGTCAACGAGGTCCAGCAGACCACGGACCAGCAGGTCTTCGCCATCGGCGACGTGGTCCGGCCCGGGCTGCTCACGGACGCCATCGGCGCGGGCCGCAAGGCCGCCGAGGCCATCGACGACATCGCCAAGGGCAAGCGGCCCCAGCCGCCGTCCTACACCATGATCGACTACTCGCGCGTGAGCCTGGAGTACTTCGACCCACGCATCAGCGAGTTCACGGACCTGAAGACCTGCGCCGCGGAGTGCTCCTCGTGCGGTTCGTGCCGCGACTGCGGCCTGTGCGAGGTGGTCTGTCCGCAGAGCGCCATCTCCCGCCGCGAGACCGAGGAGGGCGGATTCGAGATGGTCTGCAATCCGGACAAGTGCATCGGTTGCGGCTTCTGCGGTTCGGCCTGCCCCTGCGGCATCTGGACGCTGCTGCCCAACACGCCCCTGGAATAGGCGCGGAGCGCCGACCCCGCACAAGAAAAGCGCCCCGGACCGCAAGGTCCGGGGCGCTTTTCTTGTGCGGCCCGCGCCGGCCTCTCCCGTCCGGAACGATCCGCCCTTGGCGAACGCGCGCCTTCGTCGCAGGCGCGCCAAAAGGTTTGGGAGAGTCCAGAGAACCCTTTTCAAAGGGTTCTCTGGCCGCCGGAGGCGCCTACGCCAGCTTGGCGTCGGAGAGGATCTGGACCAGGCGGCGGAAGAGGTTGGGTTCCACGGAACCGGCGTCGTCCTTGATGGCCTTGAGCGACTCGAAGGGCGAGCGCGCGCCGCGGTAGGGCTTGGCGCGCGTGAGTCCGTCGTAGCGGTTGCACAGGGCCACGACCTTAGCGTGTTCGGGCAGCACCCCGCCGGGCAGGTGCGAGGGAAAGCCCGCGCCGTCCTCGCGTTCGTGGTGGAAGAGGATGCAGTGCACGGACGTGGCGTTGAGGTTCAGCGACGCGGTCAGGGCCGTGCCCAGGCCGGGGTGCGACTCCAGCAGGCGGCGTTCGCGGTCGATGAGGTCCTTTTCCGCCACCTCGAAGATCGCGCCGGGCAGCCGGGTCTTGCCCACGTCGTGCAGCAGCGCGCCGATGGCGCAGCTGTTGACCAGGGCGCGGTCGTGCTCGAAGCTCTGCAGCACGCAGGTGCTGAAGACCATGGTCCCCAGGCTGTGGTGCAGCAGGTCGTGGCCCTTGGCCACCAGCAGGGCCAGTTCCCTGAGCGTGCCGGGGTTGTCGAAGAAGTCGCGCGAGTCGTCGAGGATGTGCAGCATGCGGTCCAGGCGCTTGGAGGCCACGGCCGGGGGCAACTGCTCCTCGAAGAGCGCGCGCGTCACGGATTCGGCCACGCTCTGCCAGGCCTGGGCGCGGTCGCGCGCCGGGATGGCCTGGTCGTGCAGCACGCGGCCCAGGTTCAGGCGCAGGTAGTTCTCCAGGTCGGCCTTGTGGCGCAGGGGCACGTAGACCTGGACCACGTTCTGTTCCACGAGCCTGTCGCGGTGCGCGGCCGTGAACCGCTCGCCCCGGCTGGTGTAGAGCACGTATTCGCCGTTGCGCAGCAGGTAGATTTCGAAATGCCCTTCGGTGCCGGGCAGCAGGAGGGTGGCGGGGATGGCCTGCATGGTCAGGGGGCCGGACCCGGCGTTGCGTTCGCCGGTGGGGGTGCCCGATGCGCTCATTCAATGTCCTTTCTGGTCTGGTGTGGTTCGTTGCGGCCGCGTGGGGACCCGGGGGGCGGCGTCCGGAGGAGCGGCGGCCGAAGCGGCGTTGCGCGACGAGAATACGCATCCCGGCCCTGGGAGGCAAGCACTGGTGCGGGATGCGGGGCGGGATGGCCCCGTTCGGCCGGATGCGGTCAGGGGGCGGTGCCGGCGGACAGGCCGCCCGGGCCGGGGATGATGCCGCGCGGAAAGGCCGGGACGTGCTCCGGGTCCGCGAGCACGGCGCGGGCCCAGGCGCGCACGGCCGGGGCGAAGAACTGCGGCGAGCCGAGCACGATGGCCGCCTTGGCCGCGCCGTCGCGCGCGCGGGCGCGCTCGGAGAAGCTGCCCGGGTGCACGCGGTAGCGGAACAGGGGATGGGGCAGGTGCACGAAGCGGAATCCGGCGGCGGCGGCGCGGACCCAGAAGTCCCAGTCCTCGTAGTCGCTGTCCTGGCGGAAGCCGCCCACCGCGGTCCAGACCTCGCGCCGGAACACGGCGCAGGGCGTGACGATGTTCTGGCTGCGCAGCAGGGCGGCGTCGAAGTCCGGCAGGCGGACCGTGCGTTCGTCGCTTGGCCTTCCGGGCCCGTCCAGGTCGCCGTTCGGGGCGCCGCTCGCGTCCGCCGGGTCGGCGAATTCCACGTAGTCGGTGTAGGCCACGTCGGCCCCGGCCTCCAGGGCGGCCAGGCACACGGCCAGGTAGTCGGGTTCGAGCAGGTCGTCGGCGTCCAGGCAGCAGCAGAACGCGCCGTGCGCGCGCAGCAGGCCCCGGTTGCGCGCGCGGGCCGGGCTGCCGCTGTGCGCGCCGCGCAGCACGGCCAGCCGTCCGGGCGCGAAGCGCGGGCCGAAGGATTCGGCCACGGCCACGGAATCGTCGCCGCTGCCGTCGTCGCTGACGACGACCTCCAGGGCGTCGGACTGATGGGCGGTGCGGGGGCCGTCGAGCGGGCCGTGCGGTCCGTCCAGGCCGCGCTGGGCCGCCAGCGAGGCCAGGGCGTGGCCCAGGAGGGCGGCGTAGTCGTGGCAGGGCACGATGCAGGTGGCGCGGGGCTCGGTCATGCTCGGGGCTGGGCTTGCGCCCGGGGCTGGCCCGGTTGGGGGCGGCCGTGGCCCGTCGGGGCCGGGCGTGCCGTGGACGCGTTGTCGTGGCGGGCGCACCGCGCGGATGGGCGGGCGCGCCGCGCCGTTTGCGCGAATCTAGCAGCAACGGCCGGGGGCGGCAACGGCCGGAGGCGGCTGCCTGGGGCGGCAATCGGTACGTCCGCCACGGGGCGGCAACCCCGGGAGCGGGACGGGCGGCCCGGCCGCTGGGCGGCGCACCCTCGCCCGGCCGGTCAGGCCGTGGCGGGCCAGGTGCGGTCCAGGAAGCCGTTCAGGTCGCGCAGGACCGCGGCCACCTCGTCCCAGGGGGACGCTTCGTCGTCGGCGTGGAGATCGCCGTCGGCGGGGTCCCCGGTCCCGGCCTCCACGCAGGCCGCGTCGCCGCAGCGGACGCACAGGGCGTCCAGGCGGGTGAGGATCTCGTTGAAATCATCTTTCCAGTTCCCTGCCCAGCCGGGAGCGCCGACGGAAACGGGGCCGGAAACTGTGGCGGAAGCGGGGACGGGACGGCGTTCGGTATCCAGCAGCAACATGGCGGTTCCTCCTGGTCGGGGTATCGGGACAGCCCGACCATTCCCGCGCCCGGTCACAGTCGGATGATGGGCAAGCGAACGTTGCGTGACGGCGGACGACCCGCCGGGGTCCAAAGGAGAGGGGGAGGGGCGGCAGAGGAGCCGCACGGCGTCGCTACGCGGGGCGCGCGGCGGCTGCCGCAAAGGGGCGGACTGCGGCCGTGGGAAAGAAGGACTCCGCGCAACGGCCGTGGGGGCCGCTCGCGCGGGGCGGACCCGGGGGCGTCGCGTTCTCAGCAGCGCACGAACGCGGCCAGGCCGCCCAGGGACGTCTCCCGGTAGTTGGCGTGCAGGTCGCGGCCGGTCTGGGCCATGGCGCGGATGGCGCTGTCCAGCCCGACCTTGTGGTGGCCCGGGGTCACGGTGGAGGCGATCAGAAACGCGGCGTGGGCCTTGGCCGCGCCCATGGCGTTGCGCTCGATGCAGGGAATCTGCACGTAGCCGCGCACCGGGTCGCAGGTCATGCCCAGGTGGTGCTCCAGGGCGATCTCGGCCGCGTTCTCCACCACCCCGGCTCCGCAGCCGCGCGCGGCCGCGAGGAACGCGGCGGCCATGGCCGAGGCCACGCCCACCTCGCCCTGGCAGCCCACCTCGGCCCCGCTCAGGCTGGCGTTGTGCTTGGCCAGGAAACCGATCACCGCGGCCGTGACCAGTCCGCGCCGCAGCTCGGGCAACCGCACGCCCTTGAGGTGGCGCAGCACGTGGACCACGGCGGGCAGCACGCCCGAGGAGCCGCTGGTGGGCGCGGTGACCACGGTGTGCCCGGCGGCGTTCTCCTCGGACGCGGCAAAGGCCGCGGCGCACAGGGCCACGGTCAGCCCGTCGGGTTCGTCGCGCAGCCGCTCGGCCCGCGCGAAGAGTTCCGGGGCCTTGCGCTGCAGGCCGATGGGCCCGGGCAGCACGCCGGAGCGGTAGCGCCCGCGCGCGACCACGTCCTCCATGGCCTCCAGGATGCGCTCCAGCCCCAGCTCGATCTGCGCGCGCGAGGCCCCGGTCACGGCCTCCTCGTTGGCCAGGGCCAGGTCGTAGAGCGCAAGGCCGGAGTCCGCCAGGTGCTGGCGGAGCTCCTCCATGGTGTTGTAGGCGTAGGCCGGCGGCGGGGTGGGCTGCGGCGTCCAGCCGCGCCACTGCAGGAACCCGCCGCCCACGGACTGGTACTCGCGCTCGCAGAGCGCGGTTCCGGCCGCGTCGAGCAGGACGGCGTACAGGGTGTTGGGGTGCGCCAGGGGCGCGCCCGAAGGGCCGTGCGCGGCCAGGGGGTCGGACTCCACGGTCTCGCGGGACAGGAGCACGCGCGCGCCCGGGATGGCCGCCGCGAGCGGCTCGTCGCCCTCCAGCAGGGTGGAGAGCACGTCGGGCGGGCAGTCGTCCGGGCGGTGCCCGGCAAGGCCCGCGAGCACGGCGCGCACCGTGCCGTGGCCCTCGCCCGTGGCCGCCAGGGACCCGTAGAGGCGCACGCGCAACCGCGCGGCCCGGGCGCGGACGTCGGCCGGAAGGGCCGCGGCCAGGGCGACGAAGTCGGCTCCGGCGGCCATGGGCCCCAGGGTGTGCGAGCTGGACGGGCCGGGTCCGATGCGCAGCAGTTCGAAGAACGAGGTGGTGATGGCGTTCAAGGACGGGTGCTCCTGTGGGGTGTTGCCGGAGGTCGGCGCGCGCGGGCAGCGCACCGCCGTGCCGACCATTGTGCCATGATCGCGGCGCGTTGCGCAACGGTCCGTCGGGGAGGCTCCCGGGCTCCTAGGCCCCGCGCGAGTGCAGGGTTTCGCCCAGCTTGCGGTCCTCGGTGAGGATGTGGTTGATGAGCCAGTCCTTGAGCACGCTGATGAATTCCGTCTCCATCTCCATCTCGCCGGATTCGATGCGCGCCAGGTGCTCGCGCACGCGCTCCATGAGCCGCCGGTGGCGCTCGGCGTGCTCGGCGGCCTCGGCGTAGCCCGTCTCGGCCATGAGGTCCTCCTCGCGGAAGAAGTGCTCCTGCGAATAGCGGATCAGGGCGTTGAGGATGTTCAGCTTGGCCGGGCGGGTCGCGCCCTGCTTGATGGCCTTGTGCAGCCCGGCCGCGATCTCGAACATGCGGCGGTGGTCGTTGTCCATCATCTCCACGCCCACGTCGTGGTCCGGGCGCCACTGGAAGAAGCCGCCGCCGGACTGCTCCGGGCTGAGCGCCAGCTCGGTGCGGCGCTTGTGCGTCTCGAAGAGCTTCCAGCGCACCACCGGGATGTCCTGCAGGAGCCCCACGTCCAGCCGGCAGAGGATCGAGGGCTCGCGGGCCACCACCGAGAAGGGGCAGGGCGTGCTGTAGAGCGCCACGCTGCCGCCCGCGAAGTCGCCGGGCGGCACGATGTCCACCACGCGGTCGTCCACCACGCAGTGCAGCAGGCCGCGGCGCACCAGGCACACGTTCGGCTCGTTCTCCACGCCGCCCGCCGCGCCGCAGATCTCGCCCTCGGCCACCGCGGTCTCGGTCATGTTCGCGGCCATGCGGTTGAGCACCGGGAAGGAGACCCCGTCGCCGAAGAGGTAGGTCTTCATCAGGAAGTCGCGGTTGTCCTGCAGGCGCTCGATGGAGCCGAAGAGGTGGTTGCGCTTGATGAACCGGGAATAGAGCGTGCCGGGGATGCAGAGCACGCGCACGAAGTTCACGGCGCGGTAGGTCTCCATGGACGGCGCGCCGATGAGCCCGGAGAATTCGCCCACGATGGCCCCGGCGGACAGGGTGCCGTGCAGGTCCGACTCGGTCTCGATGCGCTCGACCACGCCCGTGAGCACGAGATAGACGTCGCTGTTCACGGTCCCGACCTTGAGCAGGATGGATTCGGGGTTGTAGGTCTGCACCGGGTTGTTGGTCAGGGCCAGGATGTGGTCCTTGGGCACGTCCGGGAAATAGGCCGAAAGGTAGTGGAAGGCGTAGCGCCGCAGGTAGTCCTGGTAGGCCGGGATGAGCACGTCGACCATGCCGAAGGGCGCGCCCGAGCCGATCTCCTTCTGCCGGTTGGTCAGGGGCAGGGCCGTGTGCGAGAGGATGATCTTGTCCGAGGGGTCGTCCTTGAAGTCCTCGGCGTTGCCGTGGATCAGGCCTCCGCCGATGTCCAGCTTCTTGAGGTCGGCCGGGCGCAGGTAGCTTTCGCGCGTGCCCTCGTAGAAGGCCTCGCTGATGCCCGGTGCCAAGGGGTCGTCGGTCACGAAGCCGCGCAGCACGTCCAGGGAGACGATGTCCGCGAAGTGGGCGTAGGTGCGGTAGCCCTCGCCGCCCAGGGCGCGGAAGAGCATCACCGTGGTCTCCACGGGGTGCGGGGAGTTGACGGGCATGACCTCCAGGCTCTCGAGGTCGTTCCAGACGCCCTCCACGAGGTCGTGGATCTCGAAGTATTGGGCGAAGTCGGCCTCGTCGATGGCCGCCAGGGCCGAGAGCTTCTTGGTCACCGAGCTGCGCACCAGGGGCGTGGCGAAGTACTTGAGCCGGTGGTCGGAGCGCATCAGCGTGGTCAGGCCGTTGAAGTGGTCGTCGTGGGCGTGGGTATGGAAGATGCCCTCGATCTCGTTGACGCCGATGCCCAGGGTGTTCAGGCTGTAGAGGATGTTCGGCCCGGCGTCGATGAGGTAGATGCGGCCCTGGAACATGAGCACCGCGGCCATGCAGGGCCGGTTCACGTCCCAGCCGTCGCCCTCGCCGGAGTGGACCACGGCGAAGTATTCGCGGTCGATGTCGCTGTAGCCGAGCAGGTAGGGGGCCTCGTAGCCGGTGCCCGGCGGCAGGTTCAGGTCCACGGTCACGGAGGCGTCGTCGTAGTTGAACTCGAAGACGTTGAGCGCGAGGCGCTGGATGAACAGGCCGTTGCGGATCTCCACGGGCTCCTTGCCCACCACGCGGGCGTCCAGCAGTTCGCCGGTGTCGCGGATGGCGCCGAAGGCGAAGCGCAGCTTCAGGCGCATCATCTCCTCGGCCTGCTCCCGCTCCACGCCCGCGGCCATGATCTCGTCCACGTCCAGCAGCCCGTAGTTGCCGCGGTGGATGTACTCCATCTGCGCGCGGACCTGGGATTCGGAGCCGATGAGGATCGGCTTGGCCCCGGTGTTGTTGGGGTGGCCGGGCAGGATCATGCCCTGGCGGTAGAGCATCTGCAGCACGGGAAATTCCGCCAGGTTGGCGAACACGCCGCCCTGGAGCTGCACGTCGGAGAGCAGGATGGCGTTGGGCCCGGTCTCGAAGCGCACGCCCTCGGCGTCCGTGGGCAGGATCAGCCCCTTTTTCATCAGGTGCTTGACGCTGTCCGACGGGCAGCCGCACAGGATGTTCAACCCCGCGTCGGGCGCCTCGATGTAGTACACGCCCCGAGTGACCTGGAACTTGCGCAGTGCGGCCATGACTCTCCTCTGTGCCCCCGCAGTGGAACCATCGACGCAGCGAATGGGATGCATCGGTTCGGATTTCGCGCACGGTATCATGCCGAGGTCGCAAATCCAAGGCCCGCCGGGGGTTTTTGTGCCGATCACGTGACGCGCGGAGATCGCGCGGGGGGAGGGGACAAGAACGGCCCGTTCGGGCTATGTTGCGACGTCCGGCCCGCCGGCCGGACACGCGACAAGGCCCGCGACCGGACACGCAAAGGGCCGGAGGAGAAACGCCATGACCGATCCCGTCGTCCCCGCGCCTTCGTCGGCCGCGCCGACGGACCCCGCCGCCCCGCCTCCGGGCCGCGCGGGCGCGCACTGCGCCCTGTGCGGCCGCGCCCGGCCGCGCGCGGAGTTCGTGCCCCTGGAGATCATCCGTCCCTCGGTGCAGCGGCTCATCCTGGCGGACCATCCCGCCCTGCCGCCGGAGGCCCTGGTCTGCGCCGAGGACCTGAGCCGCTATCGGAGCCTCTACGTGGAGCACGTGCTGGAGGCGGAAAAGGGCGAGCTGGACAGCCTGGAGGAGGCGGTGCTCAAGAGCCTGCACGAGCACGAACTGCTCTCCAGCAACGTGAACGAGGAGTACGAGGAGGCCCTGACCCTGGGCGAGCGCGTGGCCGACCGCATGGCGCGCTTCGGCGGGTCCTGGCGCTTCATCCTGACCTTCGCCGCGGTGCTCGTGGGCTGGATCGGCCTGAACGCGGCCCAGCTCCTGGCCAAGCCCTTCGACCCCTATCCCTTCATCCTGCTCAACCTGGTGCTCTCGTGCCTGGCGGCCCTGCAGGCCCCGGTGATCATGATGAGCCAGAACCGCCAGGAGGCCAAGGACCGGCTGCGTTCGGAAAACGACTACCGCGTCAACCTCAAGGCCGAGCTGGAGATCCGCCACCTCAACGAGAAGATGGACCACCTGGTCATGCGCCAGTGGCAGCGGCTGCTGGAGATCCAGGAGCTGCAGATGCAGGTGCTCCAGGAGATCGCCCAGGCGCACGGGGGGCGGGCGCACGCCGGACCGCGCCACCCGGACGGGGCCCGCTCCGTCCCGGACCAGGGCGGCCCGGACGGCGGTGGCCCGGACGGCCCGGCTGCGGCGGAGCGGCCGTCCGGAGGCCCACCCGGCGGCGGAGGGGCCTGATGGCCGCCTGGGCGGATTGGGGCGCGCTCGTCACCACCTACGGGTACGCGGCCGTGTTCGCGGGCACCTTCGTGGAGGGCGAAACCGTGCTGCTCCTGGCCGGCTACCTGGCGCACCGCGGCTACCTGTCCCTGCCCCTGGTCATGCTCTGCGCCCTGGCGGGCAGCGTGGCCGGGGACCAGTTCTTCTTTTTTCTGGGCCGTCGGCGGGGCCGCCCGCTGCTGCTGCGCCGCCCGGGCTGGGCCGCGCGCGCCGCGGCCGTGGACCGGCGGCTGCATCGCCACCGGCGCGCCGTGCTCCTGAGTTTCCGCTTCCTCTATGGGCTGCGCATGCTCACTCCCTTCGTGGTCGGCATGGGGCGCATGCCCGCGCGCACCTTCGCCGTCTACAACGTGCTCGGCGCCCTGGTCTGGTCCGCGGCCGTGTCCGGCGCGGGCTACCTCTTCGGCTCCACCCTGGAGCTGCTTTTTGCCCGCGCGGCGCGCTACGAGCACTGGGCCGTGGCCGGACTGGCCGGGGCCGGGCTGGCCGCCTGGGGCGCGCATTTGCTGCTGCGCCGTCGGCGCGGGGGCCCGGACGGTGCGGACGGCGGCACTTGATAGCGCGGGCCGGGCGCGGAAACTGGCGCGGCGTTGGTCGGATGCTTGTGTTACGAAAGTGGACAGCAGTACAAAAACGAAACGGAATCTAAGGCGATATTATAGCGTTAGGAACAAAACTTGCCAATCCACGCCCGCGCCTGTTACAACAGTGGCGTGCGGCGCACGGCGGGCGGCCTGGGGGGGCTGCTCGCGCAGCGGGGGGCGCGCTGCAGAGGGAATCGACGCACGAGCACACAGAAGGGGAAGACCATGTTCAAAAATCTGCGCCTGGGTGCGAAGCTCGGACTGGGCTTCGGCATCCTGCTGTTCATCCTTTGCGCCCTCGGGGCCATGTCCTTCATCGCCATGCGCGCCGCCAAGACGGGCAGCGACAAGCTGGACCGCATGTACGTGCCCGAGGTGGGCGCGGCCATGAAGGTGCAGCAATCCGCGTTCTCGACCATGTACGCCATGCGCGGCTACGCCCTGTCCGAGGACCCGGTCTACTGGGCCCAGGGCAGGCGGCAGCTCAAGGAGCTGCGCACGGCCCTGGCCGAGGCCGCGGCGCTGTCCGAGACGTATCCGCAGCTCGGCGTGCTGCGCGAGAACGCGGGGGGAGCCACGGCCAAGGTCGAGGAGTACGCCGACGTGGCGAAGAAGACCAAGGAGATGCTCGACCACCTGACCATGGTGCGCGGCAGCATGGACAGCTCGGCCGCGGTCTTCATGAAGGCCGCCCATGCCTATCTCAAGGGCCAGAACGAGATGGTTCGCGCCCAGGTGGAGGCCGGGGTCGATGCCGCCGACGTGGGCGACCGGCTGGAGCGCATCAACGCCATCAATTCGATCATCAACCTGGGCAACGACACGCGGGTCAAGAACTTCAAGTCCCAGGTGCGGCGCGACCCGGCCGAGATGCAGCTCGGCTTGCTGAATTTTTCCAAGATCGGCGAGGTGCTCGGCCAACTGCGCGAGGTCACCCTGCGGCCGGACGAGACCGAACTCTTGAACCAGATGGCCGAGGGGGCCGCGGGCTACGAGAAGGCCATGCGCGACTTCCTGGAGAAGTGGGAGCTGCTGGACGAGCAGGGCAGGAAGCGCAACGAGACCGCGGATGCGGTGCTGGAAGCGGCCGCGACCATGGCCGACGCGGGCATGGGCCAGACCCAGCAGATCGCCAACAGCGCCTCGGCCAACCTGGGCACGTCGGCCTGGGCGGTGCTCGTCGGGCTGGCCGTGGCCGTGGGCCTGGGCGCGTCCGTGGCTCTGCTGTTGACGCGGGGCATAACCGGACCCATGGCCAAGGGCGTGGCCTTTGCCCAGGCCGTGGCCGGGGGCGACCTTTCGCGCAGCCTGGAACTGGACCAGCGGGACGAGGCGGGCCAGCTGGCCGCGGCCATGAACACCATGGTCGCCAGCCTCAAGGCCAAGATCGCGGACGCCGAGGAGCAGAAGCGCCAGGCCGAGACGGCCATGGCCGAGGCGCGCGAGGCCATGGCCGAGGCCCGGCGGCAGGAGGAGAAGGTTTCGGACATGCTCGGCACCATGCAGCGCATCTCCACCGAGGCGGCGGGAATCGCCGAGCGCGTGTCCTCGGCCTCCGAGGAGCTGGCCGCGCAGGTGGAGCAGGTCAGCCACGGCGCGGAGACGCAGCGCGACCGCATGACCGAGACGGCCACCTCCATGGAGGAGATGAACGTCACGGTCATGGAGGTGGCGCGCAACGCCAGCGAGGCGGCGCGCAACTCCGGTGAGGCGCACTCCGTGGCCGAGGACGGCGCGACCATCGTGCGCGAGGCCGTGAGCGCCATCGGCGAGGTGCACCAGGCCACGGGCGAGCTGCAGGAGAACATGCAGGCCCTGGGCCGCCAGGCCGAGTCCATCGGCGAGGTCATGAACGTGATCAGCGACATCGCGGACCAGACCAACCTGCTGGCGCTCAACGCGGCCATCGAGGCGGCGCGCGCGGGCGAGGCCGGGCGCGGGTTCGCCGTGGTCGCGGACGAGGTCCGCAAGCTGGCCGAAAAGACCATGGGCGCGACCCAGGAGGTGGGCGCGTCCATCCGCGCCATCCAGGAGGCCGCGCGCAAGAACGTGGAGGGCATGGAGCGGGCCGCCCAGAGCGTGGACAAGGCCACGCGGCTGGCCGACGATTCCGGCCAGGCCCTGGGCAGGATCGTAGGCCTGGTGGCGGAATCCGCGCGCCAGGTGGAGGGCATCGCCACGGCCAGCGAGGAGCAGTCCTCGTCCAGCGAGGAGATCAGCCGGGCCATCGAGGAGGTCAACCGCGTGGTGGCCGAGACGGCCGACGGCTTGGAGCAGTCGGCCCGCGCGGTGCAGGAATTGGCGGAAATGGCCGGCAAGCTGCGTTCGCTGATGGAGGAGCTGACCGCCGACGGCGACGCGGCCAGCGCGGCGGCCCATGCGGCCGCGGCCGAGGAGGCCGGGGACGGCGAGGCCTAGCCGCCCGCCGTCGCGCTGCGGCGACGTTGTTTCGGGCCGGGCCCGGCATTGCGCCGGGCCCGGCCTTTTTTGCGCTCGCGCAGGACGGTGCGCCGATGACAGCCGCGGCCGATGCGGCTATATGGCCCTGAATACGGCCCGGCCCTCGCCGGGCAGCAACCCCGAGCCCGACCCCGACCCGACCCGGACCTCCACGAATCCCCCTGGGCCCCCCTGCATCCCAAGGAGATACGCCATGAATCCCACCGCCGAATCGATCATGCCCCTGGCCATCCGCGAGGCCGAACAGAGCCTGCGCGAGGGCAACAACGGTTTCGGCGCGGTCATCGCCAAGGACGGCGAGATCGTTGCCGTTGCGCACGACACCGAGGAGACCGACCAGGACCCCACCGCGCACGCCGAGCTGAACGCCATCCGCCAGGCAAGCGCCAGGCTGGGCAAGGACCTTTCCGGCTGCCTGCTGGTGGCCACGCACGAGCCGTGCCCCATGTGCGCGATCGCCATCGTCTGGGCCAGGATCGGACGCGTGGCCGTGGGGTATTCCATCGCCGAGGCGATCGGGCAGGGCCGCAGGCGCATCGACCTGCCCTGCGAGACGATCTTCAGCGCCGCCGGGGCCGACGTCGCGGTGGAGCGCGGCGTGGCCCGGGCCTCGTGCGCCGTGCTCTACGACCGGAGCGTGCGCAACGAGGTCAGGAGGCTGCGCGGCGCCGGGCCCGAAGAGATGGCCGCGCTCAACGACGCCCTGGCGCGCAGGCGACTGGAGTGGTTCGCGGCCCAGGGGGTTGTTCAGGGTTCTGGCCAGGACCCTGGCCCGGCCCCGGCGCGCTGGCTGGCGGATTCCCCGCTGGAGAGCGCCTACCGCATGCTGCTGGACAAATTCGGCGTCTCGGCCGCGGAGATGCCGGTGGTGGAGCGCAGCGCCACGCGCATCGTGTTCCACTCCATGAATTTCTGTCCCACCCTGGAGGCCTGCCGCATCCTGCGCCTGGACACGCGCCGCGTCTGCGCGGCCTGCAACGAGGAGGCCACGGACCGGCTCGTCAAGCGGATCGACCCGCGCCTGCGCTTTGCCCGCAACTACGGGAAGCTGCGCCCGCACGCGCCCTATTGCGAGGAGTCGATCAGCCTGGACGCGCTCGCCTGACGGCTCCGACCTATCGCCGGGCACGCCGCTGCATGAAAAAAGGCGGGCGGAGCGGGCGCATGCCGACCGTGCGCCCGCCCCGCCCTGTGGCGGTTGTCGGGAAATCCCTAGAAGGTGAAGATCGCGTCGGCCTCGATGGCCGCGATGTTCAGCGCGCCGCCCGCCGTGGTCACCGCGCCGTCGATGAGGTCCGACTCGTCGATGTTGCGCTCCGCGATGCACGGCTTGCAGACCTTGATCTCGCCGCCCTGCTCCAGAAAATCCGCCACCAGCTTCTTGATCGGCGGAAAGCCGCCTCCCGAGACCATGTGGTCCACGAATCCCTTCTGGGCCAGGTACACACCGTTGGACTGCAGGACCACCGTGGCCTTGATGTCCGTGGCCAGGGCCGCGTTGCCGAGCACGAAGGGCAGGTGCGCCTTTTCCGGGTCGTCGTTGGCGTGCGTGCAGATGTAGAGAATCTTTTCCTGTTTTTCCGACATGATGGTGCCTCTCTTCTTGGTTGCGTGGTTGGGGGTTACAGGCCGCGCGCCAGGACCGAGGAGAGGTCCACGACGTTCGCGCCGGACTTTTCCAGGTTGTTCAGGCAGATCGGGCACATGGATACGATCTGCGCGCCGCTGCCGCCCAGGGTCTCCACCCGCCGCGCGCCGATCTCGGCGGACAGCCTGGGCGAGATGGACTCCGCCGGGCCGCCGCAGCAGCTCGTGAACGCACCGCTCTCGCGCAGGTCCGCGCATTGGTAGCCCAGCCCGGCCAGGGCGCGGCGCGGCGCGTCCGAAAGCTCCAGGTAGCGGCCGTAGAAGCACGGGTCGTGGAGCACGAGCGTTTCCCCGCCCCGGTCGCCGGTGAGGCTCGCCTCCTCGAAATAGGTGCGCACCGCGAAGGAGATGCCCAGGTGCTTGGGATAGAGGACCTTCAGGGCATAGGTCGTGTGCGGGTCCACGGTGATGATCCGCTCGATGCCCGCCTGCTGCAGGCTCTCGGCCACGATGCGCGCGTGGCGCTCGAAGTTCTCCTGGTCGCCCAGGTCGTAGAGCAGGATGCCGCTGTAGGCGTCCAGCTCCGGCCGGTAGCCGAAGTCCGCGCCCGAGGCGCGCAGGACCTTGACGATGTCGCGCAGGTGTTCGGCGGCCTTGCGCTTGGACTCGGCCGAGGCGAGCAGGTCCAGCCCCAGGCCCGCGAGGAACTTGGGCGCGAGCCGGGCCCAGCCCAGGCGCCCGGCCCAGGCGGTGTCCTCGAACCGCTCCAACTGCCGGGTCGTGGCCTCGATGTAGGGCACGAACTGGTACATGAGCCCGGTGAAGAGCAGGGCCTTGCCGTCGCGCGGCAGGTCCTGGCCCTTCCACCAGCCGTTGACCCGCCCCTTGGACACGCCGAAGGGGCTCATGGTCTTGCGGACGTTGTCGGCCAGCAACTCGACGATGTCTTTCGGTGCGTACATCAGCGTTCCCTCCACGCGGCGACCACGTGCCGCTTGAGGGCGAGGATGACCTCGCCGGGGTTGGCCCCCCGGGGGCAGGTCCGGGTGCACAGGCCGCAGTGCAGGCACTTCCAGAGCTCCAGGGCGTTTTCCAGGATGCGCTGCTCCGCGCCGATCTGCGCGTAGCGGATCATCTTGCGCGGAAAGTGTCCGTCGACCAGGGGGCAGATGGCGGCGCAGGTGCCGCAGTTGAAGCACTCGGCCCCGGCGTCCTGGCCGGACAGGGCGAGCGTTTGCAGGAATTCGGGATTGACCACGGCCATGGGGTTCTCCTTGGTTCTGGCGGACGGCGGCCGCGCCGCCCGTCTATTGCTCCTGCTCGGGCGCGGGCGCGCCGACCAGGGCGTAGCGGTAGAAGTCGCCGTCCTTGTCCACCTCGGCCACCTCGCCGAACTTGCGCAGGCTGGCCAGGAGCCAGAGGGCGCGGTCCGGCGCGAGGTTCGCGGCCGCGGCGATTTCGGGCACGGTCGCTCCGGCGCCGGCTGCGGATTCTGTCGCTCCGGTGGCGGCCAGGGCCGCGCGCAGGGCCTTGAGCTCCTTGCGCGTCTCCCGGGCCCGGGCCGAGGCCCGCTCCACCCATGCGGCGCGCTCGGCGCGCAGGGCCTTCATTTGCTCCTTGTCCAGTCCATGGGCCCGGGCCTGGGCCTGGGCAGTGTTCCCGCTCACGATGCGTCCTCCTTTCGGCTACGCGCCCGGCGCGGTTTCGGCCCCGGCCCCGCAGCCCGCGCGGCTCGCGCAGGTCCCGCAGGACGCAAAGGGCGCGTCGGACACGATCATCTCGACCATGGCCTCGTACTGGGCCAGGGTCCAACCGTTGACGTCGATGGCCTGTTCCGGGCACACCGCCGCGCACGCTCCGCACCCCAGGCACAGCGCGGGCGTGACCCGGGCCCGGGTCGCGGTCGCCCCGTCCGTCTCCACTTCCTCCAGAGCCAGCGCGCCCTCGTTCAGGCAGGCCTCCACGCAGGCCCCGCACCCGGTGCAGGCCTCCGCGTTCACCTCGGCCACGAAGGGGTCGAGCTCCACGAAGCCCCGGCCCAGGAGCGAGACGGCCTTGACCGCCGCGGCCGAGGCCGCGTTGCAGGTCTCGCCCGCGTCCATGGGGGCCTGGCAGGTTCCGGCCAGAAAGACCCCGGCCACGGGCAGCTCCACGGGCCGCAGCTTGGGGTGCACCTCCAGCAGGAAGCGGTCCGCGCCCACGGGCAGCTTGAGCATGTCCACCAGCTCGGGGATCGGGCCGGGCTCCATGCCCGTGGCCAGGGCCACCAGGTCCACGGGCACGTCCAGGTCCTCGCCGAAGGTCAGTTCGTCCTTGACCCCGAGCACCAGCGGGAAGCCGTCGGCCTCGGTGCCGCGCCGCACCACGGGCGGCTCCTCGGCGGAGAAGCGCAGGAAGACCACCTTGTTGGCCGAGGCGCGGGCGTACTGCTCCTCCTGGCCCCGGCCGTAGGTGCGGATGTCGCGGTAGAACTCGTAGACGTGTGTGTCGGGCCAGGATTCGCGGATGGTGTTGGCCGCGTTGATGGCCGCGGAACAGCACACGCGCGAGCAGTGCTCGTTGAGGTGGCCGTTCTCGTCCTCCTGGTGCACGCCGGGAATCTGGCGGCTGCCCACGCAGTGGATGATGCCCACGCGGCGGATGGGGCGGCCGTCGAGGAGCAGCACGTTGCCGGTCTGCCCGTCGCGCGCGGCCAGCTCGCGCAGCAGCCGGGGCAGGGTGACGACCTCCGGGTGCTCGGCGAAGCCGTATTCGCCGCTGCGCGGCTGGTAGTCCGCAAAGCCCGTGGCCAGCACGACGACGCCGGTCTCCAGGGCCAGGGGGCCGGACGCCAGGAGCGGCGCGGCCACGCCCCGGCCGGGCGCGTAGTCGCCCGGCGCGAGATCGGCGAGGCGGCCGGGCGCGCCGGTTTCCTGGGCTTGGGCCGAGGCAGCGGCCGGGCCCGTGGCGGGGTCCCCAGCCGGGGCCGGGGAGATCTCCATCTTGAAATTGCCCACGTAGCCGCCGAAGGAGGTGACCGTGGCCCCCGCGTGCACGACGATGGCCGGGTGCGCGAGCACGCGCCCGGCCAGGTCGGCCACGAGTCCGGCCGCGTCCTCGCCAGTGGGGGCCAGGCGGCCCAGGCGGGCCACGCCGCCGCCCAGGAAGGCGGACTTCTCCACCAGCGCGACCTCGATGCCGCGCTCGGCCAGGTCCAGGGCCGCGCGCAACCCGGCCACGCCGCCGCCCACGACCACGGCGCGGCGCAGCGCGTCCACGCGGATGGGCTCCAGCGGCCTGAGCAGCCGGGCCTTGCCCGTGGCCGCCGCGACCATGCGCGTGGCCTTGTCCGTGGCCGGGTCGCCGTGGTGCACCCAGCTGACCTGCTCGCGGATGTTGGCGTGCTCGTACTGGTAGGGGTTGCCCCCGGCGCGGGCGATGGCGGCGCGGAAGGTCGTCTCGTGCAGGCTCGGGGCGCAGGAGGCCACGACCACGCGGTTGATGGTCCCGCTCCTCAGGTCCTCCATGATCAGTTCCTGGCCCGGGTCCGAGCACATGAACATGTTCGTGCGCGCCACGGCCACGCCGGGCACGTTCTCCATGCGCTCGCGGACGGCTTCCACGTCCACGTGGTCGGAGATGTTGCCGCCGCAGTAGCAGATGTAGACGCCCACGCGGGGTTCGTCCGTCTGGGACCCGTCCGTTCGGGACCCGTTCGCCTGGGGCTCGGCCTGGTTCCCGGCCGGGAGGGGAGTGGTCTTCTCGAGCTCAGCCATTGGTCGCCTCCTGGCCCTGAGTCCGGCCCTGAGTCCGGCCCTGGGCCTGATTTCGGGCCGCGTGCGCGGCGAGGTACTTGGCGGCCTCCATGGCCGCGCCGCCCGCCTCGGTGATGGTGTCCACGATGTCCTTGGGCCCGGCGGCCACCCCGGCCACGAACACGCCGTCCACGTCCGTGAGCGAGGGGGCCATCTTGGGCCGGATGGTGCGGACGAAGCCGTCGGACGCGGTGGAGACCGAGCAGGCCTCGCCGGGCTGCCAGCCGGGGAGCATGCCCATGGAGAGCACCACCAGGTCGTGTTCGCGCGTGCTCACGCCCTCGCCGGACTGGTCCTCGAAGCGCACGGCCACCGCGCCGTCCTCGCCCGGGTCCAGCCGCGCCACCTTGGCCTTGACGAACTCGATGCCCATGGCCTTGGCGTTCTGGTAGAACTGCTCGTAGTTCTTTCCGAAGGCGCGGATGTCCATGTAGTAGATGGTGATGTCCGCCAGGGGCAGGGAGCCGGACAGGAGCATGGCCTGCTTGATGGCGTACATGCAGCAGACGCGCGAGCAGTAGGACACGCCCATGGACGCGTCGCGCGAGCCCGCGCACTGCACGTAGGCGATGGAGTCCGGCACCTTGCCGTCCGAGGGGCGCAGCACGCGGCCGTAAGGCCCGTGCGGGGCCAGGAGCCGCTCCATCTGCATGGAGGAGACCACGTTGGGAATCTCCCCGGAGCCGTATTGGCGCTTGTCCTCGATGGGCGTGAGCTCGAAGCCCGTGGCCAGGACCACGGCCCCGGCGCGGATGCGCAGCGGCTCGGGCTTCTGGTCGTAGACCACCGCGCCCGTGGGGCAGACCGAGGCGCACTTGCCGCAGAGCATGCAGTTCTCCACGTCGAGCACGGCCTTTTGCGGAATGGCGTTGGAAAAGGGAATGCGGATGGCCTTGCGCCCGGAAAAGCCGCCCTGCTCCGCGTCCTCCACGAGCACCGGGCAGGCGTATTCGCATTTGCGGCAGCCGATGCACTTGTCCACGTCCACGTAGCGGGGTTGCTGGGTGACGTCGGCCACGAACCCCGCGTCCTCGCGGGCCACCGCGTTCAGGTCGCAGCAGGTGAAGAGCGTGATCGCGCCGTGGTGCGCGGCTGCGGCCATCTTGGGCGTGGTGATGCAGCTCGCGCAGTCCAGGGTCGGAAAGACCTTGGAGAGGCGGATCATCTTGCCGCCGATGGAGGCGTCCTTCTCGATGATCGCGGTGCGGTGGCCCTGGTCCGCGAGGTCCAGCGCGGCCTGGAGTCCGGCGATGCCGCCGCCCACCACCAGGGCGTCGAAGGTGTGTTCGGTGAGGTCCATGTCTGGCTCCCGGAACGGGTCGCTCCGGAGCCGGGGGACGGCCGCGGCCCTAGGCCGCGGCCGTGGCCCCCAGCTCCTGGAGCACCTGCTCCATCTGGTTCACTTCGTTGAGAAACGCCCGGTTGCAGACCGTGCAGATCGCGGTCAGGCGGACCCGGCGGATGTCCAGGCCCCTTTCCTTCATGCGCTCGTAGATGCGGTCCAGCCGCCGCGCCATGGCCTTGTACGCGCCCTCGTAGGGGCACTCCTCGCCGCAGGACATGATGATGATCCCGCCGATGCCCTTTTCCAGGCAGTCCAGGTAGAACCGTTCCGGAAAGAGCACCGGGGCCTTGACCCGGAGGATGTGCACGTTGGCCGGGTAGGAGGAGTGGGCCTGGCCCACGGAGTCGGCTCCGGGGTAGGCGCAGCTCTCCGTGGCCAGGACGAGGATCTTGCCCTGGGGGACGCCGCTGTGGGAATCCGGGGTGCTCATGGCGGTCTCCGCCTACTTCTTCCTGCGGATGAAGTGCTTGTCGTAGCCGTCCTGGGGCAGCAGGCCGAGGTACTCGTGGCCGACCTTGGCGGCCCAGGCCGGGATGTCCGTGCGCGTGCCGGAGTCGTTGGAGTAGACCTCCAGGATTTCGCCCACCTTGACCTTGCCGATGCCCTTCTTGGCTTCGAGCAGGGGGCCCGGGCAGGCGCTGCCCCTGGCGTCGGCGGTGCTGCTGGGCTGGATGGAGGAGAGATCGAGTTCGGACATGGCGGTGCTCCTTGGTTCGGGTTGGGGTTCGGGTTGGGTTGTGGTTGCGGCCTGGGTCGCGGCCGTTTCGGGCTTGCGCAGGACAAAGGCGCAGCCCGCGCCGTTGCGGCTCGTCTCCAGGCTCCACTCACACTCCGGGTGGATGCGGCGCACGTCGCGCAGCACGGCTTCGTCGTCGCACAGCACCTCCAGGCGCTCGCCCGGGGCCGCGCGCTCCAGGTGCGCGCCGATCTCCAGGATCGCCAGCGGGCCGATGGTGTTTCGTGCGTCGATGCGGATCATGGCGTGCGCTCCGTTGCGGCCGTTGCCTGTTGACGGCTTTCCCATTGCGGCTGGCGTGCCAACGGCTGCGGGCGCGGAAATTTTTGCGTTACTACGTTGATATCTGGAGTTTTGTTGAATGGAGCTCCGGCGGCATCCGCATCGGGGGGTTGCGCGCGGGGTGTTCATGTGTTAACTTTGGAAACAGGTTTTTTGTCCACAAAGTTAACGGAAGGACGGGCCATGCCGCGCAATCTCGACAAGTACTGGAAGGCCGTGGTGAACACGATTCCGGACGGGGTGATGATCGTGGACCCGCAGGGGCGGATCGTCTCGACCAACGACGCGCTGGAGGAGATCACGGGCTACGGCCGGGAGGACCTGCTCGGCGCGCCGTGCACGATCCTGGACTGCACCTCCTGCGAGGTGGCCCGGGACGGCAACGGCTGCCACTGGTGCGTGATGTTCCAGAAGGGCGAGTTGCGCCGCCAGCGCTGCGCCATCACCCGCAAGGACGGGACCGTGGTGCACGTGGTCAAGAACGCCTCGGTGCTGCGCGACGACGCGGGCGAGGTCATCGGCGCGGTGGAGTCCATGACCGACGTGACCGAGCTGCTGGACAAGGAGACGCAGATCGAGACCTTTCGCCGCGAACTGCGCGCCGAGGACACCTTTCACGGGCTCATCGGCCGTTCGCCGGCCATGGTCCGCGTCTACGAGATGATCGCCAAGGCCGCGCGGTCCGACGCGCCGGTGATCGTCTTCGGCGAGAGCGGCACGGGCAAGGAGCTGGCCGCCGCCGCGGTGCACCGGGCCGGCCCGCGCGCGGAGCGGCCCTACGTCAAGGTCAACTGCGCCGCGCTCAACGAGTCGCTCCTGGAGAGCGAGCTCTTCGGGCACGTCAAGGGGGCCTACACCGGCGCGCACCGCGACCGCGCGGGCCGCTTCGAGGCCGCGGCGGACGGGGACATCTTTCTGGACGAAATCGGGGATCTGCCCCTGACCACGCAGGTCAAGCTGCTGCGCGTGCTGGAGGAACGGGTCGTGGAGCGCGTGGGCGACAACCGGCCCATCCCGGTGCAGGCGCGGATCATCACGGCCACCAACCGCGACCTGCCCGCGCTCATCGAGCAGGGGGCCTTCCGCCGCGACTTCTACTACCGCATCAACGTGGTGCCCATCCACATGCCGCCCCTGCGCGAGCGCGCCGAGGACATCCCGCTCCTGGCCGAGGCCTTTTTTCGGCGCATCGGCCTGAAGAGCGGCAAGCGCGTGGCCGGGATCTCGGCCGGGGCCATGGAGCTGCTCGTGCGCTACCCGTGGCCGGGCAACGTGCGCGAGCTGCGCAGCGCCTTCGAGTACGCCCTGGTGGCCTGCCGGGGCGAGGTGCTGGAGCCGCGCGACCTGCCGCGCGAGATCGTGCGCGGCGGGGTGGAGCGGGAGTGCGCGGAGCCCGCGGGCGGCGCGGAGGGATCGGACGGCGCGGCGGGCGGCGCGGCGGGCGGCGAGTTGGGCGATCTGGACAGCGTGCGGCGGCGGCGGCTGGAGGCCGCGCTGCGCGCGGCCGGGGGCAACCGCTCCGAGGCCGCGCGGCTGCTCGGCGTGTCGCGGACCACGGTCTGGAAGCAGATGCGCCGTTTCGGGCTGGATGGGCAGGAACAACAGGGCGGGCGTGAATCGGGCGGGGAGCCGGGCCGGTGAACCGGGAACGCGACGCGGCCGCGTCCCTGCATCCCTTCACCCGGCGGGTGCTGGCCTGGATCCGGGCCATCCCGCCGGGCCGGGTGGCCACCTACGGGCAGGTCGCGGCCCTGGCGGGCAATCCGCGTGCGGCGCGGCAGGTGGCACGCGTGCTGCACGCCTGCACGGCCGGGTGGGACCTGCCCTGGCACCGCGTGGTCAACCGCGAGGGGCGCATCTCCCTGGTGCGCCCGGGCGGTGGCGACGAACAATGGCGTCGGCTGCGCGCCGAGGGCGTGGAGTTCGACGCCACGGAGCGCATCGATCTGGCGCGCTTTTTGTGGCTGCCGGATGGGTCGGGCCCGGAAGTCCACGATGCCCGGGATGCCCGGGATGCTCGGGAAGACCGGGCTGTCCGGGGCGACCCGGCGGTGCGGGACGGGCGGTAGGCCGCGCGCAACGTCGCGCCGCCGAGGGGGCGTGGTCGGCTTGTGGGGACGCCCGCTGTTACGCGGGCGTCTTTTGTTTTGTGGAGGTGGGGCAACGCCGGGTCGCGTTGGAGGATCATGCCCAGCGCGGCTGGGCCGGGGACGGTGGCGGGAGAGCGCGCCCACGTGCGGGCGCACGTGCCGAACCGTCCCGCCGGTCTGCCCGGCGGGCATTGCCGCGGCGCACGCATGACGCTCCGCCCCGCCTCCGGCGGAGGCAGGAGGCGGAGGGTCGCCGACGGCGCTAGACCACGACATCCAGGCGCGAACCCGTGGAGGAACTCTTTTCGGAGCTCTTCGCGCTGTCCTGGCTGGCCTGCTCGGGTGCGTCCTGGGCGCTCTGCGCGGTCCGGGCTTCGGCCTGCGGGGTACCGGAAGCGGACGCGATCTCCTGATCCTGCGCGGTCTCGGTGGCGGCGGTCACGTTGTCTTCCGCGGCCTGGGCCAGCTTTTCCTCGATCGCCGCTTCGTCCTCTGCGCGCTGTTCCGCCAGCTTCTCGTGGGCCGCCTCGGCCACGTTGCCTTCCACCATGGTCTGCGCCGCGTTGGCGGCCTTCATGCCCGCCAGCGTGCGCTCGGCGTAGTTGTCGCCGGTGGTGGAGGCGTACGCGTTGACGATCGAATCCATCCGGCTGCCGAAGTCGTTGCTCTGCCGAGCACCCGACAACCCGGAAAGGTCGATGCCCTGGCGGGCGGTGGAGCTCTCGTCCGCCGCGGCCTGCGTCCCGGCGGCCGCAGTCGCCGTGGAGCGGTTCCGCAATCCACCGAAGTTCAGACTGAATCCCGAAATGGCGCTGATTTCCATGGCAAACCTCCTGTGAGGCATGGCCGGTTGAGCCGTATTGAGTCTCCTGAGTACCTATCGGCGCTTTTTGGAATCTCTTTACCCCGGCACGGCCTGGGCGGCAGCGTTTGTTCCGGTCCCGCCGTTACCCCCGGGGCGCCTGGTCCAGCTTTTTGCGCATCCCGGGACGCTGCGTTGCAAGGGGGCGTTGGGCGATGGTGCGTCGGCGCGACGGCACATGCGTTTTTTCGGGAAGTGCCGTGCAACACGTGCTTTATGTACGTAGAAAATGGAATAAGGGCGGGATGTTCTGGTTATATCAAAGTCACATGACAAGTGATATGGGGTGAACCTTTATAGGAAAAATACAGGGCGCAAGATATGAATACAGATACGTCTCAATAGCGCCATCCCGGACAAGGTGATGGAAGGAGCGTACTCTGACCAGCAAAAGTGACCATCAGTCTTTTCAATCAAGGATATTTTATTTATGTTTCTTGTATCTTCAAAGCATCCAAAAAGCCTCCGTCATTTTTTGCGCCGCTGGCCAGCTGAAACGGCGTTGCTTGCTTGATGGAAGAAGCATCAGCGGGCTGATGTGAAATGCGTTGGCTTGTCAAAATCCATAATAAAAATAAGGGCTACTGTAGCAGGACAATCCTATAAAATGAAACAACCATTGCACGGGACCAGGAAGCTGGTGCGTTTGATGCGGCTGCTTCCCATCAAGGGCGGAGTGGCCCTGGTCCTGACGGCCGCCATCCTCATGGATACGCTGGCCTGCTTCGCTTCCCTTGGCGGGCAGGGGGAGCGCGCGGACAGGTGGGCCGAAGCCGTATGCGGCAGGCCTCCGAAAACGCCCTGCCGACGGTGCGGCACGTGTCGGGAGCCGGCATCTTTCCGGCTCGCCTTCGGGCCGGTGCGCCTTGGCGGTTCGGCCCGGCGTTCCGCCGCAGTGGGCGTGGCCTTGGCCGAGCCCCACGGCGCGTGCCTCCTCGCGCCTGCCTTGTCCGAACCCCTTCAGGCGTCCAGGGTGGAGCAGACCGGGATTCCGTTGTCTTTTCTGTTGCTCGCGCCTGTGGGCCTGGCCGCTGCGTGGCTATTGTGCGTGCGCCTGTGGAGCGGCCGCGTGCGGCGCGAGGTCGATCGGCGCACCGCCGGGCTGCTCCGGGAGCTGGACGAGCGGCGCGAGGCCGAAACCAACCTGCGCCTAGTGCTCGACAACTTCGACGCGGCGGTCTACCGCGTGGCCCCGGACCAGACCATTCTCCTGGCCGAGGGCCGGGCCCTGGACAAGATCGGCATGAGCGCGGCCGAGCTGGTCGGCAGGAGGGTCTCCGAAGTCTTCGCCGCCGACCCCGAGCTGCTCTCGCGCCTGTCCCGGTGCATGGCGGGCGAGGCCCTGCAGCACCAGACGCGCTTTCGGGGCGTGCACCTGCTCTTTTCCAGCACCCCGCAGTTCTCGGCCTCGGGCCGCCTCGAAAGCGTCATCGGCGTGGCCATGGACGTCTCCGAGCTGGTCGCGACGCGCGAGCGGCTGGAGGCCGGAGAGCGCCGCCTGGACCAGGCCCTGCGGGCCACGCGCGCGGGCGTCTGGGAATGGGACATTCCCGCGGGCCGGTTCCGGCGCACGCCCTCCTGGTACGTCATGCTCGGCTACGCGCCCAACCCCAATGCGCTGACCATGGAGCAGTTCCTGGTCCTGGTGCATCCGGAGGACCGCGCGGACATCAAGCGGAACCTGCTGGACAAGGCGGCTTCCGGCGAACCCTGGGAGTTCGAGTTCCGCGCCCTGGCCGCCAGCGGGCGGTACCGCTGGTGCCGCAACCGCGGCGAGGTCGTGGAGCGCGACGCTTCCGGCGCGCCCCTGCGGGCCCTGGGCACGAGCATGGACATCACCGCCAACAAGCGCGACCAGGAGCGCTACCGCGTGCTCTTCGAGGCCGGGCACGACGGCTTCCTGTTGCTGCGCAACGGCCGTTACGTGGAGTGCAACGCGCGCACCGCCACGCTGCTCGGCCATACTCCGGAGGCCCTGCTGGGCAGTCGGCCCGGGGACCTGGACCCCGTGCTGCAGCCCGACGGCCGGCGTTCCTTTGCCGCGATCCAGGAGCACCTGCGCCTTGTCCGCGAAAAGGGCACCCATACCTTCGAGTGGCTGTGCCAGCGGGGCGACGGCACCCAGTTTCGGGCCGAGATCACGCTCGCCCTGCTGGAGGCGCTCGGCGATACGGACATCCTCGTCGTGGTCCGCGACATCACCGAGCGGGCCATGGTCCAGGAGCTCATGGCCCAGTCCGAAAAAATGCTCTCCCTGGGCGGGCTGGCCGCGGGCATGGCCCACGAGATCAACAACCCCCTGGGGGTCATTCTCCAGGCCACGGAAAACATCCGGCGCAGGCTCGCCCCGGACGTGCCCGCCAACACGGCCGCGGCGGCCGAGCACGGGGTGGACCTGGAGGCCCTGGACGCCTTTTTCCGCAGCCGGAACATCGCGTTCTATCTCGACGCCATCGGCGAATCCGGCCGGCGCGTGGCCCGCATCGTGGCCTCCATGCTCGGTTTCAGCCGGGGGCGCGCCGGGACCGCCTCCCCCTGCAGGCTCGACGAACTTCTGGAACACGCCCTGAGCCTGGCCTCCTTCGACATCGACCTGGCCCGCGACTACGGCTTCCGGCGTATCGATATCCGACGGGAGTTCGAGGCGAACCTGCCGCCCGTGCCCTGCGTGCCCGGCGACATCGAGCAGGTGCTCCTGAACCTGCTCAAGAACGCGGCCCAGGCCATGCACGGCATCGAGGCGCCGCGCATCCTCCTGCGGACCTTCGCCGAGGGGGCGTGGGCCTGCGCCGAGGTCCGCGACTGTGGCCCGGGCGTGCCCGCCCACGTGCTCGCGCGCATCTTCGAACCCTTCTTCACCACCAAGGCCGTGGGCGTGGGCACGGGACTGGGCCTGTCGGTTTCGGCCATCATCGCGCGCAACCACGGCGGCGAACTGTTCGTGCACAAGGTCCGGGGTTGGGGCGCGTGTTTCGTCCTGCGCCTGCCCCTGCACCGCGAAACCGGGGACATTCTCTCGCCCGGGGCGGCCGCCCCGCAGACGGCCGCGGGCTAGCTGCAGCCCGCGGCCTTTGCGCAAGGGCCCGGGCGTGGGCGTGCGAGGGGGGGGCGCCCTCGCGCAAACCCGGGCCCCGGTGCAACCTGTTATTGCATGTCGTTGATGATCCCCTGCAGTTCCGTGGCCATGCGCGCCAGGTCGGAAACGGCCTGGGCGGACTGGTTCATGGCCGAAGCCGTCTCCGAGGCCACGAGGTTGATCTCGTCCGTGGAGTGCGTGATCTGCTCCGAGGCCGCGGACTGCTCTTCGGCCGCGGCCGCGATGGATTGGACCATGTCCGCCGTGGCCGTGGAAACCTCCACGATCTCCTTGAGGGCCTCGCCCGCGCGCTTGGACAGCTCCGCGCTGGCCTCCACGCTTTCCTCGGACTTCTCCATGAAGCCGATGGTCGTGTGCGTGCCTTCCTGGATGGCCCGGATGGCCTGGCCCACGTCCTTGGTGGCGGTCATGGTCTTTTCCGCCAGCTTGCGCACCTCGTCCGCGACCACGGCGAAGCCGCGGCCCGCGTCGCCCGCGCGCGCGGCCTCGATGGCCGCGTTGAGCGCCAGCAGGTTGGTCTGGTCCGCGATGTCCGTGATCATGCCGATGATCGTGCCGATGCCCTCGGCCTGGACGCCCAGTTCGCTGAGGCTGTTCTTCATCTCCAAGGCGGTGGCGCGCATGGCGTCCGCGGCCCGGATGGAATCGAGCACGATGTTCGAGCCCTCGCGCGCCTTGGTGCGCGCGGCCTCGGCGTTGCTGGCCGCGTTGCCGGCGTTGCGCGCCACCTCCAGGATGGAGGCGTTCATCTGTTCCAGGGCCGTGGCCGTCTCGGCGATGCGCGTCTGCTGGTTCTCCGTACCCCGGCTGGATTCCTCCACCTGGGCGGCCAGCTCCTCGGACGCGGCCGAGAGGCGGTTGGAGACGTCCGTGGCCTCGTGGGCCGCGTGGGCGATCTTCTCGTTCTGCTCCTCGATCCTGTGCTGTTGGGCGCGGATCTCGGTCAGGTCGAACCAGATGGCCATGGCGCCGATGGCCTGGCCGTCCATGTCGTGCAGGGGCGTGGAGGTCACGTCGAAGCGTTTCGTTGTGCCGCCGCGGGTGACGTAGTCCGTCTCCTGGTTGAACGTCTGGCCGGACTTGATGGCCTTGGCCGAGGCGGTCTCGTGGGAGGCGTCGTCGAAGAGCAGCAGACCCGCGTTCTCGCCCAGGTGCTGCTGCGGGTCGCCGGGTTTGTCGATGGCCTCCAGCAGGGCCTTGTTCACGAAGCGCACGGTGTGCTCCGGCGTGATGATCACGCAGGGCAGGGTGAAGCCCTTGAGCACGCCCTGGGCAAAGCCCAGCTCGGCCTTGATGCGCTCCTTCATGGCGCGCACGTGCTTGGCGAGCTCGCCGAGCTCGCAGGGATAGGAGCCCGTGAGCGCGGTGGAGAAGTCGCCGCTCGCGATTTCCTCGGCGAACTGTTTGACGCGCAGCACCGGGCCGACGACGAAGCGGCGGATGGTCAGGGCCAGGATGGCGACCAGCAACAGGCAGGAGGCGGCCCCGGTGAGCATGATGTGCTGGCGGACGGTCGTGGCCGCGACCATCACCTCGCTTTCCAGCACGTTGGCCACCGTGATCCAGCCCGTTGTCTCGGAGCAGCGCAGCAGCGCAACCTTGCGTTCGCCGTTGAACTCGTATTCCACCACGCCGTTCTTCTGCTCGAACATGCGCGCGACGGAGGGATTCTTGCCGATTGTGTTCGTGCCCAGCAACGAGGGGTCGGCGCCGTGGGTGGCGACGGTGCCCGTGGCGTCCATGGTGAAGATGTAGCCCGTCTTGCCGATGACCACGTCGTTGAGCCGCCGGGCCGCGAAAGCGCTCAGGTCCATGACCGCGAGAATGCCGCCGAGCGCCTCGCCCGCCGCCCCGCGCACCTGCACGGCCACGGTGTAGGCGACCTCGCCGGAGGCCAGCCTGGATACGGTCTTGGACACGGCCGATTCCTCGCCGCCGAGCACGGCCCGGACCGCTTCCTCCTTGGCCAGGGAGGCGCCGCGGGTATCCCTGCCCCGGGCGTCCACGCCGAACAGGACCCGGCCCGTGGCGTCGAACACGCTGCACCCCTTGATGCGCGTGATGCTCTTCTGCAGGTCCGCGAGTTCGTCGATGGCCGCCGAGTGGTCCGCCGCGGGAGCATGCAGGGCCTCGACCACGTCGCGACGCGAGCCCACGCTGCGGACCAGCAGGAGCGCCTGGCGCACGTCCTCGTCCGTGCTCTCCGAGGCCAGGCGGACGATCTGCTGCATGGACGTGACCTGGTCCTGGCGCGACATTTTGTAGCTTGTGGAGCTGACCAGCCAGACCAGGCCGGAGAAGGTCAGCGCCAGGAGCAGTGCCAGCAGCAGCACGATGCGGGCGTTGAGGCTTTTCATCTGTAGGAACGACATGGGATCCCCCTTTGAGGCGTCAGGCCCGGGCGATCAGCCCCCCGGCCGGCAACATGGTTTCAAGGTCAAGCAGGATGAGCAGTCCCTCCGCCAGGCGGCCCACGCCGCGCACCGCGCTTTTCGTCCCGTCCTGGGTCACGGGCGGAGGAGGTTCGATGATCGAGGACGGGACGGACAGCACCTTGGCCACGGCATCGACCACGAAGCCGACCACGGTGCCGGAAAGTTCGGCGACCACGATGCGCGTGTCCGCATCGTGCTCGCGCCGTCCGATGCTCATGCGGGTGCGCAGGTCCACCACGGGCACGACCCGGCCGCGCAGGTTGACGACGCCCTCCTGCCCGGCGGCGGCGTTGGGCAGCCGCGTGCACTCCATGGGCCGGATGATCTCCCGGACCACGTGGATATCCACGCCGTAGCGCTCGCCGCCGAGCACGAAGGTGACGAGTTGGAGCGCCTCTCCGGAGTCGCGTCCGGCGTGTGCGATCGGTTCAGGCATGGAAGCTCACCTCGTGGGTTGTGGCGAAGGGCTGGCCCAGGGCGCCTTCTTCCAGCCGCAGGAAGGCGTCCGTGCAAAGCGGGCAGAAGTGTCTGCCGGACTGCGCGCGGACGTAGTGCATGGCCTCCGCGTGGCTCAGGGCCCGGCGGTAGGGCCGGTCCGAGGTCATGGCCTCGTACACGTCCGCCAGGGACAGGATGCGCGCGTGCAGGTGGATGTCCTCGCCGGCCTTCTGATGCGGATACCCGGTGCCGTCGAACCGCTCGTGGTGTTCCCACACCGCCCGGCCCACGCTGCCCGGCAGGGGCAGATGACGCACGATGGCGTAGCTGTCCTGCGGGTGCTTGAGCACGAGCTGGAATTCGGCGGGATTGAGCGGGCCCGGTTTGTTGAGCACGGAGATGGGCAAGGTGATCTTGCCGATGTCGTGCAGGCAACCGGCCTGGAACAGGGCGTCCTGCTCCGGTGCGCCCAGGCCGAGCGCCGCGCCCAGGCGCCGCGCGATGCGGCCCACGCGGCTGCTGTGCGTGGCGGTGTAGGGATCGCGCTGGCTCACGAGCACGCACAGGGCGGAAACGATGCCGTCCAGGGCGGCCTCGAGCCGCTGGGCGCTGGCGAAGAGCTCGGCGTCGTACTCGAGGCGCGCATGCTCCAGCACACCCAGGCAGTGGTTGCGCTCCTCGCAGTGCCCGCGCAGTTCCACGGCCCTGTCCACGGCCCGGACCACGGTCCAGGGGTCGCCCCGCAGCGGGCAGACGGCGTCGAAGCGGCCGTCCTGGGCCAGACGCAGGGCCTCGGTCCAGTCCGTCTCGTCGGCCAGCAGCACCAGGGGCGCGTCCGGCCGCTCCAGGGCGCTGGCCTCGAAGCGCAGCAGATCGACCAGGGGTCGGCCCTCGGCGTCCGTGGCCCCGGCCCGCAGGACCATGGCCCCGGTATCGCGCTCGCGGAAAATTTCCACGGCCCGGGATGCGGATTCGATCTCCAGCACCTTGTAGCCGCGCTGTCCCAGTTGTTCGGCACAACGCCGCAGGTGCTCGGCACCGGCAGCCGAATCAATGACAACGGCAAGTCGAATGTACGTATCCACTTGGCCCCCTTGCCGTTTCTATCTCAAGGATTGTGCCAAGGCATGAAATTATGAAAAAAGTAATAAAAACAACAAGAAAGCGATATTGCGTCGCCTCATGCCACGCGCGCGACACGAGGCGGAATCAAGAAAAGTTGAGACGGAGACGAAAGGAGAACGGTGACGTGCGGCGTTGGGCCAGGTAGGGCGTGGGCTACCGCGGAATCAAGAAAAGTTGATCGATGGTAAAAGGATTTCCTTACTTGCTTTTTTGGGCGTCATGCGTCGCGGCGGCGCAGGCGGCTGTTCAGGGCCTGGGGCGTGATGCCCAGCAGGCGCGCCGCGGCGTTTTGCTTGCCGCCGCTGCGGGCCAGGGCTTCCTGCACCAGCTCCTCGGTGGCTTGCCTGATGGTCGGCAGGGGGGTGGCGTCGACGAAGTATCGGGAGGAGCGCCGGGCCTGGGGCGGCTCGCGCCTGAGGATCGTGTCGAAGACCGAGAGCGAGAGTCGGCCGGGTTCGCTGCGCACCACGGCGTCGAAGATCGTGCCGCGCAGCTCGCGGACGTTGCCCGGGAAGGGGTGGGCGGCCAGCTGGCCGAGGATATCGGGGGGGCAGGGGCCGACCCGTTTCCGGAAGCAGGCCTCGGCCTGGTCCAGGAAGTGGCGGACCAGGGGGGGGATGTCCTCGGGCCGTTCGCGCAGGGGCGGAATGGCCAGGGAGTGGGTCGCCAGGCGGTAGTAGAAGTCGTTGCGGAAGCGTTCCTCCCGCAACAGCTTTCCCGGCGCGATGTTTGTGGCGGCGAGCACGCGGGCGGTCATGGGCCGGGGCCGGTCCGCGCCCAGGGGATGGTATTCGCGCTCCTGCAGCACGCGCAGCAGGCGGATCTGCGCCACCTGCGGCAGGTCCCCGATCTCGTCCAGGAACAGGGTGCCCCGGGCGGCCTGCTCGATCATGCCCTCGCGGCCGCCGGTGGCGCCGGTGAAGGCGCCCTTGGTGTGCCCGAAGAGCGTGTCGGAAAAGGCGTGCTCGTCCAGCCCGGCCACGTTGACGGCCACAAAGGGGCCGGGCAGGCCGCTGACGCGGTGGATGGCCCGGGCGAGGATCTCCTTGCCCACGCCGGTTTCGCCGGTGATGAGCACGGGCTCGGACCCGGCGGCCACGGCTTCGCAGTAGGCGAAGATGCGCAGGATGCGGGGGCAGACCGTTACGAACGCGTCGAAGGCCTCGGGATGGCGGGGGCCTTCGGAGAGAAAGCCGCGGGCCAGGGAGCGGTGCTCGCGGCGCATGTCCTGCACGTCCAGGGCCCGGCGCAGGGCCAGGTCCAGCAAGGCGGAGTCCTGCAGGGGCTTGGTCAGGAAGTCGCTGGCCCCGTGGCGCAGGGCGCGGATCACGTCCTGCATGTCGCCCGCGCCGGAGATGATCAGCACCGGCGTGTCCGGGGACCGCTCCTTGACGGCCGCCAGGACCTGGTGGCCGTCGATGTCCTTCATGCGCAGGTCCACGAGCACGGCGTCGGGCCGCTCGCGGGCGAAGATGTCGAGCCCCTCCGCGCCGCCGCGGGCCTCCAGCACGTTGTAGCCGAAGTCGCGCAGGCAGTCGCCCATGGTCACGCAGGCGAATTGGTCGTCGTCGATGAGCAGCACGGTGGGGGTGGGTGTTACGGACATATCTTCTCTGACTCAAGGCCCGGCGCGGACGGGAGCCTTCGTTGCGGACCCGGCCCGTGGCACGGCAACTACCGCGTTCCGAGGAGGCCGGGTGCCCCTTCCGCGGGAACTCTTCCGTCGGGTGCGGGACCCCTTCGGGGCTTTTGTGTACAACTGTTGAAGGAATTTTAGGTTATCAATGGGAAAGAGGGAAGTGGCAAGAGGGCTTTTTTTTGCCGGAGCGGGTGGTTATCTTGTTTTTCCAGTCGGGTGCCACGCGGCACGGCCTGTTGGGCGGTGGCGTGCCGGCTCTGTTTTCCGGCTGTTCGTTCGGCCTTCTCCCGGATGCTGCGGATATTTTTTCATCCCGAAGCGCCGAAAGGCGGGTCTTCACTTGAAAGGACGCGCGGCGCAGGGTATTCCGATAGACTGGGCCGAGAAGCGCGTTCAGGTGCAGTTCACGGCGAAAGCGGGCGGAGGCCATGCTGGAATACAGGAACATACAAACCCAGCTCAACTCGGTTGCGCGCGTGGTCGCCTGCGAGTTGGAACGGGTCGAGGATTCGCTGTGTTACCTTGAATCGCTCACGAAAAAGCTGCTCCACGAGGCCGAACCCGACGCCGGGTCTATCGACGCCTGGCTCCGCGACCAGGGCTTCGCCGTGGGGGAGGACGGCTTTTTCCTGAGCATTCCCCAGCTGCGGCAATTCCGGGAAGGCCGGCTGGCGGAGGAGACCGTCAGCTACTCCTGGCCTTCGGACAGAACGGACGACCCGGACGCCAGGCTCCGCCTCTACCGCCACCGCAACATCGCGTGCATCCTGCGCACGCTGCACGCCAGGCTGCCCGGGGCGGCCTGGATCTACTACCAGGACGTCACCAACACGGCGCTGCAGTATCCGTACATCGATCAGATAACGGCCATTCCCCCCGATTTCGACTGGTCCGCCTACCACACGTATCTTTCCGTCGCCCCCGACGCGAATCCGGCCAGGGAGATCCGCTGGTCCGCGCCGCACGCCGATTACGCCGGCCAGGGGCTCATCGTAGCCGCGTCGATACCCGTGTACGTCCGGGACGTCTTCACTGGCTTGTGGAGCATCGACGTCAAGGTCGACAGCATGGTCCGTAGCGAGGTCCTGGCCTCGAGCTACAAGACGCAATACACCTGCATCGTCGAAAAGGGCGGCAGGCTGATATCCGGCAGCGATGGCATGACGACGAGGCCCCTGGCCAGAGGTGAAGTGGCCCTCGTGGACTTCCGCGATGCCCATCCGGCCTTTAGCGCCGTCGATCTCGAGGCCGGCTTCAGGGCCGGCCATGGCTACCGCACCGTGGAGGCCAAGGGCGAGAGCTTCCAGGTCCATTGGTCGAAGATCGGAACCACGGACTGGATGTGCGTCGCGGCCATAGCGGCCGGCGACCTTACGAGCACCGCGAAAAGGGTCTTGCAGAACGCCTTCAAGCGTCTCGGCAAGGGGTTCGACGACCTGCTGATAGAGGTCGACGATTTTCCCGAAGAGATGCTCGAGCTCGCCAGGGCGTACAACGACACGGCCGTGAAGCTGAAAAGGGCGCACACCAGGCTGCTGCGCAAGAACGCGGAGCTGGAGCGGGAAAAGCGCAGGGCCGAGGCGGCGAACAGGGCGAAATCCATCTTCCTGGCCAACATGAGCCATGAGCTGCGCACGCCCCTCAACGGCATCATGGGCATGCACCAGTTGCTCAAGACCACGCCGCTGGACAGGGAGCAGGAGGAGTACATCGATCTCGCGATGGAGTCGGCCCGGCGGCTGACCGGGCTGCTCGGCGACATCCTGGACCTGACCAGGATCGAGGCCGGCAAATTCAACATCGTGCGCAAGCGGTTCGAAGTGGCGGAACTGATGCGCTCCGTTGAACAGCTTTTCGGCCTGCCGTGCCGGCAAAAGGGGCTGGACCTCGAACTGAACGTGGACAGCGGCGTTCCGCGCGTGCTCGTCGGCGATGCCCTGCGGCTGAGCCAGGTCATCCACAACCTGGTGGGCAACGCCGTCAAGTTCACCGACCGCGGCGGGATCCGGCTGGAGGTCTCCGCGCTGCCGAGCGATTCCCCGGATGTGGCCTGGGTGCTCTTCTCCGTGACCGACACGGGCATCGGCATCGCGCGGGACAAGGTGCGGGAGCTCTTCGAGGCCTTCACGCAGGGGGACGAGGGGTTGAGCCGCTCCCACCAGGGCGCCGGGCTCGGCCTGGCCATCGTGCGCCGGCTCGTCGATCTCATGGGCGGGGAAATGGAGATCGAAAGCGAACCGGGCCTGGGCGCGTCGTTTCGGTTTCGCCTGCCGTTCGGGCGTCGCGGCGACGGCGCCGACGAGCCTGTCGCCGCTTCGCCCCGGCCTTCCCCTGCGCCCGGACCGCGCGCCGTCCTCCTGGTCGAGGACGATGCGGTCAACAGGATGGCCGTCAGGACGCTTCTCGAAAAGGCCGGGTACCGCGCGGTGGCGGCGGCCAACGGCGAGGAGGCGCTGCGTGAACTCGGCAGCGGGTACTACGATCTGATCCTGATGGACATCCAGATGCCGGTCATGGACGGCGTGGAGGCGACCAGGGCGATCCGGGCCGGGCGGGCCGGAGCCGACAAGCGGGCGATTCCCATCATCGCGCTGACGGCCTACGCCATGGCCGGCGACAGGGAGGCCTTCATTGCGGCCGGGATCGACGACTATCTCGCCAAGCCCGTGGAAGCCGACCGCCTGATGGCCGTGATCGACGAATTGTTGGCGCGGTGAACCGGACGGCGGGCGCGAGAAGGGCCCCGGAGCGATCCGGGGCCCTTTGGGACGGCCGCCGCCCTTGCGCCACCCGTTCGGGCGTCGCGCCGGCGGGTCAGCGTTCGGCGTGCTTGAGGTCGTTGGCGAGGTAGAAGATGTCCTCGCCCACGCGCAGGCACCCCGAAACGCCCAGGGAATAGATGAAGTCCGGGCCGGGCATGTTCACGTAGATGTCCAGGTCCTGCAGGAAGCGCAGGGCCTTGGGGCCGTGCGGGCCCTCCTCGCCGGCGTGTTCGGCCGCGGCCGCCTCGATGCGGCGGCGCAGCGCGGTGCGCTCGTTCTCGCGCAGCCGGTCCGTCAGCCTGTCCAGCAGCGTCGTACATTCTTGCATGCAATTCTCCACGTATCCTGCTCCGCCTTGGTTTCCCGGGCCGGGGAACGGACATTCCCCGGCCCGGGGGCGGCGATCCCGCGACTAGACGCCGTGGGCGGCAGGGAAGAAGGTCGAGCTGATCCAGTAGAGCAGGACCAGGGAGACGACCCCGATGGTGATGCTCCAGCGGATGAGCTTCAGTTCGATGGGCAGAAGCGGCTCGTACTCCATCTTTTGCATTTCTTCCGCAATCTTGTTTTCATCCAACTGCATGGTGGGACTCCTTTGGGAATGCGTCCGGGGCTAGGCCACGGGCGGCGTGACGCCGTGGAAGAACAGCCAGGAGATGAACAGGCCGATCCAGATGATGAAGCCGAAGAGGCAGACGATGTACACCGCGGCCAGCTTGCCGATGCCTTCGGCCCAGAGCTTCTTGAAGTTGGCGATCACGCCGATGGTGAAGAAGGTCAGCACGAAGAAGATGCCGCGGAAGATGCCCGTGCCGGAGATGGCGGCCTTGCCGACCTTGACCAGGTCCGGATGCAGGGCGCAGACGATGAGCATGATGATGAACGTGAGCACGTAGCCGAGCACGAAGCGCGGGAAGCGGTCCAGGATCTCGCCCATGCGCATGCGCTGGCCGGGCTTGGAATCGATGAACGTGCACCACACGGCCGCGAGCACGAAGGCCCAGATGCCGATGAACACGTCGATGAAGATCTTGATCGTGGTCGCGGCCATGGTGATCCAGCCGCTCTGGTACTGGATGCCGGTCTCGGCCACGGTCTTGGCCCGGATCAGCGCGTCCGTGATCGCGCCGGAGGCGATGGCGCCGCCGTCGCTCTTGACCGCCAGGCCCATCCAGGCGCCGGCGACCATGGGTTCCTTCCACAGGCCCCACTGCGCGCCGAAGGGCAGGATGAGCATCTCGATGCAGGTGAACACGACCACCAGCGAGGAGACCATGATCGGCACGATGGGCCGGGAGCGGATCGCGCCGCCCGTGGCGATGGCCGCGGACACGCCGCAGATGGAGATGCCCGAGGCCAGGGGCGCGGACCATTCGCGGCTGAACTTGAAGTACTTGCGGGCCACGTAATAGACCAGGGCCCAGTAGATCAGGTAGGCCTCGACGATGGCGCACAGCCCCCGGAAGATGACCGAGGAGGCCAGGCCCAGGGCGTCCACGGCCTTGACGCCGAGCTCGGCGCCCAGGATGACGATGGCGATCTTGATGTACAGCTCGGGGCGCAGGGCCTCCTTCATCTCCTCGGCCAGGCCGGGCATGAAGTTGCCGATGAAGATGCCCGCGAGCAGGGCCACGATGAAGCCCGCCTCGCCCGTGAGCCCCATGGCCCAGGTCAGGTGGAACTTCTCCAGCTGGTTGGGGGTGGCGGCGATGGTCGCGTAGTGGCCGGCCGCCCAGCAGAGCATGCTGATGAAGAACACGATGGCGAAGGACTTGATGAACCTGGGCACGTCGGTGCTCAGGTACTTCAGGCCCAGGGACAGGAACGCCGTGATGAACACGAAGGTCAGCAACAGGGACGCGATGCCCGGCAATCCGGCGTATTTTTCCGAGACCGGGGCGAAGATGCTGCCCGCGCTGGTCCAGACCTTGGTCGCCACGGCCCAGCCCAGGACGTCCGTCCCGGCGAAGTTGAACATTCCGAGAATGAACAGGAACAGCCCGAGAATCAGGGCGAGCTTGTCCTCTGTCAGCCACCTCTTTTCTGCCATTTGAGCCTCCTCCTTACCACTTGTTCCGGGGCGACGGGATGTTGCGGCGGCCGCCCCCGGCGCGCCTCGCCCCTCCGTCCGAACCGCGCGGGCGCAGCCGCCCGCCATCCCGGAGCTTCCCGCCGGGACTGAAGGGCGATAGCAAGGAGGATGCCACTTGAATGTTGTCTGTAACATACTGAAATAGCGAATAAAATGTATGCCGTCCCGGCCTGCTCCTGCTAACTCGAGTTTGCATGCCGCATCCTGTCGAACGCAGGGGGTGCATCCGGCCGTTGCCACCCCGGGGCGGCGGATGTATGCTGCCGCGGAACGCCGGGATGCCGGGCCTGCGGGCCGGGAATCCCGGGACCCCGGAACAAGGGAGGCCTCGTGCGTCGATTGCTGCCCCATTCCCTGCAGGGCAAGTTCCTCTGCGGGCTGGTCCTGCTCATGGTCGGCCTGGTGGTGTTCTTCGGCGTGGCCCTGCACATGCACCTGGAACGCCTCATGGAGGGCGCGGCGCGCGAAAAGGCCGCCCTGGTCCTGGCCCAGGTGGAGGCCATGCAGCACTACGTGCGCGAGACGCTGCGGCCGACCATGTACCACGTCCTGCCCGACGACCAGTTCGTGCTCGAGGCCATGAGCACCTCCTACGTGACGCGGGCGGTGATGAGCGACCCGAACCTGGACCACGAGGGGTTCGTGTACCGCCGCGTGGCCGAGGGCGCGCGCAACGAGCGCTCCGAGGCCAACGCCATGGAGCGCGACTTCATCCGCTACTTCCGGGAGCATCCCGAGCGCGAGCACCTGGAGCGCATCGCCGAGGTGGACGGCGAGCGCAACTTCCTCGCCGTGTACGCGCAGCGCTTCGACGAGACCTGCATGCACTGCCACGGCGACCCGGCCGCCGCGCCGCGCGAGCTCATCGCCCGCTACGGGGCCGAGCGCGGCTTCGGCCACGTGGTCGGCGGCCTGGCGGGCATCGACGTGGTCCGGCTGACGATCCAGCCCAACCTGGGCAGCGTGCGCGACGCGACCTTTTCCTTTGCCCTGTTCTTCGCCGCGGGCGTGCTGGTGCTCTTTCTCTTCATCCAGGGCTTTTTCCAGCGGCTGGTGGTGCACAGCCTGCGCCGCGTCACCGGGGTCATGCAGCGGCTCTTTCCGGACGAGGCCCCGGGCGAGGCCGATGCGGCCGTGAGCCACGACGACGACGAGATCGAGGGCATCCTGCACGGCTTCGAGGTCTTTGCCGAGCATTTGCGGCAGGCCCGCCAGGACCTCCGGGACTACGCCGCGACCCTGGAGGAGAAGGTGGCCGGGCGCACGGTGGAGCTGACCCGGCTGGCCGACGAGCGGCGCGCGGACGTGGCCCTGTTCGTCTCCCTGCTCAACAGCCTCAACGAAAGCCAGGGCAAGCGGGAGCTGCTGCGCGCGGCCCTGCGGCTCATCGCCACGCGCTTCGGCGCGACGCGCGCGGTGTACATCTGCCTGCTGGCGGCCTCGGACTACGCGGTCTGGCCCGACCCGGCCGACGCGCCGGAGCTGCCCCGGGACTGGCACGAACTGGTGGCCGCCGGGGAGCCGCGCCTGACCTCGCGCGCCTGGTACGTTCCGGTGCAGACCACGGGCACGGGCCGGGGGCTGCTCTGCCTCCATTGGGACGCGGAGCAGCGGAGCACCGGGCGCATGACCGATCTGGCCCGGGCCATCGGCCAGCAGCTGGGCATCGCCATGGAGAACCTGGAGGCCCTGGACGGGCTGTTGCGCCAGAACGCCATGCTTTCCTCCATCTTCGAGGGCATCGCGGATCCGCTGCTGCTGCTGGACGCGGGCGGGGCCGTGCTCCTGGCCAACACCCCGGCGCGCGAACTGGCCGCGGGTCTGGCCGCGAGCCTGACTGCGGGCCCGACTGGGGGCCCGACTGCGGGCCCGACTGCGGGCCCGACTGCGGGCCCGACTGCGGGACGGTCCCGGGGGCCGGACGCCGGTCCGGAGGCCGCTGGCTTCGACCCGCTGCTGGCGCGCATGAGCGCCGCGGCCGGGAGCGGGGACTGCGGCGAGTTCGAGCTGGACGACGGGCGCGTCTTCGCGGTCAACTTCTATGCCCTCGGGGACTCCGGCGACCGGCGGCGCGTGGCCGGGCTGCGCGACATCACCATCGAGCGGCGCATGGAGGGCCAGATGCTGCGCAACGAGCGGCTGGTGGCCGTGGGCCAGCTGGCCGCCGGGCTGGCGCACGAGATCAACAACCCCCTGGGCGTGATCCAGTGCTACGCCGAACTGCTGCAGCAGGCCCAGCCGGACGGGCAGGCCCAGGACGACCTGGGCGTGATCCTGCGCCACGTGGTCCAGGCCCGGCGCGTGGTCCGCGACCTGCTCGACTTCGCCCGGCCCCGGCCCGCGACCTCCGGCCCCAGCGACCTGGGCGCGGTGGTCGCGGCCACGGTGGAGATCCTCCAGGCCCGGGCCCGGGCGGCCAGGGCGGCGCTGACGCTGCGCGTGGCCCCGGGCGTGCCCCGGGTGCGCGCCGGGGCCGACGTGCTGGAGCACATCCTCACCAATCTGGTGATGAACGCCCTGGACGCCGTGGACCGCCAGGAGGGCGCGGGCGGCCGGGCCGGAGAGGTGCGCGTGGAGGTGGGCCTGGCCGGTGGCGGCGGGGGCGGTGCGTACGCGCTGCTGACCGTGGCCGACAACGGCCCGGGCATCCTGCCCGAGCACCTCAATCGCGTCTTCGACCCCTTCTTCACCACCAAGGAGGTGGGCAAGGGCACGGGGCTGGGGCTCTCGGTGATCTACGGGCTGACCCGGGAGCTGGGCGGCGGCATCGAGGTGGAGAACCTGCCGGACGGCGGCGCGGCGTTCCGCGTGCGGTTGCCCCTGGCCGACGTGACCGGGGCCGAAACCGGGGCCGAAACCGGGGCCGAAACCGGGGCCGAAACGGAGGCCGAAACCGGGCCCGAAACCGGGCTGGGAGGATAGATGGCCCGACGCATTCTCATCGTGGACGACGACCGGGACTTCTGCCGGGGGCTGGCGCGGCTGCTGGCCCCGGGCTTTCCCGAGGCCGAGATCGCGCTGGCCGGGAGCGGGGCCGAGGCCCTGGAGCTGCTGGCCGCCCAGCGCATGGACCTGATGCTCACGGACCTGCGCATGCCCGGGCTGGACGGCCAGGAACTGCTGCGCCAGGCCCTGGAGCGCGAGCCGGAACTCACCGTGGTCCTGCTCACCGGGCACGGCAGCGTGGAGGCCGCGGTGGCCGCGCTCAAGGCCGGGGCCTACGACTTTTTGACCAAGCCCGTGGACCGCGACGAACTCTTCCGCGTGGTGCGCAAGGGGCTGGAGCGCGTGCGGCTGCTGGACGAGAACCGCGCCCTGCGCGAGCTGGCCTGCCGCTGCGGCGGCGGGCGCAGGCTGGTGGGCGAGGCCCCGGCCATGCGGCGGCTCAAGGAGTCCATCGCCGCGGTGGCCGCCTCGGACTACACCGTGCTCATCCGGGGCGAATCCGGCACGGGCAAGGAGCTGGTGGCCGACAGCATCCACCGCATGAGCAGCCGCGCGGAGCGGCCCTTCGTGGCCGTGAACTGCCCGGCCATTCCCGAGCACCTCCTGGAGAGCGAACTCTTCGGCCACGTGCGCGGGGCCTTCACCGGCGCGGGCAAGGGCCGCCGGGGGCTGTTCGTGGCGGCCAACGGCGGCAGCATCCTGCTCGACGAGATCGGCGACATCCCCATGTCCGTGCAGACCAAGCTGCTGCGCGTGCTGCAGGAGCACGAGGTGCGGCCCGTGGGCTCCAACGAGACCTTCCGGGTGGACGTGCGCATCCTGGCGACCACCAACCAGAGCCTGGAGCAGCGCATCGGCGCGGGGTTGTTCCGGGAGGACCTCTTCTACCGGCGGCTGAACGTGCTCACGGTCTCGCCCCCGCCGCTGCGGGAACGGCGCGAGGACATTCCGCAGCTGGCCGCGCACTTCCTGGCCCAGACCTGCGAGGAGATGCGGCTGACGCCCAAGGTGCTGGGCCCGGAGGTGGTGGCCTGCCTGTGCGAGCGGCCCTGGCCCGGCAACGTGCGCGAGCTGCAGAACTACGTGCGGCGGCTGGCGGTGTTCTGCCCGGGCAAGCAGGTGCAGATGGCGCACCTGCGCCGGGCCGAGGGCGGCCGGCCGGATCAGGACGCCGGCGGGCCGGGCGCGTCGGGCGGGCCGGGCGGGGCCGGCCCCCTGGCCCCGTACAAGGAGGCCAAGGCCCACGTGCTGGACGGCTTCACCCGCAACTACGTGGAGCGCATCCTGGAGACCACGAACGGCAACATCTCCGAGGCCGCGCGCCTCTCGGGCATCGAGCGCGTGAGCCTGCAGAAGATCATCAAGCGCATCGGCCTGAACGAAGGGGAGCCGAAGGCGGAGTAGGGGGCTGGGGCACGCCGCAAGCCGGGGAGGACATCATGCAGGACGCCGGGTTCCAACGACTTCTCGAAACGCTGCGCCAGGACGCCAACCTGCGCCGCGCCTCCGACGCCGCGCTGGCCGAGCTGGCGCGCAGCGCCGAGCGGCTGGAGTTCGAGGCCGGGGAATACGTCTTCGAGACGGGCCAGGCCGCGAGCCGCTACCATCTCGTGGAGAGCGGACGCGTGGTGCTCGCGCGCCAGACGCCCTCGGGCAAGGTCTTCACCTACCGCATCGCCGTGCGCGGCACGCCGCTGAACGCCGTGGCCTGCTTTCGCGAGCGCGAGCGCTTCTTCTCCGCGCGCGTGGCGGAAAGGGCCGTGGTCGTCGCCATCCCCTGCCGGGTGTTCCGGGACTGGGTGTCGGCCAATCCGGAGGTGGCCATCGGCATCCTCAACACCATGGGCGACCTGCTCGACGGGGCCTACACGCGGATCCTGGACCTCATCGACGAGAGCGTGGAGACGCGCATCCTCAACGCCCTGAGCATGCTCTCCTCGCGCATCGGCCCGGACCTGCCCCTGACCAACGCGGACGTGGCCGAACTCGTGGGCGCGTCGCGCGAGACCGCGGCGCGCGTCGTCTCCCGCCTGCAGGAGCGCGGGCTCGTGGGCAAATCGCGCGGGGCCATCCGCATCCTGGACAAGGACCGGCTCGACGCATCGGCCACCAGCCCCTTCTTCATTCTCTGAGCGGCAGCCGCGCTCCTGCGGCGGAACGGGCCGACGTGGCCGCTCAGTGACGCGGATCATTGTTCCCGTCCGGCTTCCCGGATACACATGCCGTCGGGTGCCGCGCGCGGCGCGCCCGCAATCGTCACGGCAGCCAAGGAGTTCATGGTGCAGGGATATCTCGTCACCTTCTTCACCCAGCAGAACCGCACGCACGAGGACATGCCCCTGGCGCGCTGGATCATCGAGGCGGCCAGGCGGCTCGGCGTGCGCGGGGCCACGCTTTTTTCCGGCCGGGAGGGGTTCGGCCACGACGGGCGCTTTCATTCCGAGAACTATTTCGATCTCGGGGACGCCCCGGTGCAGGTCGCCATGGCCCTCACGGCCGAGGAGTGCGACGCGCTGCTGGCCCGCCTTGCGCAGCAAGGGCTGCGCGTCTTCTACACCAAGTCCGCGATCGAATTCGGCTTCACCACGGAACGCTGACCCGGACGTGCTCCGGTGGGCGGGGTTCGGCGGCGCGCGGCCGCCGGCCCGTCTCGTCGCGCGTCCCCGCGTCCGGCGCGCAGGGCCCGCGGCCCGCGCGAAAACCACCATCAAGCAATGAAGGAAGAAGTATGATAGGCCCTTATGTCAACGGGGCGGCGCTGCTCGCGGGCACCCTGGCGGGCGTGCTCATCGGCCCGCGCCTGGGCGCCAACGTGCGCCAGCGCATGCCCATGGTCTTCGGCTGTTCGTCCATGGGCCTCGGCGTGGTCATGATCGTCAAGGTCAAGTTTCTCGCGCCCGTGGTCCTGGCCCTGGTGCTGGGCACGCTGCTCGGGGAACTGGTCCGGCTGGAGTCGTTGATCCAGAAGGCGGCGGGCAGGGCCCGCCGCTGGGTGGAGAAGCTCACGCGCCCGGCCGCCGCCATGGACCAGGAGGAGTTCCTGGACAAGTTCGTGGCCCTGCTGGTGCTCTTCTGCATGAGCGGCACGGGCGTCTACGGCTCCATGAGCGAGGGCATGACCGGCGATCCCACGCTGCTGGTGGTCAAGGCGATCCTGGATTTCTTCACCGCGCCCATCTTCGCTTCGACCATGGGCCTGACCATCGGCCTTCTGGTGGTGCCCCAGTTCGCGGTCCAGGCCCTGCTCTTTCTCGCGGCCGCGCTGATCCTGCCCCTGACGACCCCGGACATGCTCGCGGACTTCTCGGCCTGCGGCGGCCTGATCATGCTCGCCACGGGCTTTCGCATCTGCGGCATCAAGCCGTTCCCGGTCGCGAGCATGATTCCGGCCCTGCTCCTGGTCATGCCCCTGTCCTGGCTCTGGGCGGCCTTCCTGGGCTGAGCCGGGCTCCGGGCGCCCCTCGGCACGGGGCCCGGGGCGGCGCCATGGAGTTCGTCGCATGAAGAGGCCCCTGGACGCAGGTCCAGGGGCCTCTTCATGCGGGCCGTCGCCGTGGAGCCGCCTGCATTGCCTTGCCCGGCGTTCCTGCAGATTCCGCCCCGCGCGGCCGGATCAGGCCCGCGTCCCCCCTCCGCTGATATATCACATGGCAGCCCTGTCCCGGTACTTGGCTGATTCTGCGCGCTATTGCGGCGAAAGCTCCCTGCAATATCAATCAACTCGCCGTGATGTTATAGTTTTTTTGTTGACCCGCCATACGAAACATGGTCGAGACGAACACTGACAGCAAAATGTGGGTGTCTCGACGATGCTGCGCTCCGCATGCAGCCGTCCGGCTCGCTCCAACGTCCTTTTCAGCGGAAAAGCGCGCCAACCTGGCTGCTTTTTTTGCGTCACGACGCAAGAACACAAGGAACTGCCGATCCTTGGGCGGATATTTCGTAGACGAATGCCCGCGCACTGCGCGTGCAGGAATCGATACGCAACAAGTAATGGAAAGGTGTGTAAAAATGAGTACCGGGAAAAGCTTTTGGGGGACGGTGGAAAAGTACAGATGGGTCGTTTGGCTGATCCTTGTGGCATCCTACATGGTCAGCTTCTTTCACAGGGTTTCCGTGTCGGTCGTGAAGGAAACCATCATGGGCGGGTTCGGGCTGACGGCCACCGAGTTCGGGCTGATGGCCTCCATGTATTTCTACGCCTATTGCATCGCCCAGATCCCCGTGGGCCTGCTCGCGGATTCCGTGGGCGTGCGCGTCACCGCCAGCGCGGCGCTGCTGATCGCTTCGGCCGGCACCTTTCTGTTCGGCGTGGCGGACTCGCCGCTCATGCTCTTCGTGGGCCGGTTCATCGTGGGCCTCGGCGTGGCCGCCAGCTTCGTCTGCGTCATGAAGATCCAGTCCCAGTGGTTCAAGGAGCGGGAGTTCAGCACCCTGTCCGGCACCTGCCTGTTCCTGGGCAACGTCGGCAGCCTTTCGGCGCAGACGCCCTTCGCCCTGCTGGTCGCCTGGCTTTCCTTCCGGGGCGCGTTCTATTCCATCAGCCTCGCCACCTTCCTGCTGGCGATCCTGTGCTTCTGGCTGGTGCGCAACAAGCCGCAGGACAAGGGCTTCGCGCCCGTCGCGCCGGTTCCGTCCGCACAGGAACCGGCCGTGGGCCTGAAGCAGTCCCTGCTCACGGCCGTGACCACGAAGCAACTTATGATCCTGAACGTTTTCTACTTCTTCGCGGTGCCGCAGCTTTTGAGCTTCAGCGGGGCCTGGAGCATCGCCTACGTCCGCGACATCTACGGGCTCAGCCTCACGGCCTCGTCCAACCTGGCTTCCTGCCAGCTCGTGGGCTTCATGCTCGGCAGCATCGTGATCGGCTACTATTCCGATAGATTGGGCAAGCGCAAGCCGTTCCTGATCTACCCCGGCATCGTCGTGGCCCTGCTCTGGTGTTTCCTGGCCGTGGCCGGGGGCCCGGCGTTGCCGCCGTACGCCTACGCGGCCTGCCTGGCGGGCATCGGCTTTTGCTCCGGCCAGTTCGGTGTGATGATGACCACCTGCAAGGAATCCGGCCCCAGCGAATGCACGGGCACGGCCATTGCCGTGCTCAATACCTTCGGATTCCTGGGCATCGCCCTGGCCACGCCCCTCTACGGGCGCATCCTCGACGCCTTCATCGACGCGGCGCCCGCGGTGCAGCACCACTACGCCACCATCTTCATGGCGGCCATCACGGTCGTGTCCGTGCTGCTGAGTCTGGGCATCAAGGAGACGGACGGAAGGAACATCTTCCAGGCGAAGACCGCACGCTGACTTCAAATTCTCGGCCGGCCGCTCTTGCCTCGATTCCCTCCCCAATCGAGCGCAAGGGTGGCCGGCCGAGCTCCTTTTCGGCCCCAAAAGGGCGCGGGGCGCTATTCCTGGATCGAATTGAGATGGGCCAGGAAGTCTTCGTTGAACGTGCCGAAAATGTGCTTTTTCAGGCGCTGACAGGCGCTGTCGATGTCGTCGGCCATGATGTATTCCAGCATCTTGGCGTGGCTGGCGATGGAGTGGGTGATGAAGTCGGGCGTCAGGGTGAGATAGGCCCGCAGGACGTTGATGCGGTCGAAGATGAGCGAGTGCGCCTGCTGCAGGTAGACGTTTCCGGCCAGGGAAAAGAAGATGTCGTGAAAGAGCCTGTCCAGCCGGAGATACTTTGAAACCGCCTCGCTGGGGATGAGCTGCTGCTGCTCCTTGACGCCTTGCGACAGCTCGTTGATCAGCTTGATGTTGTTGTCCCTGAACGCCTTGCGCAGGGCCCCCTCCTCGAAGATCAGGCGCGCTTCGCACAGCGCCATCAGATCCTCTTCCGAAAACTTGAACACGAACGTGCCGCTGCGCGGGACGATGTCGATCAGCCCCTCGCCCTTGAGCTTGAGCAGGGCTTCGCGGATCGGCGTCTTGGACACCTTGAACTCGTCGGCGAACTCCACGTCGGTGATCTTTTGTCCCAGGCGCAGCTTGCCGCTGACGATCCGGCTCTTGATTTTCTGATACACGACGTCGGCAATCGAGTTGGGCATGATGATCTGCATGGATTGCGCGTCTCCGTTGTTGCAAGGATTGTCGGTGTCCGCCCCGTCGGCGGTCGCACCGGAGAAGGATCACGGCCCTGTCTGGCTGCGGCGCATCTGCATCGCCCAGGTCCGCGGCGGGATCGGCGGGCCCGTTTCCCGAGGGTGGGTGCGGCGGCGGCGCATCCGGTTCCCCGGTCGTCGTCGGAGTGGCCGAGTGCGGGCCGGGCGCCCCGTTCGCACGTTGTTTACAACATTTTCGTCAGATTGACAAAATTCCTTGCCCTGCGGAGGCTGCTTGCCGGGTTCCGGGGCGGGCGGCGATGCGGTTGCCGGCGGGCGCGCGGGCGGCCGGGGCCGTCCAAGAGGCGGCAGGGCCGTTCCGTGTCGCCACCGGCGGCGGCGTCCCGGGCAGGCCGCCCTGCACGGCGTCGGACGCGGCACGCACCGACGCCGCGCCGTGCGCCGACGATGGCCCGCTTTTCTGGAAGCAGCCTAATGCAACTGCACGGCGTTCACAAGACCAGCCAGGTCAGCTTGTTCTCCTTTTTTTTCAATAAATTGGAATTCCGACAGCCGAACCGGCCAGACAGTTCGCGGCCGGTCCGGAGCGGGGCCTGTGCGTTGGCGCCGGACGTTCTTTTTTGCTATTGCGTCCGCAGGCGCGGTGCGCAAGGACAGGACAAAAAAGCGGGCCACTCTCTTGCCCAGAGTGGCCCGCGGAAGGTGCCTATGGCTGGTGCTTACTCGATCGTGTAGGCCAGGTAGTCCTTGCACACCGCGTCGTTCAGTTCCTGCCCCAGGCCGGGGAGTTCGGGAGCGACGAATTCGCCGTTTTCGGGCTGGTAGTCGTACTTGCACAGCTCGCGGATGCATTCCTTGAGCGCGTACGTGTGGTGCTCGTGGATGACGAAGTTGGGGATGACCGTCTCGATGTGCAGGGACGCGGCCGTGGAGACCGGGCCGCCGCACACGTGCACCTGGACGGTGGCATCGTAGATGTTGGCGTAGTCGCAGATCTTCTTGGTCTCGGTGATGCCGCCGACCAGGCAGGCGTCGGGCTGGATCACGGCCAGGGCCTGCTTCTCGAAGAACGGACGGTAGCCCCAGCGGGTGTAGATGCGCTCGCCGGAGGCCACGGGCATCCGGACCTTGTCGGCCACGAAGGCCATGGAATCCTGGTTCATGGGGGCCACGGGCTCTTCGTAGTAGAAGATGTTCAGCTTCAGGTCGTCCACGGCCTTGCCGAACTGCACGGCGGAGTTGGCGCCCAGGTAGGAGTGGATCTCGATGATGATGTCACCCTCGGGGCCCAGGGCGTCGCGCATGGCCACCAGACGGTCCAGGCCCATCTTCATGTCCTCGTACTGCAGGATGCCGAGGTAGCGCTGCTTGGGGTTGCGCACCGCGTGCGAGTCGATCATCAGCGGATCGACCTTGATGCAGGTGTAGCCCTCGCTCTTGGCCTTGCGGGTGGCCTCGGCGTACTGCTCGGGCGTGGCCAGGTTCTTGTGCTTCAGGGCCCAGTCGAACTGCAGCTGGCTGGCGTAGGTCCTCAGCGAGGCGTTGGTCTTGCCGCCGAGCATCTGGTAGATGGGCATGTTGCAGGCCTTGCCGCGGATGTCCCAGCAGGCGATGTCCATGGCGCTGATGCCGCCGTAGATCACCGGGCCGCCGCCCATGCCCCAGAAGGTGTCGCGGTAGAGCATCTCCCAGATGGCTTCCACGTTCATGGGGTTCTTGCCGATCAGGCGCTTGCCGAAATCGCGCAGGATGCCGACGGCGGCCTTGGAGGCGCTGCCGTAGGCCAGCCCGACCTCGCCGATGCCGCTCAGCCCTTCGTCCGTGTGCAGGCGCACCAGCACGGGGTTGAACGCGGCCATGGTGGGGTCTTTGCGGTTGACTTCGCAGTCGAAGACTTCAACCTTGGTTATTTTCATGAAAAACCTCCATCTGTGATGCTGCGCCGAACGTGTGGTCGGAGCGCAGGTTGCAAGGTTGCAAACGACAGGAGACGGACCACGTATCCTTGCTATCCGCGGCAAAGCTGCAGCGGGAAGAGGCTGATCTGCGGGAACAGGGTGACCAGGGCCAGGGCGATGAGCATGGCCACGATGAACGGGAACGACTCCTTCACGATCTTGCCGATGGGCACCCCTGTGAGCGTCGAGGTGAGGAAGAGGTTCGTGGCCATGGGCGGCGTGACGAAGCCCAGCGCCAGGTTGATGGTGACCACGACGCCGAAGTGCACCGGATCCACGCCCAGGGGCTGCACGATGGCCAGCAGCAGCGGCGAGAAGATCAGGTTCGCGGACATGGTGTCCATGATCATGCCCAGGCAGAGCAGGAAGATGTTGATGATGAACAGGATCACGTACTTGTTGCTGGTGATGCCGTAGAGCACGTCGCTGATGCGGCTGGGCAGGTCCGTGGCCGAGACCAGGAAGGAGAGCGAGTTCGCCGTGCCGAAGAGCAGGAAGATCGTGCCGACCAGGGCCGCGTTGGTGGAGAACATCTTCAGGAGCTGGTTGAGCTTCAGTTCCTTGTAGATGAACATGCTCACGGCAAAGGCGTAGACCACGCCGACGATGGAGGCCTCGGTGGGCGTGAATATGCCGCCGTAGATGCCGCCCAGGATCAGGACCGGGACGAACAGGGCGTACTTGGCCTCCCAGGCGGCCGTGGCGAACTCGCGGGCGTTGAAGGGCTCGCCCGTGCCGCTGTAGCCGCGCTTCTTGCCGATGAGCCGCGCCGGGATCATGAGCGCCAGGCCGATGAGGATGCCCGGGCCGATGCCCGCGAGGAAGAGGTCGCCGATGGAGGTCGTCGTGCAGATGCCGTAGATGACCAGCGGGATGCTCGGGGGGATGATGATGCCCAGGCCGCCCGAGGTGGCGATGAGGCCCGCGCCGAATTCGCGGGAATAGCCGTGCTTGACCATCTGCGGGACCATGATGCTGCCGATGGCGGCCACGGTGGCCGGAGCCGAACCCGAGATGGCGCCGAAGAACATGCAGGCCACGATGGTGACCATGGCCAGGCCCGAGGTGGCGCTGCCGACCAGCCGGTTGGCCACGCGCACCAGGCGTTGCGATAGCCCGCCCACCTCCATGATCGTGCCGGTGAGCATGAAGAACGGCACGGCCATGAGCGGGAACGAGTTGAGCGCCGAGTACATGTTCTGGGCGACGAAGCTCAGGTTGCCCATGGGATAGACCAGCGTGAAGCAGATCACGGCGCAGCCGATGGCCACGGCGACCGGGAGCGAGGAAAAGACAAAGACCAGGAACAGGGAAACGAGCAATGCTATATCCATGGTGATCTCCTACTCCACGTCGCCGTCTTTCTTGGGCTGGCAGAACATTTCACGGTATTCGCGAACATGTTTCACCGTGTCCTGAATGAGGCGAAGGACGATCAGGACAAACGCGAAGACAATGCCGATGATCGGTACCCAGCGGGGCAGGCCGGACGCGGCCGCCTGCTGATGTGTCCTCATGGCGATCTTGAACATGCTCCAGATGCCTGTGGTGACGAACGAGATGAAGATCATGAACGCGATGTTGCAGGCGATATCAAGGATCTTTCTCACCTTGTCAGGAAGGAAGTCGCTCAAGATCGTGATCCTGATGTGCCGCCGTTGCACGACTGCGATGGCAGCGCCAAAATACGTTATCCACATGAGCCCAAAAATGGACAGCTCTTCGGTCCACGTAATGGAAAAGTTGAAAACATATCGCGAAAGGATCTGCAGGAAGAGCGCGATGGTCATGAATGCGGTGAGCACGCTCACCAGGAGGTTTTCAAAGTTGTCTTTCAGCCAGTGCATGGGGGATCCTCCTGCAGCCCGCGGCAAGGCGCACCTTGCCGCGGACTGCGAAACGATGGGCGTTACTTGTGCGTGGCGAGGTACTCGTCGACGGTCTTGTCGATGATGTCCATGACCTTCTTGGTGTACTCCTCGCCGGCGGCTTCGGCGGCGATGCTGCGGGAGGCCTTGGTGGCCGCGCGGAACTTGGCCAGTTCCTCGGGCGGCAGCTGGTAGATCTCCATCTTCGTCTTCAGGAAGTCGAAGTCCTTCTTCTCGGAGATGTCGAACAGCCGGCGGTACTCCTTGGTGGCGGCGACCATGGACTCGTCCCAGGCCTGCTGCACGTCCTTGGGCAGGCTCTGGTACCAGTCCTCGCTGGTGAAGAAGCAGACGAACTCATAGGCGTGGCCGGTGAGGGTCATGTGCTTCTGCACTTCGTACAGGCGGGCGTCGATGATGTTCCGGTAGGGGTTCTCGGCGCCGTCGACCACGCCCTGCTGCAGCGCGGTGAACAGCTCGGACCAGGAGATCGGCGTGGGGTTCGCGCCCAGTTCCTTGAAGGCCTCCAGGTGCACCGGGTTGGGCTGCACGCGGATCTTCATGCCCTTGAGGTCGTCCAGCGAATGGATGGGCTGGCTGATGCTCGTCAGGTTGCGGAAGCCGATGTCCCAGAAGGCGCAGATGCGCAGGCCGGTTTCCTTCTTGACGCGCTCGACGAACATCTTGCCCACTTCGCCGTCGATGATCTGGTGCGCCAGCTCGCGGTGGGGGTAGGGGATCAGGAAGAGGTTGGTGAAGGGCACGCAGGCGCGCGAGTACTCGCTGAGCGTGGACATGGGGATCTGGGTGAACTCGATCAGGCCGTTCTGCACGCCGTTGATGGCGGCCTCGTATTTCTTGGCCAGCTGGTTCTCCCAATAGATGCGCACGTGCACCCTGTCGCCGAGGCGGCGCTCGAGTTCCTGTTTCAGGAACAGGGGCGTCTGCACCAGCGGAGAGTCCGCCTTGGACTTGGGGTTGTACGAGACGCTGAACTTGATTTCGATGGGGTCTTCCGCCTTGGCCGTGACCGGCAGTAGCGCCATCGTGACAAGGAAGGCCAGCAACCCGGCCATGAGCATGCCCTTTTGTGCGGATCGACGTGAGAAAACCATAGCTCCTCCTGTTGTATACGGTTGAGAACCAACTGTTGCCGTACGGACCATCGTCATTTCCCGGAATGCCTTCCTCGGATGAAGGTGGGGCCGCACCGCCTTGGGCGATGTGGAAAGGCGGCTCCAGACGCTTTCCTCGCCACAACCAATGCTACGCGTTCTTGAAGGACACCATCAAAGCAGTGAAAAATGTACAAAGTTATGATTGTTCCTTGCCACTAAAAAACTTTTCTGCTCATGCAACTTTTGACTGTTTCCGTATTGAAACGTCGAATTATTGGATATTTAATTTTACATATTATTATAGCCATAAAACAAATATGAAATAGTAAACATCCTTCAATTTGTCCGAGCGACTTGGGATAGCAAAATAGAAAATAAAAATTATCGAATATAAATAATTTAAAGCATGATCATGCCGCATGAAAAGATGTGCACGTACCGCCGACAAAAATTGATTTGCTCTTGCCGCAATGCTTCGCATCGTTGCATTTATGCTGCGAATGTTCAGTAGTTCATCTGTGCAGCCACATTTTGGTGTATTGTCTATTGAATTATTCTTTTTGCGTCAATGAAGAAGTCGAAAGTGTCTAATATACCAGGGGGTTTTCCCCGGCGCCGCGCCGTGCGCGCAGCGTCATTTACTGCAAAAACGCAAGGTTGCGGTTGGCGGGGGCGTTTGCCTTATTATCTGATATATCAAAAAAAGTTTGCCGATCAGGCCTGCGGGGCCCCGGGCGTGTCCCGGGCGCGCCGGGTCATGTTCCGGCGCCGGCCCGGCCCTGATGGTCATGCTTTTTTTTGCCGTTCGTTTTTGTTAGGGGCTATCTGAACCACCTCGCGGGCTGGGGGAAACCGCGTAGCGATGTCCTGCCAATGGAGGCCCGAGCATGTCGATCGTGATCGCCGGTTCGCTGACCGAACTCGTCAAGACCAAGCTCCGCGAAATGATCATTCATGGCGAACTGGCCTTTGGCCAGCAATTGACCGAAAGCAAGCTGTCCACGCAGTTCGGCGTGAGCAAGACGCCCATCCGGGAAGCCCTGGCGCAATTGAAGGAGGAGGGGTTGGTCGCGGTTCGGGCGCGCTGCGGCACCTTCGTCTACGGCCCGGACGCTGCGGACCTGCAGCTGATCACCGAGATCCGGTGCAATCTCGAGGTCGGCGCGCTGCGGTTGGCCTACGAGAAGAACAACGTGCCCCTGGTCCAGGCCCTGGGCAGGATCGTCAAGCAGATGGCCAAGGGCTACGACCAGTCGTCCTACCATTCCTATCTCGAGCTGGACACGGAATTCCACAAGACGATCATCGAGTACGCCGACAACAAGTACTATTCGGCCGCCTACAACATCATCGCCACCAAGGTGCAGGCCCTGCGGCACCGGATCGAATACGACAATTGCTTCCTGGCCCGTTCGACCAGGGGGCATATCTCCATCTACGAAGGCATCCGCGACGACCGCATCGAGGAGACCTGCGGCCTGCTCCACGGCCATATCTCGCGCGTCTTCCAGCAGGGGCGGTCCAGGTTCATCGACCTGATCCCCGGCTCCAGCCCGGGCTGAGGCGCGGATGGGGCCGGGCGCGCGCGGTCGCTCGGGCGCGGGGTGCGGAACGGAGTCGGGAGAACGCCTGCGGTCGGCGGGGGCAGGGTACAGGGAAAAAGCCCGGGAACCGGCGTGCCGGGGGGCGTCCCCGTGGGCGCACGGGGCCGGGGGCCGGAGAAGCGCGATGGCCCCGGCCCGCCGCGTGACGCGTGTTCGGCACAGGCGATATGGGCCCGGTCGCGGATTTTCACGCCCAAAAGACAGGGCCTTGGGAGAAATCCCAAGGCCCTGTCTTTTGGGGCGGAGGCGGCGGGTGAATTCGGTGGCCTCTCCGTCCCCCCGGGGGCTCTTCGAGTGATCCGCCGGCAACGGACGTATCCCGGAGCTGACTGGTGAACACGGTTTGTGTTTGCCCGATAGCCCCGGAGCTCGCTTGCCGAGCGTTTCGCGCATGGGCGCACCCATCGCCCGCACAGGAGAAAGCGGGCGCCTTGTCGCTTCGCGAGCCGGTTATGGCTTCACATATGAGAACCCTTTTTTCTGCAACTCCACTATCTCCACTATCCCGGCCGGGACGACGGAGCACTCCGGGCAGAGTTGTTCGGGATCGATCTCAAAGTGATGCAGCGCGTTGTTGCAGACCTTGATCGCGGCGCCAAGCCCGGCGATTTCCCGGAGCTGGTCGGCGTACTTTCCGGCCTTGTCCAGGAGCTTCACGCCTGGTCCATTGACGACCAGTGCCACCGACGGCTTGTTGTTGTCGAAAAAAGCCATATAATTCTTGATGTTGCTAAAAGAGATTTCCAGGGCCTGGGGATCATGGTCAAAGTGAAAGACGACATCGTGGTTCATGGTGACTCCTCATGCAGGCCGCGCCCGCATAACGTTTTTTCGTCTTGGCTATGACAGCCTCCTTGGGTTTGTTTACGTGCCCCATGACCAGCGGTCCAGTTCCCCGAGGCCACTTCCTTTTCCCCCTTGTCGTGGAGGCCTCAGCGAAGCGAGAGGGATTGGGCGCCTCATCGGCGGCTCCCCTTCCTGCTTGCGGGGGGCGACTCGCGACACCGTCTCTGGGTTCTTCGATGGAGAATTGCTCATGAATGTCAACGAGGTGCTCGGCGGGAATTGGCGTGAAGACCGCGTACCGGGGCAGCTAAAAAGAGCTGGCGGACCCAAAGAAAGGGCCTTGGGAGTTCTCCCGGGCCCTTGTCCTTTCTGGCGGAGCCGACGCTATGGCCCATTCGCGGAGTCGGTCGGCGCCTGTCGCCTACGGCCAGGGGCGCATCACGGCATTGGGAAGAGCAGCGGTGCGGGCATCGCCGGGGCCCGCGTGCGCCGCGTCGGCGCGGCCGTGGGGCCTTCCCTCGGGCAGCAGGCGGCCCGTAAATTACAATTTTAGCATATTCGCCTCCATGGAAGGCTGCTCCGGAGGAGGGCATTTCCATTCTTGACATTTCTTGTACTATTGGGTTATTCCAATAACCCAACGAGGCGTTCCCGCCACAAGGAGTCATAATGAATATACGTCGCATGGAAACGGACATCCTGATCATCGGCGGCGGCAGCGCGGGCTGCATGGCCGCCATCCGGGCCAAGGAGCTCGCACCGGGCACCGGCGTGTGCATCTGGGAAAAGGGCGATTTCAAATACTGCGGATCCATTGCCCGGGGCATGGACGCCTTGAACATTGTCTGCATTCCCGACCTGTCGGACCCCGATATGTACCTCGAAGCCGTGCAGGCGGGCTGCAAGGGCGTCGTGGACGCCAGGCCGAGCTACGTCATGGCCCAGCGGTCCTACGAGCTGCTCAAGAAACTCGAACGCTGGGGCGTGCGCTTCATCCGCGACAAGGCGGGCAACTACCGCACCCTGCAGTACCACGTGAAGGGCCGGTTCCAGACGGCCATGGACGAGCCGAATCTCAAGCTCATCCTGGACCGGAAGGTGGAAGAGGGCAACGTGGCCATCGTCAACAGGGTCATGGCCCTGTCCCTGCTCAAGGACGGCGACCGCATCGCCGGGGCCATCGGCATGAACACGCGCACCGGCGAACTTATCGTCACCAGGGCCAAGGCCGTGCTCGTCTGCGCCGGGGGCCAGGCGCGGTTCAACCTGCCCGCCAGCGGCTACATGCACGGCACCTTCGACTTCCCCGGCAACTCCGGCGACGGCTACATCATGGCCCTCGACGCCGGCGCCGCCTTGACGGGCATGGAATTCTGCTCCCGCACCAACCTGATCAAGGACGCGAGCATCCCGCTGCTGGCCATCACGGTCACCAGGGGCGGCCGGGTCGTGGACTGTTTCGACCAGGTGCTCATGGAAAACGCCGTCAACCGCACCGACAAGATGAACAAGGCGGTGGACGAGCAGCGCGGCCCGCTGCGCATCAAGCTGCAGCACCTGCCCGAAGAGATGGTCAAGGAGATCGAAGACATCCTTTTCACTTGCGAGCGTCCGGTCCAGCAGCGGTTCTTCAGGAACCGGGGCGTGGACTTTCGGACCCACGACATCGAGCTCTGGCCGACGGAGGTGCAGCTCTGCGGCGGCCACGGCATGTCCGGCGTGCGCGTCGATGCGAACGCCTGGAGCGGCATTCCCGGGCTCTACGCCGCCGGCGACGTGGCCTGCGTGCCCAAGCAGCACCTCAGCGGCGCCTTCGTGTTCGGCGAGGTGGCGGCGGAGAACGCCGTGGAGTACTGCGGGACCGCGCCCGATCCGGCCATCGACGACGCAGCCGTCAAGGCCGTGGCCGACCGGCACGCGGCCCTGGCCGACAGCGGCGACAGGGACATCGACGTCCGCGAGTTCGAATACAAGGTCCGCAGGATCATCGGCGACTACGTCCCTTCGCCCAAGAACGCGTACAAGCTGAACCGTTGGCTGGAATGGTCGAAGGTCTTCAAGGTCGAGCTGGAAAACGGCGTCAGGATCGAGGACGGGCACGACTTGGCCCGGCTCTACGAGGTGCAGCACATCATCCGCTGCGCCGACTGCTCGGCCATGGCCGCCTTGGCCCGCGAGGAGAGCCGCTGGGGCGATGCGCACCACCGCGTCGATTTTCCGGAAACCGACGACGCCAACTGGCTGAAGCACGTCATCGTCCGCACGGGCGATCAGCGCGAACATCTCAACGTCTCCACCGCGCCCATACTCGGCCTGAATGAGGATCCGTACAATGCGAATTGACGACAACAGCATCAAGGTCAATCGTACCACGTGCATCGCCTGCGGCATCTGCGTGGATCGGTGCATCATGGACAACCTGCGTCTTTCCGTGGCGCCCTGTCGGCAGGCGTGCCCCCTGGACATGAACTGCCAGGGCTACATCCGGCTCCTGGCCCTGGGCAAGGAAGAGCAGGCCCTGGAACAGGTCCGGGAGTTCGGCCCGCTGCTGGGCGTCATCGCCCGGGAATGCGAGGCCCCCTGCGAAAGCGCCTGCACCCGGCGCAGGCGGGACGGCGCGGTGCACATCCTCAAGCTGAAGCAGTACCTCGCGCAGGCCTACGCCGGGCAACTGCGCGCCATCGCCGTGCCCGGCACGCCGTCGGGCCGCAACGTGGCCGTGCTCGGCGCGGACATCGCCGCGATGGCCTGCGCCCTGCGGGCCCTGCAGGCCGGGCACACCGTGACCGTCTTCACCGACCAGGAGGGCAGGCACGAAGACGTGGCCGACGCCCTCGAGGCCGCCGGAGCCGTATTCCGGGCCGAGGCCGATCTCGATCCCGCGGCCCACGACGCCGTTGTCCTGGCCGGTCCGGGGCATGGTTCGCGGCTGGGTCTCGACGTTGCGCCCGGCGCGGTGGACGCCGTGTCCCACCAGGTGGAGGACAAGGTCTTCTGCGCGGACTCGGGGCGCGCCCGCAAGGGCGTGGCCTACGCCATTGCGGAGGCCTTCGAAACCATGTGCTCCGTGGACCGTTTCTTCGACGGCGTGCCCTTTGCCTGGGGCCGCGACCGGTACGCCCAGGGCGGCCGGGTCAAGGAATGCCGGGTGGACGAGCGGGTGGGCAGCAACGAGCCGCGCAGCCCGGACACCGACCCCGGCTCCGTGTTCGACGCCGCCACGGCCCGCAGGCAGGCGTCCCGCTGTTTCGGCTGCGGCCGGGCGTTCGAGCGGAACAAGACCTGCTGGTACTGTCTGCCCTGCGAGCTGGAATGCCCGCAGCAGGCCCTGGAAGTCAGAATCCCCTACCTGGTGCGGTAGACGGCCATGGCGAAGACGACACGACGCCAGGTTGTCGGTGCGGCCATCGTCCTGATGGCGGCGGCGGCCTTCCTCGTGACGCCGTTCCAGACGGAGTCCTCGGGGAGCGCCGCCTTTCCGCGCGCCGTCAGCGTGTTCCTGGCCGCCTTCGGCCTGCTCATCGTCCTGCTGCCCGGGAAAGGCCGGGAAAAGGACCCCGTCAGGCTGCTGGATCCCCAGCTGCTGCTCTACATGGCCCTGGTGCTCGGCGCGGTGGTCATGATCCAGGTGGTGGGTTTCTATGCCGTCATCCCCGTGGCCGTCGCGCTGTGCCTGCTCATCTTCGGCGAACGCAACCTCAAGGCGATCATACCCTTTGCCCTGATCGTCACGGCCGCCATCTACCTCGTCATCGACTGCCTGCTCGGGAGCCCGCTGCCGTGATGGAACTGCTGCACAACATCCTGACCGGCATGGACATGCTCCTGCAATGGCAGGTGCTTTTCTCGGCCGCGGGAGGCGTCCTGGCCGGCGTCGTCATGGGCGCCATCCCCGGCCTGTCCGACATCATCGCCATCTGCCTGATGGTGCCGTTCACCTACTACCTCAACCCCGTGGCCGGCCTGGCCATGCTCATGGGCCTGTCCAAGGGCGCCAACTTCGGCGGAGCCATCCCGTCCATCCTGCTGAACATCCCCGGCACGCCGCAGGCCGTGATCACGGCCTTCGACGGTTTTCCGCTGACCCGGCAGGGCAAGGCGGGCAAGGCGCTGAAGGCCGCCTTGTACGCTTCGTGCCTGGCCGACACCCTGAGCGACTGCCTGCTGTTCTTCTTTGCCGCTCCGGTGGCCCTGGCGGCCATCATGGTCGGCCCGGTGGAGAACGTGGCCATCGTGGTCTTCGCCCTGACGCTGGTCGCCGTCACCTCTCAGGCGGGTCCCCTGGTGGGCATCGCCAGCATGCTCTTCGGCCTGCTCCTGCGCTGCGTGGGGGCCGATCCCCTGACCGGGGCCCCGCGGCTGGCCTTCGGCTCGTACGAACTCAGCGCGGGGATGGATACCGTGCCCATGGCGCTGGGCTTCTTCGTCATCTCCGAAATCATCTGGCAATTCTGCGAGGGGAAAAAGGCCGCGAACCAGGGTGCCGGTCCCGACGTCCTGGACGAGGAGTGCGATGAGGATCACGGCTTCTCGTGGGCCGAGTTCAAGCAGTGCCTGCCCGCCATCGGCAGGGGCACCGCCATCGGCTCCCTCATCGGCGCCCTGCCGGGCATCGGCACGACCGTGGGGTCGTATCTCTCCTACGTGGCGACCAAAAAGGCCGCCAAGGACCCCAGCCGGTTCGGCAAGGGCGCCATCGAGGGCATTGCGGCCTCCGAGGCCGGGAACAACGCCTGCAACGGCCCCAACCTCATCCCCCTGATCACCCTGGGCATTCCCGGCAACCTCGCGGCCGCGCTGATCCTGGGGGCCTTCACCATGCAGGGGCTCACGCCGGGCCCCATGTTCATGGAGCAGCAGGCCCCCATGCTCTACGCCCTGTTCATCGTCCTGTTCTTCAGCAACTTCTTCACGCTGGGGTTCGGGCTGCTGGCCACGTCGTATGTCCGCAAGATCGTCAACTTCCCCCGCAACTATATTTATGCGGCCGTGCTCGCCTTCGCCCTGGTCGGCACGTACATCGTGCACAGCAACACCTTCGACCTCTACTACGCCTTCGCCTTCAGCATCATCGGCCTGGCCTGCAGAAAGGCGAACATCCCCATGATTCCCCTGCTCATCGCCTACATCCTGGGAGCCTCGCTGGAGCTCAAGATCAGGCAGACGCTGAACCTGTACCCCGAAGGCCTGCAAATCTTCTTCACCAAGCCCATCTCGGTGGTCTTTCTCGCAGCCTCGTTCGCCGCCATCGGATACACGGTCTATCGCCAGTATAGGCTCAGGAAGTGATTCAACCACCCGGTTACCAAAGGAGCTTCGTCGATGAAAAAACTGCTTCTCGCCCTCTGCCTGGTGCTCGGCCTTTCCGCCAGCGCCCAGGCCTTTCCGGACCGTCCCCTGAACCTGATCGTTCCCTTCAACGCCGGCGGCTCCCTGGACAGCATGTGCCGCATCATCGCGGAGTTCATGGCCCAGGACCTGGGCAAGCCGGTCATGGTCGTCAACCGTCCCGGGGCCTCCGGCACCATCGGATTCGCCGCGTTCCTGAAGATGCCCAACGACGGCTACAACGTGCTGGCCCTGCCCACCAGCACGATCATCTCCCCGGTCTTCCAGGACCGTCCGCCCCTGGATCCGAGCAAGATCAAGGCCCTGGGCGGCTTCCTCGAAAGCGGGCGCATCCTGTTCTCCAGGGCCGACGCGCCGTTCAAGACCTTTGAGGAATTCCTCGCCTATGCCGGGAAGAACCCCGGCAAGCTGAAATTCGGCAGCGGCGGCGACACGCCCACGGCCTACGTCTTCCGGCACATCCTCGCCAAGGAAAAGCTCGACGTGAACGTCACGCTCTTCAATGGCGGCGCCCCGGCCGCGGCCGCCATCATGGGCGGCCACGTGGACCTCGTGGAGGGCGGCATCGGCAGCCCCGCCGACGTGGCCGCCACGGCGGGCAAGCTGAACCGGCTCTGCCTGCTCACCGGCAACAACCTGGCCAATCTTCCCGAGCTGAAGACGCCCCTGCAGATGGGCTACGACTACGCCACATCCGTCATCTTCAGCCTGTTCCTGCACGCCGACGCCCCGGACGAGGTGCAAAATATCCTCACCGATTCGCTCAAGCGCGTGCTCGCCAACAAGGACCTGTTGAAGAAGTTCGCCTCCCGGAACCTTTCCCCCCGCTACTACGGCAACGAGGAAATCACGCATTCCTTTGCCGCGGGCGGGCATGTGGGCGAACTTTACAATATCCTGGGCAAACTGTAGCTTGTCCAAGTGCGCGACGTCGATCCGCGGCGCTGCCCCTCGCCCGGGCCGTGCCGCCGTACGCCGACCGAAACGGGAACCGAGACGCGATTTGTCCGCGCGGACAGAGAGTCTCGGTTCCCTTCCTTTCCGTCTTCCGCGTGCGACCCGCGTCCAATCCCTGAACGCATCTCAATGACGGGTCCTTCGATGCTCAAGAACTATCGCTTCCCTCCGGTGGACCGCGACGGCTTCAAGCCCATCTACGTCCAGGTTGCGGAAATGATCGCCGAGTACGCCCGGCATCTCGGGCTGCGGCCGGGCGACGCCCTGCCATCGGAAAACCAGCTGCTGGCCATGCTGGACGTCAGCAGGAATTCCATCCGCCAGGCCGTGGACCGGCTGGTGCAGATGAATTTCGCGGTCAAGCGGCAGGGCCAGGGCACATTCCTCAAGCAGAGCGAACAGAGCATCCAGCAGGATCTCGACCATGGCTTCGAGATGACGCTCCGGGAACTCGGCATCACCATCACGAACAAGCTGCTCACCCGGGAACGGGTCGTCCGGCCACCGGACTGGACGCACTACTTTCAGCCCATCAACGACTCCGACACGATCCTCATCCAGCGGGCGAAGATCGCCCGGGGCGAGTTCCTTTCCCTGGAGGAGCGGATCCTGCCCGGCTCCGTCGTGGCCCGGTATTCGGAAGAGGAGCTGAACAGCGAGAACATCTGCCCGACGCTGATGGACCGCTATCCCGATACCGCCGTCGTCCGGATCAAGTACCGCTTCTCGACCAAGCCCCTGCCCGACGAATTGGCCGGGGAGTTCGGCCAGGAGCGGGGCGCGCTCTTCCTGGCCCGCAGCGGCGAATACTACAACCAGGCCCAGGAGTGCATCATGCACGGCCGGCACATCTTCATCTCCAAACTCTTCAGCGTAAGCTACATGTTCAGCCGTGGGGAGCACTCCTGGAGCGTGGGCTGACGCTTCCGCACGGGATGTCCGGCCTTCGGGCCGCGCGTTGCGTGGAGCCTTGACACGCCCGGCGTTCCTCCATAAGCATCCGCAGAGAATTCACCAAGGAGTCTGGATGCTTCGTCAGTTCATGGATCTTGTGCCCGCAAGCTGGAAAAAGGGCGCTCCGCAGGTCTAGGCCGCTTTCTCGCCGCGCCGTTGCGCGGCCCCCATCCGGTTGTGCCTGGCCTTCCGAAGAGTGTTTCCTTCGGAACAGGTCTTTTGGCGCGCCCTTTTTCCTTTCCCCATCGTAGGCCGGTCTGCCGCCGGATTCCGTGCGGCCGTGATACTCCCTTGCCGATCTCCTTCGGCAAAAATGAAATGGGGCAAGACCATGACGTCACACATAGCTTCCGGATCACTTCGCCGATTTGGCTGGAACGATGCTTTCGAACGGCTGGCGACGGGCCAGGCGATCGACCTGGACCGGGTCGCCCGCGTGCTCAGCGCACAACGCGACCAATTCCTTGTCACCGATGGGCAGTCTGAACGGCTCTGCACGCCCTCGGGAAAACTGCGCCACCACAGGCACCTGGACTACCCCGTCACCGGGGATTGGGTGCTCGTGGACGAGAGCGTCGTGCAGCGCGTCATCCCGCGGAAAAACACCCTGTGCCGCGGCGAAGCCGGGTCGCGGGGCAAACAGGCCGGCGAGGTGCAACGCGAACAACCCATTGCCGCGAACATCGACACGGCGTTCATCGTCAGCGGGCTCGATCGCGATTACAACCTGCGGCGGATCGAACGATTCCTGACGCTTGTCTACAATTGCGGGATAGCGCCGGTGGTCGTCCTGACCAAGGCGGACCTGCACGAGTCCCCGGGCGCATTCCTCCATGAGGTCGAACGGATAGCATTCGGCGTCCCCATCGTGCTGACCTCGACAAAAGACGGCAGGGGCCTCGACGAACTGCGCATCCATCTGGACGTGGGACAGACCGTCGCCATGCTCGGCTCTTCGGGGGCGGGCAAGTCGTCGCTGGCGAACATGCTCTACGGCAGCGACATCCGGGCGACAGCCGCGGTGAGCGAAAGCGTCGGCAAGGGACGCCATACGACGACGTCCCGCGAGCTCATCGCCATGCCCCAGGGTGGTATTCTCATGGACAACCCCGGCATCCGGGAAATCGCTTTCTCGAAAGGTGGAGAGGGCTTGGCGGCGACCTTTTCCGACATTCGGGAATTGGCCGAGTCCTGCCGCTTCGCGGATTGCTCCCATCGACACGAACCCGGCTGCGCGGTGCTCCGTGCCGCCGCTACCGGCGAGCTGCTGCCGGAGCGCCTGGAAAACTATCGCAAGATGCAGCGCGAGATGGAATACGTCCAGGCCCGCAGTGAAAAGAGTGCGGACTGCGTTGAAAAAGAGCGATGGAGGGATGTGGCGCTGGAGATAAGGCGCATGAACAAGCGCAAGAAATACTGACGACGGGACGCCGCGCGCCAATGGAGTGTCGGTGGACTGGCGCGAAGGCGCTCCACCCATAAAGGCTTCCGCTGTGGAGAATGGCGCGGGGAAAAGCAAGGCAAAGAAAAGGGGCTCGGGAAATTCATCCCGAGTCCCTGATTTCTCTGACGGAGCCGACGATCTGAACTGCGGCCTCCGGCTGGGCTAGGCATGGCGGCGTGCGCACAGGCATGGGCTGGAGCGAAAGTTCCGGCCCTTTCCTTTTCGTCTCTTGGCTTTTTATAGACGGGGGAGTATGTTAACAGCAAATGAACATACCTCAATACCACGAAATGATGATTCCCACGATCAAGGTCATAGATGAGCTTGGGGGATCAGGAACCATCCAAGAAATTGCCGAAGGAGTACAACTGCTTCTCAACCTTCCAGAAGATGCGACTTCCCGCCCTCACAACCCCGAGAAGTCCAGCCGGACCGAAGTTGAGTATCGTCTTGCTTGGGCCAGAACCTACCTCAAAAAGGTTGGGCTGATTGAGAACTCCGAACGAGGAGTCTGGTCATTTACCGACAGGTACCGGCGTGGGATGAAACTCGACGCTGAAGAGATCGTTCGAACGGTTCGGGGGCTGACCAAGCACTCGAAGAAGAAGGCGATATCGACGATGCTCCTGAAGCCATCCCTGAAACGGGTGACTGGCGAGGGGGCATTCACCAGACAGTTCTAGCCCTTGATCCGGGTGCGTTTGAACGCCTGACAAAGCGCATCCTCCGTGAGATCGGCTTCGCTCAAGTTGAAGCCACCGGACAATCCGGTGATGGTGGTACTGGCGGAAAGGGAATCGTGAAGATTCAGGATGTCCTGAGCTACCATGTTGTCTTCCAGTGCAAACGCTACAAAGGTTCAGTAGGGCCGGGAGCAATCCGAGATTTCAGAGGTGCCATGGTCGGCAGAGCAGACAAAGGATTGTTCATCACCACGGGGACCTTTACACGCGAAGCGACCAAAGAGGCTACACGAGATGGCGCCTCACCGATTGACTTGATTGATGGTGATGATCTCGTTGAAACGCTTAAGAAGCTTCGGCTCGGTGTGAATGTTCGGCTGGCCGAAGATGTTGAAATCGATGGCCAGTGGTTTGAGAATATTTAGTCAAGATTGGGAGGATTGTTTTGAACTGCTTTGAAATTGCCAAAAAAGTCCTTGACCGCTCCTTTGCAAAAATTGAAGGGAGTCAAGAAGAAAAGGTTAAATTGATTAACAAAAGAATCAGTGAGCTACAAACTGCTTACGGAAATCTCGACCAAAAAGACGGGGTAGACTACTCAGACCCGATTACGCAGTTCGCATACATCTACAAGTACACCACTGCCCATGCCAGCTATGTTTGCACCTTGATGGAAAAGGCAGACAGAAAAGACGCGTTACCTACTGAGGGCAAAATTAAATTAGCCAGCATTGGTGGCGGTCCTGGAAGCGATTTCCTGGGGTTCCTGAAGTTTTATAACTCCTCATGTTATTCAGGCATCTCGGCAATATCAAATAGCTTCGACAAAGATAGCGACTGGAGTTATTGCTGGTCAAAAGTCTTTGAAGAAGCACGAGAGTGCACTGAAGGAGAGGAGGCTTGCTCAAGTCTCTCAACAAATTTCCATATCCTTGATGTCTGTGATCCGAAGTCGACCCAACGAATCGATGACTACACTGACTCTGATATTTTCACGATGATCTATTTCATGTCTGAAGTGTATCAATTCAGAGACAAGGTCGCCCCGTTCTTTACATATCTCTTTTCGAACATTAGAAAAGGTGCAACGGTCCTCTTTATTGACAACAAAACAGATCGATATCGAGAATGGTTTGATTTCTTCGTTGGTGCTAATGGTTATGAAGTCTTGATTTCTGGTGAAGATAGATGGGTTCCTTCATTTGACGAGCAAAAAGCCGTTTTGGGAGAATATCTCACACTCCTTAAGCAAAACCCGAAATTGCAAGGTGATATTGCATACCGCGTAGTAAGAAAGATGTGACCATGAAATGGAAATCTGCATTGATCGACTCCGCCAATGGGATGGTTGAAGGAATTGCCCCAGAAATTATCTCAGCAAGCCGGTCAACCGACATTCCCGCCTTTTACTCTGAGTGGTTTTTCAATCGCCTTGAGGCCGGCTATTCGAAATGGATCAATCCTTTTAATCAAAGAGCGCAGTTCATCTCGTTCGGAAATACACGAGTCGTGATATTTTGGAGTAAAAACCCAAAGCCGTTACTGCCTTACCTCCATATTCTCGACGAAAAACGAATCGGGTACTACGTCCAATTCACCGTGAATGATTACGAGGAGGAGGGCTTGGAGCCCAGCGTCCCTCCGTTGGCTTCAAGAATTGAAACATTTAGAACTCTATCTGACCAGCTAGGACCGGACAGAGTTATATGGCGATTTGACCCGTTAATTCTTACCGATTCAATCACTCCGGAAAAGCTCCTGAACAAGGTCAAAAAAGTCGGGAGCCTCTTGTCAGGGCATACGTCAAAACTCGTTTTCAGTTTTGCAGATGTTTGCAACTATAAAAAAGTCCAAAACAATTTAAGACGGAAAAACATCACCCATAGAGATTTCACATTGCCAGAGATTGAGTTTCTCTCATCAGAAATCTCTAATTTCTGCTTTGGATGGGGAATACAAGTATTTACTTGTGGTGAGAGTGTCGATCTTTCCGAATTTGGAATTCATCACAACAAGTGCATTGATGACAAGCTTATCTTGAAGATCACCAGCAACCATCCTGACATCCTTAGACTGTTCGGCATTGATTCCACTGCCCAGCTGAGCTTATTGGAGTCTAAGGAGAAGAAAATTAGCTTGAAAGACACCGGGCAAAGAGATGAGTGCGGTTGTGTGATTAGCAAGGATGTCGGACAATACAACACATGCCCACACAGATGCGTATATTGCTATGCAAACACATCAGACTACATTGTAACTAAAAACGTCAAAGCTTTTACTCCGGACGGTGAATCCATCATTCCTGGCTAAAATCCGACCCATCCCACTTCCCAAGCCAACCCAGGCGGTAAGCACATGGCTGGAAGCCGTGGCAAAAATGGGCTTTCCAACCCTGTGCGATTGCTACCTGAAAATAAGCCTGTGTCCGAGGGGTGTGTCCTGCGGTCTACGAACGTTGAAAATGAATAAGGGTCTTAACCTAACAGGCTAAGACCCTTGTTCTTTCCGGCGGAGCGAAGCGACTCGAACTCGCGGCCTTCGGCGTGTCAGGTAACAGATAAGAAAAGAAGGTGCCGTAGTGTGAGTTAAAAAAAAGATTTATTTGGCACATAATCTATTCATGAGACTGCATTTTGAGACATTCCAATATGGGAAATGGTTCTGTTGTGGTTCTTTCCGATAGGCGTGAGGCGGCGAGCATGTTCGATGGCGTTCGCATTGCCTTCGTCTATGACGACACGCTGCAGGCGGCAGCCGATTTTCATGTGGTCAAAGCAAAAAATGCCCCGGTTTTTCGAGGACACAGACAGGCCATGGGCGCATCACCCGGATATCAGGAGGGGACGCGGGAAGGAGTTGGCCCCTCAACAGGGTTAATCGTCCATGCTTTCGGACGGAATTCCGTGATGGCGGTATCGCCGTTCGTGTGCATGGCCGGAGGGTAAAAAAGGCAATCTGCCTTTCTTCGCCGCCATCTTGCCTGCGGGACGCGGCCCGGAAGACACGCCGCGGCACCAGTCGCGCATGCCCGCGCCCCGAGGCGCTCCTGCGCGCGGACAGCGAGGACGCCGCGCAGGACGCCGCCCGCCCCGGTTTTGCCGAAGCGGGCGGCGCGTGCGAAGACGCCGGCGTCCCGTTCGAGGGGCAATGGCGTCAGTGGCGTTCGATGGTCCGTTGCCAAGAGGCGAACGTGGCGTTCATGATGGCCTCGATGTCGCCCGGCTTGGCGATGGCGTCTGCCACCTTGAGTTGCTCGGAAACGGCGGATTGCGTCTCCATCGTCTTCCGCGTCTCGCGCAGGATTTCCCCGCCCCGCGCCCGGGACGCCACGGCCACGCCGTTGCCGATGACGAGGAAGTCGCCCGGATCGACGGCCATTCCGGCGCACGGGATGGGGACGGCGCACCTGCCACGATCCGCTCCCGTCAGATGACCGGGCCGATCATGTAGATGTCCATGGCCCGGGTGTAGCCCGAGAGTTCGGCCTTGGTGCCCTTGCCGTTGGCGACCCGCAGCATCTCGTCGAAGATGCGCTGGCCCGCCTGCGGCAGGGTTTCGGTGCCGTCGATGACGCCGGACACGCTCAGGTCGATGTGGTCGCGCAGCCGCTCCTGGGTGCGCTCGTTGCCGGTGATCTTGATGACCGGGACGAAGGGGAACCCCTGGGGCGCCCCAAGGCCGGTGGTGAAGCAGATGACGTTGCATCCGGCCGAGGCCAGACCGGTCAGGAGTTCGGGTTCGCGGCCCGGGGAATCCATGACCACCAGCCCCTTGACGGTGGGCTGCTCGCCATACTCGTACACGGCCTGGATGGGCGCGGTGCCCGCCTTGGCGATGGCGCCCAGGGATTTTTCCTCGATGGTCGTCAGGCCGCCCTTGATGTTGCCGCCGGTGGGCTGGCCGCCGCGGATGTCGCAGCCCGCGGACATGGCCCGCGCCTCCATCCGCGCCACCAGGTCCACGATCTTCTGGCCCATGGCCTCGTCCTTGGCGTGACGGGCCAGGATGTGCTCCGCCCCGATGAATTCCGTCACCTCGCCCAGGACCACGCTGCCGCCGTGCCCGACCGTGAGGTCGGTGGCGAAGCCCAGCGCCGGGTTGGGCCCCAATCCCGAGGTGGTGTCCGAGCTGCCGCACTTGAGCCCCAGCACCAGGTCGGCGGCGGTGCAGGGCGTGCGCTGGACCTGGGACGCCTCCATGACCATGTCCTGCACGAGAAGCGCGCCTTCGGCCACGGTGCGGAAGTACCCGCCCGTGGGCTGGACGACGATGGTCTCCACCCGTTTGCCCGAGGCGCGGATCTCCTCGGCCACCCGGGCCACGTTCGTGCTCTCGCAGCCCAGGCTGACCAGCAGCACGGCGGCAAGGTTCGGATTGCGTCCGAGGCCGATGAGCGTGTTGGTGACCCGATCCACGTCCACCGGCGTCTGGCAACAGCCCTGCTGGTGCGTGAAGGACACGGCCCCGTCGACCTTGTCCGCGATGGACGCGGCGGTCTCGTTGGCGCAGACCACCGTGGCGAGCACCCCCACGTAGTTGCGGGTGCCCACGCTGCCGTTACTCCGCCTGTATCCCATGAATTCCATAGCGTATCTCCTTCTTCCGGCCCGCTAGGCGACCTTCCGGTCTCCCCGGCCCCGCAGGCTCTCGATATTGTGCACATGGGCGTGGGTCCCCGTCGGAATGGCGGCGGTCGCCCGGCCGATCACCTCGCCGTACTTCAGGACGTCCTCGCCCTGGGCGATGTCCCGCACGGCGAATTTGTGCCCGTAGTTCACGGTCTGGCCCATCGTCACTTCGCGGCAGTCCTCCATGACCCCGACGACGGCTACGCTGCCCTCCTCCAGGTCCCGCAGGGCCGTGGCCACATTGTCCTCCGGCCGCAACATAATGGCGTCGCGCTTCATTGTTCCTCCTTGTGCACTACGCGGCGCGGTCGCGGAAAGGAACGTTCTCCCCGCCGACCGCCCCGCAATGATGAGCGGATGCACCCGATCCCGGCGCGCCCGCCGGCATGCCGCGCCGGGCACGAGGGACCTCTATCCTTTTCAGCATCATGCATGCCAACCGCACGCGGTCGAAGGTCCGCCCCGCCCGCGCTCGGGGCGGCTCGCTCGCCCCGGGGACGGGCGGTGCGGCTGCGGCTATTGGGGAAAGGGGGCACGGGCAGGCGCCGGCGGGGAGGTGCGGTTGTGGCCGCGTGACGGGGAGGGGAGCACGAGGGGACGGCGTCAACCGGGAATGCGGCGGCGCGGTTGCCCTGCGGGCCGGGCTTGCTCACCGTCCTGGCGGGAAAAGGCCCCCGGGCGCATCACGCCGAGAAGGGCTAGATACCGCTGGGAAAAGGGGGGAAGGACGCCCGCCCGACCCGGCTCGCGACGGCGCACGCACGCCCGGCGAGCCGACGGGAAGGACGCGCTCCCGCCGCGTGGTTGGGAGAGAATCGTTCCCGAACGGCACGCGGCCCGCCATGACGCACCGGCGCGCAGCGGCGCGCGCAAACAATACCGGGAATGTCGCCATAGGCCTCGGAGAACGCGCCACGTGGGCCCGCACGGCCCACAGCCCCGGCACGTCGCCGATCACGGGGAGGGGGGAAGAGGGAAGGGGGCGGCCGCCACGGGCCTGCGCGGTAGCGCTCTCTCTCCCGATCGCGCGGCGGCCGGGACGCTTCGGCCGAGGCGCGACGGACCGCCACGGCGGCGTCGGACCGCAACAACCGGAGCACGGGAATGGACCGGCCTGCGCGCGCGGCCGCCATTCGGCGCGCACGGAGAATCTCGAAAAAAATTAATGAAAAAAAATACGGCAGGCACCGAAACCGTGCGGGAACATGGCCCCGGCCACGCGTCAATGCTCCGCGCGCCAACGATGCCGCAACGGTAACTCATTGAAAAAATAAGTCGAAATCAAAAAAACGGAAAAACAATGGCGGCCGGGGTACCGTCCGTAACGCGGCAAGGCAGGCCGCGCGGGCGTCTTCGCCGACAAAGCCCCCTGCCATGACAGGATATTTGAGTTTTTTTTTTGATTCTGGCGAGAAGTTCCACCGGCCGGCTCGCTTCTTTCGCCTCCGGAGTCCTTTTTTTAGGACGAAAAATCCTGTCCCGCCCGCGGACCCGCGTCGGGCATCCGGCCCTCGCTGCTGCCGGAGCGACGCAACAAGCCATGACTATTCGATAATAATATCGAAATGTTTTGACTCGGACGCCGAGAAAAGACTTTTGCGGGGAGCACCGTTCCCTCCACGATGCGGCCCGCGCAAAGGCGTGTCCTTAAAATCGGACGGTGCGTTTTTTCAGACAAAATCTCCTGTGGATAAATGGTAAGCATTCGCGACACTTTTGTAACTATATGCGATCGCGTATGGAACGTAGCAAAACTCCAACCTGGCACGTTTCTTGGTGCTTTTGGGCATGTTCCGCATCGTTCCCACCCAGGCAATGGCTGCTTGCCGCGCGGACGTTGCCGACGACAGTCCCATGCGGCAATCCCTCATGAAAAAAGCGTACCAGCGGCATACGCCCTCCTGCCGCATACCGGCGGGGGCGATCCCGCACGGCGGTTCGTCTGTTTGCAAGCCGATGGAAACATTGATCAAGGAGTGATTTTCATGTCCAAAAGAATGATGACCATGGATGGAAACACGGCAGCGGCGCACGTGGCGTACGCCATGAGCGAAACTGCGGCCATCTACCCCATCACCCCATCGTCGCCCATGGCTGAAGTGGCCGAGGAATGGGGGGCCCAAGGCCGGAAGAACATTTTCGGCCAGCGGGTGAACATCAAGGAGATGCAGTCCGAGGCCGGCGCGTCCGGCGCGGTGCACGGCGCCCTGGCCGGCGGCGCGCTGACCTCCACCTTCACGGCCTCCCAGGGCCTGCTGCTCATGATTCCGAACATGTACAAGATTTCGGGTGAGCTCCTGCCCGGCGTGTTCCACGTTTCCGCGCGCGCCCTGTCCACCCGCTCGCTGTCCATCTTCGGCGACCATGCCGACGTCATGGCCTGCCGCCAGACCGGCTTCGCCATGCTGGCCGCGAGTTCGGTGCAGGAGGTCATGGATCTGGCCCTGGTGGCCCACCTGGCGGCCATCGAGGGCAGCGTGCCCTTCCTGCACTTCTTCGACGGCTTCCGCACCTCCCACGAGGTCCAGAAGATCGAGGTCATCGACTACGAGGACATGGCCAAGCTCGTGAACCGCGAGAAGATCGAGGAGTTCCGGGCCCGCTCCATGAACCCCGAGCACCCCGCCGCGCGCGGCATGTGCCAGAACCCGGACATCTACTTCCAGAACCAGGAAGTCTCCAATCCCTATTACAACGCCCTGCCCGGCATCGTGACCGCGGCCATGGACAAGGTCGGCGCGCTCACGGGGCGGCCGTACAAGCTCTTCGACTACGTGGGCGCGCCGGACGCGGAGCGGGTCGTCGTGCTCATGGGCTCCGGCTGCGAAACCGCCGAGGAGGTCACCAACCGGCTGATCGAACAGGGGGAAAAGGTGGGCCTGGTCAAGGTCCGACTGTTCCGTCCCTTCGACTGCGCGGCCCTGCTCGCCGTGATCCCGGCGACCGCGAACGTCGTCACGGTGCTCGACCGCACCAAGGAGCCCGGCGCCCCGGGCGAGCCCCTGTACCTCGACGTGTGCGCCGCGTTCCAGCACAGCTCCCTTTCCCCGACCATCCTGGCCGGTCGCTACGCCATGGGGTCCAAGGAATTCAGCCCCTCCCGGGTCAAGGCCGTGTTCGACAACATGGCGGGCGAAAAGAAGAACCACTTCACCGTGGGCATCGTGGACGACGTGACCTTCACCTCCCTGCCCATCGGCGAGACCTTCAGCACGGTTCCCGAGGGCACGGTGCAGTGCAAGTTCTGGGGCCTGGGGGCCGACGGCACCGTGGGCGCGAACAAGTCCGCCATCAAGATCATCGGCGACAACACCGACCTCTACGCCCAGGGCTACTTCGCCTACGACTCCAAGAAGTCGGGCGGCATCACCATCTCGCACCTGCGCTTCGGCAAGAAGCCCATCCAGTCCACCTACCTCATCAACACGGCGGACTTCGTGGCCTGCCACAACCCCAGCTACGTGCGCATCTACGACGTGCTCGAGGGCATCAAGGACGGCGGGACCTTCCTGCTGAACTCGCACTGGACCGCCGAGGACATGGAGAAGGAGCTTCCGGCCTCCATGCGCCGCACCATCGCCGAGAAGAACCTCAAGTTCTACACCATCGACGCGGTCAAGATCGCCGCGGCCGCGGGCCTGGGCGGACGCATCAACATGGTCATGCAGACCGCCTTCTTCAAGCTCGCCAAGGTCATCCCCTTCGACCAGGCCGTGGACCTGCTCAAGAAGTCCATCAAGAAGACCTACGGCAAGAAGGGCGACAAGATCGTCAACATGAACAACCAGGCCGTGGACCAGGCCGCCGCGGCCCTGGTGGAGATTCCCGTTCCCGAAGCCTGGGGCCAGGCCGCGAACGACGGCGCAGCGGCCAAGGCCGACGAGCCCGACTACGTCGCGAACGTCATGCGGCCCGTCCTGCTGCAAAAGGGCGATTCCCTGCCCGTGTCCGCCTTCACGCCGGACGGCAGGGTGCCCACCGGCACCTCGCGCTACGAGAAGCGCGGCGTGGCCATCAACGTGCCCGAGTGGATCCCCGAGAACTGCATCCAGTGCAACCAGTGCGCCTTCGTCTGTCCGCACGCCGCCATCCGGCCCTTCGTGCTCACGGATGCGGAAAAGGCGGTGGCGCCCGCCGCATTCGACACCGCGGACGCCAACGGCAAGGAGCTCAAGGGCATGCAGTTCCGCATCCAGGTCAGCGTGCTCGACTGCCTGGGCTGCGGCAACTGCGCGGACATCTGTCCGGCCAAGGAAAAGGCCCTGGTCATGAAGCCCCTGACCGAGCAACTGGCCCAGGCCGAAAACTGGACCTACGCCGAGGCCCTGCCCGACAAGGACACGCTGATGCAGCGCGACAGCCTCAAGGGCAGCCAGTTCCAGCGCCCGCTGATGGAGTTCTCCGGCGCGTGCGCGGGCTGCGGCGAAACTCCCTACGTCAAGGTGCTCACCCAGCTCTTCGGCGAGCGCATGGTCGTGGCCAACGCCACGGGCTGCTCCTCCATCTGGGCCGGCTCCGCGCCCTCCTCGCCCTACACGGTGAACAAGGACGGCTTCGGCCCGGCCTGGGGCAACTCGCTCTTCGAGGACGCGGCGGAATACGGCTACGGCATCCTCATGGGCATCACCCACCGCCGTGAAACGCTGACCGAGGCGATCCGGTCCGCCGCGGGTACGGCCGACGGCGAGCTCAAGGCCGCCTTCGAGGGCTGGCTCGCCGGCAGGAACGACCCCGACGCCTCCAGGGCCCACGGCGACAGGATCAAGGCCCTGGTCAAGGGAGCGACCGATCCCGGCCTCAAGGCCATCGAGGGCATGGGCGACCTGCTGACCAAGAAGTCCATGTGGGTCTTCGGCGGCGACGGCTGGGCCTACGACATCGGCTACGGCGGCGTGGACCACGTCATCGCCTCGGGCGAGGACATCAACCTCCTGGTCATGGACACCGAGGTCTACTCCAACACCGGCGGCCAGTCCTCCAAGGCGACCCCCTTCGGCTCCGTGGCCAAGTTCGCGGCCAGCGGCAAAAAGACCGCCAAGAAGGACCTGGGGCGTCTGGCCATGACCTACGGCTACGTCTACGTGGCCTCCGTGGCCATGGGCGCCAACAAGCAGCAGATGCTCAAGGCCTTCACCGAGGCCGAGGCCTACCCCGGCCCGTCCCTGATCCTCGCCTACGCCCCCTGCATCAACCAGGGCATCCGCAAGGGCATGGGCCGCTCGCAGCAGGAGGAGAAGCTGGCCGTGGCCTCCGGCTATTGGCCGCTGTACCGCTTCAACCCCGCGCTGGCTGCGGAGGGCAAGAACCCCTTCACCCTGGACTCCAAGGCCCCGGACGGCTCCCTCAAGGAGTTCCTGGCCGGCGAGAACCGCTACGCCATGCTGCAGAAGGCGTACCCGGAGGAACACGCCAGGTTGCAGGACCTGTTGGAACAGGCCTGCATGCAGCGGTGGCGCATCCTGAAGGAAATGACCACGTCCGCGGCCTACGCCGCGGAGGAGGAGCCCGCGGGGGTCTGCGAAACCACCGAAACGGCGGAGCAGGCCAGGACCGGCGCCTCCGGCGAGCCCTGTGACGACGGCAGGGCCGGCAACTGATCCGAGCAGAGTCCGCAATGGTTTACGGTTCACACCGAGTGACACGGCGCAGCGGCATGCGGGACGTCCCGCATGCCGCCCCGCAGCCGCCCCGTGGCGCCGGAAACGACGTCGCGGGCCGCTGCGGAGGTGCTCGGCCCTGCGTGCCCCGAGCGCTACGCCGACTGCCCTTCCTGCGGTTCCCGACCGAACCTGCCTCCGGCGCCTGCTCCCGCCCGGTCCTGGACCGGGCGGAGCCGGCCTCCCGCTCGACGCGTGGTCCCGGGCCGAATGATCCGCTACGCGGACCGTCGCCCCGAAACGGACGCCACGCGCATCCTCACCCCCTCAGGGAACGGACACATCGTTCCCCCCTGCTTCACGCGACGCCTTCGCAGGGACGTGACCATGCGCTCGGCAGCTTCCTGCCACGGCATCCCCTCGTCCGGTCCGCCGGGACTCCCCGCGCAACCGGCCCGCGTCTCCCCAAAGGCAGCGACGGGCATCCAACATACCGCACCGGTGGTGTATATATAACAACGAGTTCGCAACACGAGAAATAAGGAAAACGGCACGCAATCCGCTTTCAGTTGATGCACTTCAACGGGACATCAACGCAAAAGGAGCCCGCCATGTCGTTAGAAGCTTTGGCACTTGTGGCCGCCCTTCCCATTCTCTTGGCGTTGGTACTGATGGCCGGTCTTCGGTGGCCGGCGACCCGTGCCATGCCGCTTTCCTGGCTGGTCTGCGCCTTGGGCGCCATGTTCGCATGGGGTCTGCCCACCAGCTATGTGGTCGCGCTTTCCGTCCAGGGAGTCGTCACGGCCGTCGGCATCCTGATCATCGTCTTCGGCGCCCTCCTCATCCTCTACACACTCCAGTATTCGGGGGGCATGGAAACCATTCAATACGGCATGCAAAACATTAGCCGCGACATGCGCGTGCAGGCGATCATCATCGGTTACCTGTTCGCCGCCTTCATCGAAGGTTCGGCGGGCTTCGGCACTCCTGCCGCCCTGGCCGCGCCCTTGCTGCTCTCCCTGGGCTTCCCGCCCATGGCCGCGGCAGTCATCTGCCTGGTGTTCAATTCCTTCCCGGTGACCTACGGCGCCGTGGGCACGCCTGTCCTCATGGGCCTCAAGATGATGCGCGGCCTGGTCGAGCAGACCATCGCCGCCGCCCCCGCCGGACTGGACTTCTTCAGCTTCGACCAGTTCAACTACCTCATCGGCAAGTGGTCCATCCTGATGCACATCTTCATGGTCTTCATCCTGCCGGTGTTCATGCTCGGGTTCATCACCCGGTTCTTCGGACCGGAACGCAAGTGGTCCAACGGATTCAAGGCCTGGAAGTTCTGCATGTTCGCCGCCTGCGCCTTCGGCATCCCCTACTTCCTGCTCGGCTGGTTCCTGGGTCCCGAATTCCCCTCGATCATCGGTTCCCTCATCGGCCTGGCCGTGGTCATCTACGGCGCCAAGCGGCACTTTTGCGTGCCCAAGGAAATCTGGACCTTCGGCGACAGCAACAAGTGGGATCCGGAATGGACCGGCACCATCAAGCATGAGACCAAGGAACTGAAGGCGCACATGAGCCAGGCCATGGCGTGGCTGCCCTACGTGCTCATCGGCCTCATCCTGATCCTCTCCCGCCTGCCCATGCTGCCCTTCAAGGGCTTCCTGGCGAGCTTCTCGATCCCCTTCAACCACATCATGGGCTTCAGCTCGGTGAACGGCTCCATCCAGTACCTCTACCTGCCCGGCACCATTCCCTTCATGCTGGTGGCCATCCTCACCATCTGGCTGCACCATATGAAGAGCAGCGCCGTGTCGCAGGCGTGGACAAAGGCCTTCGTCACCATGAAGAACCCCACCATCGCCCTGTGCTTCTCCGTGGCGCTGGTCTCCATCTTCCGGGGTTCCGGCATCGCCGATGTGGCCTTGAACCCGCACGCGTATCCTTCCATGCCGCTGGCCATGGCCAAGACCGTGGCGGCGGTCGTGGGCAACGCCTACCCGTTCTTCTGTGCCTATGTGGGCGGCCTCGGCGCCTTCATCACCGGTTCGAACACGGTGTCCAACCTGCTGTTCGGTGAATTCCAGTGGGGTGTGGCGGCCAACCTCGGCCTGCCCCGCCAGGTGCTGGTCGCCGCGCAGGCCCTGGGCGGCGCGGCCGGCAACATGATCTGCATCCACAACATCGTGGCCGCGTGCGCCGTGGTCGGCCTCTCCGGCAAGGAGGGCTACATCCTGCGGCGGACCTTCTGGCCCTTCCTCCTCTACGGGCTCGTGGGGGCCATTGTGACGTGTCTGCTGTGCTTCGTGTTCATCCCCCACGCGTTCTAGGGGGAGACGGAACGATTCGGCCCGGGGCGGACGCGCCGCCCCGGGCCCTGCGAACAAAAAGACGCCGGGAGAGCGGCCGACCGCGTTGCGTGAAGCCGCTCCCCTCCCGGCTCCCGATACGGATCAAACAGGCGGGGCATGGCCTGGCCAGGAGACAGCACGATGAGCATGAGCGCTTCTCTTCTAAAAGAATTCGAAGCCGTTGTGGGCGCAGAGAACGTGATGACCAGCGAGGTGGACCGACAAACGTATGCCTATGACGGGGCGGTGCTGGAGCCCGTGGAGCCCGCCGTGGCGCTGCGGCCCGTGACCTCGGAGGCCCTGGGCGCATGCGTCAGGCTCTGCAACGAAAACGGTCTTCCCGTGACCGCGCGCGGCGCGGGCACCAACCTTTCCGGCGGCACCATCCCGAAACCCGGCGGCGTCGTCATCCTCACGAACAGCCTGAACAAGATCCTCGAGATCAACGAGGAGGACCTCTACGCCGTGGTGCAGCCCGGCGTGGTCACCGCCACGTTCGCGGCGGAGGTGCTCAAGCACGGCCTGTTCTACCCGCCGGACCCGGGCAGCATGGCCGTGTCCACCCTGGGCGGCAACGTGGCCGAAAACGCGGGCGGCCTGCGCGGCCTCAAGTACGGCGTGACCAAGGACTACGTCATGGGCGTGGACTTCTTCGACGTCGAGGGCGGCCTGGTCAAGACCGGCTCGCGCACGGTCAAGTGCGTCACCGGCTACAACCTGTCGGGGCTCATGATCGCCTCCGAAGGCACCCTGGGCGTGTTCAACGAAATCACGCTCAAGCTCGTTCCGCCGCCGGCCGCGCAAAAGGCCATGATGGCCGTCTACGACAGCATGGACAAGGCGGCCGCCAGCGTGGCCGCCATCATCGCGGCCAAGATCCTGCCCTGTACCTTGGAATTCCTGGACAAGCCCACCATCCAGTACGTGGAGGACTTCTGCAAGGCGGGCATGCCCACGGATGCGGACGCCATCCTGCTCATCGAGGTGGACGGCCACCCCGCCCAGGTGGAGGACGACGCCCAGAAGGTGGTGGACATCTGCAAGAAGGTCGGCGCCCTGTCCGTGGACATGGCCCAGAACGCGGCGCAACGCGACTCCCTGTGGACGGCCCGCCGCGCCGCGCTCCCGGCCCTCGCCCGCGCCAGGCCGACCATCGTGCTCGAAGACGCCACGGTGCCCCGCTCCAAGTTCCCGGCCATGGTCAGGGACATCTGCGACATCGCGGCCAAGTACAAGGTGGACGTGGCCACCTTCGGCCACGCCGGCGACGGCAACCTGCACCCCTCCCTCCTGTGCGACCGCCGGGACAAGGAGGAGATGCACCGGATCGAACTGGCCGTGGACGAGATCTTCGACAGGGCCCTGTCCTACCACGGCACCCTGTCCGGCGAGCACGGCATCGGCATGTCCAAGTCCAAATGGATGGAAAAGGAGACCTCCAGGGCCACCATCGAGTATTCGTTGCGCATGAAGAAGGCCATCGACCCGAAGAACATCCTCAACCCCACCAAGATCATCGAGGGAAGGGGGTAGGTCATGGCCGAGGTGAAGGAACTCGCTCGGATGCTCATGGAACTGGACGACCAGATGGCCACCTGCATGAAGTGCGGGATGTGCCAGGCGGTCTGCCCGGTGTTCGCCGAAACCCTGCGCGAGGCGGACGTGACCCGCGGCAAGATCGCCCTCCTGGAGAATCTGGCCCATGAAATGGTCAAGGACCCCAAAGGGGTCCAGGAAAAACTGAACAAATGCCTGTTGTGCGGCTCGTGCGCGGCCGGTTGTCCCAGCGGCGTGAAGATCATGGACATCTTCCTCAATGCCCGGATGATCATCAACGGCTACATGGGCCTGTCGCCCGCCAAGCGTTTCGTCCTGCACAGCATGCTGGCCAAGCCCAAGCTGTTCAACGCGCTCATGGGCATGGCCGGCAAATTCCAGGGGCTGGTCACCAGACCGGCCAACGCCGCCATGGGCACCTCGTGCGCCCCGGTGTTCTCCTCCATGATCGGCGACCGCCACTTCACGCCCCTGGCCAAGACCTCGCTGCACAGCGCCGTCGGAACCGTGAACACCGCGGCGGGGCAGTCGGGAATCAAGGTCGCCTTCTTTCCCGGCTGCATGGCGGATAAGATGTACACGCAGGTGGGCCACGCGGCCCTCAAGGTCTTCGCCCACCATGGGGTGGGGGTCTATCTGCCCGACGCGCAGGCCTGTTGCGGCATTCCCTCCCTGGCCTCGGGCGACAAGGAGTCCTACGAGGCCCTGGTCCGCTACAACGCGGACATCCTCTCCAGGGAAAACTACGACTACCTCGTGACCCCCTGCGGCACCTGCACGGAGACCATCAGGAACATCTGGCCGTTGCTGATGGACGGCTATCCGGACGACCTCAAGGAAAGGATCCGCTCGATCTCCGGGCGCACCATGGACATCAACGCCTTCCTGGTGGACGTGATCGGCGTCAAGGCGGTGGAGAGCGCGTCCGACGCCCACACCGTCACGATCCACGACTCCTGCCACCTGAAGAAGTCCCTGGGCGTCTCCGCGCAACTGCGGACCCTGGTCCGGGCCAACCCGCACTACAAGGTGGTGGAGATGAACGAGGCGGATCGCTGTTGCGGCTGCGGCGGCAGCTTCACCCTGTACCACTACGACCTGTCCAAGCGGATCGGCCGCCGCAAGCGCGACAACATCGCGGCCAGCGGCGCGGAGATGGTCGCCACGGGCTGCCCGGCCTGCATGATGCAGATCTACGACATGCTGTCCCAGGCGGGAGATCGCAATCCCGTCAAGCACCCCATCGAAATCTACGCCGAAACCCTTCCATAAACCTGTGCAACGGGCCGGACGGGACCTCCCGCCCGGCTCGCCACGGGACGGCCGTCCCCATTTGCAGACGCTTTCGCGAGAAACGGAGTACAAACAGGGTGCTAGGAACTTTGCTTGGCCTCCGCATCCCACCTGGCCTCTTCTTCCTTCTTGTACTTCAGGGCCACGTCGATCATGTCTCGTAAATCGACAAGCCGTTCGTCGGTCAGGTGGAGTGAAATTGGAGGTTCGGCTCCTTCAACCCCACCAATGTCCATGATGCTCGAGGCGATAGACCTCCCCACATAAAGCGTGAAGTTGTGGCCGAACCGACAGGGCTGATAGGTGGCGACCAACCGGCTGTCCCCATTCAGCGCCCTGGTAATTGCTGGTGAATCTTTATGCCCGAACATGCCGCCTCTCCGTTTTGGGTTTCAATTGGATTGGGTGTGCTCTTTTATCTAGTTCAAAGGCGCTGCGGCCCCCCATCCCTGTAACATTCCACTCCGTTGGGAGGATGTGGGCTTTGCCGGGGAACGGGCCTGCGTCGGCACCAGAAATTGTCGGGACGGTTCCCTTGTGTATGACTGGATTTCCATGGCCAGGGAGCTGCGGGAGATCGGGTGAACTGTAGTCGAGAGGCCTAGCCTCACGCGTTGGGAGGCCAAGGCGTAGCCTTCTCTGGCCACGCAAGGGAAGCGACTCAATGCCGCCTGCGCTCCGGCTCGTCCGCCTCGCGCACAAGGCGGAAGCCCGTCGTGTCGTAAATATCGTCCGATGCGACATAACGGCTCGCTAAGCTGAACCATCTATCGGCCATCCTCCAGCTCCCGCCGCGAACAACCCATCCGTCATCACTGTCAAAGGAGAAGTTTACGGGATTATGGCGCGCATGATGTAGATACGCCATTGCGTGGAAAGCATCCTCACACCATTCGTGAACATTGCCGACCATATCATAAAGTCCGAATTGATTCGGCTTGAAGGATCCCACGGGAGCCGTCGTGGAATACTCATCCTTGCACGGGAAGGGAATCACCGCATAGCGGATCACTTTTTTCTTCGATGCATCAAGAATGTTGGCATATTCGCAAATCGAATCGATGTCGTCCCCCCAGTAGAACCGCGTTGTCGTCCCGGCCCTGGCCGCATACTCCCATTCGGCTTCCGTGGGCAGGCGCATCCGATAGTCGTTCTTCGCGTTGAGCGCCTCCAGGAAATCCTCCACCCGTCCTCGGGACACGCTGTCCACGGGCCGAAGGTCTCCCCTGTTTTCGGAGGGGTTGCGCCACATCAGCGCGCTCCACTCCTTTTGCGTCACCTCGTACCTGCCCATCCAGAAGCCATCCACGCAGACCTCGTGAACATGCTCATGGAACCGGACCGTTCCGCTCCCCATCATGAAACAGCCGCCGGGAATGTAGACGAACTCCATGCCGGTAACGGGCTCGCGCCAGATGTCGCCGGGGCCGGCGGCGAGAGCGCCGCAGGGAAGCGAAAGGATCAGAAGCGGCAGGAGCAACATGATCGACGAAGGCATGCGGTGAAAAGGAATCAATGTCGCCTGCGCTCCGGCTCGTCCGCCTCGCGCACAAGGCGGAAGCCCGTCGTGTCGTAAATATCGTCCGATGCGGCATTGCGACTCGCAATGCTGAATCGTCCCTCCGTCATTACCCAACTTCCGCCGCGCACAACCCACCCATCATATTCCCCCGGGGTATAATTGACGGGATTTTTAACGGCATGGAGCTTATAGGCATCTTCATTGTAGACGTCTTCACACCACTCATCAACATTCCCTATCATGTCGTAGAGGCCGAATTGATTCGGCTTGAAGGAGCCCACGGGAGCCGTCGTGGAATATTCATCCTTGCACGGGAAGGGAATTGCCGCATAGCGGATTACCTTTTTTTTCGATGCATCAAGAATGTTTGCATATTCGCAAATCGCATCGGTGCCGTCCCCCCAGTAGAACCGCGTTGTCGTTCCGGCCCTGGCCGCATACTCCCATTCCGCCTCCGTGGGCAGGCGCATCCGATAGTCGTTCTTCGCGTTGAGCGCCTCCAGGAAATCCTCCACCCGTCCTCGGGACACGCTGTCCACGGGCCGAAGGTCTCCCCTGTTTTCGGAGGGGTTGCGCCACATCAGCGCGCTCCACTCCTTTTGCGTCACCTCGTACCTGCCCATCCAGAAGCTATCCACGCAGACCTCGTGAACGGGTTGCAGGAAGCGGGTCGCATTGCTCCCCATCATGAAACAGCCACCGGGAATGTAGACGAACTCCATGCCGGTAACGGGCTCGCGCCAGATGTCACCGGGGCCGGCGGCGAAGCCCGCAGCCGGGGCGAACCATGTCGCCCCGATCAAGAAGACAATCAGTATGCTGATTCGCTTCATTTTTTGGCTCTTCCCTCCCCACCCGCCTCGATCCGATGCGCTACCTTATATGCAGGGAGATGGGGCATCAAGTCTCCCTGGCGTCCTTCCGCTCCAACAATGAAACGGCGGGGCCGTCATCCGTCGTCCGTTGTTGCATCACCAACCGCCCCGGTCGTAACCCTTCCGAATGTTCCTGTTGTCCTTGGGATCATCAAAGTATGTATCCCAATAGGAGATATTGGATGTCCCCTGTTTGATCTGGTATGCACCTGCGGCCGCTTCGGCAAATGTTATGTTGACTCCCATTTCTTTGATCATTAACCCATAGTTGTAGTTTCCGAATGCTTCATATAGTCCTCTTGTATCTTGATAGTGTCTGCTTTTATAATCATATTTTGCTGCAGATTTGAAATTTTTGTATATCCAGAAGCACTTCATTAAAAATATCCAGTTAATTTTTTGCAAATTACGAACAGCAACATTTCCAAATGACAAGAATACGATAATTTTTTCAATTTTCTCTCCATATTCCTCACACGCTTTTTTTGCATTTCGAAAGTCTTCAATGTTGTCGGCAATGTCAACGTCCGACGGCACGATAATGTCGATGCGGCCATGTAATATATAGCCTTTGTATTCCTTGAGTTCGCACTTGCAGTTCGGATGGGGGCGGTCTGGTTTTTTTTCGAAATATATCCCCTCGAGAGCTTGGCATTTCTTGCAGGCTCCCTGCTTGGGATGAAACATCCAAAACGTTGCCCCTGAATCCGTTGCCTGCCCGGAGCCCGGGTCTTCCGCCCACGTGAAGAACTCCTTGATGGTCTCGATCAGGGATCCCATTCCTTGGCGCTGTCGCGGGGCCTCCCCGCTTGCCGGGTTCCCCTGCCGAGTGCCTTGGGTCCGCGGCTTTGCCGACAACGCGACCTCGGCATACATCCGTTTGGGCAGGCCGTGAATGAGCTGGTCATCACCGATGTGTTGAACAAAACGTTTTGCAGGCATGGGCTTCTCCTTTGTGGTGTGCGGTGCGAGGGGGGGGCTGGTGCTGCCCACGGGCCACAGGGCATGATGGTCCAGCGGCCAGGGCCGGGTGACTTCGCAAAAGAGCGAGGAAAGAAGAGGGGGCAGGGCGGGACAACACGAAAGAGCGCCGGGCATTCCGTCCGTGGCAGGAGGGAAGCGCTGAAGCGCTTGAGGGTTAGGAAGAGCGTTGGGGCGAACGGCGTCGGACGACACCAAAGGAGGATAGCAGGCAGATCGCTATTTCTTGATAATATTTACATATAACTGCCCGTTTTGTCAACTGAAAGAAACAGGGCCGGGTCTGCCCCAAAGAAAAAGGCCTTGGGATTTCTCCCAAGGCCTTGTTCTTTCTGGCGGAGCCGACGAGACTCGAACTCGCGGCCTCCGGCGTGACAGGCCGGCGTTATAACCAACTTAACTACGGCTCCGCGCTTATATGGTGGGCGGTGCAGGGCTCGAACCTGCGACCCTCGGCTTGTAAGGCCGATGCTCTCCCAGCTGAGCTAACCGCCCGAAGACGGACCTTCTAAACAGACTGGGCAAGCGTGTCAATACGATTCGAGCTGATGGGTGGTCAAGCACCCGCCCTTTGGTCCCCGCCGTAGCGGGAAGCACTGTCTAAAACGATCGCCGATCTTTTTCAACTCTTTTCTTGCCTGGCGGCAAAAAATTTTTCTAATGCTTCAATCATTTGAATTTGGTAGCTATTCTCCGCCTGTTTTGACCTCTTGGGGAAAAATCGTCTCCGTGCCGCTAATGCTTCGCCCGGGCGCGTCGATACGCTTGTTGTCGGCGCGCAAGACCACCCCGCAGCATCGGCCGCAACAAGCCGGAACCAGAGGGGAGACAGGGCGGCGCTGCCCAGCAGCGGTCCGCCGCCGACACCGCCACCGCACACCCGGGGCGGCCTCGCTTGAGGGGGGAATCCTCAAAGCAGGTCGCCCTTTTTCATTGGAAAAAAGCCGGCCCGGAGGCCGCCCGCCTTGGGGCATGACCGGGCCGCACGCCCCGGCACATCGTGCCGCACGATGCTGCATCGCTGCACCGTCGTCTTTTCACGGACGATGCGGGGCTCCCGGCACTCCCGTGCGGCCGATGCCGTTCTGCAACAGTAGCACAATCATCATCGAATCCCAAGAGAGGTTAATTTTCCCTAATTCCCCGGCGAATTAATAAAGCCGCCGCGACAAGGCGCCGAAGAGAGGGGTAACAGTCGCACAAAACCCTCACAGGAGGAGCAGTCATGGATATGGAAATAAATTTCGCAGCGGGATTGGGCACCACGACCACCACGGATCAGCTCGAGCGCATTCGTGAGCAGATGGCCAAAAAGGGCCTGCAGGGGCTGGGCGAGGAGGACGAGAAGGACCAGGACGGCACGTCCGCGATTTCGAGCGATTCGGTCTCGTTTTCCGAGGAAGCGTTGGCCCTGGCCGCGCAGCTGGTGCAGAGCGGCGATTCGTCCGGCACCACCGAGGACTCCACCGCGGACACCACGAGCAGCGGCAAGGACAGCTCGACCACGACCACGTCCGGTTCGGGCACCAAGGTCACTGTGGGCGGCGCCGGCGCCGCGGCGCAGGCGGCCTCCGGCAGCGGCGGCTCGGGCGGCAGCGAGGAGACCACTTCCTCCACCACCGAGGACCAGATCGACGAGCTGGAGCAGGAGATCGACGAGCTGGAGGAGGAAATCTCCGAGCTGGAGGCCAAGGCCGCCACGGACGAGGATGCCAAGACCAAGCTCAACGCCAAGCGCGTGGAGCTTTCGACCAAGCAGGCCGAACTGTCCGAACTCGAGTCCCAGTCCTCGGACACCGAGTAGGGCAGCAACGCTGCTGCACCCTTTTCGCGGTCGTCGCGTGCCGCGGGCGGGCCTGGGTTTTCCCCCCGCCCGCGCACGGCGACCGCGTCTTCACTTCCGGATTGTTGCAAGGTTTCCGGCCGTATTCGCCATGCCGTGATCAGCTTCACCCCTGATGCAGGCCGGGCCATGCGGTAGCCTTTTCTCCCGTGGATTCTAAACCGCGTCTTCCCGTGTCCACTGTCCCCGAGCCTCAGGGCGCATCCGGCGCAACGCGGCGGCAGCCCGGCAAGCCCGCTCCGCTCTCCTCCGTTCCCGCTTCTCCCGCGCCCGCACCCGCCCGTTCGGCATCCACGCGCTCTCGACAGTCACCCCCACCCGCCTCCCCCCAGCTCTTCGCCTACCCCTCCCCCTCCACCACCAGGGTGCGCAGGTCGATGCCGTACTTGCGCATGCGGTTGATGACCGTGCCGCGGTGCACGCCGAGCAGGCGTGCGGCCTCGGACTGGTTGCCGCCCGCGCGCCGCAGGGCGGCAACCAGTTCGCGGCGTTCGGTTTCGGCGCGCGTTTCGCGGCCGCCAAAGGGGGCCGGGGAAGGGATGGGGGAGGGGGGTTGGGCGGGGGCCGGAGGCGAGGCCGGGAGCGGAGGGCAGGCGGAGGCGCCGATGGACGGGGGCAGGTGTTCGGGATGGATGCGGCCGGAATCCACGAGCACGAAGGCGTATTCCAGGGCGCTGCGCAGTTCGCGCACGTTGCCGGGCCAGTCGTGGGCGCGCAGCAGGGCCAGGGCCTCGGGGGTGAATCCGGCCACGTCCTTGCCGCTCTTTTCGCGCAGGGCGGCCAGGAAATGGTCGCAGAGCAGGGCCACGTCCTCGCTGCGCTCGCGCAGGGGCGGCAGGTGGATGGGGATGACGTTGATGCGGAAGAGCAGGTCCTCGCGGAAGCGGCCTTCGCGCACCAGGCGCGCCAGGTCCTGGTTGGTGGCGGAGATGATGCGCACGTCCACGTGCACGGGCCGGTGGTCGCCGACGCGCTCCAGGGTCTTGGTCTCCAGCACGCGCAGCAGCTTGACCTGCAGCCCGAGGGGCACGTCGCCGATTTCGTCCAGGAAGATGTCGCCGTGGTGCGCGGCCTCGAAGCGGCCGGTGCGGTGGCGCACCGCGCCGGTGAACGCGCCGCGCACGTGGCCGAAGAGTTCGCTTTCCAGGAGCGATTCGTTGAGCGCGGCGCAGTTGAGCTGGATGAAGGGGCCGGCGCTGCGCGGGCCCAGGTCGTGGATGGCCTTGGCCGCGAGCTCCTTGCCGGTGCCGGATTCGCCGAGGATGAGCACGGGCGCGTCGCTGTCCGCGGCGCGTTCCAGCAGGCGGAAGACGCGGCGCATGGGCGGGCTGTCGCCGAGCAGGCCGTGGAAGCCGTGCCCGTTTTCCAGGCGGCGCGAGAGTTCGCGGATGGTGCGTTCGCGCTCGACCAGCTCGGAGAGGTCCGTGAGCGTCTCCACCGAGGCCACGGGCTCGCCGTCGGCCATGAGCAGGGAGGCGTTCTTGAGCACGGGCACGGCCGAGCCGTCCTTGCGGATCACGTGGCAGCGGCGGCGGTGCTCGGCGCGCTCGTCGAAGAGCTTGCACCAGTGCGCGCGGCCCTCGCGGCGCGAGCGCTCGCACACGTCGCAGTTGAGCACCGAGCACGGCTTGCCCACCAGCTCGTCGGCCGTGTAGCCGGTGAGGCGCTCCAGCGCCGGGTTGACCTCGCGGATGCGCCCGTCGCGTCCGACCACGAGCAGCCCTTCGCTCATGGTCTCGAAGATGGCGTGCAGCCGGTCGGTATTCTTGAATTTGGCCATGCATTCCCCTCGTTGGCGGCCGCGTGGGTCGTCCCTGTCGAACGCAGCGTGTCGAAAATTCTGTTGAAATTTATGTTTAAAAATAGGGTGTATTTCGACATATGTCTAGACATATGCAACGCATTCGACGTCCCTGAAACGCCCGGAACCTGCTGTTGAAAAAAATAATGGCTGGCAAAGCAAGGTGTTGGCATATTGTGCGACAATCCCGTCTTTGCGGCATGGTTCCTGCTTTTCCAAGGGATTGAGGAGTAACCATGAGCAAGCATTACGACACCATCGACACGGCGCGCCGCGCCCGACCGGCGACGAAGTCCGGAAGCCCGGAGGCCGCGCCGTCGCGGCTCTCGCGGCGCGCGTTTCTCAAGGGCGCGACCCTGGCGGGCGCGGTGGCGGCTCTGACGGCCGGGCCCATTGTCGCCGGATCCGCTGCCGCGAGGGCCGCGGTGGCCGAACCCGCCGGATCGCCCGCCGCCATCCCCCCGGCTCCCGGCCAGGAGCTGGCCACCCTGCTGGACCTCTCCCGCTGCATCGGCTGCGGCGCGTGCGTGGAGGCCTGTCACGAGGCCAACGGCCACAAGTATCCCGAGCCCAAGAAGCCGTTTCCGAAGATGCATCCGGCGCGCGTCAAGGTCGAGGACTGGTCCGAAAAGCGCGACGTGGACGACCGGCTCACGCCCTACAACTGGCTCTACATCCAGTCCGCCACCGTGACCTGGAACGGCGAGGAGCGCGAGGTGCACGTGCCCCGGCGCTGCCTGCACTGCGTGAATCCGCCCTGCGCGGACCTGTGCCCCTGGGGTGCGGCGCGCAAGGAGGGCAACGGCGTGGTGCGCATCGACGCGGACATCTGTCTGGGCGGGGCCAAGTGCCGCGCGGTCTGTCCGTGGCACATCCCCCAGCGCCAGACCGGCGTGGGGCTCTACCTGGATATCCTGCCGTCCCTGGCGGGCAACGGGGTGATGTACAAGTGCGACCGCTGCCACGACCGCCTGGCCCAGGGCGAGCTGCCCGCGTGCATCGAGGCCTGCCCCATGGAGGTGCAGTCCATCGGCCCGCGCGACGAGATGCTCGGCCGCGCCCTGGAGCTGGCCGCGTCCATGAACGGCTACGTCTACGGGGCCGAGGAGAACGGCGGCACGAACACCTTCTACGTCTCGCCCGTGCCCTTCGAGCTGCTCGACGCGGCCGTGGAAAAGGGGCCGGGCAAGCCGCATCTGGCTCCGGTGGCGCACGCCCTGGCCACCGAGGAGGTTTTGGCCAAGGCCGTGTTCCTGGCTCCGGTGGCCGGGCTGGTGGCCGGGGTGCGCAAGGCGCTCAAGTCCCTGCGCGAGGACTCGGGCGGTGCGAAGCCCGCAAACAGCCAGGACGACGCGGCGAAGCCCGCGACCGGCGCGGACAAGGAGGAACGCCATGACTAGGCCCTCCGGCACCTCCGCGCGGGCGCGGCTCTACGTGGCCCTGGCGCTGTTCCTGGGGCTCACCGGGCTGGCGCAGATGCCCATCTTCAAGCGCTACTACGTGGCCGACCTGCCCGGGCTGGGCTGGCTGGCGGACTTCTATACGACCCTGGCCCTGCACTATGCGGCGGCCATCGTGTTCCTGGCCCTGTGCGGCTACTTCGCGGCGCGCTGGTACGTGGCCCGCCGCGTCGGCGCGGCCCCGGGGCTTTCGGGTTCGGGCGCGCTGCGCGCCGCGCTCGTGGCGGGCATCGTGCTCACCGGGCTGGCCAGGGTGGCCAAGAACCTGCCCTCCTGGTCCTTCGACCCGACCACGACCATGCTGGTGGATTGGACGCACCTGGGATTCGCGGCGGCCTACGCGGCCGCGGCCCTGGGCGCGAGAATCACGGGCGCTGCGCGCTATCTCGCGGCGCGGCATGAGGAACCGGATCTCTAACAGGCGTTGCGCGCGGCGTGGCGGGTGCGGACGGCGGGCCGGGCGCGACGGGCGGAAAAAAGGAGGAGACATGCTGAACAAGAGGACGTTCGCCACGGACGTATCGCCGGGGCGGGTGCGGTTCGGGGCCGCGCTGGCGGCGCTGCTGCCGCTCCTGGTGCTTCTGGCGGCGGCGCCGGCGGCGGCCCTTGCGGCCGCGGGCGAAGAGGCGGAGGAAACCAAGACCTACGGCGCGGCCGAGGCCAAGAAGGTGGTCGCCGCGCCCAAGCGCTGGATCACGGCCGACCATTCCAAGTTCGAGGCTCTGAAGAAGGAGTTCAAGGCCCCGGAGGAAGTCACCGAGGCGTGCCTTTCCTGCCACAACGAGGCCGCCCTGCAGATCCACAAGACCATCCACTGGACCTGGAAGTGTCCGGCCGACCCCGAGGGCAAGATGGGCAAGTACGGCACCACGCTGAACAACTTCTGCGTGGCCGTGCCCTCCAACGAGCCGCGCTGCACCTCGTGCCACGCGGGCTACGGGTTCAAGGACAAGACGTTCGATTTCAGCCGCCAGGACAAGGTGGATTGCCTCGTGTGCCACGACACCACCGGCACCTACAAGAAGTTCCCGACCATGGCGGGCTATCCGGTCGGCGAGCCCACCAAGTTCGGCAAGGCCACGTTCTATCCGCCGGACTACAACCGCGTGGCCCAGGGCGTGGGGCGGCCGGACCGCAAGAACTGCGGCGAGTGCCATTTCTACGGAGGCGGCGGCGACGGGGTCAAGCACGGCGACCTGGACTCCTCGCTCCTGCAGCCCAGCCGCGACCTGGACGTGCACATGAACGCCGAGGGCGCGAACTTCGACTGCGTGCGCTGCCACACCACCGAGGCCCACGCCATCGCGGGCCGCTGCTACAAGAAGCCCGCGGCCACGGACCGCCGCTCCCTGATCCAGGACGACCGCATCAAGCGCATCACCTGCGAATCCTGCCACACGGCCGCGCCGCACGAGCCCGGGCACAAGGCCAACGACCACACGGACAAGGTCGCCTGCCAGTCCTGCCACATCCCGGCCTTCGCCCGGGTCAAGCCCACCAAGATGTATTGGGACTGGTCCCAGGCGGGCAGGAAGAAGGACGGCAAGCCCTATGTGGAGGAGGGGCCCTACGAGCGGCATTCCTACGACTCCAAGAAGGGCGCGTTCCGCTGGGAAAAGGACGTGACGCCCGAGTACTTCTGGTTCAACGGCACGATCCTCTACACCACGCTCGAGGACGCCGTGGACCCGTCGGCCCCGGTGCGGCTGAACCGGCCCATGGGCGCGCGCGCCGACGAGCATTCGCGCATCTATCCCTTCAAGGTGCACCGCGGCCGCCAGCCCTACGACAAGGTCAACAAGACCATGCTCGTGCCGCATCTCTTCGGCAAGGACGCCGCCGCCTACTGGAAGAATTACGAGTGGGGCCCGGCGCTCAAGGCCGGCATGGAGTACGTGGGGCTGCCCTACAGCGGCGAGTTCGGCTTTGTGGACACGGAATACCACTACCCGACCACGCACATGGTCGCGCCCAAGGACAAGGCCCTGGCCTGCGCCGAATGCCATTCGCACAGCGGCCGCATGGCCGCCCTGGCCGGGTTCTACATGCCCGGGCGCGATTCCAGCACCGGGCTGGACGCCTTCGGCTGGATCCTGGTCTTCGGATCCCTGGCCGGGGTGCTGGGACACGGACTGCTGCGGTTCTTCGTCCGCAGGAACGCCAATGGAGGCCGGTCATGAGCGCAAGCAACGGCGGCCTGCGCCGCATCTATCTGTACAGCCGCTTCGAGCGGTTCTGGCACTGGTTCCAGGGGGCGCTGATCATCCTTCTGCTCCTCACCGGGTTCGAGCTGCACGGCACCTACCACCTCTTCGGGTTCGAGGAGGCCTTCGCCATCCACAACGGCTGCGCCTGGACCTGGGGCATCCTCTACGTCTTCATCCTCTTCTGGATGGTGACCACCGGGGAGTGGAAGCAGTACACCCCGCGGCTGAAGAAGATCCTGGACGTGGTCCGCTACTACCTGGTGGGCATCTTCCGCGGCGAGCCGCACCCGGTGCCCAAGACCGAGCGGGCCAAGCACAACCCCCTGCAGCGCATGACCTACCTGGGCATCGTCACGGCGCTTTTGCCCTTCCAGATGGCCACGGGGTTCTTCTACTACACCTACAACCGCTGGCCCGAGTGGGGGCTGGACTGGGCCCTGGAGCCCGTGGCCCTGCTGCACACCCTGGGGGCCTTCCTGGTGCTCCAGTTCCTCGTCGTGCACGTGTACATGACCAGCACGGGCCATTCCGTGTTCGCCCACGTCGGGGCCATGATCTCCGGCTGGGAGGAGGTCCACGCCGGGGAGCCCGACAGCCACATTCCGGGCGAGATCCACGAGCCGCCCAAGGGCCGGGAGTCCTCCGTCTAGATCCGGTTCCCTCCCGCCCATGCCCGAGGGCCGACGGCGGCGTCCCGCGCGACGCCGCCGTCACCCCGGGGGAATCCGCGCAACGAAAGACGGCGCGCCGGACGAAGGTCCGGCGCGCCGTCGTGCGTTGCGATGGTCGGGGAGGCGGGGCCTAGTTGGCCCGGGCGGAAGCGCCGGACCCGTGCGCTGAGCGGCGGGTGCGGCGGCGGCGCGGCTTGTCCGGGCGGTCTCCGCCCGGCGTCTGGGGACGGCCGTTCCGGCCGCCGGTGCGGCTGTCGGTCCGGCTGTCCGCCGGACGGCGGGCGGGTTCGGCCGCGCGTTCGCGCGCGGGTGCTCCGTCGGTCGCCGGGCGCGGCCCGCGCCCGCCGCCCGC